>NZ_JBHUKS010000014.1:0-296695 GCF_042684085.1 Amycolatopsis silviterrae
ACAGCAGACCTCGCCGCAATCCACCACCTCACCCCTTGACACACCATAGGAGCATCATTGGGTGCGTGGGACGCAACCAACGCCACATTGGGTGCGTCAGATGCACCCAATGTGGCATTGGGGCGGTCTTGGCCGAGGCGGGCGGCGGGTGGCGGGTGGTGCTCCGCTGGAAGCGCGGTCACCAGCGCGGACACCCCCGGCGCGCGTCGCCGGACATGCTCACCCGGTACGGTGACCGGCTATGAGTGCTGAAAAGATCCGGGTCGCGGTCGTGTTCGGCGGGCGCAGCAGCGAGCACACCATCTCGTGCCTGTCCGCGGGCAGTGTGATCTCGAACCTGGATCCGGATCGCTTCGAGGTGCTCCCGGTCGGCGTCACGCCGGGCGGCGGCTGGGTGCTCGGCACCGGCGACCCGAAGCAGCTCAGCATCCAGGGCCGCGAGCTGCCGTCGGTCGAGTCCGGCCGCGCGCTCGTGCTCGCCGGCGACCCGACCAGCCGCGAGCTGCGCACGGTCGACCCCGGACAGGCCACCGAGGTGCTCGGCACCGTCGACGTCGTCTTCCCGGTGCTGCACGGCGCCTTCGGCGAGGACGGCACCATCCAGGGGCTGCTCGAACTCGCCGACATCCCGTACGTCGGGCCCGGCGTGTTCGCCAGCGCGGCGGCGATGGACAAGGAATACGCGAAGAAACTGCTCGCCGCGGAAGGGCTGCCGGTCGGCACGTACGCCGCGCTGCGCCGCGGACAGTCCACTTTGGCCGAACAGGACCGCGAACGCCTTGGCCTGCCGGTGTTCGTGAAGCCCTCGCGCGCCGGTTCCTCGGTCGGCATCTCCCGGGTCGCCGAGTGGTCCGAAGTGGACGCCGCGATCGAGCTGGCCCGGCGCACCGACCCGAAGGTGCTCGTGGAGGCCGCGGTGCGCGGGCGCGAGGTCG
Organism: Amycolatopsis silviterrae; assembly: GCF_042684085.1. NCBI lineage: Bacteria > Bacillati > Actinomycetota > Actinomycetes > Pseudonocardiales > Pseudonocardiaceae > Amycolatopsis > Amycolatopsis silviterrae. The sequence continues at coordinate 936 of NZ_JBHUKS010000014.1, forward strand.
AATGCGGCGTGCTGGAATTCCCGGACGGCCGCGTCGAGGCGTCGCTGCCGGCGGAGATCCGGGTGCTCGCCGAGGGCGAGGACGCCTGGTACGACTTCGAGACCAAGTACCTCGGCGAGGACGCCGAGCTGGACATCCCGGCCAAGCTGGACGACGCGCTCTCCGACCGGCTGCGAGCGATGGCTGTCGAGGCGTTCCGCGCGCTCGACTGCCAGGGCCTCGCCCGCGTCGACTTCTTCGTCACCGAGGCGGGCGACCTGGTGATCAACGAGGTCAACACGATGCCTGGCTTCACCACGAAGTCCGCCTACCCGAAGATGTGGGAGGTGACCGGGGTGGACTACCCGACGCTGCTGTCGACGCTGATCGACACCGCGCTCGCCCGGGGCACCGGCCTGCGCTGACCGGCGGAACTACTGCTTTTCGAGCCGTCCGGTCAGTGGAAGCAGCGCCAGCGGGATCGCGACGGCCGCGGCGAGCGCGATCAGCAACGGCACGCGTTCGCCGGGCGTGAGATGGTGCAGCAGCTGGATATGGATCACCAGGTGCGGCGCGGCGAACGTCAGGTACACCGCGAGTGCGGTGCGCGCCAAGATCCGCCGGGTGACGAAAAAGCTCACGCCCAGCGCCACTGAGGTGGCCAGGCTCATCGCGCCGTAGTCCATCATCAGATGCGCGTTGTAGGGCATGCGCATGCCCACCCAGGGGATGTCGAAGAACGAGCGCGGCGACCACAGCGCCCAGTTCCCCACGGCGAACTGCGCCACGGCGATGAAGGCCAACCCCGCGCGCAGCCAGGCACGGGCGCTCATGCCGAAAGGAACTGGTCGAAGGTGATCCGGCCGTCCGCGTGCTCCGGGGTCAGATGTCCCCCTTCGCGGTAGCCGCGGAGGCCGGGCATCGGCAGCGACACCACCGGGCGGCGGCCTCCGCGCGAGCGAAGGTAAGCGCGGGCCAGGTCGGCGGCGGGGCGCACCTCGGGCCCCGCCCAGGTCGGGTGCCCGGCCGGACGGCGGCGCATCGGCCAGCAGGGCCAGGCGCGCGGCCACCTCGCCGGTGTCGACGGTTTGGAAGCTGACCCCGCGAGGCATCACGACCACCGGCAGCCACCGCTGGCTCGCGCACATCCAGGCGACGAGTTCGTGGAACTGGGTCGTCCGCTGGATCGTCCACGGCAGACCGGAGTTTTCCACGAGCCGCTCGCAGGCCAGTTTCGCGCGGTAGTAAGGCAATGCCACCCGGTCGACGCCGACGATGGACACGTACAGCAGATGCGGACGCCCGGCTCGCGCCGCCGCTTGGACGAGGTTGCGGGTGCCGTCGAGGTCCGAGCGGCCGTTTCCGGTCGCGCAGTGGACGATCGCCTCGACGCCGTCGACCGCCTCGTCGAGGCCTTCGCCGGTGAGCAGGTCGCCGTAGAGGGTTTGCGTCGAGGGCTTCCGGCTCAGCACGCGGACGGCGTGACCGTCCGCCGCAAGACGGGGAACGAGCGCGCGGCCGAGGCGGCCGGTGCCGCCGGTCACCAGGATCCGGGTTGTCACGGGTGTCCTCCTCTGGGAGAGAGCGTCCCCTTAAGAACCGGACAGGCCTCCCGAACGTGACAACGACCGGAGTTTGTCCGGGTTGGCGACGATGCGGACCCCGGTGATCCGGCTGTCCGACGTCTCCGGCACCAGCACACCCACCAACGTCTCGCCCATATAGGCCAGCAGCCCGAGCGAGCCGTTCACTTCCGCGGCCGACAATCTCGTCTCCGGACCGGCGAGGCGGAACGTGCCCGCGAAGTAACGCGCCACCTTGGCGAGGCCGGAGACGGGCCGCCGGGCCGCGCCGACCTTGCCGCCGCCGTCCACCCACACGGTCACGTCCTCGGCCAGCACCTTCTCCAGCCCCGGCAGGTCACCCTGCTCCGCGGCGGCCAGGAAGCGCTCCACCAGGTCGCGGCGAGGGGACGTCCGGCGCGCGGAGCTGTCACGGGTCTCGGCCAGGTGCTTGCGGGCGCGGGCGTACAGCTGCCGGGAGTTCGCCTCGGAGGAGTCGATGACCTCGGCCGTCTCCCGATGGCTGTAGCCGAAGGCTTCGCGCAGGACGAACACCGCGCGTTCCACCGGGTTGAGGCTTTCCAGCAGCACCAGGAAGGCCAGCGAGACGGTCTCACGCTGCTCGGCGCGGTCCAGCGGGCCCAGCGCGCCGCCCGCGGTCAGGACTGGCTCCGGCAGCCAGAAACCGGCGTAGCTCTCCCGGCGCGCACGTGCCGAGGTCAACCGGTTCACACACAGGTTGGTAGCGACTTTGGCCAGCCAGGCCCACGGCGAGGCGACCGCGTCGGCCCGATGCCAGCGCAGGAAGGTGTCCTGGACGACGTCTTCGGCCTCCTCGGCGGAACCCAGCATCCGATACGCCAGCCCGAACAGTTTCGGGCGGTGCCGCTCGAACTCCTCAACCGCGTCAGCTGTCACGCGGTGACCTTACGATGATCCACGAACACACCCAGCCCGGTAAGGAAAACAGCACGTGCAGATCGCATCCCGCCTCGACCGGCTCCCGGTCACCCGGCGGCACCGGTACTTCGTGGCAGTGGTCGGCATCGCCACCTTCTTCGACCTCTACGACTTGTTCCTCGCCGCGACCATCAGCACTGTCCTCACCAAGGAATTCGGCGTCACCCCGACGACGCTGAAGTACGTGCTGGCGTCGGCGTTCGTCGGCGCGTTCGTGGGCGCGGTGTTCCTCGGCAGGCTGGCCGACCGCCTCGGCAGGCGGCGCGCTTTCCTGCTCACCCTTGGCCTGTACTCGGTGTTCACGCTGCTCGGCGCGTTCAGCACCGACGTGTGGATGCTGGTGATCTGCCGCTTCATCGCCGGGATCGGCATCGGCGCGGAACTCCCGGTGGCCGACGCCTATCTCGCCGACCTCTTGCCCGCCCGCGCCCGCGGTCGTGCGACAGCTTGGGCTTACACGATCGGCTTCTGCGGCGTCCCGGCCGCCGGCTTCCTGGCCCGCGCGCTCGTCGGGCACGCGCCGCTCGGTATCGACGGCTGGCGCTGGCTGTTCGTGATCGGCGCACTCGGCGCGGCGATCGTGTGGGCGCTGCGGTTCACCCTGCCGGAATCGCCGCGTTGGCTTGCCGCACAAGGGAGAATCGGCGAAGCGGACGAGATCGTGCGCAAGCTCGAAGCGAGCGCGCCGCAGCCGTTGCCCGAACCGGAGCCGGAACCGCCCGCGCCCGAACCGGTGAGCGCGTCGGCGCTGCTGCGCCCGCCGTGGTTCCGCCGCACCGCGATGCTGTACGTGTTCCAGCTGCTGCAGTCGTTCGGCTACTACGGTTTCGGCTCGCTGGTGCCGATTGTGCTGGCGGCCAAGGGTTTCGGCCTCGTCAGCTCGCTGACCTTCGCCGCGCTCACCTTCCTCGGCTATCCGATCGGCTCCGCGCTGTCCATCCCGATCATCGAACGGCTGGAACGCAAGTGGCTGATCGTCGCGAGCGCGGCGGCGATGGCGGCGTTCGGCCTCGCCTTCGGCTACGCCACGTCCGGCGCGCTGATCGCGGTGTTCGGGTTCTGCTACACCGCCGCGAGCAACGTGTTCTCCAACGCGTTCCACACCTACCAGGGCGAGCTGTTCCCGACGTCGCTGCGCGGCACCGCGGCCGGTTCGGCTTACGCGCTGTCCCGGCTGGCGACGGCCGCGATGCCGTTCGTGCTGCTGCCGATCCTGCACGCGGCGGGCGCGACGACGATGTTCGCGGTGGTCGCGGGCGCGATGGTGCTGCTGATGATCGACGTGGCGGTGCTCGGGCCGCGCACGACCGGCGAATCGCTGGAGAGGATCGCGGCTAGAACGTCAGGGGCTTGACCGGCAGCTTGGCCGCGATCGCGTCCGAAATGGTCTGCAGCGGACCCGTTCCGGCGCTCGCCGGCACCGTCAGCGCGACGTAGACCGGCCGGTCGACCGCGTACCAGGTGGCCGAACCGCCCTGCTCGATCTGCAGCCACTGCACGGTGTTGACCACGCGCAGCGGCGAGGTGCGGGTGAGGTCCGGCGGGCGTTCCAGGCCGCAGCGCAGCACGACCGGATCCGGTTCGCCCCACGCGATGGTCGCCTTCGGCGCGGGCTCGGCGAGCGTGCGCGGCGACAGTTCCTTGCCGTTCGACGTCAGCGTGGACGGGACGCCTGCGGTCAGTTTCGCGCAGTCGGCCGACCCGGCCTGCGGCGCGGGAACGGAAACGAGCGCGAGGGGCTGGTTCGGGGCGGCCTGCTCGGAGGAGCTTTTCGTCAGCGCGACGACCGCGACCGCGACTGCCAGCGCGGCCACGAGCAACGACGCGGTGACGAGGACGACCTTCGGCGGGGCCCCGGTCTCGGTGTCTGCCACCGGATCAGTGGACCACGGCTCAGAGATGGACGACCGGGCAGGTCAGCGTGCGCGTGATCCCTTCCACGTTCTGCACGCGGGCGACGACGAGCTGGCCGAGCTGGTCCACTGTGTCCGCGGCGGCGCGCACGATCACGTCGTACGGGCCGGTGACGTCCTCGGAGCTGGTCACGCCCGGGACCCCGGCGATCTCCGCAGCCACCGCGGCGGCCTTGCCGACCTCGGTCTGGATGAGGATGTATGCGTGGACCACGGCGTGCCCTTTCGTCGGTGGCGGTCGAGTCGAGGTAGGAACGGTGTAGACGGTGTAGGAAACGTAGCGCCAGCCCTGGGAAAAACCTAGGGGATCCGATTGTCGGTGGCCGATCCGACACAGGCGAGGGAAACAGGAGGTGACCGGTGTCACCGGACGAGCACTCGGTGGCCGGGACGGGCGAATTCGGCCTGATCCGGCGGGTCACCGAAGGACGCGAGCAGCCCGCGTCGACATTGCTGGGCCCCGGCGACGACGCGGCGGTTCTCGCCGCGCCGGACGGCCGCGTGGTCGTGACGACCGACGTGCTGGTCCACGGCGTGCATTTCCGGCTCGACTGGTCGAGCCCGGAGCAGGCCGGGCGCAAGGCGGTCGCGGTGAACCTGTCCGACATCGCCGCGATGGGCGCGAAACCGACGTCGGTGGTCGTCGGCCTCGCCTGCCCGGCGGACACCCCGGCGCGGGTCGTGACCGAGATCATGGACGGCATGTGGGCCGAGGCGCGCGCCGCAGGCATCGGAGTGTCCGGCGGCGACCTCGTGAGCGCGGACCAGCTCGTGATCAGCGTCACCGCATTGGGCGACCTCGAAGACCGCGAACCGGTGACCCGCGCGGGCGCGCGCCCCGGCGACGTGCTCGCGGTGTGCGGACGGCTCGGCTGGGCCGCGGCGGGGCTCGCGGTGCTGCGCCGCGGATTCCGGTCGCCGGTCGGCGTCGTGAACGCGCAGCGCTGCCCGGAACCGCCGTACGCGGCCGGTCCGCAGGCCGCGCTCGCCGGCGCGACGGCGATGATGGACGTGTCCGACGGCCTGCTCGCCGACCTCGCGCACCTGGCCGCCGCGTCCGAGGTCGGGCTCGACGTGCAGACCGCGCTGCTGGAGGTTTCGACGCGGCTGAAGGAGGTCGGCAGCGCGCTGGGCGCGGACCCGCTGCAGTGGGTGCTGACCGGCGGCGAGGACCACGCGCTGGTCGCGACGTTCCCGCCGTTCGACGACCTGCCCGAGGGCTGGCGCAAGATCGGCGTGGTCACCATGCCCGGCTCCGGGGTCACTGTGGACGGCGAGGAGTACGCCCAGCAAGGCGGTTGGGAGCACTGGCAGCAGTAAATTGCCGTGAGGCCGGCAGCGAGTCTTCATTAGGCTGAGCACTGTGGACATCCGTGTGGTCGCCTTCGACCATCCCGACGCCGGCAAGCTGATGGCCGAGGTGCAGCTGGAATACGTGCGCCGCTACGGCTCCGAGGACGAGACCCCGATGGACGCCGCGCAGTTCGCGCCGCCGCGGGGTCTGTTCCTGGTCGGCTACCTGGACGACGTGCCGGTGGCGTCCGGCGCGTGGCGCGCGCACGACGGTCCCGAGCCGACCTTCCGGCCCGGCGACGTCGAGCTGAAACGGATGTACGTGGTCGAATCCGCGCGCGGCCGCGGTTTCGCCCGCGCGATGCTCGCCGAACTGGAACGCACCGCGGTCGCCGCCGGACGCCGCCGGGCCGTGCTGGAGACGGGTACCGAACAGCCCGAGGCGATCGCCCTCTACCGTTCGTCGGGCTACGTCGAGATCCCGGCCTTCGGCTATTACGGCGATCTGCCCGAAAGCCGCTATTACGGCAAGGACCTCGCGCACGACTACTGACCGGAGGCGGCTTTGGCCATCTACGCGCTCGGCGACCTGGTCCCGACGATCCACCCGGACGCCTACGTCCATCCCGACGCCACCGTGATCGGCGACGTCCGGATCGGGGCGCGCGCGTCGGTCTGGCCGCAGACGGTGCTGCGCGGCGACCACGGGTACATCGAGATCGGCGAACGCTCGAACGTGCAGGACGGCTGCGTCATCCACTGCACCGCGCGGCATCCGACGATCGTGGGCCCGTCGTCGGCGGTCGGGCACGCGGTGCACATCGAGGGCGCGAAAATCGGCACCGGCTGCCTGATCGCGTCGGGTTCGGTGGTGCTGAACGGAAGCGTGATCGAGGACGGCGGAATGGTCGGCGCGGGCGCGGTGCTGTCGTACGAATCGACGGTCGGGACCGGCGAGATCGCGCTCGGCGTCCCGGCGAAAACGCGGCCGAACACCTCGTTCCCGGCGGACCAGATCGCCTCGGTGGTGGATTCCTACGTCCGGCGCGGGGCCCGGTTCCGGGCGGAGTTGCGCAGGCTGGACCCGCCACAGTGACCCCGGGCACGTGGCGCTAGGCTCGCGGGCCGTGACTGGACGACCGCTGGACGAAATCGTCGAAGCCGGCTGGGCGAAAGCCCTGCAACCAGTGGCCCCGCAGGTAGCCGCGATGGGGGAGTTCCTCCGCGCCGAGATCGCCGCGGGCCGCACCTATCTTCCCGCGGGCGAGCACGTGCTGCGCGCGTTCAAGCAGCCGTTCGACGACGTCCGCGTGCTGATCGTCGGGCAGGACCCGTACCCGACGCCCGGGCACGCGGTCGGACTGAGCTTCTCGGTGGCCCCGGACGTGCGGCCGATCCCGAAAAGCCTGATCAACATCTACCAGGAGTACTGCGAGGACCTCGGCCACCCGGCGCCCGCCAACGGCGACCTGACCCCGTGGGCGGAGCAGGGCGTGCTGCTGCTGAACCGGTCGCTCACCGTGCAGCCGCACAAGTCCAACTCGCACCAGGGCAAGGGCTGGGAACAGGTCACCGAGCAGGCGATCAAGGCGCTCGCCGCGCGCGGCGGACCGCTGGTGGCGATCCTGTGGGGCCGCAACGCGCGGAACCTGCGGCCGATGCTCGGCGAGGTGCCGTGCATCGAATCGGCGCACCCGAGCCCGCTGTCGGCGCGCAACGGCTTCTTCGGGTCGCGTCCGTTCAGCCGGGCGAACCAGCTGCTGGTCCAGCAGGGCGCGGAACCGCTCGACTGGAAGCTTCCCTGACGCGGCGTGTCCAGTTCCGGCGGGCGGCGCCGACCACCAGGGTGAGGAACGACTGAACCCCTGGAGGAAAGCCATGACCGCCACCGTCACGTCCGCCGACGGCACCCCGATCGCCTTCGACACCTACGGTTCGGGTTCGCCGGTGCTGCTCGTCGGCGGCGCGGTGAACGACCGGACGACCGTCGCCGGACTGGCCGCGGTCCTGGCCGACGCCGGTTTCACCGCGGTCGCCTACGACCGGAGAGGCCGCGGCGACAGCGGGGACGCACCGGTCTACGCGGTCGAGCGCGAGATCGACGACCTCGAGGTGCTGATCGAGGCCGTCGGCGGGTCGGCCGCGCTGTTCGGCCACTCGTCGGGCGCGATCCTGTCCCTGGAAGCGGCGGCGCGCGGCCTGCCGGTCACGAAGCTGGCGGTGTACGAACCGCCGTTCATCGGCGACGACCGTCCGCGGCCTGCCGAAGACCTGGTCGACCGGGTCAGCGCCTGTCTCGCCGCCGGGGATCGGGACGGCGCGGTCGAGCTGTTCCTGGTCGAGGGCACCGGGACCCCGGCGCCGGTGGTGGAGTCGATGAAGTCCGCGCCGGTGTGGGGCTGGTTCGTCGGCCTGGCGCACACGCTGCCGTACGACCTGACGATCTGCGGGCGCGGCAACCACCTGCCGACGGACCGGCTGGGCGCGATCACCGTCCCGGTGCTGTCGCTGTCGGGCGGCGCGGGGGAGGCGTGGATGACGTCGTCGGCGAAGGCGGTCGCCGCGGCTGTCGTGCATGGGCGGCACGAGGAGGTGCCGGGGCAGGATCACGGGGTGCTGAACGCGCCGGAGTCGCTGCGGGATGTGCTGACGGGCTTCTTGAGGTGACGAGGGGGCCGAAGCACTCGCCCCTTTCCCTCCCAAGGCGACCCGGCGCGGGGGTCCAGGGGCTCGCCCCATGCCTGCTGGACCATCCACAAAGGACGCCAGAACCGCCGAATTGCCCGATTGATGCCTTCATGGCCGTATCTGAAGGTCCGTGAGGGGAACCCTGAGGGAATCAGGGTCCGTGAAGGTGGCCCTCACGGACGACCCCCCCGCGCCCGCCGACGCGCCCGGAGTCGCTGCGGCAGGTGCTGGCGGGCTTCCTGCGGTGACGAAAAAGGGGCGGGTGCCGAAGCACTCGCCCCTTTCCGAAAACCGCTGAACTCAGCCGCGGACGACCTTGCCCGCCTTGATGCACGAGGTGCAGGCGTTCAGGCGCTTGCGCTGGGACACGCCGACCTTCGCGTGCACAACCTGGATGTTCGGGTTCCACCGGCGGTTGGTACGCCGGTGGGAGTGCGAGACCGACTTGCCGAAGCCGGGTCCCTTGCCACAGACGTCGCACACGGCAGCCACGTCGAACTCCTCTGGATATGGGACAAAGAATGCGCGCCTGAACTTGCCAGGCAACTCGACCATAGTAACGAGTGGTTTCGGGGGCCTTGCCGCGGGGTCGTTACCCTCGCGGGGACCGGCTAGGAGGTTACGGGGTGCGGGTGCTGGACGCGGCGGCGGTGTCGGGCTGGGCGGCGGCCTCTGTGCGCAGCTTGGACGGGCTGCGCGCGGCGATCGACGGCATCAACGTCTATCCGGTCGCGGACTCCGACACCGGCTCCAACCTGCTGTACACGATGACCGGCGCGCACGAGGCCCTCTCCGAGGCGGAACCGGCCGACGCCGCCGAGGCGCTGGCGGTACTGGCGCGCGGGGCGGTGGCGCACGCACGGGGTAACTCGGGGGTGATCCTGTCCCAGGTCGTGCGGGGGATGGCCGACTGGGCAGCCGGCGGCGGGGATCTCGACGGCGCGGGTCTCGCCGCCGCGCTCGGGCGTGCGGACCAGGTCGCCACGGGCGCGGTCAGCAGGCCGGTCGCCGGGACGATGCTGACCGTCCTGCACGCCGTGGCCGCCGCCGTCCGAGGGACCACGCGGGCGTTGCCCGAGGTCGCGCGCGAGGTCGTCACTGTGGCCGCGGCGGCGCTGGAGGAGACGCCCAAGCAGCTGCCCGCGCTGGCCAAGGCCGGGGTGGTCGACGCCGGGGGCCGGGGCCTGGTCGCGGTGCTCGACGCGCTGGCAGGCGTGATCACCGGCGAGACCGAAGAACCCGGGCACGACCTGCGGGCGGTGGCTTCGCTGCCGGAGCAGGTGCCGTACGCGTGGGAGGTCATGTACTTGCTGGACGAGGTCGACGAGGCCCGGCTGCCGGCGTTGCGGAAGGAACTGAGCGGGTTCGGCGACAGCGTGACCGTGGCCGGCGACGGTTCGGGCAGCCACGCGGTGCACGTCCACTGCGCGGACATCGGCGCGGCCATCGAAGCCGGGCTGCAGCTGGGCAGGCCGCGCAAGATCCGGGTCGAACCGCTGATCACGCCGACGCCGATCGAACCGGGAGGCGGCATCGACCGGTCGGTGGTCGCGGTGGTGCGCGGCGGCGGGCTCGCCGAGCTGCTGCGGGCCGAGGGCGTCGCCGTGCTGGCGGTTCCGGACGGCGAGCTGCCCAGCGTCGAGGACATGATCGGGCTGTTCAACGAGGCGGCCGGGCGGCATCTGAGCGTGCTGCCGGGCGGGCCGGACCTCACCTCGGCCGCCGACGCCGCCGCCGGGCATCCGATGGCGGGCGAACGCGACGTCGTGGTGATCCCGTGCGCGTCGCCGGTGCAGGTGCTGGCCGCGCTCGCGGTGCACGACGGCGAACGCCGGGTCAACGACGACGTCGTGGCGATGGCCGAGGCGGCGGCCGCGACCAGGCGTGGCGAGCTGCGGATCGCCCGCGAGGAGTCGCTAACCTGGGTGGGCCGGGCCCAGTCCGGCGACGTGCTCGGTCTGGTCGACGACGAGGTGGTGCTGATCGAACCCGCCCCGGCGTCGGCGACGAACCTCGTCGCGGCGGCGGTCGGCGTGCTGAACCGGATGCTGGCGCTCGGCGGCGAGCTGGTCACCGTCCTGAGCGGCGCGGACGCCCCGCCGAGGGTGGCCGCCGAACTCGCCGGGCAACTGCGGCTGGAGCACCCCGAGGTGGAGTTGACGAGTTACGCCGGCGGGCAGAGCGACGCCGTGCTGCTGATGGGGGTCGAATAATCATGGCCGGGCTTCGCGACAAACTCCCGCTGCTGCTGGGCGCGAAAACGGCGAAGGCACTGTCGGCCGCGCTCGACATCGAGACGGTTTCCGATCTGCTGCGCCACTATCCGCGCCGGTACGCCGAACGCGGCGAGCTGACCGACATCGCCGGGCTGGAGCTCGGCGAGCACGCGACCGTGCTGGCGCGGATCGAGAAGATCAGCAAGCGCCGGATGAAATCCCGCAACGGCACCATCCTCGACATGGTGATCACCGACGGCAAGCGGCGGCTCGCGTGCGCGTTCTTCAACCAGGCGTGGCGCGAGAAGGAGCTGGCCCCCGGCAAGACCGGGCTGTTCGCGGGCAAGGTCACCGCGTTCCGGGACACGCTGCAGCTGGCCAACCCGGAGTACGAACTGCTCGACGCCGAACGCGAGGCCGAGGCGGTCGACAACTTCCTCGCCGAGATCATCCCGGTCTACCCGGCCGCGCAGGGCATGCCGACCTGGTCGATCGCCAAATGCGTGCGGCAGGTGCTGGACGTGCTGGAGGTCGGCGGCGACCCGATGCCCGAGGAACTGCGCAAGCGGCACGGGCTGCCCGGCCTGGAGCGCGCGCTGCGCGGCATCCATCGCCCGGAGGACTGGGCGCACCTGGAGACGTCGCGGCACCGGCTCAAGTGGGACGAAGCGATGGCCGTGCAGCTGATTTTCGCGCAGCGGCGGCATTCCGCGGTGTCGCGTCCGGCGAAGGCGAGCCCGCACGTCGACGGCGGCCTCCTCGACGCGTTCGACAAGCGGCTCCCGTTCGACCTGACCGCGGGCCAGCGCGCGATCGGCGAAGAGATCGCCGCCGACCTGTCGTCCGAGCATCCGATGAACCGGTTGCTGCAGGGCGAAGTCGGGTCCGGCAAGACGGTGGTCGCGCTGCGGGCGATGCTGCAGGCCGTCGACTCCGGGAGGCAGGCGGCGATGCTCGCGCCCACCGAGGTCCTGGCCGCGCAGCACGCGCGCTCGCTGCGCGAAATGCTCGGCGACCTCGGCATGGCGGGCGAGCTGGGCGCGGCCGAGAAGTCCACCCGGATCACGCTGCTCACCGGGTCGATGGGCGCGAAGGAACGCAAGAAAGCGTTGCTGGAGACGGTAAGCGGCGAGGCGGGCATCATCGTCGGCACGCACGCGCTGATCCAGGACACCGTGCAGTTCGCCGATCTCGGGCTCGTGGTCGTGGACGAACAGCACCGCTTTGGGGTGGAGCAACGGGACGCGCTGCGCTCGCGCGGAGCCGACTCGACGAGCCCGCACGTGCTGGTCATGACGGCGACGCCGATCCCGCGCACGGTCGCCATGACGGTCTACGGCGACCTGGAAATCTCGGCGCTGCGCGAAATGCCGGTCGGCCGTTCGCCGATCAAGACGACGGTCGTGCCGGTGGCGGAGAAACCCGCGTGGTTCGACCGGGTGTGGCAGCGGGTCAGCGAGGAAGTCGGCAAGGGGCACCAGGCGTACGTGGTGTGCCCGCGGATCGGCGACGAACCGCCGTCGGACAAGAGCGACAAACGCCCGCCGCTCGCGGTGCTGGACGTCGCGCCGGATCTCGCCAACGGCGCGTTGAAGGGCTTGAAGATCGCCGCCCTGCACGGCCGGATGCCGACCGACGAGAAGGACGCCGTCATGCAGGCGTTCGGCGCTGGGAAGGTCGAGGTGCTGGTCGCGACGACGGTGGTCGAGGTCGGCGTGAACGTCCCCAACGCCACGGCGATGGTCATCCTCGACGCCGACCGTTTCGGCGTGAGCCAGCTGCACCAGCTGCGCGGCCGCGTCGGGCGGGGGAGCGTACCCGGATTGTGCTTGCTGGTGACCGAAACTCTCGACGGGACTTCCACCCGCGAACGGCTGGCCGCCGTCGAGTCCACCACGGACGGTTTCGAACTGTCCCGATTGGACCTGGAACTGCGCCGGGAGGGCGACATCCTCGGCGCGGCCCAGTCCGGCAAGCGGTCCGGGCTGAAGCTGCTGTCGCTGCTGCGCGACGAGGACGTGATCACCGAAGCGCGGGCGCAGGCCCAGGAGATCGTGACGGCCGACCCGGAGCTGGCTTCGCTGCCGGGGCTGGCGCAGATGGTGGCCGACGTGGTCGACCTGGAGCGCGCGGAGTACCTGGAGAAGAGCTGACCCTTCTCGCGGCGGTGGGGCCGGGAGTCCCGGCCCCGCCTTCTTGATCAGTCGGATCCGTCGAGGTCGTCTGAGTCGTAGTCGTGCTTTCGCTTGCTGGAGCTGCCGCCGTAGCTGCCGCTGCTGTAGTTGCCCGAGTGACTGCTGCTGCCGTAGGTGCCGCTGCCGCCGTAAGTGCCGCCGCTGTGGCTGCCCGAGTGGCTGCTGGTGCTGGGCCCGTAGACGTATTGGGTGCCGTTGCGCCCGCTGCTGCCGCTGGGGTAGTAGCTGCTGCTGTGGCCGCCGCTGCCGCTCGGGTAGTAACTGCTGCTGTGCCCACCGCTGCCGCTCGGGTAGTAGCTACTGCTGCTGTGGTGGCTGCTGCCGCTCGGGTAGTAACTGCTGCTGTGCCCACCGCTGCCGCTCGGGTAGTAGCTACTGCTGCTGTGGTGGCTGCTGCCGCTCGGGTAGTAGCTGCTGCTGTGGTGGCTGCTGCTGGGATAGCCGCCGCTGTAATGACTGCTGCTGGACGGCTGAACGGTCCGGATGTAAGGCGCCGAACTTGAGGACGACCCGGCGTGCCCGCTGCCGCCGGAGTACCCGCCGCCGCTGTAGCCGCCGGAGTGGCTGCTGCTGCCGCCGTAGCTGCTGCTCGGCTTGACGGTCTTGACCTCCGGCACCCAGTCCGCGACCGGGTTTCCGCGGTAGCCGGGCGTGCCCTTCTTCCACCACACCTGGTTGGAACCGTTGCTCGGGGTCGTGTCCCGGTATCGCTGTTCCTTGCCGCCGCTGGCGTTGGAATCGGCGCGCTTCTCGAGCCAGCCGAACGAGTTGGGGTCGGCGTTGTGCGCCTGGTTCGCCGGGCGGTCGTTCTTGTAGCCCACTTTGTTGAAATGCGCGCTGGCCGAGGGGCTGTGCCCCATGACGAGGTTGCTGTGGCCCTTGACGACCCCGGTCGGGTTTCCCTGGTAGTCGCGGGTGTAGTAGCTCCGGTTCGGGTCCATGTACCACTTGGTGTCCTCGCCCCGCTTCTTGAAGGCGGGCGGCGGGGACACCGCACTGCGTTCGAAGATCGGCCGCATCGCCTTGCTGCGGTGGGACAGGTTGGCGTACCCGTAGTGGCCGCGCCGGTCTTTCGGGCCGGTTTTCTTGTGCTCCACGTACACCGTCCCGCCGGGGGACTGCTTCCGCGAGCGGCCCGACGGGTCCGGCGTGAGGCTGGGACCGCGGTCGTACGGGTCGGGGCTGGGGCTGCGCTCCGAACAGCTGCTGCCCGCGAGGCCGAGCGGGTCGACCAGGACGTGCGGGTTGCTGACGTAGGCGTGCGGGTCCGGTCCGCCGGCGAGTCCGATCGGGTCGGGGCTGACGTAGCGGGCGAGCGCCGGGTCGTAGTAGCGGTGCAGGTTGTAGTGCAGGCCGGTTTCCGCGTCGAAGTACTGGCCCTGGAACCGCAGCGGCGTCCCGGTTTCCCCGGCCGTGTCGACTACGAGGCCGAACAGGCTGGTGCGGGCGTGCCAGACGATCTGGCCCTGTTCGTCGAGCAGTTCGGTCGGGGTTCCGGAAGGCTCGGCCACGATGGCGAAGAACTGCGCGTCGACCTTCTCCTGCGGGCTCTCCGGAACGGCGCGGCGGCGCTGCAGCAGCGGCCGGAAGGAGTCCGGTTCGTAGTCCCACACGGTCGTTTCGGCCGTGCCGCCCGCGGAACGCGTTTCCTCGACCAGCGTGTCGCCCGCCCAGGCGAAGTCGACGCGTTCGAGCGAGGTGCTCCCGTCGGCGGCGAAGTGCTCCTTGCGGATCCGGCGGCCCATCGGATCGTAGGTGTAGCGCCACGAGGTGCCGTCCGGGACGCGGACCGCGACCAGCCGCTCCAGCGGGCCCCAGGTGTACTCCCAGGTCCGCCCGTCCTCGTGCCGGCGGGTGCGCATCCGGCCGGCGTCGTCGTAGGTGTAGCGGACGTCGCCCGCCTCGGTGATGACCGACGCCGGGCCCGCGCGCCTGCCGAGCCGGTCCTCCTCTTCCGGAGCGGGCCAGGCGGCGTCGACGAGCCGTCCGGTCGCGTCGTAGGCGTACTGCTCGCTCCAGCCCTCCGCACGGACCGACGTGACCCGGCCCCGGACGTCGAGGGTGAACCAGCGCGAGCCGGACGCCTGGTCGTCGATCCGGGCGGGCAGGCCGTCGGGGCGGTAGTGGTAGCGCCGGTCCCGGTCCAGTTCGCCGGACGCGGCCTGCACCGCCTGCCCGGCCAGCTGCCCGGCCGGGTCCCAGGAACGGAGGATCGCCGCGCCCTCGCCGAAGGTCCGGCGGACCTCGCGGCCCGCCGGGTCGTACTCGAACCGGGTGCTGCGGCCCGACGTGTGCAGCGCGGCGGGTTCGCCCGCTTTGCCGTACTCCCAAGTGCTTTGCGCCCCGGACGGCGTCCGCCGCCGGACCAGTTCGCCGGACTGGTCGTATTCGGTCCGGACGGTGCGCCCGTTGACCGTCTCGGCGATCACCCGGCCGGCCGCGTCCCGCGTGTACTCGATGCGGGTCGTGCCGTCGTCGACGACGACGAGCTGGCCGAGGACGTCGTGCTCGAACCGGGTGCGCACGGTCCCGGACGGCCCTTCGACGACCTCCTCGACCGGGTTGCCGCGCAGGTCGCGGCGCAGCTTCACGACGTCGCCGGACTGGCTGCGGATCTCGGTCAGCTCGCCGGCCGCGTTGTAGCGGTAGGTCGAGGACGCGCCGCCGAAATCGGTCTCGCGCACGAGGTTTCCGGCCGGGTCGTAGTCGTAGCGCCAGACCTGGCCGTGTTCGTTGGTGACGCCGACCAGCCGCAGTTCGGTGTCGTAGGCGTATTCGAGCCGGGTGCCGTCCGGACGGATCTCGGCGGAGATCAGGTCGAAGTGGGTCACTTCCTGCTGGGTGATCGCGGACGAGGCGTCGGCGTGCAGGCGGTTGTTGCCCTCGCCGTCGTAATGCCATTCGTCCGTCGACCCGTCCGCGCGGCGGTGCCAGGCGAGCGCGCCGTCGACGGTGTAGCCGAATTCCTCGACCGCACCGGTCGGGTCGACGGTGGAGGAGAGCCTGCCGAAACAGTCGTAGCGGTAGGCGGTCGTCGCGCCGTGCGGGTCGGTCACCGTGATCGGGTTGCCCGCGTCGTCGGACACCACGGTCAGCTTCACGCCCGACGGATCGGTGAGCGACGCGAGGTGGCCCCACTCGTCGTAGGTGTACGCGGTGACGCCGCCGTCGGGTTCGGTCAGCCGGGTCACGTTGCCGCGTTCGTCGTATTCCCAACGGGTTTCGACGCCCGGAGCCTCCACCAGGTGCACCGGCTGGCCGAATTCGTCGCGTTCGATCGACCATTCCGTGCCGTCCGGACGGCGCACGCCGATCAGGTTGTTCAGCTCGTCGTAGCGGTAGCGCTGCGTCCGGCCGAGTTCGTCGGTTTCGCTGAGCAGCCGGTCGCGCGCGTCCCATTCGTATTCGCGCGCGGCGCCGAGCGGGTTGACCTCGCGCAGCAGCTGGCCGGCTTCGTTGAGGTGGTAGGCGGTGCGGTGGCCGAGCGAGTCGACGACGTGGGTGACGTGGTTGACCACGTCGTAGTCCATCGTGACGGTGAGGCAGTCGCCCGAGCCTTCGGTGCGCACGACCCGGCCGTTTTCGTCGTAGTGGAAGCGGTACCACTCGCCGTTGCGGTCGGTCCACGCCTCGATCCGGCCCAAGCGGTCGTAGCTGTACCGGAACGGGAGCCCGGACTCGTTCGTGACCTCGGTGAGGTTGCCGTTCGCGTAGCCGTAGCGGACCAGTTGCACCTCGGCGCCGTCGCCGGTGACTGTCGAGAGCCCGGTGACGAGCCCGCCCTCGGTGGCGATGACGATCCGGTAGCCGCCGCTGTGCCGGATCGCCGTCGGCGTGCCGCGCGGGTCGCGTTCGAAGTAGATGTGCTCGTCGTTGCGGTCGGCGATCGAGCGGATCGGCCGGATCTGCTGAGTGCCGCGTTCGAAGGTGAGGACCCGCTGCCGCTCGCGGTCCTCGATCACGAACCCGCCGCCGGGCTCCTGGGCGAGAAACCGCGCGGGCCCGTGCTCGGCGGCCACCCACTCGTCGCCGCGCGGGAACGGGAAAACCTGCACGATCCCGTCCGCACCGGCGAACCACACCTGGTCGTCGTACACCTCGACCCGCTCGTCCAAAGTGGACACCCAGGCCCCGCCGAGCCAGCCGCCCGCGCGGAACGCCGAGAAATGCGCGCGCTCGAAGACCATCGGCAGCGCGCTGCGGAACGCCGCGTCGGTCTCGGTCATCACCATCTGCCCGGTCGCGACGTCGATCGGGTCGCCGGTGGTGCAGATCTTGTTCAGCGACCGCGAGTTCTCGCCCTGCTTGTCGAGCGACCGCTCGCCGCCCTGCCCGCCGCGGGCCCCCGACGCCGACGTATGCCCGTCCGTCCCGCCGTGGTTCCCGCCGCCCAGCCCGCCGCGGGTCCCTTCGGGGTCCGGGCTCCGTTCAGCCTGGTGCTGCCCGCCGCCGTGCTCGCCGGACGGATGCGTGGTCCCGCTGTGGTCGCCGGACGTCGTCGTGCTCTCGTCTTTGGAGACAGACCGGGATTTGGCGTTGATGTCCTTGGGCTTCGGCGCCGGGGCGCTCTTGCCACTCTTGAGCCCCTTCAAGGACTTCGCCGCGTCCTCGAACAGCACGCCGGCCTTCTTCAGCAGCGGGATCAGCGCCTTGAGGGCCTTGACCAGCTTCGAGGTCACCTTCGCGATGGTCGAGGAGGTCTTGGCGACAGCGGTGACCACCTGCGGCACTACCCACGCCATCCCGATCCCGAGCGTGAACACCACCTGCAACGCCCACGAGATCAGGTGCCCGACCAGATCCGCGATCGTGTCCCGCACCAGCGACCGCACCGCCGCGACAATCTCCCCGGCGGTCTTCACCCCGCTCGCCGCGCCCTCGCTGCCCTTCTGCGCACTGGCGATCAGCGCGGACGTGTCCTCGGCTTTCTTGCGGTAACTGTCGGCCGCGTCGCCCTGCCAGTCCTGCACATCCTTTTTGACCAGCTCGGTCAGCTCGGTCGAGACGCCTTCGAGTTCCTTGGCGACGTTCGTCCAGGTCGCGGCTTGCGACGCGATCTCGTCCGCGTTGCCGGTCAACGCGTCGAGCGCTTCCTTCAGCGGCCCGACGTGCTCCATCAGCCAGCCGACCCCCGCCGCGAAAATCGCGCCGAACGGATCCATCACCGCGGTGAGCACGTCCAGCGCGGTGCCCACCGCCCCGATCGCGACCGCCGCCCAGTTCTTGCTCTCGATCGCGGTCTTCAGTCCGGTCGCGTCCTCCAGCAAGGGAATCCCGGCCATCGCCGAGGTTTCCTTCACCGGCGCGATCAACGGATTGGTCATCGGTTGTCTCCTGGTACGCACGGGCATGACGAACGAGCGGAGCCTGACCCGCCGATCCGACGAGGCTATCGGCCGGGCAGCCGCGGTGCCGCCGGGGCACGGCGGTGATGCCTGAACTCCCGGAACCCTTGCCCGAACGCACCCGCTCGTTCCCGGCGGGTCCGTTTCCGCCCCTTTGTCTGTCCTTTGTGGACTTGTTCCGGGTGTCGGTAAACCGCATGCGTGCCCAGGCCTTTTGTGCTGAACTTCCGTTACCCGAGCCTTCCGGAGGAACGATGCCCGACCTCGTGATCCGCCCCGCGACCCCCGCCGACGCGCCTGGCATCGCCACCGTCCACGTGGGTTCCTGGCAGGCGGCGTACGCGGGTTTGCTGCCGGAGGAGTTCCTGTCCGGCCTGTCGGTCGAGGCGAGGGAACAGTTCTGGGCGGCGAACCTGGCGGACACGTCCGTGCCGCACACCATCCTGACCGCGACCCCTCCCGGCTCCGCCACGATCACCGGTTTCGCCGTCTTCGGCCCCAGCCGGGACGACGACGCCACCCCGCACACCGGCGAACTGTCGTCGATTTACCTCCTGCCGTCCGAATGGGGCCGAGGGATGGGACGGGCGCTGCACGAGGAGTGCGTGCGCGGCCTGGCGGCCCAGTTCGAAGTAGCGACGCTGTGGGTCCTTTCGACCAACACGAGGGCCCGGGGCTTCTACGAACGCGCCGGCTGGGTCATGGACGGAACGACAAAGGTAGAGACGATGTCCGACGGGGCGGTGACCCTGGAGGAGGTGCGGTACCGGCTGCCTTTGGGTGGTTGAGGTTCGCCGCCTGGCTCAGTTGGGCTGCCGGACGGCCGCTGTCGTTCACGATGGCGGCTGTGCGGTTCCTGCTGACGACTCGCGGTTTGCTTCCGTTCGGTTGACCGGCTCGCTTTGCCGTGCGTGCTCGCCGCGTGGCCGATTGGTGGCGACTGGGATGCGTGGCCGTTTGGTGGCGGCTGGGATGCGTGGCCGTTTGGTGGCGGCTGGGATGCGTGGCCGTTTGGTGGCGGCTGGGATGCGTGGCCGTTCGGTGGCGACTGGGATCCGTCGCCGTTCAGCGGCAACTGGCTAGGCGGTTGACCCGCCAGACGTGCCCGACCTCTCGCCGTTGAGCGACGATCCCCTGCTCAACCCCATTCGACGGCTAGCTTCGCGGGTCCCGTCGTTGAGCGGCGATTGCCCCAGCCCTCCCGGTCCTTCGCCGTTTCGCGGCAGATCTTCGGCCGGTTCCTCTGCCAGCTTCGTTCGGCCTGTCGCCATTTCATGGCAAATGCTCGCCTGACCTCGCGGCGGGTCTCATTCGGTCTGTCGTCTTAGCGGCGAGCGTCCGGTCGGTCTCGCGGCGGCTTCATCCGACCTGTCGCCGTCTAATGGCGAACACCGAACCGGTCCCTCGGCGAGCCACGCTCAGCCCGTCGCCGTTCCGCGGCGAAACGCCCGCCCAACCCTCTGCCAGCCCCACCTCACCCGTCGCCGTTTTCCGGCAACAAGCCCCCACCTCACCCAGGAATCAGCCCCCCGTCGCCCCTCCCGGGCAACCGCCGCCTCAACACCCCCGCCCGAGCCGCCGCCGCTCCCGCTTCCGCCGCGACCTCCGCCGTCGCCTCCGACACCGGCTCCCGCGACACGAACAACCGGTAGAACACCGGCCCGCACACCGTCCGCGTCACCTCGTCCGGATCGGTGTCCGCCGGCACCTCTCCGCGCGCCGCCGCCCGCTCCACGATCACCGCCGCCCGGGCGTGCCGGTCCCGGTAGAACTCGCGCAACGCTTCGGCTGCCCGTTCCGAGTGGAATGCCGCCAGCACCGCGGCCGTCGGCAGCTCCCGTTGCCCCGGAGAGGTCAACGCGCGCACCACGTCCAACGCCATTTGCCGCAAATCGGCGACGAGCGATCCGGTGTCCGCCGGACTCCACGGTTCCTCCGCGCCGAACCTCACCGCGGCGGCGACCAGCCCCTCGCGCGATTCCCACCGCCGGTACACCGTCGTCTTGTGCACGCCGGACCGCTCCGCGACCGCCTCGACCGTCAGGTCCGCGAACCCGACCTCCGCCAGCAGATCGAGCGTTGCCCGCAAAACGGCGACGTGCGTGCGTTCCGTGCGCCCGCCCGGCCGGCTCGTCCCCGGTAACCCCGGTAACCCCGGTAACCCCGGTAACTCGGTTGCCAATTGCGACCCCTGTTGCATTAGTGTCCTCAGTATGACACCGCTGAGCACCCGTTCGCCGCTAAACGGCGACGTCGCTTCGATCACCGACCTGATCGGCGACGCGCGCATCGTCGCGATCGGAGAGAACAACCACCACATCCGCGAGTTCGGCGAGCTTCGCGTCCGGTTGCTCCAGCGGCTCGTCGAGGACCACGGCTTCACGGTGCTCGGCTTCGAATCGGGATTCGCCGAGGGCGACCTGGTGCAGCAGTGGCTGAGCGGCGGTCCCGGAACGGTCGCCGACGTCGCGCGAGAAGGATTCACCTTCACCCTCGGCGATTCGGTCGAGGCGCACGACATGCTGACCTGGATGCGCAGCCACGGCGGTGTCCGCTACGCCGGACTCGATCTGCCCAGTTCGAGCGGTTCGCCGCAGCCAGCGTTGCGGATCGTCCGGAGCTTCGTGGAAGAGGTCGATCCGGAGGTGCTGCCGCTGGTAGACGCCGCGATCATCGCGTCCGAGCCGTACTCGGGGGTCAGCAACGCGGTCGCGCCTGGCCGTTATGCGGCAATGTCCGCCGCGGAACGCGACGCTGCGACGGCCGCGTTGACCACTCTCCTCGCGCACCTTCGTTCCCTGTCGCCGGTTTACCGGCAACGGAGCGAGCCGGCCCGGTATGCCATCGCCGAACACCACGCGGTCGGCGCGCTCCGCGTCGATGCGTACATGCGCGAGTTGAGCGCGATGATGTCAGGAACGGCACCGTCTCTCCAGGGGTCGTCTCGCGACACGTACATGGCTTCAACCGTGAAGCTGCTTCGCCAGCTGTACGGCGAAGGCGAGAAGATCGTGGTGATGGTCCACAACGGACACCTGCAGCGCGTGCCCTTCGCCGCGTTGCCGACCATGACGTTCCCCTCCGCGGGCACGCACCTCGCCGCGGAGTTCGGGGACGACTACTTCGCGCTCGGCCTGACTGCGGGCACCGGCACGACCACCGGTCTCGAGCCGGATGAGAGCGAGCGTCTCGGGTTCCGGGTCTATGCACAGGAGTTGGAGCCACCCGTCGAGGGCAGTGTCGAGGCGGCCCTGGCCGCCGCGGATCCGTGTGTGGTCGATTTGCGGCAAGACCGAGCGAAGGGCCTGACCGGGTCGTCGAGCATGCGGCACGCGCACATGTTCACGAAGGTCGACGTCGTGCAAGCCTTCGACGCGCTCGTGTACCTGCCGACGATGTCGGTGAGCGCGCACGTCCCAGCCGCGAAGTAGCGACCGGCAGACCTGCGGTTAGCCACTGAGTGGCGAAACATCGACCGGCAGACCTGCCGTTAGCCACTGAGTGGCGAAACATCGAGCGCCGTCGTCCATCGTCCCTCCCGCCTGTCGTATACCGGTGCGTCCGCGCGGCCGGCGGAGGGGACGGGGACCAGCCCATCGTGTGACGTCGAGTTGCCGCCCTGTGGCGACCGGGATACGACCGCAGGCATGCGGAACCGAGCGGCGCGTGGTCTTTTTTCGGCAATACTGACGTTTCTGCTGGTCGCCGGTGTGCAACCGGCCGCGCTGGCGGCGGGCGGGACGCAAGCCAACCCGCCGAGCTGGGCGCTCGACCGGATCGACCAGCGAACCGGCCTCGATCAGCAGTACCGCTACGACTCCGACGGCTCCGGCGTCACCGTCTACGTGATCGACAGCGGCGTCGACGCCAAACACCCGGATCTGCGCGGCCAGGTCATGCCTGGCAAGGATTTCCTCACCACCGGCGCGGACACGTCGGACACCAACGGCCACGGCACCCGGGTCGCGGGAATCGTCGCGGGACACAGCTACGGCGTCGCCAAGGCCGCGCAGATCTTCCCGGTCCGGGTGCTCGACAAGGCAGGCGGCGGCTCGACCGACACGATCATCGCCGGCCTGAACTGGGTCGCCAAGAACGCGCACCAGCCGGCGGTCGCGGTGCTGGGCATCGGCGGCGTGCCGAACGAGCAGCTCGACAACGCGGTCAAGGGCGTCGCCGCGGTGATGCCGATCGTGCTTCCGGCGGGGGAGGGCAGCACCGACGCCAGCCAGACCTCGCCCGCGCGAGTCCCCGAAGCGCTCACCGTCGGTGCGACTGACGTCCAGGACCAGGTCGCGCCCTTCTCGAACTTCGGCACGTCGCTCGACTTGTACGCGCCAGGCGTCGACATCCCCGCGCCGATCGCCGGCACCGCGGAGGTCGGGACGCTGTCGGGCACCTCGATGGCAGCGGCCGTGACCGCCGGAGCGGTGTCCCTTTACCGCTCCGCTCACCCAGACGCCGCGCCCAATGCGGCAACCGAAGCAATTGTGCGGGACGCAACGCAGAACGTGGTCAAGAATGCGCCCTCCGAAACCGCGAATCGGCTGCTGTGCACACTGCCTGCGGGAACGCCCTGACGGTTGCGGCGCGGAGCCCCGGCCAGCATCATGCACGCAGGTCGGCGCGCATGATGTCCATCACCTGGACTACGGCTCCCGCACCGCGGGACGAACCGGGTAACGTGCCTTCGATACCGATCCGAAAAGGGAAGGACCGGGCATGTTCCGCAAAGTGCTGGTGGCCAATCGCGGCGAAATCGCGATCCGGGCGTTCCGCGCAGGTTACGAACTGGGCGCGGGCACAGTCGCCGTGTTTCCGCACGAAGACCGCAACTCACTGCACCGGCTGAAGGCCGACGAGGCGTACGAGATCGGCGAACCGGGCCATCCGGTCCGCGCCTACCTCTCGGTCGAGGAGATCGTCAAAGCCGCCAAGAAGGCGGGTGCGGACGCGGTCTATCCGGGCTATGGCTTCCTGTCGGAGAACCCCGACCTGGCCAGGGCCTGCGAAGAGGTGGGGATCACTTTCGTCGGCCCGAGCGCCGAAATCCTCGAACTGACCGGCAACAAGGCGCGCGCGGTCAAGGCGGCGCGCGAAGCCGGAGTCCCGGTGCTCGGCTCGTCGCAGCCGTCCAGCGACGTCGACGAACTGGTCGCGGCGGCCGACGAACTCGGCTTCCCGGTGTTCGTCAAGGCGGTCGCCGGCGGTGGTGGCCGCGGCATGCGCCGCGTCGAGGACCCGGCATTGCTGCGCGAGTCGATCGAGGCCGCCGCGCGTGAAGCTGAGTCCGCGTTCGGCGACCCGACCGTGTTCCTGGAGAAGGCCGTGGTCGAACCGCGGCACATCGAGGTCCAGATCCTCGCCGACGGCGAGGGCAACGTGATCCATCTCTTCGAGCGCGACTGTTCCGTGCAGCGCCGCCACCAGAAGGTCGTCGAGCTGGCCCCCGCGCCGAACCTCGACCCCGAACTGCGCGACCGCATCTGCGCCGACGCCGTGAAGTTCGCCCGGCAGATCGGCTACCGCAACGCGGGCACCGTCGAATTCCTGCTGGACCGCCAGGGCAAGCACGTGTTCATCGAGATGAACCCGCGCATCCAGGTCGAGCACACAGTCACCGAAGAGGTCACCGACGTCGACCTCGTGCAGTCGCAGCTGCGCATCGCCTCCGGGGAAACCCTCGCCGGCCTCGGCCTGTCGCAGGACAAGATCTACCTGCGCGGCGCCGCGCTCCAGTGCCGCATCACGACCGAGGACCCGGCCAACGGGTTCCGCCCGGACATCGGCCAGATCAGCGCGTACCGCTCGCCGGGCGGTTCAGGCATCCGGCTCGACGGCGGAACCGCGTTCTCCGGCACCGAGATCAGCGCCCACTTCGACTCGCTGCTGGTGAAACTCACCTGCCGCGGCCGCGATTTCCGCACCGCGGTCGGCCGTGCCCGCCGCGCGGTCGCCGAGTTCCGCATCCGCGGCGTGGCGACGAACATCCCGTTCCTCCAGGCAGTGCTGGACGATCCGGACTTCCGCGAGGGCAACGTCACCACGTCGTTCATCGAGGAACGGCCGCACCTGCTGACCGCGCGCCACTCCGCCGACCGCGGCACGCGCCTGCTCACCTACCTCGCCGACCAGACGGTGAACCGTCCGCACGGCGAGCGTCCGCGCACGCCCGAGGCCGCGACGAAACTGCCGAAGCTGCCCGCGGATCTCACTCCTCCGGACGGCTCCAAGCAGAAGCTGACCGAACTCGGACCGGAGGGATTCGCGCGCTGGCTGCGGGAAACGCCGCAGCTCGGCGTCACCGACACGACCTTCCGCGACGCACACCAGTCGCTGCTCGCGACGCGCGTGCGGACGAAGGATCTGCTCGCCGTCGCCCCAGTCGTCGCCGCGACCGTGCCGCAGCTGCTTTCCCTGGAGTGCTGGGGCGGCGCGACTTACGACGTCGCGCTGCGCTTCCTCGCCGAGGACCCGTGGGAACGGCTGGCGCAGCTGCGCGAAGCCGTGCCGAACATCTGTCTGCAGATGCTGCTGCGCGGCCGCAACACCGTCGGCTACACGCCTTACCCGACTGAGGTCACCACGGCCTTCGTCGAGGAGGCCACCGCGACCGGCATCGACATCTTCCGCATCTTCGACGCACTCAACGATGTCGAGCAGATGCGGCCCGCCATCGAGGCCGTCCGCGCCACCGGCAGCGCGGTCGCCGAGGTCGCGCTCTGCTACACCTCCGATCTGTCCGACCCGAACGAGAAGCTCTACACGCTCGACTACTACCTGAAGCTGGCCGAGCAGATCGTCGGAGCCGGGGCGCACGTCCTGGCAATCAAGGACATGGCTGGCCTGCTCCGCGCACCGGCCGCGGCCCGGCTGGTGACCGCGCTGCGCAAGGAATTCGACCTCCCAGTGCACATCCACACGCACGACACCGCGGGCGGCCAGCTCGCCACCTACCTGGCCGCCATCCAGGCCGGTGCTGATGCCGTGGACGGAGCCGTGTCGTCGATGGCGGGCACCACGTCGCAGCCGTCGCTCGGCTCGATCGTCGCGGCCACCGATCACTCGGACCGCAGCACCGGCCTCGACCTGCACGCGATCGGCGACCTCGAGCCGTACTGGGAGAGCGTCCGCAAGATCTACGCCCCGTTCGAGGCCGGTCTCGCGTCGCCCACCGGCCGTGTCTACGACCACGAGATCCCCGGCGGCCAGCTCTCCAACCTGCGCACGCAGGCGATCGCGCTGGGCCTCGGCGACCGGTTCGAGGACATCGAGGCCATGTACGCCGCGGCGGACAAGATCCTCGGCCACCTCGTGAAGGTGACGCCTTCGTCCAAAGTGGTCGGCGACCTCGCGCTGCACCTGGTCGGCGCCGGCGTTGCCCCGGCGGACTTCGAGGCGGAGCCGAACAAGTTCGACATCCCGGACTCGGTGATCGGCTTCCTGCGCGGCGAACTCGGCGACCCGCCCGGCGGCTGGCCGGAGCCGTTCCGCACCAAGGCGCTCGAGGGCCGTTCGGCGGCCAAGCCGGTCGCCGAACTGTCCGAAGAGGACCACAAGGAACTCGCCGAGAACCGCCGCGGCGCGCTGAACCGGCTCCTGTTCCCCGGTCCCACCAAGGAATTCCTCGCGCACCGCGACGCGTACGGCGACACCAGCGTGCTCCCGAGCAAGGACTTCTTCTACGGTCTGCGCCCGGGCGAGGAGTACTCGGTGGACCTCGAACCCGGCGTCCGGCTGCTCATCGAGCTGGAAGCCATCGGCGAGGCCGACGAACGCGGCGTGCGGACCGTGATGTCCACGCTCAACGGCCAGCTCCGGCCGATCCAGATCCGGGACCGTTCGATCGCCTCGGACATCCCGGCCACCGAAAAGGCCGAGAAGGGCAACCCGAAGCAGATCGCCGCGCCGTTCGCGGGCGTGGTGACGCTGCAGGTGGCCGAGGGCGACGAGGTCGCGGCCGGAGCGACCGTGGCGACGATCGAGGCGATGAAGATGGAAGCGTCGATCACCGCTTCGGCGGCGGGCAAAGTCGGTCGGCTGGCGATCACCTCCGTTCAGCAGGTCGAGGGCGGAGACCTTCTCATCGTGCTCGAATAGCCCGCTCCCGCGCCACTTTTTTCGGTACGAGGGGTCCCTTCGCTCCAAAACGGAGCGAGGGGACCCCTCGCGCCATTCGCGGCTCGCTTTTCCCGGGGGTTTCGCGCTAGCGTCGAAGCATGCTGATCAACGCGGTGCCGCAATGGCAGGGCGCGATCAGCCCCGGAGCGAGGGGGCTGGTCGAGGGCTGCCGCGCACTTTCCGAACTGGCCGGGCACGTGCTCGGCAAGCCGGTGCACCACGTACGCCAGGACGCCGCGACGTCCGGCGTCGTCACCGGGATAGCCAACCGGGCCGTGCTCACGGGCATGAACCGGCAGCTGCAGCTCGCCGCACTGGAGGCGCCGGAAGGCCCGGTGCTCACCATCGGCGGCGACTGCGGCGTCGAGCTGGTCCCGGTCGGCGTCGCGCGTTTCCGTTACGGCGCAACGCTTGGCGTCGCGTGGTTCGACGCGCACGCGGATCTGAACACCGCGGAATCCTCGCCGTCCGGCGCGTACCACGGCATGGTGCTGCGGTCGTTGCTCGGCGAGGGCGACAAGGATTTCGCCGCGAGCCCGGCGCTCGAACGGGGGCGGGCGGTGCTGTTCGGCACCCGCTCGCTCGATCCCGCGGAAGAGGAAGCCGTCGCCGGCGGCCTCGCCGTGCGGTCCGACGACGTCGCGGCAGCGCTGAACGCCGCGGGAGCCGAACGCGTTTATCTGCATGTGGATTTGGACATTCTCGATCCCGGAGAGTTCGCCGGAGTGAATTATCCGGAACCCGGCGGTCTCACGATCGCCGAATTGGTCGCGGCAATCGACGGGCTTTCCGGAATGGACGTCGTCGGTGCGGGCATCACGGAATGCGTCGGCACGGAAGTCGCCGCGCTCGAACCCGTGCTGGCCGCGGTGGGGAGGGTGCTGATGGAGGGCTGAACCTCCGCGTCGAGGCGGTGAGATCCGCGCCTCGTCCGGTGAGTGGACCGCGGGAACGCACGGGCAAGAAGGAGGTGGCCCGCCGAGACCGTGCGGAAGAAGGTTCACAGAACGGCGAAAACCGCGCCGGCCGGACGATCGCCAGGGTTCACCGCGAAGACGCGTCCAGGCTCGCCAATGCCACGCGCACGGCGTCGACGGCTTCGTCCGGCGCGACCCCGAGTTCCCGGCTGTGCCGGGCGTAGTCGGCGGCCGCGTCGCGGAGCAGCGCGCCCGGATCCGGCCGGTCGGCCGGGCCGGTCACGACGGTTCCGCGTGCTCGTGCGGTGGTGACCCAGCCGGCGGTCTCCAGTTCGCGGTACACGCGGGCGATGGTCCCGGAGGCGAGCCCGAGGTCTCTCGAAAGCTGACGGATCGGCGGAAGACGGGCGTCCCGGGCAAGGGAGCCGGTCGTGATCGCGCGGACTATCTGGTCGTGCACCTGACGCCAGGGCGGAACCCCGCTTTCGGCGTCGACCACTACTCGCAGCGGCATCTACCGCGCTGCCGTGGTTGTCGCGCGCTGCTTCGGCGGCGGGCCGACGATCGCGAGGAAAGCGGCGACGGTGGCCGCGAACGCGAGGAACGTGGCGAGGTTCCCGACCGTCGTCCAGCCGAGTGTGGCAGCCGTTCCGGTGCCGAGCCCGAGAGCGACGCGGGCGCTGCGAACGCGCAGCGCCAGGTCGACTTCCGGGTCGCCGGCGGCCGGACGCCGCACCGCGAGGAGCACGATGATCCACGACACCGCGGCCGCGCCGACGGTCACCGCGAGCGGGCCCCATTGCCGCAAAACGGCGAGGTGCACGACAGCGGCGATCATGGCCAGCCCGGAGACGACGACCGTCCACAACGGAGCGAAATCGAGCACGCCGCGCGGTGCGAGCACGGCTTCCCTGCGGGGTTCCCGCGAGGGGCGTTGCGCGAGGATTTCGGCGGCGAGCCCGCCGAGCAGCACCACGAACACCAGCGAGTTCGCGTTCCGTTCCCCGACGAGATCCGTCGCGCCCGGAATGAGCGGGAGACCGAGGAACAGCCACGGATACCAAAATCGACGGCGGCGCAGGTAGCGCACGGCCACCGACACCTGGTCGGCGGCCGGGTCCCGCACGCCCCATTTCACGAGCAGCCGGACGCCTTGCTTCTCGCCCGGCCACAGCACGATGAGGATGATCAGGCCGAACAGCCCGGTGATGCACGCGACGCCGATCGCCGTGTCGAGATGCATGGCGGATCCCTCCCTCTTGTATCAAGTACATGCTACAAGAGGGCCGGCCACTCTGCCGGGTGACGCTCCGTGGCTGTCCTCGTTGCCCGCTGGGCCACGGCTGAAGGCAGGTACCTCGGTTCGCCCGTTCGTACGCATGGCGTAGCGCGCCTGGTGGTGCGTTGTCGCGATGTGCGGCCCTGACCTCGTGAACTTGTCACAAAGGTGACAAGAAATCGGTTTCTCCCCGGACTTGTGACACGTTTAGCGTTGGTTTTTCGATGTGTCGGGTGTCACCCCTCAACGGATGCGGGGGCTTCCGGCGGTGCTGCGGCGTCGCCGGGGACCGGGGCGGAGCGAAGGAGCTGCGATGTCGGTGGAGCGCGGACTCGATCACGCTGTGCCGTCGGCCGCGCTGCCGCGCAAACTCGCGGAGATCCTTCGCCCGGAACTGGCGAGTCTGTCCGCCGAGATCGTCGACGAAATCCGCGCGACGATCCCCGCCTACGCGCGTCCGCTCGACGGTCCGTACGGGAGGTCGATCCGGGCGGGCGTCGAGTATGCGATCACGCTGTTCGTCGCGCAGATCGCCGACCCGCGGGCGTCGAAGGAACAGTCGCACGAGGTGCACCATCGGCTCGGGCAGAACGAAATGCGGGAAGGGCGGAGCCTCGACACTCTGCAGTCGGCCTACCGGGTCGGCGCGCGCGTGTCGTGGCGCCGGATCATGCGCGTCGGACGGAGGGCTGGCCTTTCGTCGGCCGTGATGTCGCAGTTGGCCGATGCCATGTTGGCGTTTATGGACGAATTGGCGTCGGTCGCGCTGGACGGCTACCTGGAGGCGAAAGCCCGCACGGCCGGTGCGTTGGACACTTGGCGGCGAAGATTGCTGGGCGTCCTGCTGGAGGTGCCGGCCGCTCCGCCGAAAGCGATCGCGGAGTTGGCCCAGCTCACCGGTTGGGTCGTCCCGGAACAGGCGTCGCCGATCGCCGTCCAGTCGCCGCTGAACGGCAGGGCCCGCCGGCACGCGACGCTCGATTCGGATGTCCTGGCCGAGCTGGACTCCGCCGAGCCGTGCATCGTCGTGCCCGGGGCGGTCAACGGCGCTCGGATGGCGACCCTTCAGGCGGCACTGCCGAATTGCCGGTTGTCCGTCGGACCGTGTGTGCCGCTGGCCAGCCTCGCCGATTCCCTGCGCTGGGCGCGGCGGACCCTGGTTCTCGCCGATCGGGGGCGAATCGCGGCCGAGCGGGTCCTCCGCGCGGAGGAACACCTCGCGGCCCTGCTGGTTCACTCGGACGGCGCGCTCACCGAACTCCTCCGGACCCGGCTTTTCGCCCCGCTGGCGGAGATGACCGACAAACAACAGGACCGCCTGCTCGAAACGCTGCGCGCGTGGCTCGACAGCCAAGCGAACGTGGTCGAAATCGCCGAACGGCTGCAAGTCCACCCGCAGACGGTGCGGTACCGCATGCGCCAGCTGCAGGCAACGTTCGGCGAGCTGCTGCGCGATCCCGCGGCACGGTTCGAAATGGAACTGGTCCTGCGCGCGGCCACGCCCGAGCGGCCGCACGCAGAACTGCCTTGGCCGACCCCGCTCAAGAGCACGAGCGTGGTGCCCGCCAGCCGGCGGCCCAGCTCGTGCGAGGGCGCGAAAAGCCGCCGCTGACCAGCGGATCCCGGCTTTTGCCGAAAAATGGCGAATGCGGTTTCGCCCGCAGACGGCGACAACGAGTGCGGTTTACTCGTCGTCGGCGACAGCGGGCGCGGCTTGCTCGCAGACGGCGACAACGGGTGCGGTCTGCTCGCGGTCGTCGGCACCGGTCGCGGTTTGTGACGTCGGCGACTGGTTCGGAAAGGGACGGTTGTTCGCGTTGTCCGCGCTCAGGCTGGCTCACAGGGGCCTGGAGGCGTCGGTACCGGGCTCGGTTTTGCTCGCAGGCGTCGGCAAGAAGTCGGCACCTGAGAGTCGTGGCGCGCCAGCAGACGGGCGGCGGCTCAAGTAACTGACCGACGCCGCGCTCAGTGGCCGTAGTCGAAAGGCTGGCGCTGAAGTCGCTGAGGGGCGGGTCCGCGGAGAGCCGGCCGCGGACTCTTGCCAGGCGCTGGAGCAGTCAGTGCGGAGTGGCTGTCGCGGAACCGGACGCGGTGGGTGGGTTCGTCGCGGAGGCGGGCGGGGCCGGGGTCTTCGAAGAGGTGTCGGTGCCAGTCGTCGGTTGAGTGGCTGTCGCGGGCTTCGGTTTGGGGGTCGAGCCCGGTGGGGTCGGGGGCGGCGGGCACTGGGTGTGGTTCGGCTTGGTGCACTCGCCGAAGTTGACGGCGACGACCTTGGCCTGGTTGATGTTCGTCGTGGTGGAGGCCATGCCGGTCAGCAGGGGGTTGAGCGGTTCGGTGGTGCCGCAGTGGACGAACGGGGGCAACGTGAAACCGCGGTAGTCGGGGTCCGCCGCGTTCGGGTCGGTGCCTACGGTGCCGCCTTGCAGTGCGTTGTACGGGCCGAAGAGGTTGAGGGAAATCGGCGAAGCGGAGACGCAGTCCGGGCCGAGGTCCAGGGGGACGCCGTTGACCTTGGCGTTGCTCATCCTGGCCATGACTTTGACGTGAGTGGTCAGGATGGTCTCGCCGGGCGGTGCGCTGAGCTGGGCGTTGAGTTCGATCAGCTTGGCGTTGTGATAGTCGACGGGAAGGAACTCGACCGTGGCGCTCACCGGAACGAAGCCGAAGCCCAGGAAGGTCGCGGTGACCGGTTTGAAGCCGACGGAACCGGTGATGGTGCTCGGATCGTGCTGGATGCCGTTGTCGTCCAGCACGATCGTCCAGACTCCGTTGAGCAGTCCGGTCGGTTTGCTGGTGACGGTCGCGCCCAAGCGGTAGACCGACGAGTTGGCGACGATCTGCACCAGGTTCAGCGGGGTCACGATGGTGAAGCCGCCGCCGTCCTGAGTGGTGGCTTCATTGCGTGGCGCGGCGGCCGGCGGCGTGTTCGGGTTGCTGGCGCTTGGCTTCGTGGGGGCTGGGGCGACGAGGATTGAAGCCAGGGTGGTCTTCTGGTCTGGGGCCAGAGTGCACCGGACCGGGGTAGTCTCGGCGGTGGTTTCAGTGGCCGGTTTTAGGGCGATCGTCGGGGCACCGACGTCGAAGGTGACTTCGCCGGGGACGGTGATCGCCTGGTCTGGCAAGTCCGCAGTCGCGGTGAGCTGCATGTCGCCGTTTTCCGGCAACGGCGTCGGGGCGATCGTGAACGGCGCGGGGACCGCGGTGCTCTTGTCGCCTTGATGCGCGGTCAGGTCCAGGGCCAGGCCGCCGCGGAGGCTGGTGGCGGGGGCCGGCGCCAGTTGGGTGGCGACGGTCCGCGGGAGCGTGAACGTCGCGGTCAAGGAGCGGAATTTGACCGCGGAGCCGACTGTCGCCGTCGCGGGCAGGGTGGCGGTCGTGGTGAGGGTGATCCGCTGGGGGCCGGCGGGGGCGGCGAACGGGCAGTCCAGGGCGACGGTCGCGGTCGCTTGTTGTTCGCCGGTCGAGGGCGGGGCGGCTGGGGGCGTCGGGTCGGTCGCTGCGGAGCTGACGCCGGTGAGGCCGCCGGTTCCGATCGACAGGGCGGCGAGGGTCGCCAGTGCGGCGAAAGTTGTGCGGCGGGCAGCTAGTTTGCGGAGTGCTGGCATTGAGACGCCCTCCTCGCCCGCGGGGAATGGTTCCCGGGCGAAGTTACCGGTGGGTTTACCAGGCGGGCAAGAGGGCTGGCGGTACGGGTGGATTTCCGTTGGCGCAGCGGGGTTTTCTTATGTTCGCGGGCTAGTTCGGGGAGGGGTTTTCATCGGAATCTGACAAAGAATCCGCGAGCCCGCCGACGGCTGCGAGTATCGCCGGAAAAGTGCGGAGAAAGGAGCTGCGATGGCGACCGGGTACAGAAGGTGGGGCGGGGCCGCGGTTGCCGCCGTTGTCGCGCTCGGAGCGAGCAGCGTGAGTGCGGCGGCCGCGAGTGAGCCGCAGTTGATGGCGGCGAACGGCGTGTATGCGTGGGGAGTCACGAACGCGATCCTGCGTACGCCGAAGACAGTGGCGTCCGGAGTCTCTTCGGTGTCGGCTGGGGGACTGGTCGCGTTGGCGCTCAAGGACGGTGCCGTGATCGCATGGGGGGACAACAACTTCGGCGAAACTGAGGTGCCGGCGGACCTCGCGTCGGGGACGAGTCAGATCGCCGCCGGCTGGACGCACGGGCTCGGCCTCAAGGGCGGCAAGGTGTATGCGTGGGGGAACGACTGGTATGGCCAGACCGATCTTCCGCCAACGGTTTCCAGCGGGGTGACGGCGATTTCCACCAGTTCGGTGCACAGCCTCGCGTTGCTGCAAAACGGACAGGTCGTGAGCTGGGGCAGCCGGTCGGATGTGCCGGACTTCGCGCAGTCGGGAGTCAACGCGATCTCGGCCGGCGGCGACCACAACCTCGTGCTCAAGAACGGCAGCGTGCTCGCGTGGGGCAACAACACCTACGGCCAGGCAACGGTTCCGGCGGCGGCGCAATCCGGGGTGACGGCGATTTCGACCGGGTTCGACCACAGCCTCGCGCTCAAGAACGGCGGCGTGCTCGCGTGGGGGCGCGACAATGTCGGCCAGATTGATGTGCCCGCAGCGGCGACGAGCGGGGTCGTCGCGATCGACGCGGGGTGGAACCATAATCTCGCGTTCAAGGCGGACGGGTCGGTCGTCGGCTGGGGCAACAACACTTACGGCCAGGCGACGGTGCCCCGGCCGCCGATCTGCGGGCCGGTCGTCACCGGGTCCGCGGGCGACGAGTTCAGCCTTGTGGTGACGGATCGTTCGATTCCCTGCCACTGAACCGGCGGCGGAGGGACGGCCGTGCGCCGTCCCTCCGCCGAGTGGGTCAGCCGATCGTGCCCGAAGGGCTGAAGTCGGTGCCCGACGGAGCGGTGCACGTCATGGTCCAAGGAGTCCAGCTGTTGTCGGATGCCTTGTGGAACTCGAGTTCCGCGGAAAGCGTCGTGTCGAGGCCGAACGTCACCGTGCCGGGGCTGCCCGGCGCGGTGTAGGTCGGGATCGACGACGACGGCGTCTGCGCGATGTGCACCGTGATCGCGCCGCCCGCCGGGTAAATCTGCTCCGGGATCTGCAGGCCGGAGGCGGACGACGGGGACAGCGAACCGTTGTCGACGGTGATCGGGACGTCGGCGGTGCCGCGGATGCCGTCGTAACCCGCGGCGGTGAGCAGCGCGTGGACCAGCGCGGTGATGGTGGCGGTGCCGGAAACGTTGGCCGGCGTCGTGGTGCCGTTCACGGGGATCGTGTCCGGCCCGTCGAACTGGGCGGTGACCGACACGTTCTGCGCCGGGATGGCCGGGAAGGTGCAGCTGTAGTTCGCGGGGCCGGCCTGGTAGGTCGCGGTGGCGGCCGAGGCCGTGCCCGCGGTGAGGATCGCGATCGCGCCGACGGCGACGCCGGTCACCGCGCTCGTGGACAGTTTGCTGAGCCTGGGCATACCATTCTCCTTAGATCGGACTGCGGTTTTTCGCGGCGTCCTGCGCGGTGGGGACGGAGGGGTGCGCGGATTCCGTTCCGGGGCATTCACCGGAAACGGGGCGGGCTCGGCAAGGAATCCCGGCCGCGAGCCCAAGGTTACCCGCGAGTTCAGTCGGCAACAACCCTGGTTCCGTCCTGTTCCGTGGTCCGGAAACTGGACCGATTCTTTTGTCATAGGCCGCGTAAACGGTACCGGCGTTTCGTGGGAAGGTGACAATTCGCGGAAGATCGGGCAGGCGAAAACGGGGTGCCGGAAACTGTCCCGGCACCCCGTTTCCGTGTAGTGGATCAGTTCTTGGAGGTAAGGGTCAAGGAGATCGTGTTGTCCGGTCCGGACACCAACGCGCCGAGGGCGAGATCGGCGATGAAGCAGTTCTTGAAGTCCGGAATCGTGTACTTTCCGCTGAGCGTGATCGGCTTGGTGATGTCGACGTTCGCCGCGGACAGCGTCAGGTCGATCGGCTTGACGGTCGTGCAGCTGCCGGGCACGGTCGGCACCGGGAAGACCGGCTCGATCGGGCCCGCCCAGATGTCGCTGATCTCCATGTTCGCGGTTTCGTGCGTGGTGAGTGTGCCGTTCGCGAGGCTGCCGGTCGCGGGTGCGGTCGGCTTGACGGTGACCTTCGCCTTGATCTTGAAACCGCCCGCGAGCAGCGAAATGTGCGCGGTCGAGGGCGGCAATTGCAGATCGGCTTTGAGGCCGACGGCTCCGGTTTGGTCGTCGACCAGAAGATTTCCGGCGAGACTGCCGGGGCCGAGGGCGAGAGTGCTGCCGGTCTTCTTCACGACGGTGCTGCCGGCGACCGAGTAGGAGATCGGAATGGGGATTTCGGTCGCCGACGCGGGAACAGCGGAGGCGAGGCTGACCGCGGTCGCGGCTGCCGCTGCGAGCACGCCGGTTCTGGCGATCCGGGAAATGGGCATGACGGTACTCCTTCGGCGGTGAGGAAACAGAATTTCATCGGGGCACGAGATCGGTGACGAACCAGTTTCCGTCAATTCTCTGAGCGGTGACGGACAGTTGTGCCGCAGCTGTCTCCGGAGTGGCGGAATTCCCCCTTGCGGCGGACTGGTCGAGGAAAACGAGCAACTGGGCGTGGTCGTCGGTGAGCTGCTGAACGGAGGTGGCCGAGACTCGGGAGGTGAGAGTCAAGCGCTGATTCGGGGCCATGGTGCGGACCTGGGCGAAGAGTTTTTCGTAGGACTCGCGGGCATGTCCGCGCAGGAGGGTGGCGGCGGCGTTCTCGGTGACACCGGTTTTGTCGTAGGTGTAGGAGAAGATCTTGGTGAGGGTGAGGCTGATCGCGGAGGCGACCTCGGCGGTGGCGGGCTGATCGGTCAGCGCACGATTGGAGGCGGCGGCGGACGCGGTAGTGGAGCGGGTTTCGACGGTGCACCAGACGCCAGCGGTGGTGAGGAGGACGGTTAAGGCCAGGAGGATCGCGGGCAGGCGGCGGGAGGTTTCGGGGCGGAGTGGGGAGGGGGTCGGGTCGGCGGTATCGGTGGCGGTGACGCGCGGCTGGGCGACGTCGGCTTTGGCGACGGCTGACTGAGTGGTTTCGGTCGTGGTGGTGAGCGTGGCTGTGGCGGGTTCGGGCTCTTGTACGCGGAGCGTGCTGGTGGGTGGCGGAGCGGTTTCGGTCGTGCTGGCGGGCTGGGTCGCGGCGGTCCTGGGTCCGTTGGATGGCTGGGCGGGGTCGTCATCGATGCCGCGTGGCTGGGTGGAATCGGCAGCAGTGGCGTCCGGCTGGGTGGAGCTGGCAGCAGTGGCGCCCGGCTGGGTGGAGTTGGCGACGGCGGTAGCAGCGGCCTGGGAGGAGTCGGCTTCGGCGGTAGTGGTGGGTTGTTCGGCTGGTGGGTGCTCGGGTTCGGTTGTGGTGGCAGGAGAACCGGCGGAGTTGCGGCGTGTCCTCGGCCAGAGACGTGCGGGTTTCATGATCCGGCCACCCCCAACTGTTCCAGTGCGCTGAGTTTCCAGCCGGATGCCGTGTGGGCCAGGGTGGCGGCCAGACGGGTGCGTCGGGTGGGTTGTGGGGTGCCGTCCTTGGTGACGGTGATTTCTACGGAGGCTAGGAGTTTCGCGGTGCCGGCTTGGGGGTCCAGGTCGGAGAGTCCGGCGTCGAGGACGTGGCCGGTGATGGCGGAGCCGGAGGGCGGGACGGTGCCAGGCAGGGATGTTTGGAGGGCACCGGTCGTCGCGGCTTGCCATCGGGCCAGGTCTTGGTCGCGGTGTTGCGGGTCGAAGGTGGTGACGGTGGTGATCAGGGTGCGGCCTGCGGCGACGGCTTCGTCTCTGGTCGTGCCGGCGGTTGCGGTGGGGGAGGTCGCGGCGGTGTGCCAGGACCAAGCCGACCAGGCGGCGAAAGCGGTGGCTGCGGTCAGGGCGAGCGCGGCGGCCCGCGTCAGGGTGCGGCGGGGGGACTTGGTCGTGGCCGGGGACTCGGTGGAGTCGTCCGAGCTGTCACCGGGCTGAGGCGTGGGCTCGGTGGCGGCCGTGCTGTCGGCGGACCGACCGCCGGTGTCGGTAGTGGGGGCAGTGCTGGCTGCGGTGTCGATCGTGGAGGTGGCGTCGGTTATGGAGGCGGTCCCGGCTGCAGAAGCAACCCCGTCAGCGCGGTCAGCATCCGACCTCACAGCAGCGAGAGGCAAGGAGATGGTGCGAGTCAGTTTCCCCGGCGTAGCCACAGCATCTCCTCCAGATCAGTCGAAGTCGGCAGCCCCGCCGCAACCCCCGGGAATCCGCCGGGCTGGGCGGGCGTCGGGACTCCGGCGTGCGGGGCGTTTTGCGAGCCGCGCACCGAAGACGGGTTGCCCGCGGGCAGGGTGCAGGCTGCGGAGGTGTTGAACGGCAGCACCGGCATCTCCGCGCTGCTGCGGATTTTCGTGCCCTCATACCCTTTCCGGCACGGCGGCGGGTCGAAGAACGTCAGCGCCAGCGAGAGTTTCCCGCCGTCTGGGGTGATGGCTGAGGACGTCGCGGCTACGGTTTTCGGGAGGGTCACCAGCAGTTGCTCCAGGCCGTCGGTGCGGGCGCTGAAGACGTCCGCGGTCGTGAGCAGGTTCGCCATCAGGATTGGCAGGCCTGGGCTGGTGTCCCGGAGCAGGCCGGTGATCTGCGAAGCGGCGGGAGGAGCGGTGGCGATCAGCTGGCGCAGGTCGCCGTCGGAGGAGGCTAGCTGGGTGGCGAACAGGTGGGCGTTGCGGCTGAAGTCTCGCCAAGCATCTGAAGACGCGGCTTGCGTTTTCAGCACAGTTGAGCCGTCGTTGATGAGTTTTGTGGTTTGGGGCAGGTGTGCGGAGGCGGAATTGGTGAACGACCTTGCGGTGTCCATCAGCAGTTGCAGGTTCGGGCCGGTGCCTTGCAACGCGTTGTCCAGTTCGTTCACCACCGTGCGCAGGTCCTCGGTCGGCACGGACGCGGTTAGCGAGTCCACATCGGACAGGAAGGTCTGCACGGGCAGCGGCAGGGTGGTCGCGCTGCGGGGGATTATGCTGCCGTCTTCCAGGTACGGGCCGCGGTCGGTGGGGGGTTGCAGGTCGACGTATTGCTCGCCTACTGCGGAGCGGTTCGCGACGATTGCGCGCGCGGACGAGGGAATCGGCGGCGCGGAGGTGTCCAGCAGCAGGTCTGCTTCCATGCCGTGGTCGGTCAGGCGGAGCTGGCCGATCCGGCCGACGGCGACGCCGCGGTAGGTGACCTCGCCGTTGGTGAAGATGCCGCCGCCTTCGGCGAGTTCCAGGCGGACGGTGTAGGTCCCGGCTCCGAACAAGCGCCCGATTCCGGCGTATTTCGCGCCTACGAAGGCGGTCGCGGCCAGGGCGATGACGACGAAGGCGATGACCTGGACCCGGATCCGTCTGGTGAGCATCAGCGGCCTCCGGGCGAAAGCGGCAGGGTCGGAAGGCCTGGTGGGACGCCTTGGCCGGGCGGCGGCAGCTGGACGTCTGAGCCGGGGATCAGCGACGCGTAGACGTTCAGGTAGTCGCCCTTGATCGCGTCCAGCACGGGGTCGGTGAAGGGGAACGAGGGCAGGATTTCCAGCGCCTTGGGCAGGTTCTGGCCCGCGTCGGCCAGGCGGCGCAGGATGGGGGCGAGCGCGCGCAGGTCGGCGGCCAGGTCGTCGCGGCTCTTGTTCGCGACGTCGGTGGCCACTGTGGACAGTTGATCGAGCGACTGCAGCATGGTCACGAGCTGCGGGCGCTGGTCGGTGAGGGTTTTCAGGCCCGGCGTGAGGTCGGTGAGGGCGTCGGCGATCTGCGAGTTCCGGTCGGACAGCGTCGCGGACAGGTGGTTGAGGCCGTCTAGTGCGGCGGTGATGTCGTGGCGGTGTGCGTCGAGGTTCGTCATCAGCTGGTTGACCCCGGCGAGGAAGCTGCGGATCTCCTCCTCGTTGCCGTCCATGGCCTTCGTCAGCTCGCGGTTGATCGTCTGCAGCTGGCCGATTCCGCCGCCGTTGAGCAGCAGTGACAGTGCGCCGAAGATCTCCTCGAACTCCGGGTTGCGGTTGGTTCGCGACACCGGGATCACGGCTTTGTCGGCCAGTTGCCCGGAAGGAGCCGAGGTCGGCGAGGCCAGTTCCACGAATTTCTCGCCCAGCAGCGACGATTGCCGCAGGCGGGCGACCGCGTTCGCGGGCAGGTGGACGTCGCCGTTCACGGCTAGGACGGCCTCGGCGGTCCAGCCGTCGCTGCCCAGCCGGATCGACTGGACCCGGCCGACGGGGACGTCGTCCACCTTCACCGCTGCCTGCGGGACCAGGTCCAGGACGTCGGCGAACTGGACGGTGACCTCGTACGGATGCGCGCCGAGGTCCGCACCGCCGGGCAACGGGAGGTCGTAGACGCCGTGGAAGCCGCCGGGTGCCGAGCAGCCGGCCAGTGTGCTCACCGCCAGTGCCAGGAAAAGCCGTCGCGCCTTCATCGGCCGCCTCCCGTCACGGCCACGTCCGTTGCCGGCAGCGGCAGGTATTCCAGCAGGTCAGAGCGGCCTTGCAGACGGCCGGTGGCCGGATCCACGGCGTTCAGGACGTTTTGGGCGGCCAGCGGGGCGACGTCCAGCGCCTCGGCCAGCGAAGCGCGTTGATCGACCAGGAGCTGGGTCGTGCCGGCCAGTTTGTCTACATTGGACTTGATGGCGGCCCGGTTGTCCCGGATGAAGCCCTGGACGGACGCGAGTGCGCTGCCCAGCGAGCGCAACGCGTCGGACAGTTCGAAGCGGTTCGCCGAAAGAGTGCCGGACACCTTGGCCAGCTGCTGGTTCACGTCGGCGACCTGACGGTCGTTCGTGGCGAGCATGGTGGTGAACTTCTGCAGTTCGTCGACCGTGCCGAACAGGTCCTCGGAGTTGCCCGCCAAAGTACGCGCGAGGCGGGCGAAATCGCGGACGGAAGTGTTGAACGCCTTGCCGTTGCCGTCGAGGTTCGCCGCGCCGGTGCGGAGGAGGTCGGACAGTGCGCCGTGGGAGTTCGCGCCGTTCGGGCCGAGGGCTTTGCTCAGCGTGTCCAGGCTGGAGTACAGCTGGTCCAGCTCCACCGGCGTGCCCGTGCGATCGGGAGTGATGACCGCACCGTCGGCCAGACGCGGGCCGGTGCGGGCGAGTTTGCCCAGCTGGACGTAGCGGTCGGCGACCACGCTCGGCGCGATGACCAGCGCGGTCGTGTCGGCGGCGACCGGGATGTGCGGATCTACCGATAAGTCGACACGCACCTGGCCGCCCTGCGGAAGCACGGCGGTCACCTCGCCGACCTTCACCCCGAGCACCCGGACGTCGGATCCGCTGTAGACGCCGACGGCCCGCGAGAAGTACGCCGTCACGCGGTATCGGCCGGAGCCGGAGAACACCCACCACATCACGCCGCAGATCACCAAGGCCATGACCAGCACGAAGACGACGAAACGGTATGTGCGCGCGGTCATTTCGCGCCTTCCTTCGGCGGGGTGCACGGATCGCGGTTCTCCGGGATGAGGCCGCACAGGTAGCTGTCGATCCAGCGGCCGTTGCCCGCGGAGTTGTTGAGCACACGGAAGTACGGCCCGGCGAGCTTGAGGCTTTGCGCGAGGTTCGCGTCTTGCCGCTGCAGCAGGTCGGTCACTTGGTTGAGCTGCTGCAACGCCGGTGCGAGCTTCTCGGTGTTGTCCGAAACCAGGCCGGACAGCTGCTTCGCGAGCTGCTGGGTTCCGACGAGCAGTTGGTGGATCGCTTCGCGGCGGCGGTCCAGTTCGGTGAGCAGCAGGTCGCCGTCTTTGACGAGCTTCTCGAAGTCGTCGTTCGAGTTGGCGATGGTGGTGGTCAGTTTGCGTGCGTTGGCCAGCAGTTCGGCGATCTCGTTGTCACGCGAGGAGACCGTTTTCGACAACGCGCTCAGCCCGTCGAGCGCGGTACGGACGTGTTGCGGCGAGTTGCGGAAGGTGTCGCTGATCGTGGCGAAGCTGCTCGCGAGCTGCTTCGTGTCGATCGCGCCAGCGGTGTCGGCGAGGCCGTTGAACGCGTCGGTGACGTCGTACGGGGTCACCGTGCGGTCGCGCGGGATGGGCTGGTCCGGGTCCTGCTCCGCGCGGCCGGCCGGGTCGAGGGCGAGGAACTTGCGGCCCAGCAACGTTTTGATCTTGATCTGCGCGGACGTCCGGTCGCCGATCCACGCCTTCTTCACCCGGAAGCTGACCAGTACGTGGTCGTCGTCGAGGTCCACCCGGGACACTTCGCCGACCTTGATCCCGGCGATCCGCACCTCGTCGTCCGCCTGCAGCCCGGCGGCCTCGCTGAATTCCGCCTGGTAGGTGGTGCCGCCGAGGAACGGCAGATTGTCGTAGTTGAGCGTGCCGGTGAGCACCGCGGCCAGCGCGACGCTGCCGACGACCCCCAGCACGAGCGGATTGCGCTCCCGGAACGACTTCACGCGCCACACCTCGCCGCGGTCGCCGGCACCCCGCGCGGCGGCGACGTTTGCAGGGTGGCACTGCACAGGTAGAAGTTCATCCACGAGCCGTACGACCCGAGCGTGCCGATGCCGTTCATCTTGCGCGGCAGCGTGGTCAGCGCCTTGTCCACGTCGGCTTCCCCCTTGTTCAGGTTCCGGGTCAGCGCGTCGAGGCCGGAGATGCTGTCCTTCAGCCCCGGCCGGATTTCGGTGAGCAGCCCGCTGGTGGACTGCGTCAGCGCGGCCAGGCCGGACACCGCGTCGCCGATCGCGGTGCGGTCCTCGGCGAGCCCGGACACGAGCTGGCGCAGCGTCGACACCAGCGTCGTGAGCGAATCCCCCTTGCCGTTCACCGTTTTCAGCACCGAGTTCAGGTTTCCGATCACCTCGCCGATCACCCGGTCCCGGCCGGCGAGCGTGCTGGTGAGCGATCCGGTGTGCTGGAGCAGCTCGGTCACCGTGCCGCCTTCTCCTTGCAGGACTTGGACGATCTCGCCGGACAGGTCGTTGACGTCCTTCGGCGACAGGGCTTGGAAGAGCGGTTTGAAGCCGTTGAACAGGTCGGTCAGGTCGAGCGCCGGAGTCGTGCGGTCCAGCGGGATTTCGCCGCCCGGCGGCAGTGTCCCGGCAGCGGCGCGGGGGCGTTCCAGCGCGAGATAACGCTGGCCGACCATGTTGCGGTACTTGATCACCGCGCTCACGTTGGCGGGCACCGTGCGGCCGTTCTCCAGCGAGAAGCTGACGTGCGCGCGGTTGCGGTCGACCACGTCGAGGCCTTCGACCTGCCCGACCTTCACCCCGGAAATCCGCACGTCGTCGCCGATATTCAAAGCGGTGGCGTCGACGAACGTGGCCCCGTACCGCTGGCTGTCGCCGACCGAACCGCCGGTGATCGACAACGCGAGAACGA
This sequence comes from Amycolatopsis silviterrae, assembly GCF_042684085.1. Classification (NCBI taxonomy): domain Bacteria; kingdom Bacillati; phylum Actinomycetota; class Actinomycetes; order Pseudonocardiales; family Pseudonocardiaceae; genus Amycolatopsis; species Amycolatopsis silviterrae. The sequence goes on from NZ_JBHUKS010000014.1 coordinate 42,709, forward strand.
CCGTCGCGAGCACCGTGACCAGGATGAAGATCAGGCTTTTGACCAGGGGAGCGGCAAGGTTTCTCACTTCGCCGTCACCTCCGTTCCGCGGTAGAGCGGGCCGACGAGCACGCTGCTCCACGCCGGGACCTCAGCGGTCGAAATGCCCAGCGGAGGTGCGATCAGCGGGGCCAGGAACTGTTGCTCCTGCGGGGAATTCGCGATGCCGAGGTCGCCGGACGACGGCACGGCCGCCGGAGTGCCCGCGCTCGGTGCCACCCCGCTCGGGTAGCAGCGCGGGCCGGTCTTCTCGGTGTACGCGGGAGCGTCCTTGCCTGGCACGTATTTCCCGCGCGATTGCGACACCGTGACCTCGACGTGCAGCCCGGGTTCCTTCGTTCCAGCGCCGAGGACCCGGTCCATCGCCGGTTTTAAGTCGGTGAGCGCCTGTAGAGTGCAGGGGTAGCTGGGGGAGTACTTGGCGCCGATTTCGAGCGGGCGGCGGCTGTCCGCGGACAACGCGATGATGTTGTTCCGGTTCTGCCGCAGGAACGTCGTGAGATCGCGCGACGACGTCGTGACCTGCTGGTACAGCGAGCCGAGGTCCGTGCGTTTCGCGTCGATCGTGCCGAGGGTGACCGACGAATCGGTGAGCGCGTCGAGCAGATCGGGTGCGATGTCGCCGTACATCCGGGTGACGGTGGCGAGGTCGCGCACGTTCCGGTCCAGCTGCGGCAGATTCGGGTTGAACCGCCGCAGATAGTCCGACGCGGTCGCCAGCGTCTGGCCCAGTTCCGCGCCCCGGCCTTGCAACGCGGTGGACACGGCGGTCAGCGTGGTCGCCAGTTTCTGCGGCTGCACGGCCTTCAGCACCGGCAGCAGGTTGTCGAAGACGCGTTCCAGCTCGATCGCGTTCGCCGACCGGTCCTGCGTGATCACGTCGCCGGAACGCAACGGCCGCTTCCGGTCGGAGTCCGGAATGGACAGTTGCACGTACCGTTCGCCGAAGAGCGTCTTGGGCACCAGCAACGCGGAGACGTTGACCGGCAGCCATTGCACCTGGTCCGGGTCCAGTGCCAGCGAGATCTCCGCGCCGTGGCGGGACGCGTGCACGGCCCGGATTTCGCCGACCACCACCCCGCGCGCCTTCACCTGCCCGCCCGCGCGCAGCTGGTTGCCGACGCGATCGGCCTGCAGCGTCACCGGAACTGTGGTGGTGAAGTCCTTGTTGTAGATCTTCACCGTGAGCACCACGAACGCCGACAGCGCCGCCAGGAACAGCACTCCGGCGGTGCGGACGCGGGTCTTGTGCCATCGCCGGTTCATCCGGCCACCTGTACGGTCGTCGTCGCGCCCCAGATGGCGAGGCTGAGGAAGAAGTCCAGGACGCTGATCGCGACGATCGCCGTCCGCACCGCCCGGCCCACCGCGACACCGACACCGGCCGGACCGCCGCTCGCGCGGAAACCGTAATAGCAGTGTGCGAGCACCACGACGACGCTGAAGACCAGCACCTTCCCGAACGACCACAGCACGTCGCCAGGCGGCAAGAACAGCAGGAAGTAATGGTCGTACGTGCCCGCTGATTGGCCGAATCCCCACACCGTGACCTGCCGAGACGCGAGATACGACGACAACAGACCCACCGCGTACAGCGGAATCACCGCGACGAACCCGGCGATCACCCGCGTGGTCACCAGATACGGCACGCTCGGGATGCCCATCACTTCGAGCGCGTCGATCTCCTCGGAGATCCGCATCGCGCCGAGCTGCGCGGTGAACCCGCAGCCGACCGTCGCCGACAACGCCAGCCCGGCCACCAGCGGCGCGATCTCGCGAGTGTTGAAGTACGCCGAGATGAACCCGGCGAACGCCGACGTGCCCACCTGGTTCAGTGCCGAATACCCCTGCAGCCCAACGACTGTCCCGGTCGCGACGGTCATCCCGACCATCACGCCGATGGTCCCGCCGATCACCGCCAGCGCACCGCTGCCGAAACTCACCTCGGCCAGCAGTCGGACGATCTCGCGCAGGTACCGGCGCACCGCGCGCGGCACCCAGCCGAGCGCGCGCAGGAAGAACAGGATCTGGTCGCCGAGGGTGTCGAGGAAGCCGAGCCTGCGGTCGATCGCCTCGAGTACGCGCGTCGGAGTCGGGGTGGCCATCAGCTTCCCTTCGGCGGCACGAGCTGGAGGTACACCGTGGTGAGGATCAGGTTGAGCACGAACAGCAGCAGGAACGTGATGACGACGGACTGGTTCACCGCGTCGCCGACGCCCTTCGGCCCGCCGCGCGGGTTCAGCCCCCGGTAGGACGCGACGACCGCCGCGACGAACCCGAACAGCAGCGCCTTGATCTCGCTGATCCACAGGTCCGGCAGCTGTGCCAGCGCGGAGAAACTCGCCAGGTACGCGCCCGGCGTGCCGCCCTGCATGATCACGTTGAAGAAGTAGCCGCCGAGGACGCCGACCACGCTGACCATGCCGTTCAGGAACACCGCCACGCCCATCGCGGCCAGCACCCTCGGCACGATCAGCCGCTGGATCGGCGAAACCCCGAGTACTTCCATCGCGTCGATTTCCTCGCGGATGGTGCGCGAACCGAGATCGGCGCACATCGCGCTGCCGCCCGCGCCCGCGATGAGCAGCGCGGTCACGATCGGGCTGGCCTGCTGGATGATCGCGAGCACGCTCGCCGCGCCGGTGAACGACTGCGCGCCGATCTGCGTGGTCAGCGACCCGATGTGCAGCGCGATCACCGCGCCGAACGGGATCGACACCAGCGCGGTCGGCAGGATCGACACGCTCGCGATGAACCAGAACTGCTGCACGAGTTCGCGGAACTGGAACGGGCGGCGGAAGGTCAGCCGCACGACGTCGAGCCCCAGTGCGTAAAGCCGTCCGGTCTGGCGCAGTGCCGCGGCGCCGGGAACCGCCATCGCCCGACCTCCCAGCGATTTCCGGGCACGGCGGAATGCCCGCCGAACGCCCGTTCCGGTGCTGATCCGTTTGGCGGATCGGTCCGGAAGGGAAAAGCCGGCGGGGTTACCGTGCGGTTTCGTTACTGGTCAGTACGCTAACGACGGCCTTGCCCGCAGACAAGAACTTGCCCCGTCCTGCGGGGTCACGGCGGCGTAACCGCCGAATTCTTGTGCGGTTGTGACAACTGCCGGGAATGCGGTTGTCAGTGCCGGAAAAGAAATACCGGCACGGCGGTTTCCGGGCAATTCAGCGGGAGAGCCAGCGGTGCAGCGAAGCGGTCAGCGCCTCGGGTGCGTCGAGCTGGATCAGGTGCCCGGCCGAACGGACCAATTCCAGTCCGGCGCCCGGGATCATCCCGGCGAGCCGGTGCGCGCGGTCCACCGGAATCCAGGTGTCGTCGGCGCCCCACACCACGAACGTGGGCACGCTGATGTCGCGGTAGCGCGGCTCGATTTCGTCGGTGTACCGCTGATCGGCTGCCGCGATCTGCCGGTAGAACGCCGCCTGCCCGACCGGACCGAGCCACGGCCGAACGAGCATGTCGTGCGCTTCGGCGGACAGCGGACGGTGTGCCGCGCCGGCGATGTACTCCCGCACCAGCGCTTCGTGCAGGTTCGGCGGCAACTGCGCGAACACGGCCGCGTTGTCCGCCACCAGCCGGAAGAACTCCGAACCCCACGGCGCCAGCGCGACGACGTCCACCAGCGCCAGCGAGCGGTAAGCCGCGCCGTGCAACAGATACGCGCGCAGGCTGACCGCGCCGCCGTAGTCGTGCGCCACCACGTCCGGCTCTTCGAGGCCCCAATGGTTCAGCAGCGCGGCGAACGTCTCGCCCTGCGCGGCCAACGAGACGTCCTGGCCTTCGGCCATTGTGGAGCTGCCGTAGCCCGGCATGTCCCACAGGTACACCGTGAAGTCCTGCGCGAACGTCGAGGCGATCGGCTCCCACAGCTTCGACGACCACGGCGTGCCGTGGCAGAACACGAGCGGCGGCCCCGAACCCTGCCGGGACCACCGCACCTGCTGCCCTCGCCAGTCGAAGACCTCCATCAGCGCTTCAGGTCCTGCACGATCTCGTACGAACGCACGCGGTCCTCGTGGCCGTGCACCATCGTGGTGATCATCAGCTCGTTCGCGTCGGTGTCGGCCAGCAGCTGGTCGAGTCCCTTCCGGACGCTCTCCGGTCCGCCGACGATGCTCGACCCGAACCGCTCGGACAGGAACGCACGGTCCATTTCGGTGTACGGGTACTCGGCGGCGTCCTCCGGCGTCGGCAGCGCGATCGGACGGCCGCGGCGCAGGCTGAGGAAGGTCAGCCCGCTCGGCCCAGCCAGGTACTCCGCGCGCTCGTCGGTCTCGGCGGCGATCACCTGCACGCCCAGCATCACGTACGGCTCGGAAAGCACTTCGGACGGACGGAAGTTCTCGCGGTACAGCCGCACCGCCGGCAGTGTGTTCTCGGCCGCGAAGTGGTGCGCGAAGGAGAACGGCAGCCCCAGCCGCCCGGCCAGCTGCGCGCTGAAGCCGGAGGAACCGAGCAGCCACACCGGCGGCTTGTTGCCCTCGGCGGTGACCGCGTTGACGCCGCGCGCCGCGTCCGGTTCGAAGTAGGAGATCAGCTCCATCAGGTGCTCGGGGAAGTTCTCCGCGGACAGCCCGCCCGGCCCGCGCAGCGCGAGCGCGGTGCGCTGGTCGGTGCCCGGCGCGCGGCCGATGCCGAGGTCGATCCGTCCCGGGTGGAACGCCTCCAGCGTGCCGAACTGCTCGGCCACCACGAGCGGCGCGTGGTTCGGCAGCATGATCCCGCCGGAGCCGACGCGGATGCTTTCGGTGGCGTCCGCGACGTGCCCGATCAGCACCGCCGTGGCCGAGCTGGCGATGCCCGGCATGTTGTGGTGCTCGGCGAGCCAGTACCGGTGGTAGCCCAGCCGCTCGGCGTTGCGGGCGAGATCGAGCGTGTTGCGCAGCGCTTCGCCGACCCCCTTCCCTTCGGAAACGGGGGAGAGGTCGAGCACGGACAGCGGCACGTCAGGCAGGGAGGTCACGTAAGGGCGTAACGCGCGGGGCGGGCGTTCCCTTCCCGGTCACGTCTCGTGAGTGGCAATCACGGTTCTAACCGCGATTGCCACTCACGAGGGCAGCCAGTCCGGGTTCGAGGCCAGCACGATCAGCTGCTGCGTCGCGCGGGTGAGCGCCACGTACAGCACGCGCCGCCCGGTCGAGGACTCGGTGACCAGGTCCATCGGCTCGACCAGCACGACCGCGTCGTACTCGAGGCCCTTCGAATCGAGGGACCCGACCACTTTGAGCCGCTCGTCGGTCTGCCCGGCGAGCCAGCCCTCGACCTCTTCGACGCGGTCCATGGCGGTGATCACACCGACCGTGCCCTCGACCGCGCCGAGCAGTTCCTTCGCCGCGCTCTGCGTCGCGGTCGCCAGCGCGCCCTGGTCGACCGGCCGGACCTCCGGCTCGATTCCGGTGGTGCGCACGGCCTTGGGCAGCTCGTCCGCCTGCGCGTGGCCGGCCACGACCTTCGCCGCGAGGTCGAAGATCTCCGCCGAGTTCCGGTAGTTCGTGCGCAGCGTGAAGCGCCGTCGCGTGGTCTTCACGCCGAACGCCTGATCGCGCGCCTGCGCGGCCTCGTCCGGATCCGGCCACGAACTCTGCACCGGGTCGCCGACGACCGTCCAGCTCGCGTACTTGCCGCGCCGGCCGATCATCCGCCACTGCATCGGCGAAAGGTCCTGCGATTCGTCGACGACCACGTGCGAGTACTCGTCGTAGTGCTCCGGACGGTGCGGCGCGCCCCCGGAGCTGCCGCGTTCCGGGGCCGCCTCGACCACGGTCTGCCTGCGCCGCCGTTTCGGCTCCGGCCCGACCAGCATGCGCAGCTCGTCCAGCAGCGCGACGTCGGCCACCGACCAGCCGCGCGAACGGTCCGCGAAATCGGCCGACAGCAGGCTGATCTCGTTCCGGTTCAGAATGCCCTTCGACGCCGCGGCCATCCGCTTCTCGGCACCGAGCCACTTGAGCACCTGCGCCGGGTACAGCACCGGCCACCACACCACGAGGAAACGGTGGAAGTCGATGCGCTCGCCGAGATCGGTGATCAGCTCCGCGCGGTCGATCTCCTTGCCGTCCGCCTTCGCGTACTCCTCGGCCTTGTCCGCGAGCGCGCCCAGCAGCAGCTCTGCCACGCGTACGCGTGACCGGTTCGGCGGCGCGCCCTGCGTGTGCGCCTTGCGCCGCACCTTCTCCAGCTCGCGCGCGGTGAGCTTCAGGACTTCGCCGCGATAGACGATCTTCAGCTCTGTCGGCGCTTCGGGCGGGGTGTCGCGCAACGCGCGCAGAAGCACCTTTCGCATCCGCAGCGAACCCTTGATCGCGGCGAGCGCGGCTGTGTCCTGTCGTGTCGCTTCGAGACCGTCGAGCACTTCGCCGAGCGCGCGCAGCTCTACGTTCGTTTCGCCCATCGACGGCAGCACGCGCGAGATGTACGTGGTGAAGACGCCGGACGGCCCGATCACCAGCACGCCCGCGCCGCCGAGCTGACGGCGGTGGCGGTACAGCAGGTACGCGGCGCGGTGCAGCGCGACGGCCGTCTTGCCGGTGCCCGGACCGCCGGTGATCTCGGTGACCCCGCGCCACGGTGCCCGGATGACCTCGTCCTGTTCCTTCTGGATCGTGGCCACGATGTCGCGCATCTTCTCGCCGCGCGAGCGGCCGAGCGCGGCCATCAGCGCGCCCTCGCCGACGATCTGCATGTCCTCGGGCACGGCGTCGGCGATCAGCACGTCGTCGTCCACGTCCAGCACCGTCTGCCCGGAGCAGCGGATCACCCGGCGGCGCACGACGTCCATCGGCTCTTCGGCGGTGGCCTGGTAGAACGCGGCGGCGGCGGGCGCGCGCCAGTCGGTGACCAGGTTGTCGAACTCGGTGTCGCGGATGCCGAGGCGGCCGACGTAGATGTGCTCGCGGTCGAGGTGGTCGAGCCTGCCGAAGACCAGGCCCTCGTACTCGGCGTCGAGCGTCTGCAGGGTCTGGTTCGCGTGGTAGACCATCATGTCGCGTTCGAACAGCATCGACGCCTGCTCGAAGATCGCTTCGCGCTGGGCGCCTTGGCCGAGCTCGTAGCCCTTGGCCCGCATCGCCTCGGCCTGGGTCCGCAGCTCGGCGAGCCGCGTGTAGACCCGGTCGACGTGTGCCTGCTCGACGGCGATCTCAGCCCGTCTCACCCGGGGTTCCGACACGCAACGCTCCCTTGAACTCCATCAACGCGCCTCTGGAGGGCGAAGGACGACTCTACGCGCCCGCGCGCGCGGGTTCGGCAAGTCCTGCCCAACGCCACATCGCGACCTTGGGCGAAGATGGCCGGGTGACGAGGATCGTGGCGGGGAAGGCGGGCGGACGGCGGCTGAAGGTGCCGCCCAAAGGCACCCGCCCGACGTCGGAGCGGGTGCGCGAAGCGCTGTTCAACGCCCTCGAAGTGGCTGGTGAGCTGGACGGGGCCCGCGTGCTCGACCTCTACGCCGGCTCCGGCGCGCTCGGTCTCGAAGCGCTTTCGCGCGGTGCTGCGGACGCATGGTTCGTGGAAGCCGACCGTCGCGCCGTGGAGGTGCTTCGCGGCAACGTTGCCGATTTGCGGCTAGGCGGCACGGTCCGAGCCGGACAGGTCGAGACAGTGGTCGCCGCGCCCGCGTCGGTGCAGTTCGACGTGGTGCTCGCAGACCCGCCGTACGCGGTCGACGCTGCTTCGCTGGGCACAGTGCTCGCTTCGCTGCACAGCGGTGGCTGGCTCGCCGACGGCGCGTTGACGGTGATTGAACGAGCCGCGCGCGACGGTGCGCCGGACTGGCCGTCGACGTTTAAGCCGCTTCGCGACAAGCGCTACGGCGACACGGCGCTGTACTGGGCGGAGTACGACGGCTCATCTGAGGTGTGACGCAGTCGCCACGAGAGCGCGCGCGACGGCGTGGCTTGATAGCGTCCGCGCCATGCGGCGTGCGGTCTGTCCCGGCTCTTACGATCCGGCCACCAACGGACATCTCGACATCATCGAGCGGGCTTCGGTGCTCTTCGACGAGGTCGTCGTCGCGGTGGGGGTGAACAAGAGCAAGAAGGGCCTCTTCAGCGTCGAGGAACGCATGGAGATCCTGCGCGAGATCACCGCGAAGCTGCCGAACGTGCGCGTCGATTCGTGGCAGGGCCTGCTCGTGGACTACTGCCGCGACAACGACATCGCCGCGGTCGCGAAGGGACTGCGCTCGGTCAGCGACTTCGACTACGAGCTGCAGATGGCCCAGATGAACCGCGAGCTGACCGGGCTGGAAACGCTCCTGATGGCCAACAACCCGGCGTACGGCTTCGTGTCCAGCTCGCTGGTCAAGGAGATCGCGGCGCTCGGCGGCGACATCGAGAACCTGGTGCCGCCGGTGGTCCACGAACGCCTCCTCGCGGCCTACGCGAAGCGGGACTGAGGTCCGCGAAGCGAACCCCGAGGGACTCTGAGTCCCGATGCCTGGGACTCAAGGCGGCGCTGCGGGTGTGGTTGGACAGCGTCCGCCCAGGTCGAAAGGCCTGACGGGGCTAGGCATGCTGGCGGTCACCGTGTCCTCACAGACGACAACCCAGCCTCCGCCGTCCGCGCTGGCCCCGGCGAGAAATGCCTCAACCGCCCCCAGTGCGGCGTCTTAAGTTCCTGGCATCGACTCTGATTCCCGCAGGGTTCCGCTCACGGGGTTTGAGCCCGCGGAAGCCCGCCTCGCCGGCTTCTGGCAGGCGTGAGTGGCGAGCCGGGCCGAAAGGCCAGCCCAGCGGCCGATTTAGCCTGAACGGATTACAGCCTTCGTCGGGACTTCGGCCGCGGCCTGAAGCTGTTCACCTCGCGTCATTCTGTCGACCACCCCACCGGGTTACGGTCCGAAAATGACCAACAACCGCAGCCGCATAGTCGGTGTCCTTTTCGCACTGCTGGTCGGTTTCCTGGGGTTCGGCACGGCCGCGGAGGCCGTCCCGCTGTCCCCGGCGGTGCCGGCGTCCGTGCAGCCGAAGCAGAACTCCTGTGGCGATCTGTCCGGCTTCACGCACGTCAAGCTGTCGGCGCTGCCCGCGCAGGCGACTGACACCTACAAGCTGATCCAGACGAACGGGCCGTTCCCGTACCCGAAGAACGACGGCGTGGTGTTCACCAACCGCGAGGGGATCCTGCCCTCCTGCGCCTCGAGCTACTACCACGAGTACACCGTGCCGACGCCCGGTTCGAGCAACCGCGGCACCCGCCGGATCGTGACCGGGCAGGGCGGCGAGTACTTCTACACCGGCGACCACTACAAGTCGTTCAAGGTCATCGACATCGACGGCGGCAGCACCCCGACGAAGTGCGGCGACCTGTCGAAGCTGAGCCCGGTCGGCTACTCGAAGCTGTCCGCCGACGCCAAGCAGGTCGTCGACGGCGTCCGCGAAGGCACCCTCAACGACGGCACCACCTACGAGAACCGCGAAGGCGTCCTGCCGGTGTGCGACTCCGGCTACTACACGCTGTACGACGTCGGTTCCGAGGACCGCGTGATCTCGGGCAAGGGCGGCGAACTCGTCTACACGCCGGATCACTACGCGACCTTCCAGAAGATCGATCTCAACGGTTGAGCACGGCGCGCCGGGGCGGTCCCACCTCCGGGTGAGACCGCCCCTCCCGGCCCCGGCGAGGACACGCCCGGTCGGGTGCTCGTTCACCGGTTCAGGCTGCGAAGCGGGCAGACTGGAAGCCAGTGATCGGGGAAACTGCTTGAGGGAGTGGCCGTGTACCGGGTTTTCGAGGCACTCGACGAGCTCGTCACGATCGTCGAAGAGGCCCGTGGGGTTCCCATGACGTCCAGCTGCGTGGTGCCCCGCGGCGACGTCCTCGAGCTGCTCGACGACGTCCGCGACGCGCTTCCCGGCGAGGTGGACGACGCGCAGGACGTGCTCGACAAACGCGACGACCTGCTGCTGGCCGCGCGCAAAGAGGCGGGCGAGACCGTCGCGAGCGCGAACGAGGAGGCCGAGCGGACGGTGTCGGACGCCACGTCCGAGGCCGAGCGCATCCTGGCCGACGCGCGCGCCCGCGCGGAGCAGATGCTGGGCGACGCGCACAACGAGGCCGAGCGCATGGTCGCGGGCGGACAGGCCGAGTACCAGAACCTCACCGAACGCTCCCGCGCCGAGTCGGAGCGGATGATCCAGGCCGGCCGCGACGCCTACGACCGCGCGATCGAGGACGCCCGCGCCGAACAGGCCCGGCTGGTGTCGCAGACCGAGGTCGTGCAGGCCGCGCACGCGGAATCCGCGCGCATCGTCGACGAGGCGCACGCCGAAGCCGACCGCCAGCGCGCCGACTGCGACGCGTACGTCGACGGCAAACTGGCCGAGTTCTCCGAGCTGCTGGCCACCACGCTGCGCACCGTCGACTCGGGCCGCAACCACCTGCGCTCGCCCACGACCGGCCACGGCGGCGGCCGCTCCACGCTGTACGACTACCAGGTCTGACGGTTCCCGCTCGTGCGTGCTGGTGCCGGTTAGAACCGGTCTGGGCACTCACGAGGCCCGCGCGGGCTTAGGCGCCCAATGCCAGGGACCTAAGCCGGGTGGCCTCAGCCTGCTGACCATCCCTAAAGGACACCCGCTTGAGCGAAATGCCCGATTAGCGCCGGTGTGCCCGTTTCTTCAAGTCCGTGAGGGGAACCCTGGGGGAATCTGATTCCGTCAGGGTTCCCCTCACGGACGGCACGCCCAGTTCCCGCCGCTCGCGTCGCCCCGACGCGAGCCAGCCCGGTCCGCCAGCCGCTTCGGCCTGGGCGGACACGCCTCAGCCGCACCCCATAACGCCGCCTTAAGTCCCGGGCATTGGGTTCAGCCGATCGGGCCGCACGCACCTCCCGGCGGCGGGGGCCCTCGTGCGCGCGTAAGCCGGTTAGAACCGGCACCAGCACGCACGAGACCGGTCCCAGAGGCGGGCCCTCGTGCGTGCGCAAGCCGTTGAGAACCGGCGCCAGCACGCACGATGTCCGGCCACCTCTAACGATGTCCGCGGGGCCTGCGTACGCTGGTAGGCGATGTCCGAAAACCCTGCCCAGAACCCCCGCCCCGCGCAGCTCGACGACCGCAGCCCGTGGGTGGTCGACACCCGTGAGCTGGGCCGCCGCGCGGGACTCAGCCGGGAGCTGCACCGCAGCGCGCCCGTGCCGACCGCGCTCGGCGTGCCCGGCGTGCTCGAGATCCGCGAAGGCGAGCCGGTCGAACTCGACCTGATGCTCGAGTCCGTGGTCGAGGGCGTCCTCGTCACCGGCACCGCGACGGCCGTCGCCGCCGGCGAGTGCTCGCGCTGCCTCGATCCGGTCACCGAGCAGATCGAGGTGGACCTGACCGAGCTGTTCGCCTATCCGGGCTCGGCCACCGAGGAGACCACCGACGAGGACGAGATCCCGCGCCTCGTCGACGACCGGATCGACCTCGAGCCGACCGTCCGCGACGCCGTGGTGCTGGCGCTTCCGCTCGCCCCGCTGTGCCGCGAGGACTGCCCGGGACTGTGCGTCGAATGCGGCGTCAAGTGGGCCGATCTCGAGCCCGGACACGGGCATGAGAAGATAGACCCTCGGTGGGCCGCGCTGGTCGAGCGATTCGACGAGAACGCGGGCGAAAAGCCTGCGCACGGCTCCGGAGAGCAAGCCTGACGAGCGTCCAGCTCGATCCGGGAGAAGTAAGTTCGCTCGCAACCGCGAGCAGACCGTTTGAAGGAGATCTACTCGTGGCCGTCCCGAAGCGGAAGATGTCGCGATCCAACACGCGCTCCCGCCGCAGCCAGTGGAAGGCGGCTCCGGTTCAGCTGGTGCCCTGCTCCAACCGCGCCTGCCGCCAGCCGAAAATCCAGCACGTCGCCTGCCCGGCATGCGGCCAGCACAACGGCCGCCAGGTCGTCGAGCCCGCCTGAGCCGGCAGCCGACCATGGGGGGTAAGTCCGTCGGGAGTCCCGCGGCCGATCCCGCATCGCTGCTCGAGGCGCTCGGGGTCGTTCTCGACCCCGAGCTGCTCCGTCTTTCGCTCACGCACCGCTCGTACGCGTACGAGCACGGCGGCCTCCCGCCGAACGAGCGACTGGAGTTCCTCGGAGACGCGGTGCTCGGCCTCGTCGTCACCGACCACCTCTACACCACCCACCCCGACCTGCCCGAGGGCCAGCTCGCGAAGCTGCGCGCCAGCGTCGTCAACATGCACGCGCTGGCCGGCGTGGCGCGCGGGCTCGGCGAGGGCGGTCTCGGGGCGCATCTGCTGCTGGGCAAGGGCGAAGAACTCACCGGCGGCCGGGACAAGGCGAGCATCCTCGCCGACGGTCTCGAAGCCGTCATCGGCGCCACGTACCTCGCGCACGGCATCGAGGTCGCGCGCAAGCTCGTGCACCACCTCTTCGACGGGTTGCTGGCCGAGGCTCCGCTGCGCGGGGCAGGCCTCGACTGGAAGACCAGTCTGCAGGAGCTGACCGCCTCCGGGGGACTCGGCGTGCCCGAGTACCGCGTCGAGGACAGCGGTCCCGACCATCGCAAGGAATTCACCGCCACGGTGCTGGTGGCGGGCCGCGCGCTGGGCGAAGGCAACGGCACCACGAAGAAGGAAGCCGAGCAGAAGGCCGCGGAGACCGCCTGGCGGTCGCTGTCGGAGGAACTCGGCACGGGCGACGACGCGAGCTGAACGCGTTTTCCCTCTCTTTCCGGGGCTGGTCGGCGGCAACGCTGACCAGCCCCGTTTTCGTGCTGAGGCACCGGTCCCGTTTTTGTCAGGGGTGCCGGGCAGAATGAGCGCATGCCCGAACTACCCGAGGTCGAGGTCGTCCGCGCCGGCCTCGAAGCGCACGTCGCCGGCCGTACCGTCCGGGCCGTCGAGGTGCTGCACGACCGCGCCATCCGGCGGCACGCGCAGGGAGCCGCCGACTTCACCGGACGCCTCGCCGGCGTCACGATCGAGGCCGCCCGGCGGCGCGGCAAGTACCTGTGGCTGGAGCTGTCCGACGGCGAGGCGGTGCTGGCGCATCTCGGCATGAGCGGCCAGATGCTGGTGCAAGCCGAGGACGCGCCGGACGAGAAACACCTGCGCGTCCGCGTCCGGTTCGCCGACGACGGACCGGAACTGCGCTTCGTCGACCAGCGCACCTTCGGCGGCCTGGCCCTGGACGACCTGGTCGAGGCCGACGGCGACACCCTGCCCGGAACCATCGCGCACATCGCCCGCGACCCGATGGACCCGAAGTTCGATCCGGAGGCCGCCGTGCGTGCGCTGCGTTCGCGGCGCACCGAGGTGAAACGCGCGCTGCTCGACCAGACGCTCGTGTCCGGCGTCGGCAACATCTACGCCGACGAGGCGTTGTGGCGCTCCAAACTGCACTGGTCGCGGCCGACGGAGAAACTCACTGCCGCACAAGGGCGAACGCTGCTGTCCTCGGCCACCGACGTGATGTCCGCGGCACTGCTGGCGGGCGGCACGTCGTTCGACGCGCTGTACGTGAACGTCAACGGCCAGTCCGGCTACTTCGAACGCTCGCTCGACGCGTACGGCCAGGAAGGCATGCCGTGCCGCCGCTGCGGTTCGCCGATCCGCCGGGAGCCGTTCATGAACCGGTCGTCGTTTTCGTGTCCGCGGTGCCAGCGGCGGGCGCGGGCGGCTTAGCTGAGCGGAGGCGAAGGGAAGCGGCCTCGGTTTTCGCGCTCATGACGTCACCGGCGGGCGCGAGGCGGGCAGGTGCCGGGCTGCCACGGCTCGGTGGTGACTGCGGTGGCAGGCCCGGCACATGCGGTTCATGAGCCAGTCGTCGTTTTCGTGCCCACGACCTCAGCGGCGGGCGCGGGCCGAGCCGTGCGAAGGCGGGTAAACACCAAGCCCGCCAAGGTGATCGCGAGCGAAAGCCACGCGAACCAGTCGCCGAAGGTAGTGTGGAACGTCGCGCCGGGGCCGGCCGGGACGTCCGCGGTGACTGCCGTGAACGGGGCCGGGCCGCCGGTGCGGGCTTCGCCGAGGACGCGGCCGTAGCCGTCGGACAGCATCAGGCTGCCGTTCGCGTCGGAGAGTGCGATCGACTGGCCGCTTTCGACTCCCCGGAGCAGCGCGTTGCGGGTGTGCTGCCAGCCGCCCTCGTCGTTGCTGCCCGGCGGGACCGCGAGTTCCGCCGGAATGGCGAGGACGCGCGAACCGGCGGCGGCGTAGTCGCGGCTGGGGGAGGCGAAGGTCGTGTCCCCGCAGATCACCAGTCCGGTCGGGACTTTCGCGCCGGGGACGAACACCAGGTCGTGGCCCGGCGGGCTCACCAGGTCGTGGTGTTTCAGGTACCGCGCGGGCGGGGCACCGTCGGCGGGGAAGGCCAGCGCGTAGGCGTAGTTGTGCTTGCCTGGCCGGTCGTAGTACTCGAAGCCGATCACGATCGCCGCGCCGCGTGCCTTGGCCGCGCTGCGCATTGGCTCGACCAGGGCGGCCGGCCATTCCTCCTCGGCGCTGAAAGCGGCTTCGGGCAAGACAACGAGCTGCACGCCGTCCGGCATGGCCTCGATTTCCCGGATGTAGTCGTGCACCAGCGCACGGCCTTCCGCGGTGCCGAGTTCAGGACCCCAGTGATAGCCGGCGTTTTGCGTGATCGCGGCCATCCGCACCGGCGGGCCGCCGGTGTCGCCGGACAGCCTCAGCGCGCCGCCGCCGAGGCTCAGCACCACGATGATTCCGGCCACGGCGCCGGTGCGCAGCCGCGCGGCTCCGGGCGCGCACATCGCGGCGATCGCGCAAGCGGGCAGCAGCACCAGGAATTCGACGCCCCACATTCCGGCCCACGACGCGGTTTGCAGCACGAGCGGCGCGTCGCCCTGGTCGTTGGCGAGGGAACCCATCATCCCCATCGGGTTCAGCACGGTGATCAGGTACACGAGGCTGGTCCACGCCGCAGGCGCGGCCAGGCTGGCCAGCAGCGTCCGGCGGCGGCGCACCAGCGCCCAGAACAGCCACACCGCGAACGTGAACACCAGCGACATCCCGACGTCGATGGCGGTGCCGAACGGCCACAGCGGTTCGTCGCCGGAATGTGCTTGGTAGGCCCACATATTCGCGGTGCCGAGCAGGAAAGCGCCGAACGCGGTGCCCGCCGTGGTCCAGCCGCCGGCGCGAGTCGCCAGCAGCAGCACCGGAAACGGCGCGAGCCAGGTCAGCGCGGCGACCGGGGCGAGCCCGGTGCCGAAGTAGAAGAGCACCGCCGAAGACAGCAGCGCGGCCGGGATCTGCCAGCGGGCATTACGCTTTGAGTCCATCGAAAACCCTCCGGGAAGTACGCCGGCACAGCGCGCGGAACTCGGGCTCCGCGGTCCCCATCCGTCCGGCGAGGTAGTGCAGCACCATGCCTTGCATTTGGGTGCTGACGGTCAACGCGGCTTCCAGCGGATCGTCGGCACGCAGCACCCCGTCGCGCATGCCCTCTTCGATCAGCCGGACCAGTGCGGTGAACGGCGGCGAGCCGGGCTCGCGGAAACCGTCCGGGTACAGCCGGGCGCGCGCCCAGCTGTCGGTCATCAGGAAGCGGTACAGATGCGGCTGGCCGAGCGCGAAATCCAGGAACCCGTCCAGCAGCGCGTCGTACCGGTCGGTCCATTCGCCCTCGGACATCGGGTCCTTCCACGCCGCGCCCAGTTCGCGCCCGGTGGCGTCGGCGACCGCGCGCAGCAGGACCTCGCGGTTCTCGTAATGCCGGTAGATCGCCATCGCGGTGACCCCGGCGGCTTCGGCGACCCGGCGCATGGTCACCGCGGCGGCCCCTTCGGCGGCGACGATCTCGCGCGCCGCCGCCACGAGCCGTTCAGCAGTCGGAATCTCAGCCATGTCTACACTGTAGACCTCGCTGTCTACGCTGTATACCCCGTCGTTGGTCTCTTCCTGACCTGGACGAACGGGCAGCGATACCGCCTTTCGGCCGTTCGCCGTGCACACTACTGCGCTATGCGTGGTACCTTCTCTCGCGCAGGACCGGGGGAGGAACGCCGTGGAGATCAGTCAGCTGCTCAAGGGAGTGCTGGACCTGGCGGTGCTCGCGGTGCTGCGCGACGACGACGGGTACGGCTACGACGTGCTGCGAAGACTTCGTGTCGCCGGGCTCGAAGAGGTCGGGGACGCATCGGTGTACGGCACGCTGCGGCGGCTGTACAAGGCGGGATTGCTGACGTCGTATGTGGTGCCGAGCGAAGAGGGCCCGCACCGCAAGTACTACAGCCTGAACGACCGGGGCAGGCTGCGGCTCGCCGAATCGGCGCGCACGTGGCACAGCTTCGCGTCCATTATGGACAGTTTGGTGAAAGAGCGGGCCTGACCGCGCGGCAGGCGAAACCGCGGCGCGTCCGCGGCACGAATCGGGGAGAGGCAGCATGAGCACGGACAAGCCGACGGCCGCGCGGGTGTACCTGTCGAGGGTGCGCACCGCGCTCGCGGACCTGCCCGCGAACGAGATCGAGGAACTGCTCGAGGACGTCCGGCCGCAGCTGGCCGAGATGGAGGCGGAGTCCGGGGCGGCGGCGCGGGTCGAGGACCTGGTCGCGCGGCTGGGCACGCCGGAGAGCTACGCGGCCGAACTGCGGGCGTCCGGCGGCTACCCGCCCGCTCCGGAGGGAGCGCCGGCCGCGGCGACCGAGGTGCTCGCGACGACGGCCAAACCGAGCCGGATCGGACCTCGGCTTGCCTTGTGGGGCTTGGTGTTCTGCGCGGCCGGGACGGCGCTGGTCGCGTTCTCCGCCGCGGTGCGGTTCGACGCCGAGACGCTGATCGGGATGCTCGTGCTGGCCCCGGTGTTCGCGGTGAGCCTGGCGTTCCTGTTGCTGCGCGGGGTCGACGCGATGCGGGAGCTGCCGGAGGTCGTCCGCGCGCGGGCGATGGTGAAGTCGATGCGGGAGGACCGGTCGGCCGACCGCGCGTTCGGCTACCTGAACTCGCTGAAGCCGGCGTGGTGGGTGGTGTGCGCGTTCGCGCTGCTGGCGTTCGGGCTGCTGCTGATGATCCGGGACCTGCACGCGGTCCTGCTGCTGCCGGTGCTGCTGGTCGCCGCGGGTCTGGTGATGTGGGCGGGCCCGCGGATCAAGGCCGACGGGCGGATGCTGTGGATCGCGGTGCCGGTGTCGGCGTTCGTGGTGGGCAGCGCGTTCGGCGGCCTCGGCGCGGCGGTCAAACTCGTCCGGGACCGCTCGTACTCGTCGAGTTCCACTCCGCCGTACGCCTCGTCGATGTACCAGGACGCCCACGGCAACGAGTCGCTGCGCTACGGCCAGCGCGAACTGAGCAACCTGTACGCCTTCGACGCGAACGGCAAACCGCTCGAAAACGTCTACCTGTACGACGACCGCGGCCGCCCGCTCACGATCACGCGCTACGGCTGCGAGAAGGACTCCGGCACGAGCCAGATCACCGGGCAGGACAACCAGTTCCCGCGCCCGAAGATCACCCTGGGAACGCAGGACGACCGCGGGAACGTCAACGGCTACAACGGTTATCGCAGCTACTGCCGGGAGGACGCGGGGGTGCCGTTCGCGGCGGTGATCCCGAAGCCGACGGCGACCTCGGGGGCGCCCAGTTCGACCAAGGCTGCTCCGCCGACGAGGTAGCGGGCCTCGTGAGTGCCTATCGCGGTTCTAACCGGGATAGGCACTCACGACCCCCCGGCACGAAACCGGGCGCCCAGGCCGCGAACGGCCCGGACGCCCGGGAGGTGAAACTCAGCGCTTCAACAGCTCAGCGTTGCAACGGCTCAGTGGTTGAACGCCGAACGCGCGGCCAGGTCGGCGAGCAGCTGGCGGCCCTTCTCGGCGTTGCGCGGCTGGGACAGCACGTCGTAGCGCTGCGCCACCAGCTGGCTCTGCGAGATGAACCCGCGCTTGTTGCGGTTCGCCGCGTAGCCCAGCGCGCCGAAGGCCACGTTGAACACGACACCCGCGGCGAGGCCGAGCACGATCGACAGCAGCCCCGCGGCCGGGTTGAGCATGCTCAGCACCAGGCCGAGGAACAGGCCGAACACCGCGCCGGACATGGCCGCGCTGCTGAGCATCCGGCTCCAGCTCATCTTGCCCGCGATGCGCTCCACCAGCATCGGCTGCACCCCGACGATCGTGACGTCGGTGACCGGGAAGTCCGCGTGCGCGAGGTGGTCGACGGCCTGCTGGGCCTGTTCGTAGGACTCGTACGACCCGATCGGCCACCCGGTGGGCAGCGTCGGGAGCTGCGGCCGCGCCTGCTGCTGGCTGAACGTGGTCTGCGTGAATGCTTCAGTCATCCCTCTCACCTCTCTTGCCCGGTCCAACGCACGAGGCGGCGGATTTGGTCCCGGACGCACCCGATTCACAGTATCTTCTCAGCCGGGCAACCCGGACATAGCAGGCGCCACGCGGGTGAAGCTCGGCAACCAGGCGTTTAAAGGTCTAAGAAAATACCTTTCAGTGGATTGACCCGCCCGCGACGGCCCGGTAGGAAGAAGCCGCAAAGGACCTGATCCGAACCTTTGGGGCGATGCGATGCCGGCCAGGCGAGGAATGCTCACGCTCGAAGATCTCCGCGAACGGGTGACGGCGGGCACGATCGACACGGTGCTCGTCGCGCTCACCGACATGCAGGGGCGGCTCCAGGGCAAGCGCTGTTCGGCGGAGTACTTCCTCGAAGAGGTGGTCGGCCACGCCACCGAGGCGTGCAACTACCTGCTCGCGGTGGACGTCGACATGAACACGGTCGACGGCTACGACATCTCGTCCTGGCAAAGCGGCTACGGCGACTTCGTGCTCCGGCCGGATTTCGCGACGTTGCGGCAGATTCCGTGGCAGGAGGGCACCGCGCTGGTGCTCGCGGACGTCGAGCGCGTGCAGGGCGGCCCGGTCTCCGTCTCGCCGCGCCAGGTGCTGCGCCGCCAGCTCGACCGGCTCGCTGAGCACGATCTGAAGGCGTACGTCGGCACCGAGCTCGAGTTCATCGTGTTCGACGACTCCTACGAGACCGCGTGGGACAAGCGGTATCAGGACCTGAAGCCGTCCAATCAGTACAACGTCGACTACTCGATGCTCGGCACCGCGCGGATCGAGCCGCTGCTGCGCCGGATCCGCAACGGGATGGCCGGCGCGGGCCTGTATCCGGAGTCGGCGAAGGGCGAGTGCAACCCGGGTCAGCACGAAATCGCCTTCCGCTACGCCGAAGCGCTCGCGACGTGCGACAACCACGGCATCTACAAGAACGGTGCGAAGGAGATCGCCGCGCAGGAGGGCAAGAGTCTCACGTTCATGGCGAAGTACAACGAACGCGAAGGCAACTCCTGCCACATCCACCTGAGCCTTCGCAGCAAGTCGGGCGAAGCGGTGCTTCCCGGCGACGGCGACCACGGCTTCTCGAAGCTGATGCAGCATTTCCTCGCCGGACAGCTGGAAGCGTTGCGCGAGCTGACGTACTTCTTCGCCCCGAACATCAACTCCTACAAGCGTTACGTCCCTGGCAGCTTCGCACCGACGGCG
Source organism: Amycolatopsis silviterrae (assembly GCF_042684085.1). Lineage (NCBI taxonomy): Bacteria > Bacillati > Actinomycetota > Actinomycetes > Pseudonocardiales > Pseudonocardiaceae > Amycolatopsis > Amycolatopsis silviterrae. The sequence goes on from NZ_JBHUKS010000014.1 coordinate 62,195, forward strand.
ATCGCATGGGGAACGGACAACCGTACGTGCGCGTTGCGCGTTGTCGGGCACGGTGACGGGTTACGCGTCGAGAACCGCGTACCCGGCGGAGACGTCAACCCGTACCTCGCTGTCGCCGCGATGGTCGCTGCGGGGCTGCACGGCATCGAGAACGAACTGCCGTTGGAGCCTGAGTTCGTAGGCAACGCGTACGACTCCGACAAGCCCACAGTGCCCGTCACGCTCGCTGAGGCAGCTGAAGTCCTCGAAGGCAGCCGTATCGCGCGAGATGCCTTCGGCGCCGAAGTAGTCGACCATTACCTCAACGCCGCGCGGATCGAGCGCGAAGCGTACGAGCGAGCTGTGACCGATTGGGAGCGCATCCGTGGTTTCGAACGACTCTGACCCACCTGTCATCGGCCTCAGCACCTATTCGGAACAGGCGAAATTCCTGGCCTGGGACACCGAAGCGACGCTGCTGCACCGGGTTTACGCGGACTGCGTGGTCAAGGCGGGCGGGATTCCGGTGCTGCTGCCGCCCGTCACGGACCAGTACGCCAGCCTGATCGAGCGCATCGACGGTCTCGTGCTCACCGGCGGTGCCGACGTCGAACCTGCCCGGTACGGCCAGGAGCCGCACGAGAAGACCTACATCCGCCCGGAGCGCGACGCGTTTGAGTTCGGCCTGTTCGCGGCAGCGCGCGCGGCGGGAAAGCCGGTGCTCGGAGTTTGCCGCGGGCTGCAGGTGATGAGCGTCGCGCTCGGCGGCACGCTCGCGCAGCACCTGCCGGAAACCCTGGGCGACGCAACGCATCAGCCGGCCCCGGCGACGTTCGGCACCAGCACGGTCAGCCTGGTCGAAGGCACGCGAGCGGCAGCGATCCTCGGCCAGGAAACGAAGGTCCAGTGTTACCACCATCAGGCGATTGACCAGCTCGGCTCCGGGCTGATCGCGTCCGGGCACGCGGCGGACGGCACGGTCGAGGCCGCCGAGGCGCCGGGGGAGTTCGTGCTCGGCGTGCAGTGGCATCCAGAGCAGGACAGCGACGACGTCCGGCTGTTCGCCGCGCTGGTGAACGCCGCGCAGGAGGGGAAATGACGACGTTCGAGGTGCGCAATCCGGCGACCGCGGAAGTGGTGCGCCAGGTCGAGCTGACCACCGAGGCGGACACCGACGCCGCGATCGCCCGCGCGCACGCCGCGTTCCCGGCCTGGCGGGCGGTCGCCCCGGGCGATCGGGCGCGGCTGCTGCGCCGGTTCGCGGACGCGGTCGACGCCGACCTCGACCACCTCGCCCGGCTGGAGGTCGAGAACTCCGGGCACACCATCGGCAACGCCCGCTGGGAAGCGGGCAACGTCCGCGACCTGCTCGAATACTCCGCCGGCGCGCCGGAACGCCTGCTGGGCAAGCAAATCCCGGTCGACGGCGGCGTCAACGTGACCTTCCACGAGCCGCTGGGCGTGGTCGGCGTGATCGTGCCGTGGAACTTCCCAATGCCGATCGCGGGCTGGGGCTTCGCTCCGGCGCTCGCGGCGGGCAACACGGTCGTGCTCAAACCGGCCGAGCTGACCCCGCTCACCGCGCTGCGGCTGGCCGAACTCGCCCGCGAGGCGGGGATCCCCGAAGACGTCTTCCAGGTGCTGCCGGGCAAGGGATCGGTTGTCGGGCAACGGTTTGTCACGCATCCGGCGGTGCGCAAGGTCGTGTTCACCGGGTCCACCGAGGTCGGCAAGCAGGTCATGGCAGGCTGCGCGGCGCAGGTGAAACGGGTGACGCTGGAGCTGGGCGGCAAGAACGCCAATATCGTCTTCGCCGACGCCGACCTGGAGAAGGCCGCGGCGACCGCGCCGTACGGGGTGTTCGACAACGCCGGGCAGGACTGCTGCGCGCGATCGCTGATCCTGGTGCAGGACAACGTTTACGACCGGTTCCTCGAACTGCTGGAGCCCGCCGTGCGGGGCGTGGTCGTCGGCGATCCGGGCGACGAGGCGACCGAGATGGGCCCGCTGATTTCCGCGGACCACCACGCGAAAGTCTCCTCCTACGTCACCGACGCGACTCCGGTCGCCTTCCGCGGCAGCGCGCCGTCCGGACCGGGCTACTGGTTCGCACCGACCGTCGTGCTCCCGCCGGGACTGGACGATCCGCTGGCCCGCGACGAGATCTTCGGCCCGGTCGTCGCGGTGGTCCGCTTCCGTGACGAGGCGGAGGCGGTGCGGATGGCCAACGACACCGAATACGGCCTGTCCGGCTCGATCTGGACTCGCGACGTCGGCCGTGCCTTCCGGGTCGCGCGCGGCGTCGAATCCGGGAACCTGTCGGTGAATTCGCACTCCTCGGTCCGCTACTGGACGCCCTTCGGCGGCTTCAAGCAGTCCGGCCTCGGCCGCGAGCTGGGCCCGGACGCCGCAGCCGCCTTCACCGAAACCAAGAACGTTTTCCTGAGCACGGAGGAATAGATGGTGCAGCGTTTTGACGGCCGCGTCGCGGTGATCACCGGCGGCGCGAGCGGCATCGGCCTCGCGACTGCGAAGCGGCTGGCGAGCGAAGGCGCGAAGGTGGTGATCGGCGACGTCGCGCCGGAGGAGGGCAAGGCGGCCGCCGACGCGGTGGGCGGGGCCTTCGTGCAGGCCGACGTCACCGACGCGGACCAGGTCGAGGCCCTTTTCCAGACGACGGTCGACGAGTTCGGCGCGGTCGACGTCGCCTTCAACAACGCGGGAATCTCGCCGCCCGAGGACGACTCGATCCTCACCACCGGCATCGAAGCGTGGGAGAAGGTGCAGCGGGTCAACCTGACCTCGGTGTACCTGTGCTGCAAGGCCGTGTTGCCGCACATGCAGCGCCAGGGCCGCGGTTCGATCGTGAACACCGCGTCGTTCGTGGCCGTGATGGGAGCCGCGACGTCGCAGATTTCTTACACCGCTTCGAAAGGCGGCGTGCTCGCGATGACGCGCGAGCTGGGTGTGCAGTTCGCGCGGGAGAACATCCGGGTCAACGCGCTGTGCCCGGGGCCGGTCAACACGCCGCTGCTGAAGGAACTCTTCGCGAAGGACCCGGAACGCGCGGCCCGCCGTCTGGTGCACGTCCCGGTCGGCCGCTTCGCCGAGCCGGAGGAGATCGCCGCCGCGGTGGCCTTCCTGGCGAGCGACGACGCCAGCTTCATCACCGCCGCGCAGTTCCTCGTCGACGGCGGCATCTCGGGCGCTTACGTCACGCCGCTGTGACTGTCCGTGAGGGGAACCCTGAGGGAATCAGAGTCCCTCAGGGTTCCCCTCACGGACCTTCGGCAGGGGTGTGGCGTAGGCCGGGCGCGCTAGACTGGCGCGTGAACCACCAGGTAGGGTCGTTCCACCTGCAGCACCCACAACTGAACACAGGGCCGTTCGAGCCGGAGCGGGAGAGTCCCATGCGAGCAGTGGGACACCGAAGGAGCAAACTCCCCGGAATCTCTCAGGTAACCGCTACCGCTTTCGGCGAGGCCACTCTGGAAAGCAGGCGCACCCGCGCCTCACCCAAGGTGAAAGCCGTGCTGTGCGCGCGGTGAAACTCTCAGGTGCCCATGACAGAGGGGGAGTTCCCAGTGCACCGCCGCGCCCGGTGCCCGTCCCGAGGAGCTCCCATCACCTCCACCCCCTTCGACACCCGCCACATCGGTCCCGGCGAGGCCGAGCGGGCGAAGATGCTCGCCGAATGCGGTTACGGAAGCCTGGACGCCCTCGTGGAAGCGGCGGTGCCCTCCGCCATCCACACGGCCGGTGACCTGGCGCTTCCCGCGCCCGCCTCCGAGGAAGAAGCCACCGCCGAGCTGCGTGCGCTCGCCGCGCGCAACCGGCCGATGACGCAGATGATCGGCCTCGGCTACTCCGACACCGTCACGCCGGGCGTGATCCGCCGCAACGTGCTGGAGACCCCGGCCTGGTACACCGCGTACACGCCGTACCAGCCGGAGATCTCGCAGGGCCGTCTTGAGGCGCTGCTGAACTTCCAGACCGCCGTGTCCGACCTGACCGGGCTGGCGATCGCCAACGCTTCGATGCTCGACGAGTCCACCGCGGCGGCCGAGGCGATGACGCTGATGCGCCGTGCGTCGAAGTCGAAGTCCAATGTGGTCGTTCTCGACGCCGAATGCCTTCCGCAGACCATCGAGGTCGTGCGGACGCGCGCCGCCGGCCTCGGCATCGACGTGCAGGTGCGCGACCTGCTCACCGGGCTGCCCGAGGAGTTCTTCGGCGTCATCGTGCAGTACCCCGGCGCGTCCGGCGTGCTGCGCGGACGCGGCTTCTACCACGCGGTTTCCGAAGCGGCGAAGGCCGCGGGCGCGCTGTACACGGTCGCTGCCGACCTTCTGGCGCTCACCCTGATCGCCGCGCCCGGCGAGTTCGGCGCGGACGTCGCTGTCGGTTCTACGCAGCGCTTCGGCGTGCCGCTGGGCTACGGCGGTCCGCACGCCGGGTACATGGCGGTGCGCGCTGGTCTTGAGCGGTCGCTGCCCGGCCGTCTCGTCGGCGTGTCCGTGGACGCGGACGGAAACGCTGCGTACCGCCTCGCGCTGCAGACGCGTGAGCAGCACATCCGTCGCGAGAAGGCGACCTCCAACATCTGTACCGCGCAGGTGCTGCCTGCGGTGCTCGCGGCGATGTACGCGGTCTACCACGGTCCCGACGGCCTGAAGGCGATCGCGACGCGGGTTCACGAACTCGCGGCTGGTCTCGCGAACGCGCTGCGCGCTGGTGGCGTCGAGGTGGCCCACGAAGCCTTCTTCGACACTGTCGTCGCGAAGGTGCCTGGCCGGGCGGCCGAGGTGCACGCGGCTGCGCGCGAGGCGGGGATCAACCTCGGCCACATCGACGCCGACCACGTCCGCATCTCCTGCGACGAGGTCACGCGTCCCGACACGCTCGCGAAGGTGCTTCGCGCCTTCGGCGTCGACGGTGCGTGGGAAGCCGCGCAGGCGCTCCCGAACGGTCTCGCCCGCGAGAGCGGCTACCTGACGCACGAGGTGTTCAGCACGCACCGGTCCGAGACGTCGATGCTGCGCTACCTGCGCCGGCTCGCCGACCAGGACTTCGCGCTCGACCGCGGGATGATCCCGCTCGGCTCGTGCACGATGAAGCTCAACGCCACCGCCGAAATGGAGCCGATCAGCTGGCGCGAGTTCGCCGGCATCCACCCGTTCGCGCCCGCCGAGGACGCCGAGGGCTACCACGAGCTGGTCCGCCAGCTGTCCGGCTGGCTGGCCGAGGTCACCGGCTACGACCAGGTGTCGCTGCAGCCGAACGCGGGCAGCCAGGGCGAACTCGCCGGGCTGCTGGCCATCCGCGCCTACCACCAGGCGAACGGCCAGCCCGAGCGCGACGTCTGCCTGATCCCGTCGTCCGCGCACGGCACCAACGCCGCGTCCGCGGTGCTCGCTGGCATGCGCGTGGTCGTGGTCAAGTGCACCGGCGAGGGCAACGTCGACCTCGAAGACCTGCAGTCCAAAGTGGACCAGCACAGTGCCGACCTCGCCGCGATCATGGTCACCTACCCGTCCACGCACGGCGTCTACGAGCACGGCATCGAGCGGCTCGCCAAGATCGTGCACGACGGCGGCGGCCAGGTGTACGTCGACGGCGCGAACCTCAACGCCCTGCTGGGCCTGGCGAAGCCGGGCGAGTTCGGCGGCGACGTCTCGCACCTGAACCTGCACAAGACGTTCTGCATCCCGCACGGCGGCGGCGGTCCCGGCGTCGGCCCGGTCGCGGCGCGCGAGCACCTCGCGCCGTACCTGCCGAACCACCCGCTGCTGGCGCAGGCCGGACCGGACACCGGCGTCGGCCCGATCAGCGGCGCGCCGTACGGCTCGGCCTCGATCCTGCCGATCTCCTGGGCGTACGTCCGGATGATGGGCGCGCCCGGCCTCACCGAGGCGACGAAGGTCGCGGTGCTCGCGGCCAACTACATCGCCGCCCGGCTCTCGCCGCACTACCCGGTGCTCTACACCGGACAGGACGGCCTGGTCGCGCACGAGTGCATCCTCGACCTGCGCGGCATCACCAAGGACACCGGCGTGACCGTGGACGACGTCGCGAAGCGGCTCATCGACTACGGCTTCCACGCGCCGACCATGTCGTTCCCGGTCGCGGGCACGCTCATGGTCGAGCCGACCGAGAGCGAGGACCTCGCCGAGATCGACCGGTTCTGCGAGGCGATGATCGCCATCCGGCACGAGATCGACGAGGTCGCCGCGGGCCGCTGGACCGCCGAGACCAGCCCGCTGCGCGGCGCGCCGCACACCGCGTCGTCGATCGCCGGCGAGTGGACCGCGGACTACGACCGCGAGCTGGCGGTGTACCCGGTCGGCGTGGCGCGCAAGACCAAGTACTGGCCGCCGGTGCGGCGGATCGACGGGGCGCGCGGCGACCGCAACCTCGTCTGCTCCTGCCCGCCCCTCGACGCGTACGACGCGTGAGCGTGTCCTCCGCTCGCGACAACGAAAGGCTTCCCGTGACGGAAACCCCCCTGCAACAGGTCCACCAGGATCTGGGTGCGCTGTTCACCGATTTCGCCGGCTGGTCGATGCCGGTGCGCTACGCCAGCGAACTGGCCGAGCACAAGGCCGTGCGCGAGGCGGCCGGTCTGTTCGACCTGTCGCACATGGCCGAGATCTACGTCCGCGGCGCGCAGGCCGCCGACGTCCTCGACTACGCGCTGGTCGGCAACCTGACCGGCGTGAAGCCGGGCCGCGCCCGCTACACGATGATCTGCGACGCCGACGGCGGCGTGCTGGACGACCTGGTCGTCTACCGGCTCGCCGACGAGGAGTACCTGGTCGTGGCCAACGCGGGCAACGCCGCCGTGGTCGCGGACGCGCTGGCCGAGCGCGTCGCCGGGTTCGACGCGGTGGTGGAGAACCGGTCCGAGGACACCGCGCTGATCGCGGTGCAGGGTCCGAAGGCGGTCGAGGTGCTCGCCGCGGTAACCGACGCGGACCTCGCTTCGCTGAAGTACTACGCGAGCGTGCCCGCCGTCGTGAAGGGCCACGAGGTCCTGCTGGCCCGCACCGGCTACACCGGCGAGGACGGCTTCGAGCTGTTCGTGCCGGCGGCGCAGGCTCCGGCGTTGTGGGCGCTGCTGACCGAGGCCGGTCAGGAGCACGGCTTGGTCCCGTGTGGACTCGCCTGCCGCGACACGCTGCGCCTGGAAGCCGGAATGCCGTTGTACGGCAACGAACTCAGCCGCGAGCTGAACCCGTTCGCGGCCGGGCTCGGCCGGGTCGTGAAGTTCGAGAAACCGGGCGACTTCGTGGGCCGCGCGGCCCTGGAGGAGCTGAAGAAGGCCGACGTCCCGCGCGTGCGGGTCGGCCTGCGCGGCACTGGCCGCCGCGCCCCGCGGCACGGGTACGCCGTGCTGTCCGGGGATGCCACTATCGGGGAGATCACGAGCGGCGCGCTGTCGCCGACGCTGGGCTACCCGATCGCCATGGCGTATGTAGACCGGGAGCACTCCGAGCCCGGCACCGCGCTGTCCGTCGACATCCGGGGCCGCGTCGAGCCGGTCGAGGTCGTCGCCCTGCCCTTCTACTCCCGAGCCTGAAAAGGACCCCAGCTGTGAGCATCCCCCAGAACCTGTCCTACACGAAGGAACACGAGTGGCTGTCGGTCTCCGACGGCGTCGCGACGGTGGGCATCACCGCGTTCGCGGCGGGCTCGCTCGGCGACATCGTGTTCGTGCAGCTGCCCGGCGTCGGCGACACCGTCACCGCGGGCGAGGTGTTCGGCGAGGTCGAGTCGACGAAGTCGGTCAGCGAGCTGTACTCGCCGGTCAGCGGCGAGGTGGTGGCGGTGAACGAGACCACATCGGACACCCCCGAGGTCATCAACTCCGACCCTTACACCGAAGGATGGCTGCTGCAGGTGCGGCTCTCGGGCGACGTCCCGGAGCTGCTCGACGCGTCCGCGTACGCCGAGCTCACCCAGGAGAACTGATGACCGCCACGTTCGACGCCCGCCTGTCCGAAGTGGACCCCGAGGTCGCCGCCGCGGTGGCCGCGGAGCTGGACCGCCAGCAGTCGACGCTCGAAATGATCGCCTCGGAGAACTTCGCGCCGGTCGGCGTGCTCGAGGCGCAGGGCTCGGTGCTGACCAACAAGTACGCCGAGGGCTACCCGGGCCGCCGCTACTACGGCGGCTGCGAGCACGTCGACGTCGTCGAGCAGCTCGCGCGCGAGCGGGCCAAGGCGCTGTTCGGCGCGGAGCACGCGAACGTGCAGCCGCACTCGGGCGCGCAGGCCAACGCGGCGGCGATGTTCGCGGTGCTGAATCCGGGCGACACCATCCTCGGCCTCGACCTCGCGCACGGCGGCCACCTCACGCACGGGATGAAGATCAACTTCTCCGGCAAGCTGTACAACGTGGTCCCGTACCACGTCGACAAGGAGACCGGGATCGTCGACGTCGCCGAGCTCGAGCGGCTCGCGGTCGAGCACCAGCCGAAAATGATCGTGGCGGGCTGGTCGGCTTACCCGCGCCAGCTCGACTTCGCCGAGTTCCGCCGGATCGCGGACCTGGTCGGCGCGAAGCTGATGGTCGACATGGCGCACTTCGCCGGCCTCGTGGCCGCCGGGCTGCACCCGTCGCCGGTGCCGCACGCCGACATCGTCACCACCACCACGCACAAGACCCTCGGCGGCCCGCGCGGCGGCCTGATCCTGTGCCGCCAGGAACTGGCGAAGAAGATCAACTCGGCGGTGTTCCCCGGCCAGCAGGGCGGTCCGCTGGAGCACGTCATCGCGGCCAAGGCGGTGGCGCTGAAGATCGCCGCGACCGACGAGTTCCGCGAGCGCCAGGAGCGCACCGTGGAAGGCGCGAAGATCCTCGCCGACCGGCTGTCGCGCACCGACTGCGCCGAGGCGGGCGTGCGCGTCCTCACCGGCGGCACCGACGTGCACCTGGTGCTCGTCGACCTGGTGAACTCGCAGCTCAACGGCCAGGAGGCGGAGGACCGGCTGCACGAGGTCGGGATCACCGTCAACCGCAACGCGGTGCCGTTCGACCCGCGCCCGCCGATGGTCACCTCCGGCCTGCGGATCGGCACCCCGGCGCTGGCCACCCGCGGTTTCGCCGCCGAGGACTTCGCCGAGGTCGCCGACATCATCGCCGAGACGCTCAAGCCGGACTTCGACGCGGCCGCCCAGCAGGCGCTGCGGGGTCGCGTGGAGCTGCTGGCCAAGAAGCACCCGCTGTACGCGGACCTCAGCCGATGAGCGCCCAGCCCGAGGGGCGGAAGTTGTTGCGGCTTGAGGTGCGCAACAGCGAGACGCCGATCGAGAAGAAGCCGTCGTGGATCAAGACGCGGGTGCGGATGGGTCCGGAGTTCACTGAGCTGAAGGGCTTGGTGCGCCGGGAGGGTCTGCACACGGTTTGTGAAGAGGCGGGTTGTCCCAACATTTACGAGTGCTGGGAGGACCGGGAGGCTACCTTCCTGATCGGCGGGGACCAGTGCACGCGGCGGTGCGATTTCTGTCAGATCGACACCGGGAAGCCTGCTGCGTTGGACCGTACCGAGCCGCGGAAGGTCGCGGAGTCGGTGCAGGCCATGGGGTTGCGGTACTCGACGATCACCGGTGTGGCCCGGGACGACCTGGCCGACGGCGGTGCCTGGCTGTACGCGGAGACGGTGCGGCAGATCCACTCGCTGAATCCGGGCACGGGCGTGGAGTTGCTGATCCCGGACTTCAACGCCGAGCCGGATCAGTTGGCTGAGGTGTTCGGGTCGCGTCCGGAGGTGCTGGCGCACAACGTGGAGACGGTCCCGCGGATCTTCAAGCGGATCCGCCCCGGCTTCCGCTACGCCCGCTCGCTGGACGTGATCACCCAGGCCCGCGCGGCCGGGCTGGTCACGAAGTCGAACCTGATCCTCGGGATGGGCGAAACCCCCGACGAGGTCACGACCGCGCTGCAGGACCTGTTCGACGCGGGCTGCGAGATCATCACGATCACCCAGTACCTGCGCCCCTCGCCCCGGCACCACCCGGTCGACCGCTGGGTGAAGCCGGAGGAGTTCGTGGAGCACGCGAAGACCGCCGAGGCGATCGGGTTCCCGGGTGTGATGGCGGGGCCGCTGGTGCGGTCGTCGTATCGCGCGGGCCGGTTGTACGCGCAGACCAAGGCCCATCGGGGCGAGGAACTGCCGGAGAACCTGGCCCACCTGACCGCCGAAGGACCGGCGGCGCAAGAAGCCAGCAGCGTGCTGGCGAGGAACTAAGAGAAGGGGCGGATCAATGGCGATCAGCGTCTTCGACCTGTTTTCGATCGGCATCGGGCCGTCCAGTTCGCACACGGTCGGCCCGATGCGGGCGGCCAAGACCTTTGTGGACGGTCTGGTCGAGGACGGCGTGCTGGACCGGGTCGTGCGGGTGGAGGCCGAGTTGTTCGGCTCGCTCGGCGCGACCGGGTTCGGCCACGGCAGCGACAAGGCGGTGCTGCTCGGGCTGTCCGGCGAGCGTCCGGAGGCGATCGACACCGACACTGTGCCCGCCAAGGTGGCGGAGATCCGCGAGTCCGGGCGGCTGACTGTCGGCGGGACTCATCCGGTGGCCTTCACCGAGGACACCGACCTGACGATGCACCGGCGGAAGTCTCTGCCAGCGCATCCGAACGGGATGGTGTTCCGGGCGTTCGCTTCGGACGGTTCGCTGGTGCGGGAGCGGACGTACTACTCGGTCGGCGGCGGGTTCGTGCGCGACGAGTCGTACGAGACCGACACGGTGTTTGTGGAGGACTCCACGCCGGTGCCTTATCCGTTCCGCACTGGAGCGGACCTGCTGAAGCATTGCGCGGATACTGGGCTGCCGGTCAGCGAGATCATGCTGCGGAACGAGCTTTCCTGGCGCAGTCGTGAGGAGATCCGGGAAGGGCTGCTGGAGATCTGGCAGGTGATGGCCGAGTGCGTGCGGAATGGGTACACGCATGAGGGGGTATTGCCTGGCGGGTTGAAGGTGCCTCGGCGGGCTAAGGCGTTGCATGACAAGCTGCTTGCCGAAGACGGTGCTGATGATCCGTTGTACGCGATGGATTGGGTGAGCCTGTATGCGCTGGCGGTGAATGAGGAGAACGCCGCTGGGGGGCGGGTGGTTACTGCTCCGACGAATGGCGCGGCGGGGATCATTCCGGCTGTGTTGCATTACTATCAGCGGTTTGTGCGTGGGGCGTCTGATGATGGGATTGTGACGTTCCTGCTTACTGCTGGGGCTATTGGGTCTATTCTTAAGCAGACTGGGTCGATTTCTGGTGCTGAGGTTGGGTGTCAGGGGGAGGTCGGGTCTGCTTCTGCCATGGCGGCTGCCGGGTTGACTGAGGTGTTGGGCGGGTCGCCTGCTCAGGTGGAGAATGCGGCCGAGATCGGGGTGGAGCATCATCTGGGCCTCACCTGCGACCCAGTGGGCGGTCTGGTGCAGATTCCTTGTATTGAGCGGAATGCCGTGGGGGCGTCCAAGGCTATTCATGCCGCGCGGATGGCTATGCGTGGGGATGGCAGTCACGTGGTGACGTTGGACAAGGCGATTAAGACTATGCGCGAGACTGGGGCGGATATGTCTGTTAAGTATAAGGAAACTGCTCGGGGCGGGTTGGCTGTCAACGTTATCGAGTGTTGATTGTTGCGTGGGGCACCCCGAAGCCCGATTGTGACTACGGCGCGGGGGTGTTTGTCAAGGCGGGAAAGATGCCTTGACAAACACCCCCGCGCCGCGTTGTGGCTTCGTATCGGGGTGCGGGGGTGGTGTGGGTGCCTCGCTGGTTTGGGGTGCCTCGGTGGCGGTTTTGGCGGGGGCGGGGCTAGCGCCCCAATGTGGCATTGGGTGCATCTGACGCAACGAATGCCACATTGGGTGCATGCGACGCAACCAACGCCACATTGGGGCGCACCAGCGGTGGCGGGGTGGTCCGTGAAGGACTCCTTGAGGGAATCTGATTCCGTGAAGGGGTCCTTCACGGACCGACCGAACCGGGCCGGGCTCGGCGAGGGTAGTGAGGGGAACCCTGAGGGAATCTGGGGCTGTGAAGGTGGCCCTCACGGAACGCGGGCGGTCCGTGAAGGGGGCGTTGAGGGAGTTAGGTTCCTTCAAGGAGTCCTTCACGGCGTTTCGGGGTTGCTAGGCGCAGTCCCAGTTCCATGAGCCACCATCCGACGCGCTGCCGGGCGGGCGCGCGGCGAGGGCGGGGAGCGGGAGCGGGGGAGCGGCGGGCGGCAGCTTGCAGTTCGGCATGTCTCGCGGCGGCTCGGGCGGTCAGGAACGGGTCCATCAGGAGGTTTCCTCGTCTTCGGGTTCGGCGGTGGAGCGCGGGAACGCTGCCCAGTGCGTGATCACCGGCTCGTCGCCGGGGGAGGCGGGGCGGCGGTACTGGTCGATCACCGCTTCGATTTCCTGGACCATCCGTCTGGTTTCGTCCGCGGTGAGCGACAGCTGGGCGCTGCTGAGAGTGGCGCTGTCGCGCCAGGCGTCCGACCAGCGCGGCAGTTCGGCGACGAACTGGGCTTGTTCGCGGTAGCGCCGGTCGACGAGCTGGTGCAGGAAGGTCATGAGCGGGCCGGCCATGTGGGGGTCGTCGGCGAAGTCCGTCGTGCTCATGCGCGTCGAGTCTTGCGCGGCGCGCCACCAGCGTTCGCGTTTCGAGCCGCGGTCGGGGTCTTCCACGACCAGGCCGGTTTCGGCGAGCTGCCGCAGGTGCCACGACGTGGTGCCGGAGCTTTCGCCGACGCGCTTGGCCAGGCCGGTCGCGGTGGCGGGGCCGTCGATGGTGAGCAGGTCCAGCAGCTCCATCCGCAGCGGATGCGCCAGCGCGCGCAGGGTCTGTGCGTCGAGCTGGCGGGTGCGGCGTTCGGAAGGCATGTCCCCAATCTAGACCGCAGAGAAACCTTTGCAAAGACTTCTCTGCAATCGGGGCAGCATAGACTCGGACAGGTGGAATCGACCTCGGTGGTGAGCGCGGACGCGGCCCTGTTCCGGCCGGTGCGCGCCGGGAACGCCTTCGAGGAGACCGTCGAGCGGCTGTTGCAGGCGATCCGGCTCGGGGTTGTCGGCGCGGGGGAGCGCCTGCCGTCGGAGCGGGAGCTGGCCGAGCGGCTCGGGGTGAGCCGGGTGACGTTGCGGGAGGCGATCCGCGCGCTGGCCGACGCGGGGTATGTCGAGTCGCGGCGCGGGCGGTACGGCGGGACGTTCGTGAACGAGAAGCTGCCGGACCCGGCGGAGCGGGCGGTCGGCGAGGTGGACGCGGCGGGGCTGGAGGACGCGCTGTGCCTGCGGCATGTCCTGGAGACCGGTGCGGCCGAGGCGGCTGCGGCGCGGACGTTGAGCCCGGCGGACCGGCAGCATCTCACCGGAACGCTCGCGGAGGCGTCGGCGGCCGGTCTCGCGGATTACCGGCGCAAGGATTCCCGGCTGCACCTGGCGATCGCCGAGGTCACCGCGTCGGCGTCGCTGACCAGCGCGGTCGCCGACGCGCGGACCCGGGTCAACCGGCTGCTCGACCGGATTCCGCTGCTCGAACCCAATCTGGAGCATTCGAACGCGCAGCACGAGGCGATCGTCGACGCGATCCTGGCCGGCGATCCGGTGGCCGCGCGGCAGGCGATGGCCGAGCACGTCGAGGGCACCGTGTCGCTGCTGCGCGCTTTCTTATCGTGATCAATTCACCGGGTCGACAGAACCTTGCCACCGGTTCAGTCGTCCACCAATCGTGGAGTCAACCCCGGAGAGCGACGAACCTGCTGGTGTCCGTAGCAAGTGGTGCCGTATCCGGAGAGGTGCCTACTACCTGACCGGGTGCGCGGTCGGCGTGCCGCTGATCGCGTTCTGGATCGCCTACCTGCTGATGGACGTCCGCAGCCCGCAGGACGTGCTCGCCTCGCTCGGCAAGACCGTCACGCTGAAGGCCGCCGACGGCAGCGAGCTGGCGCGCATCGTGCCCCCGGGCGGCGACCGGCGGTTCGTGCCCTTCGACCAGGTCCCGCAGAAGCTGCGCGACGCCATTGTCGCCACCGAGGACCCGACGTTCTGGGCCAACTCCGGCTTCGACCCGACCGGGATCGGCCGCGCGTTCCTGACCGGCGTCGGCGGCGGGTCCGGGATCACCCAGCAGTACATCAAGAAGTCGACCGGCGACGAGGATTCGACGCTCGGCCGGAAGCTGCAGGAACTCGTGCTCGCCACGAAGATCACCCAGGAGCAGAGCAAGGAGCAGATCTTCGAGAGCTACGTCAACATCATCTCCTTCGGCCGCAACACCTTCGGCCCGGCGGCGGCGATGAATGCGTTCTTCGGCCGCCCGCTCGACGACAGCATCACGTGGAGCGAGGCCGCCTTCCTGGCCGGGATGATCCAGTCGCCGTCGGTGCACGACCCGGCGGCGTCCGGCGACGAGCACGCGGCGAAGCGCTGGCGATACGTGCGCGACAAGCTGGTCGAGCGCGGCTACCTGAAGAACACCGACGGCATGGCCTATCCGGGTGCGGAGATCAAGCCGCCCGCGGAGACCCGGGTGAACCTGAACTACGACCAGTACCACCTCAAACAGCGAGTGCTCGCCGAGCTGGAGACCGCCGGCTTCTCGCTTTCCCGGCTGCAGCAAGGGAACCTGACCGTCCAGACCACACTGGACCCGGGGCTGCAGAACGCCGCGCACGCCGCGCTGAGCGACCGGCTGAAGGGCGAGCCAGCGGAGTTCCGCGGCGCTTTGGTGGCGGTCGATCCGACGAATGGCGCGGTGCGCGCGTACGACGGCGGCAACAACGGCGTCCGGGATTATGCGTCGACCGGACACGCGCTCGGCTCGGCGTTCTACCCGTTCACTGCGGCGGCCGGCCTGAAGAACGGGATGTCTCTGGACGAGAAAGTGGCTGCTCCCAGGGAGATTCAGTATCTGGGCGAGAAGTTCGAGTATCCGCCGAAGTGCCCGCAGACCTGCACCTTGCGCAGTGCGCTGACCTCGGGCGCGGACACGCCGTTCATCACGGTGTCCAGAAAGGTCGGGGTCGACGAGGTGAGCGCGGCGGCGCGTTCGGCGGGGATCCCGGACGAAGTGGACGGCACGCCGACGATGCGCGAACAGGACGGCGCGACGATCGGCTCGGGCGTCGTCGTCGGCCGGTATCCGATGCGGCCGCTCGACGTGGCCGGGGCGTACGCGACGTACGCCGCCAACGGGATGCACGCACCGGTGCACCTGGTCGACAAGGTGCTCGACCGGTCGGGGAAAGTCGTGTGGCAGCACGAAACCGAGCCGGTTTCCGCGGTTCCGGCCAACGTGGCGAAGGACGTGACTTCGGCGTTGCGGACGACCTTGCCGGACGGTCGCGAGGCGGCCTTGCGCACCGGCGAGTTCGAGCACGGCAATTCGCGCGACAACCAGGACGCCTGGGCGGTCGGCTACACGCCGCAGCTGGCGACTGCGGTGTGGCTCGGCTCCGACGACGACCGGCGGCTGATCGACGCGAGTGGCAAGAAGGTCACCGGCGAGTCGGTGCCCGCGGACGTGTGGCGGTCGTTCATGGCCCGCCGTTAGCTCAGGCGGCCCGGCGGCTGACCTTCGGGATCACCATCGGGCTTCCGCTCTCCGGGCACTCCATCACCCGGCACGGCAGCTCGAAAATCCGCTCCACGTTCTCCGCCGTCACGACCTCCTCCGGCGTTCCGGTGGCCAGCACCTTCCCGTCGCGCATCGCGATCAGGTGCGTCGCGTACCGGGCCGCGTGGTTGAGGTCGTGCAGCACCGCGACCAGCGTGCGGCCCTGTTCGCTGTGCAGCGTCGCGCAGAGGTCGAGGATGTCGAGCTGGTGCGCGATGTCCAGGTAGGTCGTCGGCTCGTCGAGCAGCAGCAGGTCGGTCTGCTGGGCCAGCGCCATCGCCATCCAGACGCGCTGGCGCTGCCCGCCGGACAGTTCGTCCACCATCCGTTCGGCGAGGTCGTCGACGCCGGTCGCGCGCATCGAATCGGCGACCACCGCCGCGTCGTCGCGGGACCATTGGCGCAGCAGTTTCTGGTGCGGGTAGCGGCCGCGCGCGACGAGGTCGGCCACGGTGATCCCGTCCGGCGCGATCGAGCTTTGCGGCAGCAGCCCGAGCCGGCGCGCGACCTCCTTCGCGCCGTAGCTGGAGATCACCTCGCCGTCGAGGTAGACCGAGCCCTCGCGCGGCTTCAGCATCCGGGCGAGCGCGCGCAGCAGCGTCGTCTTGCCGCAGGCGTTGGGACCGACGATGACCGTGAACGACTTGTCCGGGATGACCACGCCGAGCCGTTCGGCCACGGTGCGGCCGTCGTAGGCCAGCGTCAGGTTCTCGGCGTGCAGTCGGGTCTCTTCGCTCGTGAGTGCCACACAGGTAAGGCTAACCTAGTGACCCCCGTTCGGGGAGTTCCGGAGGTCGCATTAGCCGTACGTGACCGGCCGGTGCCATGATGCGTCCGGGAGAATCCCGGCAGAGCGAGGGTGGGATGGACGACTACCGCGTCGTCGCGGACGAACTCGCCGCCGACATCGAAAGCGGCCGGCTGCGGCCCGGCGACCGGCTGCCGCCGCAGCGGAGGTTCGCGCGCGACCGCGGCATCGCCGGCTCCACCGCCGCCCGCGTGTATGGCGAACTCGTGCGCCGCGGCCTGGCGATCGGCGAGGTCGGGCGAGGCACCTTCGTCCGCGCGGCGAAACCCGGTCCCGAACCGGCGCTGTCCGAACCCGGCGACGCGCGAGTGGACCTCGAACTGAACTTCGCCGTGCTGCCGAACCAATCGGCCAAGCTCGCCCGCGCGCTCGAACCCGTGCTGCGCGCGGACGTCTTCACCGACGCGCTGCATCCGCTCGGCGCGGCGGGCACCAAAGCGGTGCGCGAGGCGGCCGCCACGATGCTCGCCCGCGGTTCGTGGACGCCGGATCCGGATTCGGTGCTGGTCGCGGGCAACGGACGGCAGGGCATCGCGGCCGCGCTCGCCGCGTTCGTGCCGACCGGCGAGCGGCTCGCGGTCGAATCGCTGACGTACCCGGTGGTCAAGGCCGCCGCGACCCGGCTCGGCATCGAACTGGTGCCGATCGAGACCGACGCGTACGGCCTGGTCCCGGCCGCGCTCGCGGCGAGCGCGCCGGTGCGGGCGCTGTACGTCCAGCCGACCCTGCACAACCCGCTCGGCACCACGATGCCGCCGCACCGCCGTGCCGAACTGACCGCGACCGTGCGCGCGCTGGACCTGCCGGTGATCGAGGACGGCATCTACACCTTCCTCCGCCCGGACACCGAACCGCTCGCCGCGCTGATGCCGGAGCGGACGGTCTTCGTGGACAGCCTGTCGAAACGCGTCGCACCCGGGCTCACCGCGGGCTTCCTCGTGGTGCCGCCGGCCTGGGTCGCGCGGCTGGCGAGCGCGATCCGGTCCGGCGGCTGGGCCGCGTCGCGGTTCTCGGTGGAGGCCGCGCGGCGGTGGATCACCGGCGGCGTGCTGGCGGAGGTCGAAGCCGCGAAGCGCACCGACGCCGGGGCGCGCGCGAGGATCGTCGCCAACCGGCTGGCGGGCTTCCAGGTACACGGCGACGCGGCGGCTTACCACCGGTGGTGGGTGCTGCCGGACCAATGGCGCGCCGAGACTTTCGTGGCCGCCGCCGCTCGCCGGGGCATCGCGTTGTCCCCGGCGGCGGCGTTCTCGGTGGTGCCGGGACACGCGCCGAACGCGGTGCGGATCGCGGTGTCCGCGCCGGCGGAGGAGACGCTGGCGAGCGCGTTGGATGTGCTGGCGGCGCTGGCGAACGGGTCGCCGGACGACACGTTGGTGGAGTAGGGACGTCGTGAGTGGCAATCCCGGTTAGAACCGTGATTGCCACTCACGACCCTTTAGGCATTCCTCCGCCACACCAGCCGCGTCAGCGCCCCCGCCACGGCCGCCGACGCAGGCTGCCGAGGCCGGTTCCGGGCTTCCGGCGCGGATTCCGGCATCACCCGGTACACGAGGTGCGCCGCGAATCGCGCGAGGTCCGGGGTCGCGAGCGAGGCCAGTTCCGCGGCTCGGCCCTCGGGCAGGCTCAGGATCTGCGGCCGCCGTTCGATCGCCTTCACCACCAGCGCCGCGGCGCGTTCCGGCGAGCTCGCGGGCAGCCCGCGGTACGAGCCGGTCGGCGCGATCATGTCCGTGCGCACCAACGGCATCCGGACCGACGAGAACGTGACGCCGTCGGACAGCGTCTCGCGTCCGGCGGTCAGGCTGAACTCTTCGAGAGCCGCTTTTGAGGCCAGGTAAGCGGAAAACCGCGGGGTGTCGGTCTGCAGGCCCTGCGTGGTGACGTTCACGACGTGGCCGAACCGGCGTTCGGTCATCGACGGCAGCAGGCCGAGGATCAGCCGCACTGGGCCGAAGTAGTTGATGGCCATGGTGCGTTCGTAGTCGTGGAACCGTTCCGTCGACAGCTGTACCGAGCGTCGGATCGACCGTCCTGCGTTGTTCACCAAGACGTCCACCGCACCGTGGTCGGCGAGGACGGCCTTCACGAGACCGTCGACCGCGTCGCCGTCTGTGAGGTCGCATGGGTACGTCGCTGCTTCGCCGCCTCCTGCGGTGATCTGGCTACGCACGTCTTCGAGCTCTTCGGCACGGCGCGCGACAAGAAGTACCTTCGCGCCGCGACGCGCGAGAGCGAGCGCCGAAGCACGGCCGATGCCCGAGGAAGCACCGGTAATCAGGACAACGCGTCCTTTGATCCCCGGGCGGCGAGCGTGGTCCGGGTCGAGATGCGCGCGCCAGTAGCGGTACAGCGGTTCGGCGTAGTCGCGAAGCTCGGCAAGGTGGACGCCGCTGCCGTACAGCTCCGAAGTGGTGCGCGCGGTGTCGAACTCCACCTCCATGTTCAGGTGCGGGAGTACTTCGAGCGGAATTCCCAGTTCGGTCAACACAGCTGCGCGCGTCGCACGTCCAGTGGGCAGGCGGTCCACAGCGGTCGCGAGGCGGGACGCTGTGCTGCGAAGCAGGCCAGACGGCACCGTCGTGCGTACGCGGGGCGCTCCGGCGACGCGGGCGAAGGCGTTGTAGACCTCGTGAAGCTGCTGCGGTCGCGGCGAAGCGAGGTGATACGTACTGCCCGAAGGCGCTTCGCGGTGCATGAGGTTTTCCATCGCGGCGATGACATAGTCGACCGGGACGAGGTTGGTGGCCCCGAAATCGGGCGCGACAAGGGGAAGCTGCTTCGGCAGCGCGGCGAGCCGCGAAATGGCGGGCAGGAAGTAGTACGGGCCGTCGATCTTGTCCATCTCGCCGGTGCGCGAATCGCCGACGACCGCCGACGGCCGGTAGACCCGGAACGGCACGTCGGACTGCTCGCGGACCAGCTTCTCGGCCTCGAACTTCGTTGCGTGGTAAGGAGAACTGAAGGACTGGCCGAGGTCGAAGTCGGCCTCGGTGAAGCGTCCGGAATGGTCTCCGGCGACGGCGATGGACGAAACGTGGTGCAGCAGCCCGGCACCGGCGGCCGCGGCGAAGGCGAGCAGGTTCCGGGTGCCCTCGACGTTCGCCGCCCGGTTCGCCGCGTCGCCGGCGGTGAAGTCGTAGATCGCGCCGAGGTGGACGACGTGGTCGATGCCGTCGTAGCCGGCCGGGTCGAGGCCGAGCAGCGGTTCGGTGAGATCGCCGACGGCGGGGACCAGGCGGTCGGCGTTCGGCCAGTCCCGCGCGAGGGCGGCGAGGCGATCGCGCGAGGTGTTGCGGACGAGCACGTGGACGGCGGTCGTGTCCCGCCGCGCGAGCAACCGGGCGACCAGGCGCTTCCCGAGGAAGCCCGTCGCGCCCGTGACGAAGTAGGTGGTCATGGCCGGCACCTTTCGGGGTCTGCGGAGGCCGACTCTACCTACTCATGAGTAGGAACGGTAGTTGTCAGTCGGTTCCGGTGCGCCGGGCCGGCGTCGCGGTGGCCACCACGGCGTCGCGCAGGGCCGCGCGCAGCCGCCCGACCTCCAGCGGCCCCAGCACGGCCGCCTCTCCCGGCGGCGCGACCAGGACGACCTTGTCGTCGCTGCTCACGAACACCGTCACGTCCCGGCGCCTTCCCGCCAGGTCCCGGCAGCTGACCGTCCACTCGTTCCGCACCGCACTGTCGTCCCGCGCTGTCACGGTCCTCGCCCTCCGATCACGTAGTCCCCGCGTCCTTCGTGCGGGGGTGTGACCGGGGGCTCCGGGGCGTCTTACGCCGGTTCACCCGAATTGCCTACTGGCCGGTTTTCCACGGGATGTGACCGGCCGGATACCGGAGTAGCGTCGGCCACCGCACGCCGCGGCCACTCGGGAGGACGGATGTCGGAACCTCGGAAGATCGTCGTCGTCGGATCCGGGCTGGCCGGCGCCACCGCGGCGGCGACCGTTCGGGAGCGGAGCTTCGACGGCGACATCCTGCTGCTGGGCGCGGACCCGCACCGGCCGTACGAGCTGCCGCCGCTGTCGAAGGCGGTTCTGCTCGGCCACGCCGACGAACCCGACTGGGTGCGCGAAGAGGGCTACTGGGCCGAGCGCGACATCCAGCTGCTCTCTGGCACCACCGCGACCCGAGTCGAGCTGGGCGCCCGCCTAGTCCTCGACGACGCTGGCGGCGAACACCGCTACGACCGCCTGGTCCTCGCGACCGGCTCGCGCCCGCGGACGCTGAAGGTGCCCGGCGGCGACCTGCCAGGCCTCTACACGCTTCGCACGCTTGACGACGCACTGCGGCTGCGCGAGGCCTTCGAAGCGGCGAAGCGAGTACTGATCGTCGGCGCGGGCTGGATCGGCACCGAAGCCGCCGCTGCCGCGCGTACGCACGGGGCTGAGGTGACTGTGGTCGCTCCAGAGAAGCTGCCGCTCGCGAACGTTCTCGGCGACGAGGTAGCCGGTGCTTTCTACCGCCTGCACGAAGAACATGGCGTGCAGTGGCGTCTCGGCGAAGGCGTCGCAGCGATCACGGGCGACACGGCAGTGACCGGCGTGCGGCTGTCGAACGGCGAAGAGCTGTACGCCGACGTAGTGCTGATCGCGGTCGGCGCGGCTCCTCGCATCGAGCTGGCGCACGCTGCTGGCCTGGAGCTGGCAGACGACGGCGGCGTCGACGTCGATGCCGGTCTGCGTACAGCGGCACCGGACGTCTACGCGATTGGCGACATCGCTTCGCAGTTCCATCCGCGCTACGGCCGCCGCGTACGCGTCGAGCACTGGGCGACAGCGCGTACGCAGGGCGAGCATGTGGCGGCCAACCTCTTTGGCGCGAACGAGCCGTACCTGAACAGCCCGTACTTCTTCTCCGACCAATACGACCCAGACCGCGGTGGTCCGGCGATCGGCTGCGAGTACCGCGGCCTGCCGGTCCTGGACCGCGACCGCGTCGTGGTGCGCGGCGATCTCGCGGCTTACGACTTCACGGCGTTCTGGGTGACCCCGGACGGCGAGGTCTCGGCCGCGATGAACGTGAACCAGTGGGACGACGGCGACGCGCTGCAGAAACTGGTGGACGAACGGATCGCGGTCACCGACGACCAGCTGCGGAACGGGAATCTCGCCGACTTGGGCTGACCGTGAGCGTCGCGAACGACAGCAGCGCGAGCACCCCGAACCCGGCCATCACCGCGGCCATCGGAGCCGCCGTGCCGGGCCCGCCGAGCCCGACCAGCGGCGTCGCGATCCCGCCGATCGCGAACTGCACCACGCCGAGCAGCGCGGACGCCGATCCCGCCGTGCGCGCGTGTCCGGCGAGGGCGAGCGAACTGGCGTTCGGGCCGATGATTCCGATGCAGGAAACCATGAGCAGCAACGGAATCATCAATGCGGGCAAGGGCAGGCGCAGGAGCGCTGCGGCCAGCGTGGCGAGGCCGGCCAGCGTGGACACGGTCAGCCCGGCGCGCAGCAGCGTCCGTTCGCGGAACCGGCCGACGAGCCATCCGTTGAGCTGCCCGGCGAGCACGATGCCGATCCCGTTGAGCCCGAAGATGACGCTGTACTCCTGCGGGCTCAGGCGGTAGACGTCCTGCAGCGCGAACGACGAACCCGAGATGTACGCGAACAGTGCGGCGAAGTTCAGCCCCGTCGTGAGCGCGTAGCCGAGGAACGTGCGGTCGGCGAGCAGCCGTCCGTACGTACGAAGCACTCCGCCGAGCCGAGCCGGATGCCGGCGCTCGACCGGCAGCGGCTCCGGCAGCGCGAACGCGACCGCGCCGAGCAGCACCGTGCCGACCACGGTGAGGACGACGAACACGCCGCGCCAGGACGTGAACGTGAGCAACTGCCCGCCGAGCACCGGAGCGAGGATCGGCGCGAGGCCGTTGACGAGCAGCAGGAGCGAGAAGAACTTCGTCACCGCGGTGCCGGTGTAGAGGTCCCGGACGGTCGCGCGGGCGATCACGATCCCGGCCGCCGCTCCGAGCGCCTGGATGCTGCGCGCGGCGATCAGCACCTCGACCCCCGGGCTCGCCGCCGCCGCGACGGACCCCGCGATGTACAGCACCAGCCCGATCAGCAACGGCCGCCGCCGTCCGAAGGAATCCGACAGCGGTCCGGCGACGATCTGGCCGACCGCCAGCCCGACGACGAACGCGGTGAGCGTCAGCTGGACGGTGGTGTCGGAGGCTTGGAAGTCGCCCGCCATCCGGGGGAGGGCGGGGAGGTACATGTCGATCGAGAGCGGGCCGAAGGCGGAGAGCCCGCCGAGGATGAGAAGAAGCCGGAGCTTGCTCGCGCCGCGCGGTCCGGCTTCCGTTTCCCGCTCAGCGGTACTCACTTCGTCCTCTTCCCCGCCGCCGCGCGAAGCCCTAGCCTCGGCACCAGCCACTGCCCGCCGTCGCGGTCCAGCCGCATCTTCCGGTCCCCTCCCCGCTCGCGCCGCCTCGTCCTCATCATCCTGACCGGACTTCGTCGCCGGGACGAGTGTCCGATATCCCACTCGCCACCCGGTGATCGGATCAATTTTCGCGGGAAATCCGTGTTCCCTCTAGATCTGCCGCCTGCGGATGCGCTATACATCGGATGTATCGCGAACAGAGAGGGGATCGTCCGTGCGGTTTGTGCGTCTCGGGGCAGCGGGGGCTGAGCGTCCGTTCGTCCGTGCCGGTGACGGCACCCTCCACGACCTCTCCGGGGTCACGCCGGACATCGACGGCGCGTTCCTCGCCGGCGACGGGCCGGCCAGGGCCGCGCGGGCGCTCGCAGCCGGGGAGCTGCCGGTCGCCGACGGGGCCGGGCTGCGGGTCGGCGCGCCGATCGCCGCGCCGGGCAAGATCGTCTGCATCGGCATGAACTACCGCCGCCACGCCGAAGAAACCGGCGCGGCCGTGCCGACCGAACCGGTGCTGTTCATGAAGGCCCCCGACGTGATGGTCGGACCGTTCGACGAGGTGCTCGTCCCGCGCGGTTCCACGGCGACCGACTGGGAGGTAGAACTCGGCGTCGTCATCGGGAAAACCGCCCGCTACCTGGACAGCGCGGACGAGGCGCTGGCGCACGTCGCCGGGTACGTCGTGTCCAACGACGTCTCCGAG
This sequence comes from Amycolatopsis silviterrae, assembly GCF_042684085.1. Lineage (NCBI taxonomy): Bacteria > Bacillati > Actinomycetota > Actinomycetes > Pseudonocardiales > Pseudonocardiaceae > Amycolatopsis > Amycolatopsis silviterrae. The sequence goes on from NZ_JBHUKS010000014.1 coordinate 85,675, forward strand.
CGCGATTTCCAGCTGCACCGCGGCGGCCAGTGGGACAAGGGCAAGAACTGCGAAACGTTCAACCCGCTCGGCCCCGAACTCGTGACCGCCGACGAGATTCCCGACCCGCAGGCGCTCGGCCTGCGCACCTGGGTCAACGGGGAGAAGGTGCAGGATTCGTCCACAAAGGACATGGTGTTCGGCGTCGCCGAGATCATCCGCTACCTGAGCCAGTTCATGGTGCTGCGCCCCGGTGATCTGATCAATACCGGCACCCCGGAGGGTGTCGCGCTCGGCCAGCCCGAGCCGAAGCCGTACCTGCGCGCGGGTGACGTCGTCGAACTGGAGATCGACGGGCTCGGCAAGCAGCGCCAGACCTTCGGGCAGGCCTGACATGGCGAAAATCGTGGCCATGGAGGTCCGCGACGTCCGGTTCCCGACGTCGCGCGACCTCGACGGTTCGGATGCGATGAACCCGGATCCGGACTATTCGGCGGCGTACGTCGAACTGCACACCGACGCCGGACCGGACGGGTACGGCCTCGCGTTCACCATCGGCCGCGGCAACGACGTGCAGGCGGCCGCGATCCGCGCGCTGGCGCCGCATGTGGTCGGCCGGGACGTTCCAGAGGACGCGGAAGCGCTCGGCGCGCTGTCCCGGTCGTTGGTCGGCGACTCGCAGTTTCGGTGGCTGGGACCGGAAAAGGGCGTGGCGCACATGGCGATCGGCGCGATAGTCAACGCCGCGTGGGATCTCGCCGCGCGGCGCGCCGGGCTGCCGCTGTGGAAGTTCGCGGCACGGATGACGCCGGAGGAACTGGTGTCCCTTGTGGACTTCCGCTACCTCTCCGACGCGCTCACCGAAAAGGAAGCGCTCGACATTCTGCGCGCCGCCGAACCCGGCCGGGCGGAACGGATCGCCAAAATCGAGGCCGAGGGCTACCGCGCGTACAGCACGTCGGCGGGTTGGCTCGGCTATTCCGACGCGAAACTGGTGCGGCTGGCCGAACAGGCGGTAGCCGACGGGTTCGAAATGATCAAGCTGAAGGTCGGCGGAAATCTGGAGGACGATGTCCGGCGGATGAAGCTGGCCCGCGAGACGGTTGGCGCGGACATCCGGATCGCGGTCGACGCGAACCAGCGCTGGGATGTCGCGACGGCGGTGTCGTGGATGACCGCGCTGGCGCCGTTCGATCCATATTGGATTGAAGAGCCGACCTCGCCGGACGACGTGCTCGGCCACGCGGCCATCGCGAAGGCGCTCGCACCGATCAAGGTCGCGACTGGCGAACACGTGCAGAACCGCGTGGTGTTCAAGCAATTGCTGCAGGCTAACGCGATCGACGTGCTGCAACTGGACGCCGCGCGCGTCGGCGGGGTGAACGAGAATCTCGCGATCCTGTTGCTGGCGGCCAAATTCGGCGTTCCGGTGTGTCCGCACGCCGGCGGCGTCGGGTTGTGCGAACTGGTGCGGCATCTGTCCATGTTCGACTTCGTGGCGGTGTCCGGTTCGGACGAAGACCGCACTATCGAATGGGTCGACCACCTGCACGACCACTTCACCGACCCGGCCGTCGTGCGCGACGGCCGCTACCTCGCTCCGACCGCACCGGGCTTTTCCGCGCGCATGCACGACGCTACGCTTCGCCGGTTCAGCTTCCCGGACGGTCCTGAATGGACGGAGAACGCGCAGTGAGCGAATTCGACGGCCTGGTCGCCGCGGTCACCGGCGGCGCTTCCGGCATCGGCCTGGCCACCGCGAACCTGCTGGCCCAGCGCGGCGCGCGGGTGGCGGTGCTCGATCTCAAGACCGACGAGGTGCCCGAGCCGCTGGCCGGGTTCCGCTGCGACGTGACTTCGGACGCCGAGGTCCGCGCCGCTGTCGACGCGGTAGCCGAACGCTTCGGACGGCTCGACATTCTGGTCAACAATGCGGGAATCGGCGCACAGGGCGACGTCACCGCGAACGACGACGATGAGTGGCACCGCGCGTACGACGTGAACGTGGTCGGCATGGTGCGCACGGCCCGGGCTGCCTTGCCGCACTTGAAAAACTCGCCCGCGGCGGCTGTCGTGAACACCTGCTCGATCGCCGCCTGGGCCGGGCTGCCCGCGCGTGCGCTGTACTCGGCCACGAAGGGCGCGGTGCTGTCGCTGACCCTCGCGATGGCCACCGACCACCTGCCGGACCGGATCCGCGTCAACTGCGTGTGCCCCGGAACCGCGGACACCCCGTGGGTCGGCCGGCTGCTCGACACCGCCGCGGACCCCTCCGCCGAACGGGAAGCACTCGCCGCCCGTCAGCCGATGGGACGGCTGGTGACTGCGGACGAGGTCGCGAACGCGATCGCGTACCTGGCCAGCCCGCTTTCCGCCTCGACTACCGGCACCGCGCTCGCGGTGGACGGCGGCATGTACGGCCTGCGCCCGCGCGGACCCGTACAGAACTGATCTGCTTAGCCAACAAGGCCTGTCATCAAGGAGGATGCGGTGCGTACGAAGGTGATCCGGCTGGCCGCCGCGGTGGCCGCCTGCGGTTTGGTGCTCGGTGCGTGCGGGTCCACTAAGGACAAACCGGCGGCGGCGGCGGGTGGCGGCACCGGCAAGGTCGGGGCGACGCTGCCGCTGCTGACCTCTCCGTTCTGGCAGGCCTACAACAAATACGTGCCGCAGATGGCGAAGGAACAGGGCCTCGACGCGCTGCCGACGGTGAACGCCGACAGCGACCCGGCGAAGCTCATCACGGACATCGGCACCCTGCTCAACCAGGGCATCAAGGGCCTGGTCGTCACGCCGCTCGACTCGGCCGCGGTAGTCGCCGGGCTGAAGCAGGCCGAGAACAAGGGCGTCCCGGTGGTCGCGGTGGACGTCGCGCCGGAGAGCGGCAAGGTCGCGATGGTGGTCCGCGCGGACAACAAGGCGTACGGAACCAAGGCGTGCGACGAAATCGGCAAGCGCGTGAAGAGCGGCAAGGTCGTGCAGGTGATGGGCGACCTGGCGTCGGTGAACGGCCGCGACCGGTCGGCGGCGTTCCGCGAGTGCATGAAGCAGAAGTACCCGGACGTCAAGGTGCTCGAGGTGGCCGCCGAATGGAAGGCGGACAAGGCGTCGTCCGGTTTGGACAGCCTGCTCACCGCGAACCCGGACATCAAGGGCGTGTACATGCAGGCGGGCGGCGTCTACCTGGCGCCGACCGAGCAGGCGCTCAAGCGCAAGAACCTGTTCTTCCCGGTCGGCGACCCGAAGCACGTGGTGCTGGTGAGCAACGACGGCATCCCGCAGGAACTCACCGCGATCCGCAACGGCGAACTGGACGCGACCGTCTCGCAGCCCGCCGACGCCTACGCCAAGTACGGCATGTACTGGCTCAAGAAGGCCATGGCGGGCGAGAAGTTCAAGCCCGGCCCGACCGACCACGACTCCACGATCGTCGAGATCAGCCCCGGCATCCTGGAAGACCAGCTGCCCGCGCCGGTCGTCACCAAGGACAACGTGGACGACAAAGCGTTGTGGGGTAACAACCTGTGAGCGCGCCGGTAGTGCAGGCGGACGGCGTCGGGAAGCGGTACGGGCCCACCGTGGCGCTGCACGACGTCAGCCTCACCGTGCGTCCCGGCGAGTCGCACGCACTCGTCGGGCGCAACGGGGCGGGCAAGTCCACGCTGGTGTCCATCCTCACTGGACTGTCCGAAACGGACACCGGCAGCGTTTCCTTCGGCGGCGCCCCGGCTCCTTCGCTGTCCAAACAGGACGACTGGAAGGCGCGCGTGGCGTGCGTGTACCAGCACGCGATGGTGGTGCCGCAGCTGACGGTCGCGGAGAATCTGTTCCTGAACCGGCAGGCGCGGGGCGGCTTCGCGATCGGCTGGAAGAAGCTTCGCCGGCAGGCGCGGGAACTGCTGGACTCGTGGGACGTCCGGGTCGATGTGGACACTCCGGCGGGCGATCTGTCCGTTGAGGACCGTCAGTTCGTCGAGATCGCCCGCGCGCTGAGCTACGGCGCCCGGTTCATCGTGCTGGACGAACCGACCGCGCAGCTGGACAGCCAGGCCATCGAGCGGCTTTTCGAGCGTATGCGGCAGATGCAGGAGAACGGCGTCACGTTCCTGTTCATCTCGCATCACCTGCACGAGGTTTACGAGGTGTGCCAAGCGGTTACCGTCCTGCGCGACGCCCGGCACGTGCTTACCGCGCCTGTCGAAGAGGTCAGCCGCGCGGCCCTGGTCGACGCGATGACGGGGGAGCAGGGCGGCCTGGCCGTCCGCGACGCGGCCACTCGCGACCCGCTGGCAACGGACGCCGAAGAGGTGCTCACCGTCGATGACTTGTCCGGCGACGGCTTCCACGACGTCTCGCTGCGGGTACACCGCGGCGAGGTGGTCGGGCTCGCGGGCAGCAACGCGAGCGGCAAACACCAGGTGGCCGAAACTGTCTACGGCCTGCGCCCGGCTACTTCAGGAACCATTGCCGTAGACGGAAAACGACTTCCCTCCGGCGATATCCCCGCTGCCCTCCGCGCGGGCATCGGCTGTGTCCCCCGGGATCGGCACCACGAGGGCCTGGTCCTGGAACACTCCATTATGGACAACGCGACCCTGTCCGTGCTCGACCGGATGGGCCGCGGCGGCCTGGCGTCGCCGAAGATCCGCCGCGAACGCGGATCGCGCGCACTGGCCGACTACGACATCGTTGCCGCCAGCCCGGACCAGCCAGTCTCGGACCTGTCCGGCGGGAACCAGCAGAAAGTCGTGCTCGCGAGAGCACTGGAGAGCGACCCGCGCGTGGTGGTGCTGATCAACCCCACCGCGGGAGTGGACGTGAAGTCGAAGGAGGCCCTGCTCGCGGTCGTGGACCGGGTGCGGGCCGAGGGGAAGGCGGTGCTGCTCGTGAGCGACGAGCTGGACGACCTGCGCCTGGCCGACCGGGTGCTGGTGCTGCGCGCAGGCGCGGTCGCCGCCGTTCACCAGGCCGGCTGGTCCGACGGGGACCTGGTGGCGGACATCGAAGGAGTCGGGCTCCATGACTGACCTGATGAGCGACCCGCAGACGGCGCTGCCCGCGGTCCGGGCGAAGCGCCGGAAGTCGGCATGGCTGCGCGAACTGGCGCTGCTGCCCGCGCTCGTGGTGGTGTTCGTGATCGGCGGCTTGATCAGCGACACGTTCTTCACCTTCGACAACATCATCAGCATCCTGTCGGCGGCGGCCGCGCTGTCGCTGGTCGTGCTGGGCGAATCGCTGGTGCTGCTGACCGGCAAGTTCGACCTGTCGCTGGAATCGACGATGGGCATCGCCCCCGCGATCGGCGCGATGCTGGTCATCCCCGCGGCGTCCTCCGGCTTCGGCACCGAATGGCCCTCCGTGCTCGGGCTGGTGGCGATCCCCGTGGTGGGCGCTTTGATCGGCTTCGTGAACGGCTTCCTGATCGTGAAGCTGAAGCTGAACGCGTTCATCGTGACCCTGGCGATGCTGACGGTCCTGCGCGGCACCCAGATCGGAACGACGAACGGCAAGACGCTGTTCGACCAGCTGGACGCGTTCACCGCCTTGGCGACGACGACGTTCGCCGGACTGCCGATGTCAGTGTGGCTGGCAGCGGTGCTCTTCGTGGTGTTCGGTCTGGGCTTGCGCTACCACCGAGTCGGCCGCTCGCTGTACGCGATCGGCGGCAACCGCGAAGCAGCCCGCGCGGCAGGCATCCGGGTAGACCGAATCTCGTGGGCAGTCTTCGTGGTCGCCGGAGTCCTCGCGGCAATCGGCGGCCTCGCGTACACCGGCTACGTCGGAGCCCTCGGTGCCGACCAAGGCGACGGCCTGATCCTGCAGGTCTTCGCGGCGGCGGTGATCGGCGGTGTGTCCCTCGACGGTGGCCGGGGGACGTTGGTCGGTGCGCTGACGGGTGTGCTGTTGCTGCAGTCGGTGGACAGTTTGCTGCGCATCGCCCAGGTCCCGGCGGAATGGCTGAAGGCGATTTACGGCGGGATCATTTTGATCGCGTTGATCATCAGCCGGTACGCGGGCGGAAAGCCCCAGACCTGATCGGTGGAGGTCCGGTGATCATCCGACCTTCTCGGCTGGCTGATCCGGCTGGTGGTCCGCTGGCTGGTGGTCCGCTGGCTGGTGGTGCGCTGGCTGGTGTGGTGGGTGGCTGGGCGGCGGGGTCGGCGGGCGCCGCGGTGGGCGGCCATGCGGCTGGCTCGGTGGACTGTTCGGCTGTCGGCCGGATGGCTGGCCCGCCGGACGGTGCGGGGAGCGGCTGGACGGATGGCTTGGCGGGCTGTCTCGCGGATGGCTGGGTGGTTCGTTTGGCGAACTGTTCGGAGAGCGGCCGGGTAGCCGATTCGGCGGGTTCTCCGGAGAGCGGTGCGGTGAATCGCTCAGAGGCTGGCCCGGCGGCCGGCCTCGGAGCTGCTCCGGTGATCGGCACGAGGGCTGGCCCGGCGGTCGGCCCCGGAGTTGCTTCGGTGATCGGCACGAGGGCTGGATTGGCAGGGAGGTCCGTGAGGGCTCCCCTCACGGACACTGAGCCCTCCGAAGCTTTCTCCCCTGCCTCGAACGGGATCTCTCCGCTGCCGATCGCCTCTGGACTGCTAGCCGCTTCCCTGCGGCCAGCTACCTCCGCCTACCCAGCTGCCTTCGCATCGGCAGCAACCTCCGCGTCGGCTGCGCTCTCCGGCTCGGCCGTGACCGCCGCGCCCGGGGTGAAGGGTCCCTTCACTCCCGCCGCGAACGCACGAAAGTCCCCTTCGCCCCAGCAGAACAAGCGCGAAAGGTCCCTTCACACCAGTCTGCAAGGAATGAAGGGACCCTTCACCGCGGCAACCGGCTCAGGAACCGCCACCGTCCACTCAGGAAGCGGCGGGCTCGATGTCATCTCCGGCCGCGGCGTCCTCGACCAGCGTGCTGCGCAGCCACTGCTCCACCCCGGCGACGTGCACCGTCGCCCACGAGCGGGCCAGTTCCGGCTCTCGCGCGGCGATCGCGTCGTAGATCGCCGCGTGTTGTTCGCGCGTGCGGGCCACGGCACCCTCTTGGGTGAGGCCGCGCCAGATCCGGGCTCGCGCTGTCGGGCCGGAAAGGCTTTCGAGCAGCGAGCACAGCACCGGGTTGCCCGAGCCGTCCGCGATTTTGCGGTGGAACTGCAGATCGTTGGCCACCAGCGCCTCGACGGTCGGCGCTTCGTCCAGTTCCCCGAGCAGCGCGCCCAGCTCGGCGACGTCCTCGTCGCGCATGTGCAGCGCCGCCATCGCGGTGGCCGCGGGCTCCAGGATCCGCCGTACGGCAAGGAAATCGAGCACGGTGTCGTCGCGGTGGAAGTCGACGACGAAGGTCATCGCGTCGAGCAGCAGGTTCGGCTCCAGGCTGGTGACGTACGTGCCGTCGCCCTGGCGCACGTCCAGCACCCGGATCAGGCACAGCGCCTTCACCGCTTCCCGCAGCGAACTGCGGGAAAGCCCCAGCCGCTGCGCCAGCTCGGCCTCCTTGGGGAGCCGGTCGCCCGGAGCCAGCTCGCCCGAAATGATCATGTCCTTGATCTTGTCGATCGCGACATCGGTGACGGGCATCGGGACCGCCCTCCCTGCAGAGACCTCGGATGTTTACCCCCTACAGCGTGCCACGACTCCCGTCAGGAGGAACGATGACCCACGGTCCGGCGCCGCACACGGTCGCATTGCGCACCCGGCTCAAGCCCGGAATGGAGAAAACGTACGAGGAGGTGCACGCGGTGATCCCGAGCGACTTGGACGCCGCATTGCGCCGTGCGGGGGTGCGGTCGTGGCGGATCTGGCGCGACGGGCTCGACCTGTTCCACTTCGTCGAGGTGGACGATTTCGAGGAGATGCGCGCGAAACTCGCCGGCGACCCGGCCGACATCGCGTGGCAGAAACGGATCAACGAACTGCTCGATCTCGATCATTCCGACGTCGCCCACGGTCTCGGGCTGGTCTGGCAACTCCCGGCGGAGGCGTGACCGTGGACCTTCCTCCGCTGGGACTCGGCGGCGCGCAACTGGGCAACCTCTACCACGCGGTGCCGGACGAAACCGCCGCGGCGAGCGTGCGGCGGGCGTGGGACGAGGGCATCCGCTACTTCGACACCGCGCCGCACTACGGGCTCGGCCTGTCGGAACGCCGGCTCGGGGCTGCGCTGGCGGCGTATCCGCGCGCGGAGTACGTCTTGTCCACGAAAGTGGGACGAGTGCTGGAACCGCGCGCGGTGGTGCCCGGGGAGCGTGACGACGAGGGCTTCGACGTCCCCGGGACTTACCGGCGCCGTTGGGATTTCAGCCGCGACGGAGTGGTGCGCTCACTGGAAGCAAGTTTGGAAAGGCTCGGTCTCGACCGTGTCGATCTGGTGTACGTGCATGATCCGGACGACCATTTCGAGGAAGCGGTTTCGGGAGCGTTCCCGGCGTTGCTGGAGTTGCGCGAGCAGGGCGTGGTGGGGGCGATCGGAGCCGGGATGAACCAGGCGCCGATGCTGGCCGAATTCGTGCGCCGGTTCGATCTCGATCATGTGCTGATGGCCGGTCGCTACACGTTGCTGAATCAACCGGCATTGGACGAACTGTTGCCGCTGTGCGTCGAACGCGGGGTCGGCGTGGTGGCCGGCGGGGTGTTCAACGGCGGAATTCTCGCCACCGAACAGCCAGGCGCCATTTACGATTACGCGGCCGCTCCTGCGGATCTTGTGGAGAAGGCGCGCAAGATCGCGGAAATCTGCGCGCGACACGGTGTTTCGCTGCCGGAAGCGGCGCTTGCGTTGCCGCGCACGCACCCAGCGGTGGTGTCGGTGGTCGTCGGCGCGCACGACGCGGAGCAGGTGTCGCTGAACGTTCGCCGGGCAGCGGCGAGGATCCCGGCCGTACTGTGGGACGACCTCGCCGACGCCGGGCTGCTGCGATCGGCCGCCCGCCCCGTCGTGTCCGGAGGGACGCAGTGATCGATTCGCACCACCACCTGTGGGATCCGGCGCGCCGCGAGTACCCGTGGATGTCCGGCGACGCGCTGGCCCCGATCCGCAAGCCGTACACCGTCGACGATCTGCGCACGGTGACCACCGCGGCGGGCGTGCACGCCACGGTGCTGGTGCAGACCGTGTCGGACGAGGCGGAAACCGAGGAGTTCCTCGCCACCGCGGCGTCCGAGCCGTTGGTGGCCGGCGTGGTCGGCTGGGTCGACCTCGCCGCCCCGGACGTGTCCGACCGGCTGGCACGGCTGCGCGAGCTGGGCCCGCTGGTCGGCATCCGGCACCAGATCGAGGACGAACCGGACCCGGATTGGCTGCTGCGCGCGGAAGTCCTGCGCGGCCTGTCGGCGGTCAGCACCGCCGGCCTGGTCTACGACCTGCTGGTGGCACCGGCGCAGCTCGCCGCCGCCCGGCAGGTCGCCGAACGCTTGCCGGACTTGCGGCTGGTCCTCGACCACGCCGCGAAACCCGGCATCGCGGCCGGCGAATGGCAGCCGTGGGCGGACGGCGTGGCCTCGCTGGCCGCGCACGGCAACGTGCACTGCAAGCTGTCCGGCTTGGTGACGGAAGCCGACTGGCGCGCATGGCAGGTGGGCCACTTGCGCCGCTACGCAGACCACGTTTTCGAGTCGTTCGGCGCGAACCGGGTCATGTTCGGCTCCGACTGGCCAGTGTGCGAACTGGCTGCGGCGTACGAAGTCGTCCTGGACGCGGCGGTGTCGCTGACCGGCGTGCTGAGCGACCCGGAACGGCTGGAGGTCTTCGAGCACACGGCGGCACGCGTTTATGAGTTGAGCTGAGATGCGGCGGGTGAATCCAGAGTGCCGCGCGGATCAGCGCGTGTCGAGCGATTCGGGGGTCCGGGGCGGAGTTCAAGCCGTTCGGGTGACGAAACGGCTCAGAACTCCTGGCCCTGCACCATCTCGCGGAGCTTGGACAGCGCGCGATGCTGGGTGACGCGGACGTTGCCCGGCGAAATGCCGAGCGTCTCGGCCGTCTCGTTCGCGCTGAGGCCGACGACGATGCGCAGCGCCAGTATTTCCTGCTGCAGCGGGGCGAGGCGGGTGAGCAGTTCCTGCAGGCGGCTGCCGAGGTCGAGGCGCAGCGCGTGCGATTCCGGCTCGTTGCCGCCGGCGAGCGGGTGCTCCGGCAGTTCGGGAACCGGCTCGGAACGGTCGCGCGCGACGGCCCGGTAGGCGTCGGCGACCTTGTTGGCCGCGATCGCGTGCACGAGGTAAAGGAAGGAACCGCCGCGGTCCTGGTAATCCGGAAGGGCCTTGAGGACGGCCATGCAGACGTCCTGCGCGACGTCGTCGGCGGCGAGGTAGGAGAGGTCGCGGCCGCCCATCCGCGCCCGGCAGTAGCGGGCGACGACGGGACGGAGCACGTGCAGCAGGTCGGCGATCGCGGCTTGATCGCCCTGTCCCGCGGCGCATACGAGCGGGTCGAGGTCTTCTTTGGTCAGGCGCCCGCCGGACCGGGGCAGCGTCGCAGGGCTCACGTAGCCCGCGACGTCGGAACCCGCGGTACGGGACGTCTTCGACGGTGCTGTCATGGTCGTCTCCCCGGCAACCCTGTGACCGTCGCTGTCTCGGGGTCAACACTCTGTGATGTTGCGGTCGCAGGTACTCCGATCGAACGGGGGGAGTACTGCGATCGTTGCGACGCTCCGTAACCTTAAGCGGCTGGAGGCCGACCGTCCACATTTCAACTACGAATACCCCGTTAGCAGCAGTGGTCTTGACACAAACGAGACCAGCCGACGCACAGTACGAATCCGGCCTCGCAGCATGTGCGGATGTCCGATTTCGTGCGTCACGAAGAGTGATAGCCGGGTAGCGCAACAGAGAGTGGTCGCACTGCGGGTAGAACGGGTTCCACTACCGTTGGTGATCTTGCCGCGCGTCGCCGCGCCGCGTCCGGGCGAAAACCCACCAGCGCAGTACCGCGAACCGGACGACCCCGCCGACGAAGCTGGCCGCGAGAAGCGCGGTCGTTTGCTGCCCGGCCGAGGGATGCGTGACAACGGCGTCGAGGGTGGCGAGGACGACCGATCCGTAGCCGGCGTAGAAGGCGAAAGTGACGAGATCCTGGAAATGCCGCTTGCCTGCGCGGCTGCTCCGGTTGGCGAACGTGACGCGCCGGTGGAATTCGGTGTTGCCGGCCGTCGTGATCGCGAGCGCGGCGAGATTCGCCCATTGCGCGCCGATTTCCGGGCGGAGAGCGAGGAAGAGGACGGCTTGCAGGCCCGTGGTGACGACTCCGGCGGCCAGGTACCACGCGGCGTGACCCCCGATTTCGCGACGGCGGGCGGTGCGATTGCCGGATTGGGCGGGCCGGTTGTCGGCGGCGCTCGGGGGTGCTGGGTGCGCGATCGAGGCGGAAGCCGGGGCTGGGCCGGTCTGGTCGTGGGCGGCGTTGAGGTCGGTCGCGGTTTTTGGCAGGTGGCTAGTTTCTGTGGCGATGCTTGACGGCAGCGGGTCGGCGTTGCCGGTCGCCACTTCGTGGCGAGGGCCGCGAGGATTGGCCGTTGAACGGCGACGGGCGAGCTGGCTGTCGTCTTCCGATGGCTGCGGCTTGGCGCGGTCGTTTGCCGGTTGGAGGCGGTTGGGGTTCGTGCTGGCCGTTGGATGGCCGCTGATGCTGGCTTCCGATCGCGACGGCTGAGCCTCGTCTGTCGCCGGTTCGTGGCGAGGGCCGTGGGGATTGACCGTTGAACGGCGACTGGCGTGCTTGCTGATCTCTGACCGCAGCAGCTCGGCAGCGTCGGTCACCCGGTCGGGGGCGGCGACCTCGCCTCCAGGGTTCGGCGGAGCCCCCGCGTCGTCAGTCGCCGTTCCGCGGCGATTCGCGGTCGCGTTGGCCGTCGAGCGGCTAAGGCCCTCGGTTTCGGGTTCCGGCGGCTGCAGTCCGGCGCCGTTGGCCGTTGAGTGGCGACGGGCGTTCTTCCTGTGACGGTCGGCGTCGTCGGCCAGCGGGTCGCGGCGATGGCCGATCTCGTCAGCGGGCGTGGTCAGGCCGTCGTCAGCCGGGTGGTGCCGGTCGGCCGTCTCGAATGCCGGGGAGCGGTGGTCCGGGGCCTGGTCGCGCGTGCGGAATTCCGCGGTGGCGTCGCCGGGGGCGGCGTCCGGGCCGGTTGTGCGCCGGGGGCGGATTCCGATCCGGCCGCGCGGCATCCACCTTGTGGTGGTCATAGTCCTGACGCTAGCTCCGCTTCGCCCGCTGATGCCCTGGTCGGCCCGAGGAAACCCTGTGATTCCGGCGACAGCCTTTCGGCCCGTTTCACCGGAGGCCGCCTCGGGTAGCTCACCACGAACGATCCGGAGTTTCGGGAGGTGCCCGTGAGCGATCCCGGCGACGACACTCTCCGCCAGAGTCAAGCGCCCGGCATGGACAGCGCTCGCGTCGATTCGTTCTGCCCTCCTGAGCCCCGGTCCGCGGAGCGTCCCGGAGGCGCTTACGCGGAGCAGCGGGCGGGGGAGCAGCCGGAGGTCCAGCCGCCGGTGCCGGGCGGGCCGGTCGTGAGTGTGCCGGCTGAGGTCGGCGACGCTGAACCGGAGCAGACCGGGTGGCCCGCGGAATCCAGCCACGGCGAACGGGTCGACCACGGGGGATGCACGGTCGCCGACGCGATCCGGTCGGCCATGGCCCGAAGATCCTGATCTCAAACGTATTTGTGACAGGTTCCACCGACGCGGCAGCGGTCTGGCGCTCACACTGCGCGACCGTCGTGCCGCCTTTAGCGTGAAAAACCACCCTGCAACCGACCGTGCGCATCCGACTGCGACGAAGGGAAGGCCGAAAGATGCTGACCGTTACCGAAGCCGCCGCCGAGGCGATCACTGCGCTGACCGCCGAGCAAGGCACTGGCTCCGAACAGAGCGGCCTGCGCTTCGCGCTGCAGAGCATGGAAGGCGACGGTGCCCAGCTGGCGCTGTCCGTAGCCCCGGCCCCGGAGGACGGCGACCGCATCGTCGGCGCCGACGGCGGGGCGAAGGTCTTCCTCGAGCCGCAGGCCGCGGCTCTGCTTGACGACAAGGTCTTGGACGTCCAGCAGGACGACACCGGCGACGTCGCCTTCGCCGTTCTGCCGCAGCAGCAGTCCGCCTGACGGCTCTGCGAACGCTCGGCCACGGGGTTCGCGCGGCGATGCTCGTCCGCTGATCCCGTGTGCCGTTCGCCGGTGCCGTCGGATGTCTGAGAACGTCCGGGCTCCGGCGAGGCGAACCATGGCCGATTCCTGAACGGCGACGCCGTGTCCTGGACGCAGTGTTGTCCGGCCGGCGGGGTGGCTGTGCGGAAGCGCTCCCGAGGTTGATCGCGGGGGCGCTTCGTTATTGGGTGCGCAGCCAGTCCTGGACCAGGACTGCGGCTCGCTCGCGCAGCAGTTCCGCGGCGTGGGCGCGGGCGTAGTCCAGCGACGGCGCATGGTCGATCAGCGCGCCGCTGCCCACGACGCCCAGCCCGGCCAGCGCGTCCGCGTCCAGCTGGATCCGCCCGGCGAGCACCAGCAACGGGATGCCCCTCCGCCCGGCGCGAGCCGCGATGCCTGCCGGGGCCTTGCCGGACAGCGACTGCTCGTCCAGCGAGCCCTCGCCGGTGATCACCAGGTCCGCGCCGGTCAACGCGGTGTCGACGCCGGTCAGCGCGGCGATCAGGTCGAAGCCTGATTCGACCGTCGCGCCGAGTCCGGCGATCGCTCCTGCCGCGACCCCTCCTCCCGCCCCGGCTCCGGGGAGGTCGGAGACATCCGATGCGCCGGCCTGCCCCAGCGCCTTCGCCCAGTGCGCCAGTGCTTCGTCCAGCGCCTGGACGTCGTCTGGTCCCGCGCCCTTCTGCGGACCGAACACGGCCGCCGCACCGTTCGCGCCGAGCAGCGGGTTCGTCACATCCGTGGCGACCGCGACTGGCACCGCGCCCAGTCGTTCCCGCGCTGGACCCAGGTCGACGCGCGCGACCTGCGCCAGCGACCCGCCGCCGAGCCCGACCGGTGTGCCCGACGCGTCGACGACGCCAGCACCCATCGCTGCCAGCATCCCGGCACCGCCGTCGGTGCTCGCGGTGCCGCCGACGGTCAGCACGAGCCGCCGCGCGCCGCGGGCGAGGGCGTCGTTCAGCAACTCGCCGACGCCCCACGTGTGCGCGGCCAACGCGACGTCCCGGCTCGGCGTCACGAACTCGATCCCGCACGCTCGCGCCGACTCGACGTAGGCCGTGCCGTCGAGCAGCACGTACCGCGCCTCGACCGGTTCGTCGAGCGGACCGCGCACCGACAAGCGCACCACCGAGCCGCCCGCGTTTTCGAGCACCTCCAGCGTCCCTTCGCCGCCGTCGGCGACCGGGCACGCGGAGATCTCGGCGTCCGGCAAGGCATCGCGCACGCCTTGCGCGATCGCGTCCGTCACCTCGACCGCGGTCAGGCTTCCTTTGAACTTGTCCGGTGCGATCACGACCCGGGTCACCGGCCCACCTCCGTCAGCGGCTCGGCACCGGCGAGCACCGAGACGACGTTGCGCGCGGCCAGCACCGCCATCGCCGTCCGGGTTTCCACCGTCGCCGACCCGAGGTGCGGAGTCAGCACGACGTCGTCGCGGTCCAGCAGCCGCGGCTCGACGTCCGGCTCCTTCTCGAACACGTCCAGCGCCGCGCCCGCGATCTCGCCGGCTTCGAGCGCGTCGGCCAGCGCCGACTCGTCGACCACCGGACCGCGCGTGGTGTTCACCAGGTACGCAGTCGGTTTCATCGCCCGCAACGCATCCGCGTCGACGAGATGCCGGGTCTCGGGAGTCAGCGGACAGTGCAGCGACACGAAGTCGGAACGCCGCAGCAGTTCGCCGAAGGCCACGAACTCGCCGTCGAAGTCCGGTTTCGCCGACCGTCCGGAGTAGACGACCCGCATCCCGAACGCCGCCGCCCGCTTCGCCACCGCGCGGCCGATCTGCCCGAGCCCGACGATGCCGAGCGTCTTGCCCTGCAGCCCGGACCCGAGCAGGAAGCCGAGGTGGAACGACCACGGCTGCCGCGCGCGGAGCAAGCGTTCGCCTTCGCCGAGCCGCCGCGAGACGGCCAGCAGCAATCCGAACGCGAGATCCGCGGTGGCGTCGGTGAGCACGCCCGGCGTGTTGGTGACCACGACCCCGCGCTCGGCCAGTGCACTGACCTGCACGTTGTCGTAGCCCACCGCCACGTTCGCGACGACCTTCAGCTCGGGACCCGCCGCGTCCGCGACTGAGCCGTCGATCCGGTCGTGCAGCATCGACACCACCGCGGCCGATCCGGCGACGAACTTCCGCAGTTCCTCGGGCGTGAGCGGCCGGTCCTCCGGCGAGATCTCGACTTCGCCTGCTTCGCCGAGCACCTGCACGGCCTCGTCCGGGATCCAGCGGGTGACAGCGATCTTCGGCATGCCGAGCAGCCTAATGCCGACCGTGCCGCCCGAGCGAGGTTCGCGGCGCGCTCACCGCCGGACACCCGCCTGAGCTGCGACGGAGCGTCCAACCGCGACAGAACGCCGCCGACGCGGACAGTGCCCGAATTCCGCATTGCGGTACCACGCAACGAAATTCCGGTCTGCCGCCGACCGCGCCGCTCTGTGCCGGCCGCGAAACCCGTTCGCCGACTCCCAGCGCACTGTGTTGTCTTATCGCCTCACCTCATTCCTCTCTCGCGAACCTTCGCCGTGTTCTGTGCCGTCTGTCCGGACGTCCGTCCCGCCGTTCGGGTACTCGCCGCGGGCCGCCGGTCCGTGCTATGTTCTTATGCAGAACGTCTGTGCGCTATGCGAACACGCTAGCACGGAATGACCGAAGCAGGAAGATCCAGACGGAAGGGCTCGTGATGGCAAGGGTGCTGTCGCTCGGCGAGGCGGTCGCCGAGCTGGTGCACGACGGGGACACCGTCGCTCTCGAGGGCTTCACGCACCTCATCCCGGTGGCGGCCGGGCACGAGATCATCCGTCAGGGCAGGCGGAATCTCACGCTCGTGCGGATGACGCCGGACATCGTCTACGACCAGCTCATCGGCGCGGGCTGTGCGAGCAAGCTGATCTTCTCGTGGGGCGGCAACCCCGGGGTCGGCTCGCTGCACCGGTTCCGCGACGCCGTGCAGCATTCGTGGCCGGTGCCGCTGGAGATCGAGGAACACAGCCACGCGGGCATGGCGAACCGTTATGTCGCAGGCGCTTCCGGGTTGCCGTTCGCTGTGCTGCGCGGCTACACGGGCACCGATCTGCCCGCGCAGACGGACACGATCAAGCCGATCACCTGTCCGTTCACCGGCGAACAGCTCACCGCGGTGCCCGCGCTGAACCCGGACGTCACGATCGTGCACGCGCAGCGCGCCGACCGGGCGGGCAACGTTCAGCTGTGGGGCATCGCCGGCGTGCAGAAGGAAGCGGTGCTCGCGGCGAAGCGTTCGCTGGTCACGGTGGAAGAGGTTGTGGACGAGCTGGAGTCACGGCCGGGCGCGCTGGTGCTTCCCTCGTGGGCGGTCACCGCGGTGGCCGAGGCTCCGCGTGGCGCGGCGCCCTCGTATGCCGCCGGGTACTACGAACGGGACAACGCGGCGTACCAGGCGTGGGACGAGATCGGACGGGATCGCGAGGAATTCGGCAAGTGGCTGAACGACCTGACCGGAGTGAAGGCATGAGCGAGTACACCGCCGACGAGATGATGAGCATCGCCGCGGCCCGCGCGCTCGGCGAGGGCATGTCGTGCTTCGTCGGGATCGGATTGCCCAGCACGGCGGCGAACCTGGCTCGTCGCACGCATGCCCCGAACCTCACGCTGATCTACGAATCGGGTTGTCTCGGCGCGAAACCCGGCAGGCTGCCGCTGTCGATCGGCGACGGCGAGCTGGCCGACACCGCCGACGCGGTGGTCAGCGTGCCCGAGGTGTTCAACTACTGGCTGCAGCCCGGGCGGATCGACGTCGGATTCCTCGGCGCGGCGCAGCTCGACAAGTTCGGCAATATCAACACCACGGTGATCGGCTCGGACTACCACGACCCGAAGGTGCGCCTTCCCGGCGCTGGCGGCGCGCCGGAGATCGCCGCGTCCTGCAAGGAAGTGTTCGTCGTGCTGCGCCAAAGCAAGCGGACGTTCGTGGACAAGGTCGACTTCGTGACGTCGTTCGGCCACGGCACCGGCCGGGGAGACCGCGAACGGCTCGGCCTGCGCGGCGCCGGGCCCACGCTCGTGGTCACCGACCTCGGCCTGATGCGGCCTGATCCGGAAACGGCGGAACTCACGCTCACCGAACTGCACCCCGGAGTCGAGCTGGAGCAAGCCGTGGCGGCGACGGGGTGGACACTGAAGACGGCCGCGGACCTCAAGACCACCCCCGCGCCCACCGAACGCGAACTGACCCTGCTCCGTGAACTGAAGAAGGCCGGCGAATGAGCGACGCTTACGTACTCGACGCGATCCGCACTCCCTTCGGGCGCTACGGCGGCGCCCTTTCCGGAGTGCGCCCTGACGACCTGGCCGCGGGCGTGCTGCGCGCGCTGGCCGAGCGCAACGGGCTCGATCCGTCCACAGTGGACGAAGTGGTGCTCGGCGACGCCAACGGGGCGGGCGAGGACAACCGCAACGTGGCGCGGATGGCCGCGCTCCTCGCGGGCTGGCCGACGTCGGTGCCCGGTGCGACGGTGAACCGGCTGTGCGGATCCGGCGTCGAGGCGGCCATGCAGGCGAGCCGGGCGATCCAGGTCGGCGACGCGTCGCTGGTGGTCGCGGGCGGTGTCGAGTCGATGAGCCGTTCGCCGCTGGTGATGCCGAAGCCGGACAAGGCTTTCCCTGCCGGGAACCAGACGCTGTACAACACGGCGCTCGGCTGGCGGATGGTCAACCCGGCGATGCCGTCGCAGTGGACCGTTTCCCTCGGCGAGTCCACCGAACTGCTCGCCGAGCGCTACGGGATCAGCCGGGACGAGCAGGACGCGTTCGCCGCGCGCAGTCACGCGAACGCCGCCCGGGCGTGGGACGAGGGCTTCTACGACGACCACGTGGTGCCGGTCGACGGCGTCGACCTGACCCGGGACGAGGGCATCCGGCCGGATTCCACGCCCGAGAAGCTCGCGAAGCTGAAAACGGTGTTCCGCAAGGAAAACGGCACTGTCACGGCGGGCAACGCGTCGCCGTTGAACGACGGTGCTTCAGCCTTGCTGCTCGGCGACGCGGCCGCGGCCGAGCGGCTCGGCAAGACACCGCTGGCGAGGCTCGCGGGCCGCGGTGCGGCGGGGGTCGACCCGGATGTGTTCGGCATCGGGCCGGTGCGCGCGGCGGAGATCGCGCTCGAACGGGCGGGTATCGGCTGGAGCGACCTGGCCGCGGTGGAACTGAACGAGGCGTTCGCGGCGCAGTCGCTGGCCTGCCTGAAAGAATGGTCGAAGCTCGACCCGGAGATCGTCAACGTCAACGGCGGGGCCATCGCGATCGGGCATCCGCTCGGCGCGTCCGGCGGCCGGATCATCGGCACGCTGGCGCATCAGCTCCGCCGCACCGGCGGCCGCTGGGGCCTCGCGGCGATCTGCATCGGCGTCGGCCAGGGCCTCGCTGTCGTGCTCGAGAATCGCTGAGAAAGGGAGGCATCGTGGCCACACCGACCGAGCGGCGGCTGCCGCAGTACCGGCCCGATCCGGACGGCACGCACCCGCCGCTCGACTACGCGCCGTACCGTTCCACCACGTTGCGGCATCCGACGCAGCCGCTGGTCCTGCTGCCGCAGATGCTCACCGAGGTCACCGGCCCGCTGCTCGGCCCGGGGCGGCTCGGCGAACTCGACAACGACCTCACCCGCCAGCACGCGGGCGAGCCGCAGGGGCAGCGGATCATCGTCACCGGCAGGCTTCTCGACGGCGACGGGCGGCCGATCCGCGATTCGCTCGTGGAGATCTGGCAGGCCAACGCCGGCGGTCGCTACCGGCACACCGGCGACCGCTGGCCGTCCCCGCTCGACCCGAACTTCGACGGGCTCGGCCGCACGCTCACCGACGGCGACGGGCGCTACGAGTTCACCACCATCAAGCCCGGCGCGTACCCGTGGAAGAACCACGACAACGCGTGGCGTCCCGCGCACATCCACTTCTCCGTGTTCGGCTCGGCGTTCACCCAGCGGCTCGTCACGCAGATGTACTTTCCGGACGATCCGCTGTTCTCGCAGGACCCGATCTTCAACTCCATCCCGGACGAGAAGGCGCGGCAGCGGATGATCTCCCGGTTCGACCTCGACCGCACCGAGGAAGAATGGGCGCTGGCGTTCCAGTTCGACATCGTAGTGCGCGGACGCGAACAGTCGGTGTTCGAGGACGAGGAGGAGGACGAGTGAGGCTGGAAGGCACGCCCTCGCAGACCGTCGGGCCGTACCTGTCCATCGGGCTGCCGTGGGACGACGGGCCGTTCGTGGTCCCGGAAGGCACCGAAGGCGCGGTGTGGATCCGCGGCGGGGTGTACGACGGCGCGGGCAATCCGGTGCCGGACGCGATGATCGAGACGTGGCAGGCCGATCCGGACGGCGGCTTCGACCATCCCGACGATCCGCGCGGGAAGCCCGCCACGCCGTTTCGCGGGTTCGGCCGGTGTCCCACCGACGAACAAGGCCAGTACCGGATTCTCACGCTGCTGCCCGGAATCGTGCCGGACGCGTCCGGGTCCGGGCAGGCGCGGCACATCGACGTGTCAGTGTTCGCTCGCGGGCTGCTGAACCGGGTGGTCACGCGTATTTACTTCGAGGATCAGGACAACGCCGACGACGCCGTGCTGGCGAGTGTTCCCGAGGAGCGACGGGATACGTTGCTGGCCAAGAAAGACGGCACCGGTTACCGGTTCGACGTGCGGTTGCAGGGCGAAGGCGAGACGGTGTTCTTCTCGGTCTGACCGGCCGTGTCCATTGTGGAGGTTCAAGCGTGAGCAGTGTCCGGGTGCACCGGGTCGTGGAAGGCCCGGAAGCGGGTCCGGTGGTGGTGTTCTCCAGTTCGATCGGCAGCGACCACCGGATGTGGGAGCCGCAGGTCGCGCCGTTGACCGAACGCGGATTCCGCGTGGTCCGGTACGACACGCGCGGGCACGGGGCGTCGCCGGTGCCGCCGGGTCCGTACGACCTGGCCGATCTGGGCGGCGACGTGCTGGGGCTGCTCGACGACCTCGGTGCCGAGCGCGCGCATTTCGTCGGCTTGTCGCTCGGCGGGATGACCGGGATGTGGCTCGGCGCGCACGCTGCGGACCGGTTGGCGAGCCTTACGTTGTGCTGCACGTCGGCGCTGCTAGGTCCGCCCGAGATGTGGGCTGACCGGGCGCGCACCGTGCGGGCCGAGGGCACCGGGGCCGTCGCGGAAGCCAGTGTCGGCCGCTGGGTCACGCCGGGTTACGCGCAGGCGCATCCGGACCAGGTCGCGTACCTGCGCGAGATGGTCGAGTCCCAGCCAGACGAGGGCTACGCCGGATGCTGCGAGGTCATCGAGCGGATGGACCTCACCGGAGACCTGCCGAAGATCTCCGTCCCGACGCTGGTGATCGCCGGTGCCGACGACCCGTCGACGCCCGCCGACCCGCACGGTCAGGCCATCGCCGACGGCATCCCCGGCTCCCGGCTTGAGGTCGTCGCCTCCGCGGCGCACTTGGGCAGCTACGAACAGCCGGAGGAATTCACCCGGCTGATCCTCGAGCGGATCACGGAGGAGCAGTGACCGAAGACCGCTACGAGGCGGGCATGCGGGTGCGCCGCGAGGTGCTGGGCGACGAGCATGTCGACCGGGCGGTCGCGCGGACCACGGAGTTCAGCAAGCCGTTCCAGGAGTACATCACCGAAGCGGCGTGGGGTTCGGTGTGGACGCGCGAAGGCCTCGACCGGCGGACCCGCAGCTGCATCACGCTGGCCGCGCTCACCGCGCTGCACTGTCACGACGAGCTGGCGATGCACGTCCGCGCGGCGGTGCGCAACGGGCTCACCGCGGAGGAGATCCGCGAGGTCCTGCTGCACACCGGCGTCTACGCGGGGGTGCCGTCGGCGAACGCCGCGATCGGGATCGCCCAGCGCGTCCTCGCCGAGCTGGGAGAACCCACCGCTCAGCCGCCGGCCGGATAGGGTTCACCGCATGGAATCCGACGACCAGGCCGAACGCGGCGCGCACCACGTGCAGTCGCTGGAGCGCGGGCTGGCGGTGATCAAGGCGTTCAGCGCCGAGGCCCCGCATCCGACGCTGAGCGACGTCGCCCGCGTCACCGGGCTGACCCGCGCGGCCGCACGCCGGTTCCTGCTGACGCTCGTCGACCTCGGCTACGTCCGCACCGACGGCAAGTACTTCTCGCTCACCGCGCGCGTGCTGGAACTCGGCTACGCCTACCTGTCCAGCCTGAGCCTGGCCGAGGTCGCGCAGCCGCACCTGGAACGGCTGTCGGCGGAGGTGCACGAGTCGAGTTCGGTGTCGGTGCTGGAGATCGCCGACATCGTGTACGTCGCGCGCGTCGCGGTGTCGCGGATCATGACGGTGAGCATCAACGTCGGCACGCGGTTCCCCGCCCATGCCACGTCGATGGGGCACGTGCTGCTCGCCGACATGGACCGGACCGAACTCAACGCCTACTTCATCGTCGCCGACCTCGACCGGCTGACCTCGCACACGCTCACCCAGCGCACCGCCCTCGAGGCCGAGCTGGCCAAGGTCCGGGAGCAGGGCTGGGCGATGGTCGACCAGGAACTCGAAGAAGGCCTCCGCTCCGTCGCCGCGCCGATCCGCAACCAGAAGGGCCGCGCGGTCGCCGCGGTGAACATCTCCACGCACGCGAACCGGACGCCGGTGGAGACCGTCCGTACTCAGCTCGTCCCGCCGTTGCTCGAGACCGCGGCCGCTATCTCGGCGGATCTCGCCGTGGTCGCGCCGGGGCGAGCGATCAAGGGCTGAGAGGTGCCGATGCCGGAGCCGGTTGCCGGTCTGCTGCTCGCCGCCGGGGCGGGGCGGCGGTTCGGCGGGCCCAAAGCGCTGGTCGAATACGACGGGGAGCCGCTGGTCCGGCGAGCCGTCCGGAACTTGGCCGAGGCTGGTTGCGCGTCGGTGCGGGTGGTGGTCGGCGCGTCGGCTGAGCAGGTCCGGGAGCTGCTGCCGCCGGAGGTGACGCCGGTGCCTGCCGTGCGGTGGCAGGACGGGATGGGGGAGTCGCTCAAAGCCGGGCTGGAGTCGCTGCCCGGGGACTCGGCGGTCGCGGTGCTCGTGCACCTTGTGGATCTGCCCTGGGTGCCTGCCGCGGCGCTCGCGCGGATCGTCGGGGAGGCGTCCGAGGACGCGGTTGTCCGGGCTGCCTACCAGGGTGTTCCTGGGCATCCGGTGCTGTTCGGGCGGCGGTGGTGGGGCGAAATCGCGGCTACGGCGCAGGGCGACCACGGGGCGCGGGATTGGCTGCGCGGGCGGACTGACGTGCGTCTCGTCGAGTGCGGCGACCTCGGCAGCGGCAGCGACGTCGATCGGCCCGGGGACTTGGCTGGGCCTGGCGCGGAGCGGCGATGAGCCACGGGCTCGGTAGCCGGGCGGATCCAAGGTGGACTGGCGGCGGACAGCGAACCAGGCGGTAGCGGTTCTACGATCGAAGGCGTGACAGAGTCCCTCGCCTCGCCCGACGCGCTCGCGGCCGCCCTCGACACCACCGGTTACCTCGCCGACGAGGGGCTGGCCACCGCGGGATTTCTCGCGACGAAGATGCAGCGTCCGCTCTTCTGCGAGGGCGAGCCGGGCACCGGAAAGACCTCGCTGGCGCTCGCGTTGTCCGAGGCGCTGCAGTGGCCGTTGGTGCGGCTCCAGTGCCACGAGGGCATCGACGCCGCGCAGGCGCTCTACGAATGGGATTTCCCCCGGCAGCTGCTGCACCTGCGCGCCCTCGAAGCGGCCGACGGCGGACGGCTTGACGCGGAAACTGCCGAGCGCTCGTTGTACACCGAGCGGTTCTTGCTCGCCCGCCCGCTGCTGCAGGCGCTCACGACGACACCGTGCGTGCTGCTCGTCGACGAGATCGACCGTGCGGACGACGAGTTCGAGGCGTTTCTCTTGCAGTTGCTGGACGAATACACCGTCACGATTCCGGAGTACGGCGAGGTGCGCGCGGAGCAGCCGCCGCTGGTCGTGCTGACGTCCAACCGCACCCGCGAGGTGCACGACGCGCTCAAGCGGCGGTGTCTCTACCACTGGCTCGAACATCCCGATCTCGCGCGCGAAATCAGCATTCTGCGCCGTCGGCTGCCCGGCATCGGCGAGACGCTCGCCCGCCAGATCGCCGACGCGGTGCACCGGCTGCGCGCGATGGACCTTCTCAAACCGCCGGGCGTCGCCGAATCCCTTGACTGGGCACGGGCTTTGCTCGCGCTCCAGCGCGACGAGCTGGACGCCGAGACGGCCGCGCGGACCCTTGGCGCGGTGCTGAAATACAGCGAGGATCTCGATCGCGTCCGGGCGAAGCTGGACACGTTGTTCTCGTGATTATTTGTCCATTGTGGACGGTTGGATAAATCCGTTGCGGCGGTGCGCGGGATCGGGCATGCTTGAAGCATCACTGGAAGACCTCATTGGCTTTGTGACTGTGCCGGAAGGAGGGCTCATGACCGACTTCGCCCGGGCTGCCCTCCTGGTGCTCCGCTGAGTTCCGTTCTTTTCTGAAGGTTCCGCGCGCCCGTCCTGCGCTACCGGGGTTGGCCGCTGCGCGCAACCACGGTCCGCGCACGCCGTCCCGGAGGCGGGATGGCGTGCGCGGCCGCCCTTCGCCGATGCCGTGGTTGGCGCGAGGCGGGGCCTTCGGGAGTCCTTCGGGAATCCTTCAGGAGTGCGGTGCGGCGGGATGCTTGGCTGGCTGCGGTGGGATGCCTTGGCGGCGGTCGCGGCGGGATGCCTTGAGAGCGGCTGCCCTGCCCTGAGCGCGCTGCGATGGGATGTCCTGCGGTGGGACGGAACGTCTCGCCCTGCGCTGTGCTGCGGTGGGATGCCCTGCGGTGCCGTGGGATGCGCTGCGACGGGATGCCTTGCGGTGGGACGGAACGTCCTGCGCTGCCCTGCCCCGCGCGGCGGATGCCCTGCGGTGCGGTGCCGTGGGATGCTCTCTGCGCGGCGGTGGGATGCCCTGCCCTGCGGTGCGCTGCGATGGGATGCGCTGCGACGGGGTGTCTTGCGATGGGCTGTCCCAGCGGCGGTCGCGATGGAATGTCCTGGTGGCGGCCCGCGTGGGATGTTCCGGATGCGGCTGCGGCGCGGTGCCGTGGAGACGGTTGCGCGAGATTGGCTCCTGTCCGATAGGGCTGCGAGGTCTCGTGGAGGCGGTTGCGCGGGATTGGCTGCTGTCCGATCAGGCTGAGAGTTTGTGCGCGCGAGGCCTGATGGGGCAGCGAGCTTGAACCCTCGAGGCGGAATCGCGGAACAGCGGAACATCCGCGGGGCCAGTGTGGTTCACACTGGAATGGCGGTGCGGAGGAACACTGGCGAGCTGGAGCAGCTCAAGCCGGAACCTTCGCGTGCCAAAGAGTCCCAAGGACCCGCCGGGATCGTCGCGAGCGGCTCGCAACCCGCGACCAGGCAACGGAAACGCGAGGACGCCGAGCACCAGGCGCGAGGACGCCGAGCGTCAGGCGGTCGTCGGGTCCGGAGTGCGTGCGCGCGGCCGGAGCGAGGGCAGGTCGGCAGTCGCGGTGCGGGTTCCCGAGGTGGGGTCACAATGGGGGACATGAACACCGAAGTCGCTGATCCGCTCGCTGGGTACGCGGGGTTCGCGGCGGCGTTGCGGGAAGCGGGCGTCGCGTGTGATGCGCGGCGGGTGCAGGCGTATCTGGCGGCTGTCGCGGAGGTTGATGTCGCCCGGCCGACGCAGCTTTACTGGGTCGGGAGGCTGACGCTCTGCTCCGACCCCGATGACCTGCCTCGGTACGAGGAAGCCTTCGCGCGGTGGTTCGAAGGGGATGACAGTCCTAGGGCGGCGTCGGGGACTCCAGTGCGGAAGCAGGCCCGGATTGCTCCCCTGATGGCTGCGGGCGGCGACGGGGACAGTGCGGAGGAATCGCACGACACGCTGCGCGTCGCGGCTAGTGACCATGAGGTTCTCCGGCATCGGGACCTTGCCGAACTCACCAAGGCCGAGCGCGCGCATCTGCGTGAGTTGCTCGCGACGCTGCGTCCGGTGCTGCCCAAGCGGCAGGCGGCGCGGCGGACGCCGGCGCGGCGGGGTGCGCTCGATCCGGCTCGGACGTTGCGGGCCATGCTCGCGGCCGGCGGCGAGCCGGTTCGGCTGGCGCATCACCGGCGGGGGACGCGGGCTCGGAAAGTGGTGCTGCTGATCGACGTTTCCGGCTCGATGAGCCCGTACGCCGACGCGTTGCTGCGGTTCGCGCACGTCGTCGCGCGGGCGGCGCCGATGTCGGTCGAAGTGTTTACGCTGGGTACTCGAATGACTCGGGTGTCCCGGCAATTGCGGCAGCGCGATCCGGAGCAGGCCATGCTCGCCGCCGGTACCGCGGTGCCGGATTTCGCTGGTGGGACGCGGCTTGGCGAGACGCTCCGGGTGTTTCTCGACCGATGGGGGCAACGCGGTTTCGCGCGACGCGCGGTAGTCACCGTGTTCTCCGACGGATGGGAGCGCGGCGACGTCAGCCTGCTCGCCGAGCAGCTCGGCAGGCTGCGCCGTCTCGCGCACGCCGTATTCTGGGTGAATCCGCACGCAGGGCACGAGGGTTATGCTCCGGTCCAATCCGGCATCGTGGCCGCCCTGCCGCACATCGACCGGCTGCTGGCCGGGCACAGCCTGGCGACGTTGGAACGACTCCTCGGGGAGATTGCCGATGCGTGACGTACTGGACGACGTGTACCGCCGCTGGCAGGCGGGCGAAACGGTCGGGCTCGGCACGGTGGTGGCGACGTTCTCGTCGGCCCCGCGGGCGCCGGGCGCGTCGATGATGGTCGCGCCGGACGGGACGGTCGTCGGCAGCGTGTCCGGCGGCTGCGTCGAGGGCGCGGTGTACGAGCTGGCCAACGAGGTCGTCGCCGAGCGGAAGCCGGTGTTGCAGCGTTACGGCGTCAGCGACGACGACGCCTTCGCGGTCGGGCTGACCTGCGGCGGGATCATCGACATCTACGTCGAGCCGGTGGACCGCGAATCGATGCCGGAGCTGGAGCGCGTCGTCGAATCGGTGCGCAGCGGAGAGCCGGTCGCGGTCGTCACGATCGTGGAGCACGAGACGCCCGGGCTGGTCGGCGAGCACATGATTGTGTGGCCGGACCGGGTCGAGGGGTCCCTTGGCTCGTCCCGGATGGACGACGCGGTCGCCGACGACGCGCGCGGGCTCCTCGCCACCGGGCGCACCGGCACCCTCCACTACGGACCGGACGGGCAGCGTCGGGGCGAAGGCATGGCTGTCTTCGTGAACTCCTTCGAACCGCCGCCGCGACTTCTCGTGTTCGGCGCCATTGACTTCGCTGCCGCGATGGCCCGGATGGGTGCTTATCTCGGGTATCAGGTGACGGTCTGCGACGCACGTCCGGTGTTCGCGACCAGCAGCCGGTTCCCGGACGCGCACGACGTGGTCGTCGACTGGCCGCACCGCTACCTGAAGGCCGAGTCCGAGGCGGGCCGGATCGACGCGCGGACGGCGATCGCGGTCCTGACCCACGATCCGAAGTTCGACGTGCCGTTGCTGGAGGTCGCGCTGCGGCTCGACGTCGGGTACGTCGGGGCGATGGGGTCGCGCAAGACGCACGACGACCGGTTCGCCCGGCTCCGCGAGGCGGGCATCACCGAGGGGGAGCTGGAACGCCTGTCGTCGCCGATCGGCCTCGACCTCGGCGCGCGCACACCGGAGGAGACGGCGGTGTCGATCGCGGCGGAAATCATCGCCCTGCGCTGGAGCGGCACCGGGCGGCGGCTGGCGGCGCTGACCGGGCGGATTCACAGCTGACCGGGGGCGGCAGTTAGGTGCCGCGCGACTTGGCGGGGCTAGACCTGGACTTGGGCTGGCCGGGGCGCGGGTGGAGGCAATACACCGGAGCGGTGTCGGCCAGGGTTCGGCGGTTGGCGTCGTTGGGCTGGTCGGGAGGGACGCGGGCGGAGGCGATCCGGCGGTGCGGCGCTGCCGGGTTTCGGTGCCTGGCGGTGTTGGGTTGGCCGGGAGGGACGCGGGTGGAGGTAGTCCGCCGGAGCGGTGTCGGCCGGGTTTCGGCGCTTGGCGGTGCTGGGCTAGTCGGGCGGGACGCGGGTGGAGGTCATCCGGCGGGGTGCTTGGCCGGGCTCGGCGGTCGGCGGTGTCGGGCTGACCGGGGCGGCAGGTGAAGTGCCGCGCGGCTTGGCGGGGCGAGATCTGAACCTGGGAGGGACGCGGGCGGAAGCGATCCGGCGGAGCGGTTCTTGAGGCGGGATCCGGCCGATAGACGGCGTTGCGCTGGCGGGAACCAGCGGGAAGCGACTCGGCGGGGCGCTGGCCAGACTGGGATCCGGACGGCAGCGGTGTTGACCGGGCGCACGCGCGGCTGACAATCCGGCGGACATCGCGCGGAGGGGATTCGGCGGCTGGCCCGACGTGGGATCGCGGCCGTGAGGAAACGGGGTGGGCTGCGGCTCGCTGGTCGCGTTCGGCCAGCCCGCGGCCGTGCACCCTGGCAGGTGCCGGATTCGCCGGGAAACCCCCGTCCAGCAACCGAAACCGGTGAACCCCCGACCCGAAACCCCGGCCCCTCGGGAAGATCCGCCACCAGCCATGGGCAGCCGAAAAATCACCCGTCCGGATTCACGCATCTGCGCCGCCAAAGCAACAGAAACCCCGCATCTGCGGAACAACCTCGGCGACGTGCGACATCAGGACTTGTCCGCGCGCGGAAGGCGTAGCACGCTCCCTGTGAGGCCGATCACGATCGTGCCTTGGCCGTTCCCGAACCGGCCCGCCGCCTCCGCCGGGGCTGGCGGGCATTTGCACTTGGAGGCCTTTGATGCGCATCACCGTCACTGTCGACGGCACGAAATACACCGATGACGTCGAGCCGCGCACCCTGCTCGTCCACTACTTACGGGAACGCGTCGGGAAGGTGGGCACCGTCGTCGGGTGCGACACCAGCAACTGCGGCGCGTGCACCGTCCATCTCGACGGGCACAGCGTGAAATCCTGTTCCGTCCTCGCCGTGCAGGCCGACGGATGCGAGGTCACCACCATCGAAGGGCTGGCCCGCGACGGGCAGCTGCACCCGGTCCAGCAGGCGTTCCACGACAATCACGCGCTGCAGTGCGGGTTCTGCACCCCGGGCATGATCATGCAGTCCATCGACCTGCTCGCGGACAATCCGGATCCGGACGAGCAGGCCGTCCGCGAAGGGCTTGAGGGCAATCTCTGCCGCTGCACCGGGTACCAGAACATCGTGAAGGCCGTGCGCGACGCGGCGAAGCACATGAGTCCCGGGGCGGGGCCGGAGGCCGAGAAGATCGATCAGCCCAACCACGTCGGCGTGGGTGGTGAATGATGACCGCCACGATCGAGCCTGAGGTAGGGAAGTCCCGCCGCCGCAAGGAGGACGAGCGGCTGATCACCGGGCGTACCCAGTGGACGGACAACATCGTGTTGCCGGGGATGCTGCATCTCGCGGTGCTACGGAGTCCGTTGGCGCACGCGAAGATCGTTTCGATCGACACGTCCGCGGCGAAGGAAGCTGCTGGTGTCGTAGCCGTTTACACTGCGGCTGACCTTGATCCCGAGGGTGCGATCGGCATGCCTTGTGCGTGGCCGATCACGCCGGACATGGCTGCGCCGCGGCGTCCGGTGCTGGCGGCGGATCGGGTGAATTTCGCCGGTGAGGGCGTGGCTGTGGTGGTCGCGCGGTCGGCGGGCGAGGCGCATGACGCGCTTGAGGCGATCGAGGTCGAGTACGAAGACCTGCCGCCGGTGCTCGACCTGGAGGTCGCGCTCGCCGAGGACGCGCCGCTCGTCCACGAGGAACTGGGCAGCAACAAGAACGCGTTCTGGGTGTTCGACTCGGCCGACGCGGGCACCGGCGGGAATGTCGAGGAAGCACTGTCCTCTTCGGAGGTCGTGCTGAAACGACGGTTCCGCCAGCAGCGCCTGGTGCCGGCGTTCATGGAGCCGCGCGCGTGCGTGGTCGACCCGACCGGCGCGCAGCTGACCATGTGGTCGGCCACCCAGGTGCCGCACATCCTGCGCGTGATGTCCGCGCTGACGCTGGGCATCCCGGAGCACAAGCTGCGCGTGATCGCGCCGGACGTCGGCGGCGGGTTCGGCGGGAAGATCGGCGTGCTGCCCGAGGAAATGATGTCCGTGCTCGTCGCGAACAAGCTCGGCAAACCGGTGAAGTGGAACGAATCCCGGTCCGAGACCATGCTCGCCGCGCACCACGGCCGCGACCAGATCCAGGACATCACGATCTCGGCGAAGGCCGACGGCACGGTCACCGGGCTCAAGGTCGAACTGCTCGCCAACCTCGGTGCGTACAACGGGCTCGTCGGGCCGGGCGTGCCGATCCTCGGCGCGTTCATGTTCAACGCGATCTACAAGATCCCGGCCTACCACTTCGCCTGCACCAACGTGTTCACCACGACCACGCTCACCGACGCCTACCGCGGCGCGGGCCGTCCGGAAGCGACGTTCGCGATCGAGCGGATCATGGACGAACTGGCCGACGAGCTGGGCATGGACCCGGTGGAGCTGCGCGAAAAGAACTGGATCAAGCACGAGGAATTCCCGTTCACCACGGTCTGCGGGCTCACCTACGACTCCGGGAACTACGAGGCCGCGACCGAGAAGGCGAAGGAGCTTTTCGGTTACGACGCGCTGCGCCGCGAGCAGAAGGAACGCCGCGAGGCGAACGACCCGGTGCAGCTCGGCATCGGGATTTCGACCTTCACCGAGATGTGCGGGCTCGCGCCGTCGAGGGTGCTGGGTTCGCTCGATTACGGCGCTGGCGGCTGGGAGTACGCATCGCTGCGGATGTTGCCGACCGGCAAGGTCGAGGTGACGACCGGGGCCTCGGCGCACGGGCAGGGGCACGAGACGGCGTGGAGCCAGATCGTCGCGGACCAGCTCGGGGTGTCGTTCGAGGACGTCGAAGTGCTGCACGGCGACACCCAGTCGTCGCACAAGGGCCTCGACACCTACGGCTCGCGTTCGCTGGTCGTCGGCGGGATCGCGATCGTCAAGGCGGCCGAGAAGGTCGTCGCGAAGGCGAAGCCGATCGCCGCGCATCTGCTGGAGTGCTCGGAGGACGACCTCGAGTTCTCCGGCGGCAAGTTCACCGTGAAGGGCACGGACACGTCGACGACGATCCAGGACATCGCGCTCGCGGTGTTCGCCGCGCACAACCTGCCGGACGGCGTCGAACCCTCGCTGGACTCCGACGCCACCTTCGACCCGGAGAATTTCTCCTTCCCACACGGCACGCACCTGTGCGCGGCCGAAGTGGACACTGAAACCGGCCGGGTGAAACTGCGTTCGTACGTCTGCGTGGACGACGTCGGCAAGGTGGTCAATCCGCTGATCGTGGAAGGCCAGGTGCACGGCGGGCTCGCGCAGGGCATCGCGCAGGCGTTGTTCGAGGAGGCCGTGCACGACGAGAGCGGCACGCTCACCACCGGCACGTTCGCCGACTATCTGCTGCCCTCGGCGGCCGACCTGCCGTCGTTCACCACGGACCGCACGGAAACGCCGTCGACCACGAACCCGTTGGGGGCCAAGGGAGTCGGCGAGGCGGGCACGATCGCCTCGACGCCGGCCGTGGTCAACGCCGTGGTCGACGCGGTGCGTCACTTCGGGGTGAACGACATCGAAATGCCGCTCACGCCGATGCGGGTGTGGAACGCGGTGCGCACCGGCGCCGCCAATGCCGGCGGACCCGGCGGCGAGGCAGGCGGCGGTCTCGGTTCGATCGATGCCTCCGGAGGTGCCCAGTGATCCCGGCTCCGTTCGACTACGTCGCTCCGTCCACGGTGGACGAAGCCGTGCAGGCGCTCGCCGCGGCGGGCGAGGACGCCAAGGTGCTGGCGGGCGGGCAAAGCCTGCTGCCGGTGCTGCGGATGCGGCTCGCCGCGCCGACGACGCTGATCGACCTCGGGAAGGTCGCCGAATTGCGCGGGGTGCGCGAGGACGGCGACGCGCTCGTGGTCGGCGCGATGACGACGCATTACGAGGTACAGCGCGATCCGTTGATCGCCGAGCACGCCGCGCTGGTGAAGGAGGCGACCGACACCGTCGCGGACCCGCAGGTGCGCCACCGCGGCACGTTCGGCGGCGCGATCGCGCACGCGGATCCGGCGGGCGACCTGCTGGCTCCGGTGCTCGCGCTGGACGGCGAGCTGGTGCTGGCCGGTCCGGGCGGGCGGCGCACGGTGTCCGCGGCGGAGTTCTTCCAGGACTACTTCACCACCGCGCTCGCCCCGGACGAGCTGCTCGTCGAGGTGCGGCTGCCCAATCACACCGGCTGGCGGGCGCACTACGAGAAATTCAACCGGGTCGCGCAAGCCTGGTCGATGTGCGCGGTGGCGGCCACCGTGCGCACCGAGGGCGGCGTGATCGAGGAAGCCCGGGTCGCGCTCACGAACATGGGCGCGACGCCGGTCCGCGCGACTGCCGTCGAACAGGCTCTGCTCGGCGCGCAGGCCAACGCGGAGACGATCCGGGCGGCCGCCGCGCATGCCGCCGAAGGCACCAATCCGGTCGCGGACGGCAATTCCGACGTCGAGTACCGCCAGCATCTCGCGCGGGTGCTGACCGGGCGTGCGGTCGCGGCGGCGGTGGACGCCTGAGCTGACTGGTCGTGAAGGACTCGTTGGGGGAGTCGATTCCCCCAACGAGTCCTTCGCGGCAACGCTCCCCGCGCGACGGCCGTAAGGTGGACGGCAACGGCTCGAAGCAGTGTGCAGGAGAGGAGGTCGGCCCGTGCGGCTCGACCACGAATTCACCGTCCCCGCCCCGATCGGGGAGGTCTGGCAGGCCGTCATCGACCCGGAGCGGGTCGCCCCGTGCATGCCGGGCGCCTCGCTCACCAAGGTGGAGGGCGACACCTTCGCGGGCACGGTGAAGGTCAAGCTGGGGCCGATTTCGCTGCTGTACAAGGGAACCGGCGAGTTCCTGGAGAAGGACGAGGCGGCCCGCAAGGTCGTCATCAAGGCGTCCGGCAAGGATGCCCGCGGCGGCGGCACCGCGGCCGCGACGGTCACCCTCACGCTCACCGAACGCGACGGCGGCACGCACGGCGCGGTCGCCACCGACCTGGCGATCACCGGCCGTCCGGCGCAGTTCGGGCGCGGGCTGATCTCCGAGGTGGGCGGCAAGATCCTGGACACCTTCGCCGGGAACCTCGCGGCCTCGCTGGAGACCCCGGCCGAGGAAGCCCCCGCGCCGAAGGCTGAAGAGAAGCCCGCGGAAGCACCGGCGGCGGAGGAGAAGCCCGCCGCCGACGAGAAGCCGCATCTGCGCAGCGTGCCCGCCGGCGGTTCGACCGGCGAGTCCGAGGCGATCGACCTGCTCGACTACGCCGGGCAGTCCGTCGCGAAGCGGCTGGCCCCGGTGGCCGCGGGCGCGGTCGTGCTGCTGATCGTGCTGGCGATCGTGCGGAAGCTGCGCCGCCGCTGACCGGCCCGGACGCTGCCCGCCCGCGCTACTCAGAGCGTGCCCGGCGGGCAGTTAGCGGGCCGGTTTTCCCTCGGTTCGGCTAGCTCCGGAGCGGACCCGCTACCCTGGGCAACCTCCGTTGGCCGAATTTCGCGTGGGGGCGCCCGTGACGCAGGCACCTGTCCCCGGCGCGGCGACGGCCTGGCGCGGCTGGCCGACGCGCTGGGCGATGTGGGCGGTCGCGCGACGGCGGTGGATCGGCTACGCCGCCGGGTGCGAGGCCGTCGCGGCGATAGTCACCGTGACCGGCCTGGCGACCGGGTTCGGCGGGCCGGTGCAGTTCAGTTCGTTCGGGGTGCTCGTCGGGCTGGGCATCGCGCAGGCGGAAATGTCGCGGCGGATCGAACGCCTGCGCCGGTGGATGAGCGGTCAGACGCACATCAACGTCACGTCCGTCTGGTACCTCGCCGGCGCGTTCCTGCTTCCGCCCGCGTGGGTCGCGTTGCTGGCGCTGGTGCTGTACCTGCATCTGTGGCTGCGAGTGTGGCGACACGTGCGTACGCGCCCCGCGCATCGCTTCGCGGCGAGTACGGCGTGGGCGATGCTGTCGTGCTTCGCGGCGTCTGCGGTGTTGACCATCGGCGATCTGGACCAAGGCCGTCTCGACACTGCGTACGGCGTCCTCGCGCTCGTCTTGGCGGCCGCTGTGTTCGAGTTGGTGAACGTCGTGCTCGTGGCGACGGGCATCTTCCTGTACACGAACAGCCGCTCTCCTGCGGACCTCATCGGTACCTGGGAGGACAACGCCTTCGAGTTGTCGACGCTGTGCCTGGGCGGGCTCGCGGCGCTGGCATTCGTCCATCAGCCGGTGCTGGTGGTCTTCGTGCTGCCGCCGTTGCTGTTGCTGCACCGGTATCTCCTGCTGAAACAGCAGTTGCAGGTGGCGGTCGTGACCGACGAGAAGACCGGGCTGCTCAACACCGGCGGCTGGCACGACCTGGCGACCCGCGAATTCACCCGGGCCCGGCGGCGCGGGGCGGGCAGCGGTTTCGCCGTCCTGATGATCGATCTCGACCACTTCAAGCGCATCAACGACACGTACGGGCACCTCACCGGTGACGAGGTGCTGGCCGCGGTTGCCGTGGCGATCGAGGCTTCGGTGCGGCAAAGCGACACCGTCGGCCGGTTCGGCGGCGAGGAATTCGTGGTGCTGCTGCCCGCGACCGGCGACACGGACGTGCTCGGGATCGCCGAACGGGTGCGCATCGCGGTCCGGGAGCTGACGGTCGCGGTGGGAGGTCCGTTGCGGATCAGCGGGCTGTCGGTGTCCGTCGGGGTGGCGTGTTATCCGCAGGCGGGTGCCACGCTCGACGAGGTGCTGCGGTCCGCTGACGCCGCGCTGTACCGGGCGAAGGACGCCGGCCGCAACCGAGTGGCGGTCTGAGCCGGAAATACCGGGCGCGGGCAATTGTTGAACGTTGTATGAGCACTGCGGATCACGAGACCGACGTCGTGGTGATCGGGGCCGGGCAGGCCGGGTTGTCGGCGGCGTACCACCTGCGCCGCGCCGGGTTCGCCAACGAACGCGGGTTCGTCGTGCTCGACCACGGCAAGCGCGCGGGCGGGGCGTGGCAGTACCGGTGGCCGTCGCTGGTGGTGGGGAAGGTGCACGGCATTCACGACCTGCCGGGCATGGCGTTCGGCACTCCGGACGCGACGCGGCCGGCGAGCGACGCGGTGTCGGAGTACTTCGGGCGTTTCGAGAAGACGTATGACCTGCCGGTGCACCGTCCGGTCGACGTGACCGCGGTGCGGAGCGCGGGGGAGCGGCTGCTGGTCGAATCGCCCGCGGAGACGTGGGCGGCGCGCGCGGTGATCAGCGCGACCGGGACGTGGGACCGGCCGTTCTGGCCGCGTTATCCCGGGACTTTCGCCGGAAAGCAGCTGCACACGGCGGATTACCGCGGCGCGGAGGAGTTCCGCGGCCAGCGCGTGGTGGTCGTGGGCGGCGGGACGTCGGCGGTGCAGCTGCTGATGGAGATCGGCCCGGTCGCCCGTTCGACGGTGTGGGTGACGCGGCGTCCTCCGGTGTGGCGGGACGAGTCGTTCAACGAGGACTGGGGCCGCCAGGCGGTGGCGAAGGTGGACGAGCGGGTGCGGGCCGGGCTGCCGCCGGAGAGCGTCGTGAGCGTGACGGACCTGGCGGTGACGCCGGAGGTGCTCGCCGGGCGCGCGGCGGGGTATCTGGACCGGCGGCCGATGTTCTCCCGGCTGGTTCCCGGCGGGGTCGAGTGGGCGGACGGGAGTTTCGAGCCCGCGGACATGATCCTGTGGGCGACCGGGTTCCGGGCCTCGATCGACCATCTGGCTCCGCTGCATCTGCGGACGTCCGGCGGCGGGATCCGGATGGACGGGACGCGGGTGGTGGCGGAGCCTCGGCTGCATTTGGTCGGGTACGGGCCTTCGGCGAGCACGGTGGGGGCGAACCGGGCCGGGCGCGCTGCGGTGCAGGAGGTTCGGCGGTTGCTGCAGCGCTGAGGGTCCGTGAGGGCCACCTTCACGGACGGTCCAGGTCGAAGGGGCTGGCCGGGGCCGGTGCCGCTCGTGGCGAGCCAGCGGGAGCGGGTTTGGCCGTCCGTGAGGGGAACCCTCACGGACGCTTATTCCCTCAGGGGTCCCCTCACGGACCTTCGGATACGGTCATATGGGCATCAACCGGTCAATTTGCCGGTTCTGGTGTCCTTTGTGGATGGTCCAGCCGGCGTGCGGCCGCCCTGGTCCTGGCATTGGATTTGGGGCGGTGAGGGGAACCCTCACGGAATCAGAGTCCCTCAGGGTTCCCTTCACGGCACGTCACCGGCGCGAGCGGGACGTTCCGCTGATCGGGCGGTCTTGATCGTTTCACGTCCGTTCCGGGCTTGTCGGGAGAAACCGGGCCCGCTACTCTGCCGTTTTAGTTAGGAAACTTTCTTAACGCAAAGAAAACGCAACGAGACGCCGCAGAACCGTAACGCCGCCGCCCTGTTCCCGTCCGGCCCGAAGGAGTGCGACGTGTCCTCGTCCCGTGTCCGAAGTCTCGCCCGGTTCGCGTTACCGGCCGCCGCGGTGGTGTTGCTGCCCGCCGCGGTGTCGCCCGCGCGCGACGCCAGTGCCGCGGCCGCCGATGTGCTGCTGTCCCAAGGGAAACCCGTCAGCACGTCGACGCTCGAAACGTCCACGTTGGGCGGCGAGAACGCCGTCGACGGGAATCTCAAGACGCGCTGGGCCAGTGCGGTCAGCTCCGACGCACAGTGGCTGCGCGTCGACCTCGGGCAGGCCGTCACGGTCCACCGGGTGAAGCTGAACTGGGAAGCGGCGTACGCCAAGAAGTATCGCATCGAGATCTCCGACGACGGCGAGAACTTCAAGTCGATCGCGACGATCACCAACGGCGACGGCAAGACCGACGACCTCACCGGGTTGTCCGGGCACGGCCGGTTCCTCCGCTTCGTCGGCACCGAGCGCGCCACGAAGTACGGCTACTCGCTCTGGGAACTCCAGGCGTACGGCACCCCGGACTCGTCCGGCGACACTCAGGCGCCGACCGCGCCGTCGAACCTCGCGGCGGGCGAAGTCGGCTCGAACAGTGCCGCGCTGACCTGGGCCGCCGCGACCGACAACGTCGGCGTCAGCGGGTACGAGGTCCTCCGGGACGGCAAGTCCGTCGCCACCAGCACGACCACGTCCTACACCGACAACGGCCTTTCGCCGGACACCGATTACACCTACACCGTCCGCGCCAAGGACGCCGCCGGGAACACCTCGCCGGTGAGCGGGCCGGTCAAGGTGCACACGAAGCCGGGGAACGCGGGCACCAGCTTTGTCCTCGCCGCGGCCGGCGACATCGCCGAACAGTGCACCGCCAGCAGTTCCAGCTGCGTGCACCCGAAGACCGCGAAGCTGGTTCAGGGGATGAACCCCGCCGCAGTGATCACCATGGGCGACAACCAGTACGACGCCGAGGACACCGGGCTGACGCTGCAGAACTTCAAGGACTACTACGACAAGACCTGGGGCAAGTTCAAGAGCATCACGCACCCGATCCCCGGCAACCACGAGACCTACGACGACAACAAGCCGTTCGAGGCCTACGAGCAGTACTTCGGCAAGATCGCCACGCCGAACGGGAAACGGTACTACAGCTGGGAAATGGGCAACTGGCACTTCATCGCCCTCGACTCCAACGGCTTCGTCGACGACAAGGACGGCGGCCAGCTGGAAGACACCGACCAGATGAACTGGATCAAGCAGGATCTGGCGAAGAACACCAAGGGCTGCGTCGCGGCGTACTACCACCACCCGCGGTGGAGCTCCGGCGACCACGGCGACCAGCGCGGTTCCAAGCAGCTGTGGGACCTGTTCGCGCAGAACAAGGTCGACCTGGTCCTCAACGGCCACGACCACCACTACGAGCGGTTCGTCCCGCAGAACGCGAGCGGCAAGGCGGACCCGGCGGGCCCGGTCGAGATCATCGGCGGCATGGGCGGGGCGAACCCGTACCCGGTCCACTCCGCGCACCCGACCACGGCGAAGCTGCTCAAGGACACCTTCGGCGTGCTGAAGCTGACGATGACCGACACGACGTTCTCCGAGCAGCTGATCGGTCTCGACGGCAAGGTCCAGGACAGCAGCCCGACCTACACCTGCCACAACTAGGGGCCGGGCATGTACATCGCGGCAAGCCGTAGTTCGGACGTCGCGGCGGGCACCGAGCGCAAGACCGGCCTGCGCCGGGTGTCGGCGAACGTCGTCGCACTCGGCGCGGTCAGCCTGGTCACCGACATCTCCTCGGAGATGGTGACCGCGGTGCTCCCGCTCTACCTGGTGCTCGGCCTCGGGCTGAACCCGCTGCAGTTCGGCCTGCTCGACGGGCTCTACGCGGGAGCCACCGCCGTGGTCCGCGTGCTCGGCGGGCATCTGGCCGACCGGTGGCGCCGGCTCAAGGCGGTCGCCGGGTTCGGCTACGGCTTGTCCGCGGTGTGCAAGCTCGGCCTGGTCGCGGCCGGTTCGTCGGTCGCGGCGATCGGCGTGGTGCTCGCCGCCGACCGCACCGGCAAGGGGCTGCGCACCGCCCCGCGCGACGCGTTGATCTCGCTGTCCAGCGAGCCCGACACGCTCGGCCGGTCGTTCGGCGTGCACCGCGCGATGGACACCGTCGGCGCGTTCCTCGGCCCGCTCGTCGCGATGGCCGTGCTCGCGCTGAGCCTCGGCAGCTACACGTCGGTGTTCTTCACCAGCTTCTGCATCGCGGCGATCGCGGTCATGCTGCTGGCGTTGTTCGTCCGCGACCACAAACAGGAAATCGCCGACCGGGCCGCGGTGTCCGTGCGGGCCGCGTTCGGGCTGTTGCGCGAGCGGGGTTTCCGCCGGGTCGCGGTGTGGGCGGCGCTGCTCGGGTTCGTGACGCTCGGCGATTCCTTCGTGTACCTGGTGCTGCAACGGCGCTGGGACGTCGCGGCGACGTTCTTCCCGCTGCTGCCGCTCGGGACGGCCGGGGTGTATCTGGTGCTGGCCGTTCCGCTGGGCAAGCTGGCGGACAAGATCGGGCGCTGGCCGGTGTTTCTCGGCGGGCACGTCGCGCTCGTCGCCGCGTTGGTCGCGTTGTGCGGGCCGGTGTCGGGATTCTGGCTCGCGGCGCTCGCGTTGGGGCTGCACGGTGTGTTCTACGCGGCTACCGACGGGGTGCTCATGGCGGCCGCCGGGCCGTTGGTGCCCGCTGATCTCCGGGCGACCGGACTCGCGGTGGTCCAAACTGGACAGGCCGCCGCCCGCATGCTTTCGTCTGTCCTCTTCGGACTCGCCTGGACCTTGTGGGACCTGCAGCCCGCGGTCCTCGTGGCGGCCGGAGCGCTCGCTGTCGTGGCGCTGGGCGCCGCTTTCGCAAGGCCGGTGCGTAAATGAAAAAGGCCCTTCTCGCTGTTGTCGGCACCGTGGTGCTCGCGGCTGCCGCGGTTGTCTACACCGTTGCCGCGCGGCCCAGTCCGGCTGAGCCCGCGAAGGTGGAGCATCTTTCGCTCGCGCCCGGGCAGTTGTTCTTTCGTAGCACTAAAACA
The DNA here is from genome assembly GCF_042684085.1 of Amycolatopsis silviterrae. NCBI lineage: Bacteria > Bacillati > Actinomycetota > Actinomycetes > Pseudonocardiales > Pseudonocardiaceae > Amycolatopsis > Amycolatopsis silviterrae. The sequence goes on from NZ_JBHUKS010000014.1 coordinate 124,272, forward strand.
GGCAACGTCGGCGTCGTTCCGCTGGCGAATCCCGGTGCCGCGCCGAAGTTCAGTGATTTGAAGTGCGACCGGTTCGCGGTGTCCGGCACGACGGGGATGTGTCTCGCGGTGCGTCCGGGAACGTTGCCGGCGGTCAGCGATTTCAGCGTCCTCGACCGGAATCTCGGCACTGTGCACAAGGACTACCTGCCGGGGACGCCGAGCCGGGCTCGTGTTTCGCCGGACGGGAAGCGGGTGTACTGGACGCTGTTCGTCACTGGCGATTCCTATGCTGCGACCGGGTTCTCGACTCGCTCCGGCGTTTACCAGCTGGACAACGGCGAGCTGGAGAAGACGATCGAGGAGCTGCCGGTCCTGGTCGACGGGAAGCGGTACTTCTCCGCCGACGTCAACTACTGGGGCATCACCTTCGCCAAGGACGGCAAGCGGTTCTATTCGACGCTCGGCACCAAGGGCAAGACCTACCTGATCGAAGGCGATTACGACACGTACCGCGGGAAAGCCTTGCGGGAGAACGTGGAATGCCCGTCGCTGTCGCCGGACGAAACGCGGATCGCGTTCAAGAAGAAGGTCGGAGAGGGTGTCTGGCGGCTGTCCGTGCTCGACCTCAAGACGATGCGGGAGACTGCGCTCGCCGAGACTCGCAGCGTGGACGACCAGGCGTTGTGGCAGGACGACCACACCATCCTGTACGGGCTGGAGAACGCCGTGTGGGCGGTGCCCGCGGACGGGTCCGGGGCACCGCGCAAGCTCGTCGCCGACGCCGTGTCGCCGGCCGTCACCCGCTGATTCGACATCTCTTTACGTCGTATAGTACTCTCAGCTCCGGCGATACTTTACGACGTAAAGAGATGAGATGGCTGAAGCTACTCTGCACGACGGCACGCGGATCGAAGCACAGGTGCAGGGGGACGGGCCGGTGCTGCTGCTCCCGGTCGACCCCCGGCCCGCCGAGGGACCGGAAGCCGAGGCGGCCCGGCAGTGGGGAGCCGACCCGGAGCTGGGCCGTTCGCTGATCGCGGGATTCGCCGGGTTCCGGGTGGTGGCCTTCGACTACCAGGGGCACCGGATGGCGCACCCGGCCGACCTGGCGCCGGAGGTGGTCGCGGCCGACCTCCTGGCGGTGGCGGACGCGGCCGGGGCGGAGCGGTTTTCGTACTACGGCTACTCGTGGCTGGCGCTGTCCGGGCTGCAGCTGGCGTTGCGCACGGATCGGCTGGACGCCCTGGTGATGGGCGGGTATCCGCCGCTGGACGGGCCGTATGCGGCGATGCTGGCGGTGACCCGGGCGACGCACGAGATGGCGCTAGCTGGGCCGACGACCGCGTCTAAGGCCGAACCGGGGGACTGGGACTCGGTCGACGTGACGTTGTCCACGGGGCAGACGAAGCAGTTCGTGACGTTGTACGAGGCGTTGCGAGACTTCGACGACCGGGCGGTCGAGCTGTCGTGTCCTCGACTGTGTTTCGCGGGGTCGGAGGATCGGATCGAGTACGGCGAGAGGTGGGGCGGGGTGACCGTCGACATCGCTGGGCCGTTGCTGCGCGAGCGGGCCGAACTGGAGGCGCGCGGGTGGAGTGTGGAGGTGCTGGACGGGCTGGATCACATGAGCGCGATGCAGGCCGCGGCTGTGCTGCCGGTGGTGCGGCCTTGGCTGGAGAAGGTGACCTCGTGAGTGGCAATCGCGGTTCTAACCGTGATTGCCACTCACGACCGCAACTCGTGCTCCAGCGCCTCTAGCTCTGCCCCACCCGCCATCTGCCGGGTCAGCTCGGTCAACTCGATCTCCGCCTTCTCATAAGACCCGAGTGCCGCGCCGCGTTTGAGCAGCAGGAAGCGGTCGGCCACCGGATACGCGTGGTGCGGGTTGTGCGTGATCAGGACGACGCCCAGGCCCCGGTCGCGGGCCTGGGCCACGTACTTCAGCACCACCCCGGCCTGCTTCACGCCCAGCGCGGCGGTCGGCTCGTCGAGGATCAGCACCTTCGCGCCAAAGTGGACCGCACGCGCGATCGCCACGCACTGCCGTTCGCCGCCGGACAGGGTGCCGACCGGTTGTTCGACATCCCGCAGGTCGATGCCCATCTCGGCGAGCGCCTTCTTCGTCAGCTCGCGGCCTTTGCGCCGGTCCAGCGCACGGAACGGGCCGAAGCCGACGGTCGGTTCGGAGCCGAGGAAGAAGTTGCGCCACACGCTCATCAGCGGCACGACCGCGAGATCCTGGTACACCGTGGCGATTCCGCGGTCCAGCGCTTCGCGAGGCGACGCGAACCGCACCGGTGCCCCCTCGACCAGAAACTCGCCTTCGTCGTGCTGATGCACGCCGGCGAGGATCTTGATCAAAGTGGACTTTCCCGCGCCGTTGTCGCCCAGCACGCAGGTGACTTCGCCCGCGTTGACCACTGTGGACACTTCGCGCAGCGCGACCACGGTGCCGTACCGCTTGCCGACGTTCTTCACTTCGAGGAGAGCGTTCATCGCCGGACCCTTTCCGCGCGCCGCCGCAGTGCGTTGTTGACCAGGACCGCCGCCAGCAGCATGATCCCGAGGAACAGCATGAACCAGTCGTTGTCCCAGCCGGCGAACACGATGCCCTGGCGCGCCATGCCGAAGATCAGCGCGCCGATCGCCGCGCCGACGGCCGAGCCGAATCCGCCGGTCAGCAGGCAGCCGCCGATCACCGCGGCGATGATGTACTGGAATTCCAGCCCGATGCCCTGGTTCGCCTGCACGCTCGCGAACCGCAGGATGTTGATCGAGCCGACCAGCCATCCGGCCAGCGCGGTGCCCATGAACAGCAGGATCTTGGTGCGCACCACCGGAACGCCGACCGAGCGGGCGCTCGGGGCGGACCCGCCGACCGCGAAGATCCAGTTGCCGAAACGCGTCCGCACGAGCAGCCACGCGGCCACCGCGATCGCGCCGAGCCACCAGACGATGGAGATCTGGAACGGGGTGCCGCCGATGTCCACAGTGGAGGCGAAGACGAACCCGGCGGACGCGTAACCGTCGGTCGAGCGCATGCCCGAAACCTGCACGGTGCCGGTGACCAGCCGGGTGACGCCGAGGTTCAAGCCTTGCAGGGCAAGGAAAGTGCCGAGGGTGACGATGAAGCTCGGCAGCCCGGTTTTCATCACGAGCCAGCCGTTGAACGCGCCGACCGCCAGCGCGAACGCCAGCGAGACGAGCAGCGCGAGCCACACGTTCCAGCCCGCTTGCGTGGCGAGGATCGCGGTGACCAGCGACGTCGACGCGGTCATCACGCCCGCCGACAGGTCGAACTCGCCGCCGACCATCAGCAGCGACACGGCCACCGCCATGATGCCCAGCGTCGCCGCGTCGTCCAGCCAGGTCGCGGCTCCGCCGGCGCTGAAGAACTCGTCGGTCACGAAGGTGAAGAACAGGAACACCACGACCGCGCCGAGCAGCGCGCCGATCTCCGGGCGCACCACCAGCCGGTCGGTCAGCCGCGGCTTCGCCAGCCGTTCGTCGAGGGTCGTCATCGGGTGCCCCTTTGCACGTACTGGCCGACCTTGTCCACTGTGGATTTGTCGACCAGATCGGGTCCGGTGAGCACCGGTTTGCCGCCGCCGACGACGTTCGCGTTGTCCCGGTACAGCTTCAGGAACTGCACCGGGAGATAGCCCTGTTCGTACTGCTGCTGGTCGACCGCGAACAGCACGTCGCCCGCCTTGATCGCGGCGACGACGTCGGAGTTGAGGTCGAACGTGGCGACCTGCGCCTTCGACCCCACCGACTTGACCGCGCTCACCGCACGGGCGGCGACCTGCGAGTTCAGCGTGAGGACCGCGTCGATCGACGAGTCGGTCTGGACCGCGCCGCGGATGCGCGACTCGGCGTCGGTCGGGTTGGAGATGTCCACCTGCAGCGTCTGGACGGCACCGGCGAACCCGGTCTTCGCGCCGTCGCAGCGCTGCGCCTGCCCGACGTTCCCCGCCTCGTGGATCACGCACAGCAGCTTGTGCTTGCCGAGGTCCTTGAACTTCTTCCCGGCTTCCTCGCCGGCGATCGACTCGTTCTGCCCGACGTGCGTGAGCGCGCCGTACGCCGCGCTCTTGTCCTCGCCGGAATTGATGGTGATCACCGGGATTCCGGCCCGCACTGCGGCCTCAATGGACGGACGCAGTGCTTCCGGGTTCGCCATCGACACCACGAGCCCGCCGGTCCGCTGTGCGACCGCGTTGTCGATCAGCTTCGCCTGTGCGCCCGGATCGCCATCCGAGGTGTATTCCACTTGCACGCCAAGGTCTTTGCCCGCCTTTTCGGCACCGTTCTTCACCACGTTCCAGAACGCGTCGCCCGCGGTGCCGTGCGTGATCACCGAAACCTTCAGCGGCCCGGACGGCGCCGGAGCGGCGGCGGGCGCGGTCGTCTTCGGTTCGGCGGCCGGCCCGGTGCACGCGGCCAGCAGCCAGCCCGCGGCCAGCAGGCTCGCCACTGCGCGGCCGGCGCGCTTCCAGCGATGGGACATCGTTGTCTCTCCTCGCTTGTCAGCCGGTGATGTTCCGTAGGTACGAAAGACTGGCCGCAACGTCCTGGCCGGGGCGGTCGACTGGGCTGTCGTCGCTCAGCGCGGTGTCCTGTTCCAGCACGTACCAGCCGTCGTAGCCCGCTTCGGCGACGGAGCGGACCATGGCTTCGAGGTCCACGTCGCCCTTGCCGAGCGGTACGTAGAGACCCTTGCCGACCGCTTCGGCGTACGGCAGCTTGCCCGCCCGGACGGCTTCGGCCAGCTCGCCGCGGACGTCCTTGAGATGCAAGTGGCCGATCCGCCGCGGGTGCCGTTGCGCGAGCGCGACCGGGTCGGCGCCGCCGATCAGCAGGTGGCCGGTGTCCAGGCAGAGCTGGAGATCGGAGTCGGCGAGGAAGCGTTCGACCTCGGCCTCGGTTTCGACGTGGGTGCCGACGTGGGGGTGCAGCACGGTTTGCAGCCCGTGTTTCGCGGCCACGTCACGGATCTTGCCCGCGGTGCGGACCAAAGTGGACCATTCGGCGGCGGTGAGTGCGGGCCGTTCGTCGTAACCGTCAAGGCCGGTCGCTGCGGCGAGCACGAGCATTCCGCCGCCGCAGGCAGCGAAGAGTGCGGCTGATTCTTCTGCTTCGGCGATCGCAGCGGCCGGATTTTCGTGCAGCGGCACGGCGAGGAAGCCGCCGACGAGTTCGAGCCGGTGGCTTTCCAGAAGCGCTTTCAGCTCGGCCGGTTCGCGCGGGAGATAGCCCGGCGGGCCCAATTCCGTTGCGGTGACGCCTAGTTCGGCCATCTCGCCGAGTACCGACGGGGCGTCGAGCACCCGGCCCCAACCGGGCACCTCGCAGACTCCCCACGAGATCGGGGCGGCGGCGACGCGGATCTTCGCGGTCATGGATCCCTCTCCGGTCGGGGGACACGCCTTGATTAGAGCGCTCTAAGCTTGTAGCGTCCGGACCGTCGCGTCAAGCGCTTCTCCGGGGAGGTTTTCAGATGGGGAAGCCCACGATGGAGGACGTCGCCGCGCGCGCCGGCGTCTCTCGTGCGCTGGTGTCGCTCGTGATGCGCAACGCGCCGAACGTGTCGGCGCGGCGGCGCGCGGCCGTGGTGAAAGCGGCTGAGGAGCTGGGTTATTCGCCGCACGTCATGGCCCGGTCTCTCGCGAGCCGGACCTCCACGGTGCTCGGCGTGATGGTGAACGACCTGCGCAACGCGTTCTTCGCCGATGTGGTGGAAGGGCTGGACGCCGCTGCTCAGGCGGCCGGTTTCGACCTGATTCTCAACACCGGCGGCCGAATGCCTTCGCGGGAAGGCGCGGCGCTGCGCAGTCTGCTGTCGTTCCGTCCGGCTGGCGTGGTGCTGTTGTCGCCGGTGGTTCCGGCCGCTGCGATCGAGGCCGCGGCGCGGCAGTGTCCGGTAGTGCTGGTGTCGCGTACTTCTCGACTGTCCTCAGTGGACACCGTGAACGACGACGGCGAGGCTGGCGCGGCGTTGGCGGTCGAGCACCTGGTACAGCTGGGGCATCGCCGGATCGCGCACCTCGACGGCGGCGGAGCGGCGGGTGCCGCGGCACGGCGGCGAGGCTTCCGGCAGGCGATGCGGTCGCACGGGCTGGAGCCGATCGTGGTGCGCAGCGAACACACCGACACCGCGGGCGAGAAAGCCGTGCAGGAGCTGCTGTCCTCGTATTCGCCGAGGCCGACGGCGCTGCTGGCGGGCAACGACTTCAACGCCGTCGGCGCGATCTCGGCGCTTGAGGAACACGGTTTGCGGGTGCCGGAGGACGTTTCGGTGGTCGGCTACGACAACACGTCGCTGGCTTCTCTCCGGCACATCTCACTGACCACAGTGGACCAGCCGCGCGCCGAAATGGCCCGGCTGGCCTTCGACGCGTTATTGGAACGGGTACGGGGTGAACGCACCGAACCGGTGCGGCATCTGCTTCATCCGTCCCTGGTCGTGCGGGAGACCACGGGGCCGAACTCAGGGGAGGCACAGCGATGAGGTTGGGACTGGCAGGGGCCGGACGGATCGGGGCCGCGCACGCGGAAACGCTCGCGGGCTTTGACGAGGTCACGTCGGTGGTCGTCGCGGACGTGGATCCGGCACGGGCGCAGGCAGTGGCGGCGAACCTGGGCGTGGAGGCGGCCGAGGGCATCGACGCGTTGTTCCAGGCGGGCCTCGACGGTTTGGTGATCGCAGCGGCCACCGACGCGCATCCCGAGCTGATCATCCAGGCGGTCGACGCACGGGTGCCGGTGTTCTGCGAAAAGCCGGTCGCCGCGGACATCCCCGGCACGCTCGCGGTGATCGACCGGATCGCGGACTCGGACGTACCGGTGCAGATCGGTTTCCAGCGCCGGTTCGACGCGGGCTACCAAGCCGCGCGGGCCGCGGTGGAGAGCGGGAAATTGGGCTGGCTGCACAGTGTCCGGGCGACCACTTTGGACCCGGCACCGCCGCCTGCGGCCTATATCGCGCATTCCGGCGGCTTGTTCCGGGACTGCGGGGTGCACGACTTCGACATCCTCCGCTGGGTGACCGGCCGGGAGGTCGAGGAAGTATTCGCGGTGGGACGCAACAAGGGCGAGCAGTTCTTCGCGGATGCCGGAGACGTCGACACCGCGGCGGTGGCGATGACTCTCGACGACGGCACCCTCGCGACGGTTTCGCTGACGCGCTACAACGGCGCGGGCTATGATGTCCGCTTCGAGGCGCTTGGTTCGCTGGGGAATGCGGTGGTGGGCTTGGACGATCAGGCCCCGTTGCGGTCAGTGGAGCCCGGCTTCACGCCATTGCCGGGACCTGCGTATCCCGGGTTCATGGAACGGTTCCGTCCGGCCTATGCCGCTGAGCTGCGGACGTTCCTGGATGTGGCCGCCGGGCGGACCCCCTCGCCAGCCGGGGCGGCGGACGCGCTGGAGGCGTTCTACATCGCCGAGGCGTGCGAGGTTTCGCGGCGGGAGAACCGTCCGGTGCGGGTCGCCGAGGTGCGGCGGTAAGTCAGGCGCGCGGGCGAAGAATGTTCTCCGCCAACGTATCCACCAAATCCCGCGGCACCGCCACCCCGGTCAGTGCACAGTAGACGATCGGCCCGAGCAAAGCGTCCATTGTGGCCTCCGGGCCCAGCACCGGAGATACCTCGCCCGCCTCGGTCGCCCTGGTCAGCATCTCGATTTCGGCGATCCGGCGCGGTTCCAGGTAACGCTCGTGGAAGCTCGCCGCGGTGCCCGGGTCGTGCTGGGCTTCGGCCAGGAGCGTCAGCAGGCATTTGCCGGCCGGGTCCGCGGCGAGGAAGTCCGCGAAGTCGCGCAGATACGCGCGAATGCCGCTGGCTGTCGGCAGTTCCGTGGGGACGGGCAGGCGTTTCGCGGTGTCCTCGATGAGCGTGTCCAGCAGGATTTCGACCTTGGACGGCCACCAGCGGTAGATCGTCTGCTTCGCGACCCCGGCGCGGCGGGCGATCGCTTCGACGGTCAGCGCGCCGAAGCCGTGCTCGACCAGCAGGTCGTCGGCGGCGTGGAGCACGGCGACGCGAGCGGCCTCGTCGCGCCGGTTGCCGGAGCGTGCCCTGCGGGGCTGGGAATTCACGGCGGGCATGCCGGACACCTTACCGTGCTACTGTCTAGACGTGACGTCTCGTCTAGGCAAGGGAGCGGCCATGGCGCAACGCCGGGCATTGGTGGTCGGAGCTTCGCGGGGGCTGGGGTTGGTGCTGGTCACCGAGCTGGACCGGCGCGGGTGGGAGGTCATCGCGACCACCCGGAACGGGACGGTGCACAGGGAAGGGATGCGGACAGAGCAGCTGGAGATGACTGACGACGCGCAGATCGCGGCGCTGCGCGGCAGAGTGGACGGTCCGCTCGATCTGCTTTTCGTGAACGCGGCGATCAATCAGGGGAACCTGCCGATCGGCGAAGTGCCGGCGGCGATGTTCGCCGAGGTGATGATCACCAACGCGTTGAGCCCGTTGAAAGTCCTCGAAGGACTGCACGATCTGGTCAAGCCGGGCGGGACGGTCGCGGTGATGTCGTCCGAGCAGGGCAGCATCTCGATGAACACCGAACCCGGATACGAGCTGTACAAGGCGAGCAAGGCTGCGCTCAACCAGCTCATGCGCAGCTACGCCACCCGGCAGGAGAGTGACGGGCGGACGAAACTGCTCATCGACCCCGGTCACAACCGGACGCGGCTCGGCGGGCCGGACGCGCCGTTGCTGCCCGAGGAAAGCATCCCCGCGGTCGTCGACGTGCTCGAAGCGCGGGCGGGCGAGCCGGGGCTGCAGTTCCTCGACCGCTTCGGCAAGCCCGTTCCGTGGTAACGACTGGGCCGAACGGGTAGCGCTCGGCGGCTTCGCATGCCAAGCTGCGGGGCGTGCCTGGATCCGGAGAATCCGAGATCGTGCTGATCCCGCTCGACGAGCCGGGGCTTGAGCGGCTTTTGGCGGCCGCGGTGGCCGACGCTGAACCGGCCGAGGTCATGCCGCCGGTGGAAGGCCCGGCCGGCTGGACAGAAGCCCGCCGCGAAGCGTTTCTCGCGTTTCACCGCCGACGATCCCTCAACCCGGACACGGCCATCGAGACGACGTGGGTCGTGGAGGTCGACGGCGAGGTCCGCGGAGCGGCCCGGCTGCGGCCGGTCTCGGGACGGTCCGCGCTGGAGGTCGAGGCCGGGGTGTGGCTCGGCCGTTCGGCGCGCGGCCGCGGGATCGGCCGGAAGGTGACCGCGGTGCTGCTGGACGCGGCCCGCGACGGCGGCGCGGCGAAGTTCGTCGCGACGACCACAGTGGACAATGCGGCGGCCCGGCGGCTGCTGAGCGGAACGGGCGCGGAACTGGACGTGCACGGCGCGGAGATCGACGCGCACCTGGAACTCTGACCGCTCGCGGACCTTCGCCTCGCCTACCGGAGCCGCTGGCCGGGCGGAAAACCCCGCGCGCCGCCGGGTTCGCGCGGCCCGGCTCCGGCGGAAGTCCGTGAGGGGAACCCTGAGGGACTCAGAGTCCCCCAGGGTTCCCCTCACGGACATCGAGACCGCACCCGCTACCGAGAAAACCTCAATGCGGCATTGGGACGGTGCGGGCGGAAGGTCAGTCGAGTTCCAGTTCCGGCGAGTACATGTCGAACCAGTGGTGCAGGTCCAGAGCACGGTCCATGCCGGCCCGCTGGGTCGGGCTGATCGCCGCCGGGTCGGTCTCCGCCGACTGCTGCAGCCACTCCCGGCCGACCATCTGGAACATCGGGTTGTCCTTCTGCGCCAAGGCTTCCTTGAGCTGCTGCTGCAGCGCGATCGCGTAGCCCGGGTCCTGAGTGGACGGATACGGGCTCTTCACCCGGTCCCGCACCGACGCGGGCAGCACGTGCTTGGTCGCGTGCCGCAGCAGGCTCTTCTCCCGGCCGTCGTAGGTCTTCAGCGACCACGGCGTGTTGTAGACGTACTCGACGAGCCGGTGGTCGCAGAACGGCACGCGCACCTCCAGGCCCACCGCCATCGACATGCGGTCCTTGCGGTCGAGCAGCTGCCGCACGAAGCGGGTCAGGTGCAGGTTGCAGATGACCCGCATCCGGGAGTCCCGCTCGGATTCGCCGTCCAGCAAGTCCACTTCGGACACCGCGGTGCGGTACTGGTCGGCGACGTACGAATCCACGTCGAGCTTCTTCGCCAGGCCCGGTTCGAGCAGCGAGGCCCGGTTCTCCATCAGGCTGTTGCGGAACGCCAGCCACGGGAAGGTGTCCGCGCTGACCGCCGCCTCGTCGTGGAACCAGCGGTACCCGCCGAACACCTCGTCGGCCGATTCGCCGGACAGCGCGACCGTCGATTCGCCGCGGATCGCCTTGAACAGCAAGTACAGCGACGTGTCCATGTCGCCGAGCCCGGACGGGATGTCGCGGGCGCGCAGCACCTTCCGGCGGATCTCGGGGTCGCTCAAGTCCGCCGGGTTCAGCATCACGTCCTGGTGCGCGGAACCGACGAGCTTGGCGACGTCGCGGATGTAGGGCGAGTCGGGGGTGTCGCGCATTTCGTCGGGCTGGAAGTTCTCCTCCTGCCCGAAGAAGTCGACCGAGAACGTCCGCAGCTGCTCGCCCTCCTCGGCCAGCCGGGCGGCGGCCAGGCCGGTGACGGCGCTGGAGTCGAGCCCGCCGGACAGCAGCACACAGCGCGGCACATCGGCGATCAGCTGCCGGTTGACGATGTCGGTCATCAGCTCGCGCACGCGCTCGACCGTCGTCTCCTGGTCGTCGGTGTGCTGCTTCGCGTCGAGCTTCCAGTACGTGCGGGTGTTGATGCCCTCACGGGTCACGGTGACGACGGTGGCCGGGTCGACCTCGTACATGCCCTTCCACAGCGACCAGCCCGGACGCTTCGTGAAGCCCATCAGCTCGCGCAGGCCGTCGCTGTCGACCACCTTGCGCGCCAACGGGTTCGCCAGGATCGCCTTCGGCTCGGAACCGAACAGGACGCCGTCGCGGGTGGGGTAGTAGTAGAACGGCTTGATGCCCATCCGGTCGCGGATCATCACGAGCTTCTGGTCGCGCTCGTCCCAGATCGCGAACGCGTACATGCCGTTGAGGTGGTCCACGACCTCGGTGCCCCACTGCAGGTACCCGTGCAGCACGACCTCGGTGTCGCTGTCGGTCTCCCAGCGGTGGCCCAGCTTCGTGAGTTCTTCACGGAGTTCGGAGAAGTTGTAGGCCTCCCCGCTGTAGACCATCGCGACCTCGCCGTTCGGCGTCTTGACGCTCATCGGCTGCCGTCCGCCCGGCAGGTCGATGATGGCGAGCCGGCGATGGCCGAGCGCGACCGAGCGGCGGACCCACGTGCCCCGGTCGTCGGGTCCGCGGCAGGCCATGGTTTCGGTCATCGCGTCCGCGATCTCCTGCTGCTGCGTGAGATCGGTGTCGTAGGAAACCCAGCCCGCGATTCCGCACATGCGAGACCTCCCGGAAGTTAGTTAGTTAGCTGATACAACTATTGGTTACTCAGGTGTAACACGAACCCCCGATCCTTGTCTGCCCGAATTGCACTCTCTGTCCTTGATCCGCTACGCGTTGTGCCGCAAGTCACCCACCAACTACGGACAGTCAACTGCCCTGGAGACCCCGATGGGCGCTCGACGTAGTGGCCCGGGTCACCGGCCGTCAAGATCCCGTAAACGCCCCCAGGTCGCGGCGTCAAGGAGGCGTCAGACGCGGGTGCTTACGCTCCGCGACGACCGCACAGTGGCTCTCGACCGACGGTCACCCCGTGCCGGGTGACCCTTCCTGAGAGGTGCCTCGTGGCGGATTTGCTGTACGCCCTATTGCTCATCGGCGTTTTCGTAGTGCTCGCCGGTGTCCTGCGCGGGCTGGAGAAGCTGTGAGCGGCGCGGGCACCGTGGCCAACATCGTCGGCGGACTGCTGGCGCTTGGCCTCCTCGGCTACCTGTTCGTCGCCCTCGTGAGGCCGGAGAAATTCTGAGATGAGTGACGTCGCGGCCGGCTTCCTGCAAGCCGGCGTGCTCCTGGTCGCCCTCGCGGTGGTCTACAAACCCCTCGGCGACTACCTCGCCCGCGTCTTCTCGACCGAGAAGCACCTGCGGGTCGAGAAGGCCCTGTACAAGGTCGTCCGGGTCGACCCGAACACCGAGCAGCACTGGAAGACCTACGCCTCCGGCGTGCTCGGCTTCTCGTTCGTCTCGGTGATCCTGCTGTACCTGCTGCAGCGCCTGCAGTCGATCCTGCCGTGGAACTTCGGCCGCGGCCCGGTGTCGCCCGCCGTCGCGTTCAACACCGCGGTTTCGTTCGTGACCAACACGAACTGGCAGTCCTACACGCCCGAGACGACCATGGGCCACTTCGTCCAGATGGCCGGGCTCACCGTGCAGAACTTCCTGTCCGCGGGCGTCGGGCTCGCCGTGGCGATCGCGGTGACGCGCGGGTTCGTCCGCTCGCGCACCGACCGGCTCGGCAACTTCTGGGTCGACCTGACCCGCGGCACGATCCGCGTGCTGCTGCCGATGGCGTTCGTGTTCGCGATCGTCCTCGTGGCGCTCGGCGTGGTGCAGAGCCTCCGTTCCGGTGTCGCGGTGACGAACCCGGACGGCAGCGGCAGCACGATCGCGCTGGCTCCGGCGGCGAGCCAGGAAGTGATCAAGGAACTCGGCACGAACGGCGGCGGCATCTTCAACGCCAACTCCGCGCATCCGTTCGAGAACCCGAACGTCTGGACCAACGTCATCGAGATGTTCCTGATCCTGGTGATCCCGGTCTGCCTCACCCGCGCCTTCGGGCAGCTCGTGGGCAACCGCAAGCAGGGCTACGTCCTGCTGTCGGTGATGGCCGGGCTGTGGACCGCGATGCTCGCGGTGATCTGGACGTCCGAGGCGCGCACGAACAGCCCGTCCGCACTGGCCGCGGGAGCGAATCTCGAAGGCAAGGAACAGCGGTTCGGCATCGGCGGGACGTCGTTGTTCGCCGACACCACCACCGGCACTTCGACCGGCGCGGTGAACGGCGCGCACGACAGCCTCTCCGGCCTCGGCGGCGGGGGCACGATGCTCAACATGCTCTTCGGCGAGGTTTCGCCGGGCGGTGTCGGCACCGGGCTGTACGGCATCCTCGTGATGGCCGTGATCGCGATGTTCCTGGCCGGGCTGATGGTCGGCCGGACGCCGGAGTACCTGGGCAAGAAGCTCGGCAAGCGCGAGGTCACCTGCGCGGCGATCTCGATGCTGGCGATGCCCGTCGTGGTGCTGCTCGGGTCCGGCATCGCCTTGATGATCCCGAGCACGCGAGACGCGCTCGCGAACTCGGGCCCGCACGGGCTGTCCGAAGTCCTCTACGGCTACACGTCCGCGGGCAACAACAACGGCAGTGCCTTCGGCGGCCTCACCGCGACTAGCGACTGGTTCCAGTCGTCGCTGTCGGTGGCCATGCTGATCGGCCGGTTCGTGCCCATCGTCGCGGTGCTCTGCCTGGCGGGTTCGCTCGCCTCGCAGAAGAAAGTCCCCGAAACGTCGGGCACGCTGCCCACCACCGGGCCGCTGTTCGGGACGCTGCTGACCGGCACCGTCGTCCTCGTCGCGGCTCTCACGTTCATCCCGGCGCTCGCGCTGGGGCCGATTGCAGAGGCGTTGGCATGACCATCACCCAGGAGCGGACTCCCGAAGAGGAGACGCAGCACCACGTAGAAAACGCTGGCCGCGTCGGCGCGGGCGTGTTCAGCCCGAAGCAGCTGTGGTCGTCCATGCCGGACGCGCTGCGCAAGCTGAACCCGCGCCACCAGCTCAAAAACCCGGTGATGTTCGTGGTGTGGGCCGGTTCGGTCCTGACCACTGTCTTCGCGATCACCGACCCGAGCGTGTTCTCGATCCTCATCGCGGTGTGGCTGTGGTTCACCGTCGTGTTCGCGAACCTGGCCGAGGCGGTCGCCGAAGGGCGCGGCAAGGCACAGGCGGAATCCTTGCGGCGGACCAAGAAGGAGACTGTCGCGCGGCGGCTCACCGAGGACGGCTCCGAGGAGCAGGTGCCCGGCGTGGACCTGCGCGTCGGCGACCGCGTGGTGGTCGAGGCAGGCCAGGTGATCCCGGGCGACGGCGACGTCGTCGAGGGCATCGCCACGGTCGACGAATCGGCCATCACCGGCGAGTCGGCCCCGGTGATCCGGGAGTCCGGCGGCGACCGGTCGGCGGTCACCGGCGGCACCACGGTGCTGAGCGACCGGATCGTGGTGCGGATCAGCACCAAGCCCGGCGAGTCCTTTGTGGACCGGATGATCGCGTTGGTGGAAGGCGCTTCCCGGCAGAAGACGCCGAACGAGATCGCGCTGACCATCCTGCTGTCGACGCTGACCATCATCTTCCTGCTCGCCGTCGTGGCGCTGCAGCCGATGGCCGCCTACTCCGGCAGCGAGCAGTCGGTGATCGTGCTGACCGCGCTGCTGGTCTGCCTGATCCCGACCACGATCGGCGCGCTGCTGAGCGCGATCGGCATCGCCGGGATGGACCGGCTGGTGCAGCGCAACGTGCTCGCCACCTCCGGCCGCGCGGTCGAAGCCGCCGGGGACGTGTCGACGCTGCTGCTGGACAAGACCGGCACGATCACCTTCGGCAACCGGCGCGCGACCGAGCTGATCCCGGTCGGCAAGTCCACTGTGGACGACCTGGCGCGCGCGGCCCGGCTGTCCAGCCTCGCCGACGGGACGCCGGAAGGCCGCAGCATCGTCGAGCTGATCGCCGAGCAGCACGGGCTGCCCGGTGCGCCGGACGACAGCGAGAAGCTCGCCGAGTTCGTGCCGTTCACCGCGCAGACCCGGATGAGCGGCGTCGACCTCGACGGCCGCGAGGTCCGCAAGGGCGCGACGTCGGCGGTGCGCCAGTGGGTGCGCGATCACGGCGGCGACGTGCCGGACGAGACCGAACGAGTCGTGGACGAGATCAGCCAGCAGGGCGGGACCCCGCTGGTGGTCGCGGAAGCGGCCGGCGGCACGGCGACTGTGTGCGGCGTGATCCGGCTGTCGGACGTGGTGAAGCCGGGCATGAAGGAGCGCTTCGAGGAACTGCGCTCGATGGGCATCAAGACGGTGATGATCACCGGCGACAACCCGCTCACCGCGAAGGCCATCGCCGAGGACGCGGGCGTCGACGACTATCTCGCCGAGGCCAAGCCCGAGGACAAGATGGCGCTCATCCAGAAGGAGCAGGAGGGCGGCAGGCTCGTCGCGATGACCGGCGACGGCACGAACGACGCGCCCGCGCTCGCGCAGTCCGACGTCGGCGTGGCGATGAACACCGGGACCATGGCGGCGAAAGAGGCCGGCAACATGGTCGACCTCGACTCGAACCCGACGAAGCTGATCGAGATCGTCGGGATCGGCAAGCAGCTGCTGATCACCCGGGGCGCGCTCACCACGTTCAGCGTGGCGAACGACCTGGCGAAGTACTTCGCCATCCTGCCGGCGATGTTCACCGGCATCTTCGCCCAGCTCGGCGCGCTCAACATCATGCACCTGGCGACGCCGAAGTCGGCCATCCTGTCCGCGGTCATCTTCAACGCGCTGATCATCGTCGGGCTGATCCCGCTCGCCCTGCGCGGCGTGCGGTACCGGCCGTCGTCGGCGTCCGCGCTGCTGCGCCGCAACCTGCTCGTCTACGGCCTCGGCGGCATCGTGAGCCCGTTCCTCGGGATCTGGGTGATCGACCTGATCGTGCGCCACATTCCAGGGATTGGCTGACATGAACGTATTGCTCAAGCAGACCTGGGCCGGCCTGCGCCTGCTCATCGCGATGACCGTGCTGCTCGGCGTTGTCTACCCGCTGGGCGTGTGGGCGGTGTCCCGCATTCCCGGCCTCCAGGGGCACGCCGAGGGCTCGGTGGTGACGCAGAACGGCCAGGCGGTCGGCTCGTCGCTGATCGGGATCGACCCGGTGCCCGCCGACCCCGCGCACGACCCGTGGTTCCACAACCGGCCCTCCGCCGGCTCGAAGGACGTGCTCGGGCCGGGTGATCCGTCGACGTCGGGACCGTCCAACAAGGGGCCGTACAACGAGGACCTCACCAAGGCCATCGCGCAGCGGCGGGAGCTGATCGCCAAGCGCGAGGGCGTCAACCCGGGAGAGGTGCCTGCGGACGCGGTGACGGCTTCGGCCTCGGGCCTCGACCCGGCGATCAGCGTCGCGTACGCCGATCTGCAGGTGCTTCGCGTGGCGCGCAACACCGGGCTGAGCGAGGAGAAGGTGCGGCAGGTGGTCGCGGACAACACCACCGGCAACGGAATCGGCGTGCCCGGCGTGAATGTGCTCCAGCTCAACCTTGCCGTGCATTCGGCCGCTCCTGGCGCACACTGAACACTGTGAGCGCACCTGACACACCGCCGAAGCCGCGCCGAGGCGAACTCCGCATTTACCTCGGCGCGGCTCCGGGCGTCGGCAAGACCTTCGCCATGCTCGGCGAAGCCCGCCGCCGCCTCGACCGCGGAACCGACGTGGTCGTCGGCCTCGTCGAGACGCACGGCCGCAAGAAGACCGCCGACCTGCTCGACGGCCTGGAGATCGTGCCGCGGCGCACGGTGCACCACCGCGCGCACGAGTTCGCCGAAATGGACCTCGACGCGGTGCTCGCCCGCGCGCCCGAGGTCGTCGCCGTGGACGAGCTGGCGCACACGAACGTGCCCGGCGGACGGCACGAGAAACGCTGGCAGGACATCGAGGAGCTGCTCGAAGCGGGCATCGACGTGCTGTCCACGGTCAACGTCCAGCACCTGCAGAGCCTGAACGACGTCGTCGAGCGCATCACCGGCGTCACCCAGCAGGAAACCGTGCCGGACGAGGTCGTGCGCCGCGCGGAGCAGCTGGAGCTGGTGGACATCACTCCGGAGGCGCTGCGGCGGCGGCTCGCGCACGGCAACGTCTACCCGGCCGAGCGCATCGATGCCGCGCTGGGCAACTACTTCCGGCCCGGCAACCTCACGGCGCTGCGCGAGCTGGCGCTGCTGTGGGTGGCCGACCAGGTCGACGTCGCACTGCAGCGCTACCGCGCCGAGCAGAAGATCACCGACACGTGGGAGACGCGCGAACGGGTGGTCGTGTCGATCACCGGCGGGCCGGAAAGCGAAACGCTGATCCGGCGCGCCAGCCGGATCGCCAACCGGGCGGGCGCGGAACTGCAGGTCGTGCACATCCTGCGCGGCGACGGGCTGGCCGGGCTCGGGCCGACCGCGATGTCCCGCTGCCGCACGCTGGCCGAGGAAGTCGGCGCGACCTTCCACGCCGTGGTCGGCGATGACGTGCCCACCGCGTTGCTCGATTTCGCGCGCGGGGTCAACGCGACCCAGCTCGTGGTCGGCACTTCGCGGCGCTCCCGGGTCGCCCGGCTCTTCGACGAGGGCATCGGAGCGACGGTGGTGCAACAGTCCGGGCCGATCGACGTGCACATGGTCACGCACTCCTACGCCGGCGGGCGGCTGCGCGCGCGGCTGGGCACGAGCCCGCTGGCGCCTTCGCGGCTCGTGATGGGCTGGGTGCTGAGCATTCTGCTGCCGGTCGTCGCGACCGGTCTCGGCGTGCTGTTGCGCGATGCGGTGGAGTTTTCCACCGATGTGATTCTTTACGTGCTGGCCACCGTCGTCGTCGCATTGGTGGGTGGGCTCGGCCCGGCTCTGGTGGCGGCGATTTTCGGTGCCGGGCTGTTGAATTTCTTCTTCACGCCACCGCTTTACACGTTGAATGTGCACAGCCCGCAGAACGTCGTCACGCTCATTGTGATGATCGTGGTGGCGGTGCTGGTGGCGCTGGTCGTGGCTTCCGCTGCCCGGCGGGGTGCCGCGGCGGCGCGGGCGCGGACGGAAGCGTCGCTGCTGGCGTCGTATGCGCGCACCGTGCTGACCAATCCCAATCCGATCGAGCGGCTGCTGGAAAAGGTGCGGGAGAATTTCGGCCTCACTTCCGTGACGCTGCTGGAAAAACGCAACGGAAAATGGGAAAAGGTCGCGCTCTCCGGCGGCGAGCCGTGCGCCGACCCGGACGAGGCCGATGTGGACATTGCCGTGACTGCCGATGTGCACCTGACCCTGCGCGGTCGCGCCTTGCCCGCGGCGGACCGCCGAGTACTGGAAGCTGTTGCGGGGCAAGCGTTGCTCGCCTTGCGGCAACAGCGGATGGCAGCGGCAGCGGCGGCCGCCGAGCGCAAAGCCGAGGCGACCGAACTGCGCACGACACTGTTGTCCGCGGTCGGCCACGACCTGCGCACCCCGCTCACGTCCATCAAGGCCGCGATCGGCAGCCTGCGCGCGCCGGACCTGTCACTGTCCGATGAGGACACCGAGGAATTGATGGAGGCCGTGGAACTTTCCGCGGACCGGCTCGCCGGGCTGATCGACAACCTGCTCGACTCCTCGCGTCTCGCGACCGGCGCGGTCACCCCGCACCTGCGTCCGGTCGGCTATGACGAAGTGGTCGCGCACGCCCTGTCCAATGTGGACAACTCGCAGGGCGTGCAGGTCTCGGTGGACGCGCGATTGCCGTCCGTGCAAGCGGATCCCGGCCTGCTGGAACGAGTGATCGCGAACGTGCTGGACAACGCGCTGCGACACGGCGGCGGCGACGTTTCGGCACGGGCGAGCGCACACTCGGAATTCGTGGAACTGCGCATCGTCGACCACGGCAAGGGCCTGCGGAAGGGTGCCGCGGAGTCCGCGTTCGCGCCGTTCCAGCGGCTGGGCGGAGACCGGGACTCGACGCCCGGCGTCGGGCTGGGCCTGTCCGTCGCGAAGGGGTTCACCGAGGCGATGGGCGGTACGGTTCGCGCCGAGGACACTCCCGGCGGAGGATTGACAGTGGTGATCTCGCTGCCGGCGTGCACCGGGCGGGAACTGGTGGAAGCTGAGGAGGGCGTGGCGCGATGACTGCCGAACCAACGGCGACGGTGCTGGTCGTCGACGACGAACCGCAGATCGTGCGGGCGCTGCGGATCAACCTCAACGCGCGCGGGTACAAGGTGATCACCGCACACGACGGCACCGCCGCGCTGAAAGCGGTCGCCGAAACGAAACCCGACGTGGTGGTGCTCGATCTGGGCCTGCCGGACCTGGACGGCACCGAGGTGATCGCGGGCCTGCGCGGCTGGACGACGGTGCCGATCATCGTCCTCTCCGCGCGCGGCGACTCGGCGGACAAGGTGCAAGCCCTGGACGCGGGCGCGGACGACTACGTGACGAAACCGTTCGGCATGGACGAACTCCTCGCCCGCCTGCGAGCCGCGGTCCGCCGTTCTTCAGTCGGCGGCACGGACGGCGCGGAAGCCGTGGTGGACACCGGATCGTTCACGATCGACCTGGCGGCGAAGAAGGTGCTGCGCGAGGGCCGCGAGGTGCACCTGACCAAGACGGAATGGGGAGTGCTGGAACTGCTGGTCCGCAACCGGGGCCGGCTGGTGGCGCAGAAACAGCTGCTGCACGAGGTGTGGGGACCGTCGTACGAGACGGAATCCCATTACCTGCGGGTGTATCTGGCGCAGTTGCGGCGGAAGCTGGAACCGGAACCGTCCCGGCCGCGGCATCTGCTGACCGAACCCGGGATGGGCTATCGCTTCGAAATCTGACCCTCGGCCGTAAAGCCGTGAGGGGAACCCTGAGGGACTCTGATTCCCTCAGGGTTCCCCTCACGGACTTCAGGGGTAATGCCGGGGACTTAAGGCGGCGGCTCGGCGGCGTTGAAGTCCTTTATGGACGGTCAGCAGCTCGCGGCGACGCAGCCTAAGTCCCCGGCACAGTGACTTCAGCGGCTGCTCGGCCCAGTCGTGCTGGAGTCCGAAGTGGACTCGCTCGGCGAGGACGAGGACGACGGCTGGCCCCCGGTCGAGCTGCTGCCGGTCGGCTTCGTCGGCGGGGCGTCCGAGGACGTCGGGGGAGTCTGGGACGAGGTGTCCGGCGGAGTGGTCACCGGGGTCGACGGCGGGGTGACCGTCTTCGACGTCGACGTGTCGCTGCGCGGCGGGGTCGTCGAGTCGCCCGGGGTGCCGCCGGGAGGAGGGAGCTGTCCGCCGGGCTGGCCGGCGTTCGGCGGGGGAGTGACGACGCTCGTGGTCGGCTTTCCGTCCGCGCCGACGGCGACCACGGTGGTCGGCGTGGCCGGGGCGGTCTGGCCGGGCGTGGGCGAGCCGGGGACGGTCATCGGGCCGCCGGGGACGGCGTTGCCCGGCACCACGGACTGCGAGCTGTTGTGCAGCCCGCCCTGGCCGCCGCCGGTGCTGTTCGTCGCGGTGTCGGTGGCCGAGCCGGGGCCGGCCAGTTCGGCGACCGCGGCGAAGGCGGTGGCCACCACCAGGCCGCTGACGCCGAGGATCGCGTAGCCGGAGCGGCTGAGTTTCCCGCTCGCGCCCTTCGGCGGGGCGGTGGGGGCAGTGCTCACCGCGACGGCGTTCTCCGGCGCTGAGCTTGGTTCAGGCCCGTCGGGACGGGACATGCAGGCTCCTTAGAAGGGTCAACGCTCAGGTCGAGGGCGGCACGGGGGAGCGGGCTCCGGGCCCGGATGCCAGGCGGGAGGTTATCACCGCTCAGTGCCTGTTCGCGCGACCGAGGGACGGGGCCGTCACGGTCCGCAGCCGGGCGCGTGCGGCAGAATGGGGCCGGTGAACGAGCAGGAAACGCCCGTCCGGCTGGCCGCCTGGGTGCACGGGCAGGTGCAGGGAGTCGGTTTTCGCTGGTGGACCCGGAGCCGGGCGCTGGAACTCGGGCTGACCGGATTCGCCAGGAATCTCCCGGACGGCCGTGTCGAGGTGGTTGCGGAGGGTAGTCGGGACCACTGTGCGCGATTGCTGGCCGCGCTGCGCTCGGGAACCTCACCCGGACGAGTGGATCAGGTGGTGGAACGCTGGACCGCCGCCAAGGGCGGGCTGGACGGATTCGCCGAACGCTGAGAGCCGCGTGGGGCGGCTGCGGCTGATGGGGTGCCTGGGGTTGCCGGGGCGTTCGGACCTGTGCTAGGCGCGCCCGGGCGGCACCGCCTCCCACGGCGCCCGGGAACCGCCGAGTAGCCTGTCCGGACCGGGGGAACCGGTAGCCAACCTGTACCCGTGGCCAGAGGGGTCGGCAGCACGTGCACCTGAAAAGCCTGACGCTCAAGGGCTTCAAGTCCTTCGCCTCGGCGACCACGCTGCGCTTCGAACCCGGCATCACCTGCGTGGTCGGCCCGAACGGCTCCGGAAAGTCGAACGTCCTCGACGCGCTGCGCTGGGTCATGGGCACCCAGGGCGCGAAGGACCTGCGCGGCGGCAAGATGGAAGACGTCATCTTCGCCGGCACCGCGGGCCGCGCCCCGCTCGGCCGTGCCGAGGTCACGCTCACCATCGACAACGCCGACGGCGCGCTGCCGATCGAGTACGCCGAGGTCTCCATCACCCGCCGGATGTTCCGCGACGGCGCGAGCGAGTACGAGATCAACGGCGACCGCTGCCGGCTGATGGACGTCCAGGAACTCCTCTCGGACTCCGGCATCGGCCGCGAGATGCACGTCATCGTCGGGCAGGGGCAGCTGTCGGCGATCCTGGAGTCGAAGCCCGAGGAGCGGCGCGCGTTCATCGAGGAGGCCGCCGGCGTCCTCAAGCACCGCAAGCGCAAAGAGCAGACCCTGCGCAAGCTCAACAACATGCAGGGCAACCTCGACCGGCTCACCGACCTCACCACCGAACTGCGCCGCCAGCTCAAACCGCTGGGCAAACAGGCCGAGATCGCCCGCAAGGCCCAGTCGGTGCAGTCCGACCTGCGCGACGCCCGGCTCCGGCTGTTCGCCGACGACCTGGTCACCCAGCGCGAGTCCATCCAGCGCGACGAGGCCGACGAGCGCACCGCCCGGCAGCGGCGCGCCGAGGTCGAGCAGGCGCTGGAAATCGTGTCCGCCGAGGAAACCGAGCTGGAGGCTTCGCTCGCCGAGGACGCGCCGCGGCTGCAGATCGCCCAGGAGACCTGGTACAAGCTGTCCGCGCTCACCGAACGGCTGCGCGGCACCGTGCGGCTGGCGGTCGAGCGGCAGCGGCACCTTTCTTCGGACGTCTCCGCGCCGACGGGCGGTCGTGACCCGGAGGAGCTGCTCGCCGAGGCCGAACAGGCCGCGGAGCGCGAGCAGGAGCTGACCGAAGCCGTCATGGAGGCCCGCGAGCTGCTCGCGGAAACCGTGCTGCGCCGGGAAGATCTCGAACAGCGGGTGCAGGCCGCGGAGCGCGCGCACTGGGCCGCGGTCCGGGCGATCGCCGACCGCCGCGAGGGCATGGCGAAGCTGACCGGCCAGGTCGAAGCGTTGCGCAGCAAGAACGGCGCGACCGCGGAAGAGGTCGACCGGCTCACCGTCGGCCTGCAGGAAGCGGCCGAGCGCGCCGAGATCGCGGTCGAGGAGCTGGAAGAGGCCAAAGCCGCCGGCGGCACTGAGGAATCCGACGACGCCGAGCTCCGGCAGCGGCACGACCGCGCGGTGGAGGCGAACAACGCCGCCAAGGCGCGCGTCGAAGAGCTGGTGAAGGCCGAACGCGGCGCCGAGCGCGAGATCGCGTCGGAGAAGGCGCGCGTCGAGGCGCTGTCGATGGGGCTCAAGCGCAAGGACGGCGCGGGTGCGCTGCTGGGCGCGTCCGCGGAGCTGCCCGGTCTGCTGGGTTCGGTCGCCGCGCTGCTCACCGTGCAGCCGGGGCACGAGGTGGCGCTGGCCGCCGCGCTCGGGCCGGTGGCCGACGCGGTCGCGGTGTCCGGCGGCGAGAACGCGCTGTCCGCGCTG
The DNA here is from genome assembly GCF_042684085.1 of Amycolatopsis silviterrae. Classification (NCBI taxonomy): domain Bacteria; kingdom Bacillati; phylum Actinomycetota; class Actinomycetes; order Pseudonocardiales; family Pseudonocardiaceae; genus Amycolatopsis; species Amycolatopsis silviterrae. Next base: position 146,996 of record NZ_JBHUKS010000014.1, read on the forward strand.
AAGTACTTGAAGGACACCGATTCCGGCCGTGCCGGGATCGTGCCGGTCGGTGCCGGGTCCACTGTGGACACCAGCTCGTGGCCGATGCTGCCTTACGGCGCGCGCTGGGCCCGCGAGGTCGTCAGCGCGCCGGAGCAGCTGCGGCCCGCCGTCGAAAAGGCGCTGGACCGGCTCGCGTTGGTGCCAGACCTGGACTCCGCGCGGCAGCTCGTCGCGCAGCATCCGGCGGTGCGCGCGGTCACCGCCGAGGGCGATGTCTTCGGGGCGAACTGGATCGCCGGTGGTTCGGCCGCTCGCGAGAGCGTGATCGAGGTCCAGGCGGCGGTCGACGAGGCGCAGGAACGCTTGCGCACGGCCGAACGCGCGCTGGAGCGGTACTCCGCCGAGCTGGAAGGTGCGCGCGCCGAGCAGCAGTCGCGCCGCGAGGAGGTCGGGCAGGCGAAGGACGCGCTGGGCGAAGCCAAGGTGCGCAACGCGCGGTCGTCCGAGCGGCTGAACCGGTTGCAGCAGGCCGCGCGGTCGGCGCAGGCCGAGGTCGAACGGCTGACTCAGCAGCGCGCGAAGGTCGAGCAGAGCCGCGAGCAGGCGCTGGAACAGCTGGCGGAGCTGGAAGAACGGCTCGCCGCGGTCGCCGAGCAGCCGGTCGAGGACGACCCGGACACCGCCGAGCGCGACGAGGCCGCCGAGCAGCTTGCCGTGGTGCGGCAGGAAGAAGTCGAGGCGCGGCTCGCGCAGCGCACCGCTGAAGAACGTGCGCGCAGCATCGCCGGGCGAGCGGAATCGTTGCGCCGCGCGGCATACGCCGAGCAGCAGGCCCGCGAGCGTGCGGCCAAGGCCCGGGAAGCGCGCGAGCGGGGCGCGGAAATCGCGAACGCGGTCGTGAACGCTGGTGAGTTCGCGCTGGAACGGATTGAGCTGAGCGTGCAGCGCGCGGCCGCCGAACGCGACGAAGCCCAGGCACAGCGCCAAAGCCGGGAAACCGCGCTCACCGCGGTGCGTGCGAAGGTGCGCGAGCTGTCCGGCGAGCTGGAGAAGCTGACCGACGCCGTGCACCGCGACGAAGTCCTGCGCGCCGAGCAGAAACTGCGGCTGGAAACGCTGGAAGCCAAGATCGCCGAGGACTTCGGCATCGGGCTGGCCGACCTGGTCGAGGAGTACGGCCCGAACGTGCCGGTGCCGCCGAGCGCGGGCGAGATGGCCGAGTACGAGGCGGCCAAGGAGCGCGGCGAGGACGTCACCCAGCCGCCGCCCATGCCGTACGACCGCGACACCCAGGCCCGCCGCGCCAAGCGCGCGGAGAAGGACCTGACCCTGCTGGGCAAGGTGAACCCGCTGGCGCTGGAGGAGTTCGCGGCGCTGGAGGAGCGCTACAAGTTCCTTTCCACCCAGCTGGAAGACCTCAAGGACACCCGCAAGGACCTCGAAGCCGTCATCAAGCAGGTCGACGAGAAGATCCTGGAGGTCTTCGCCTCGGCCTACGCCGACGTGGCGCGCGAGTTCGAGACCGTCTTCGGCGTGCTGTTCCCCGGCGGCGAGGGCCGGATGGTGCTCACCGAGCCGAACGACCTGCTCGCCACCGGCGTCGACGTCGAGGCCCGCCCGCCGGGCAAGAAGGTCAAGCGGCTGTCGCTGCTGTCCGGCGGCGAGAAGTCGCTGGTGGCGGTCGGCATGCTGGTGGCGATCTTCCGTGCCCGCCCTTCGCCGTTCTACGTGATGGACGAGGTCGAGGCGGCGCTGGACGACACCAACATGCGCCGGCTGATCGGCCTGCTGGAGCAGCTGCGCGATTCGTCGCAGCTGATCATCATCACGCACCAGAAGCCGACGATGGAGATCGCCGACGCGCTGTACGGCGTGAGCATGCAGGGCGACGGCATCACCAAGGTGATCTCGCAGCGGCTGCGCACCGCGGAAGAGGAGCCGGTCCCGGCTTCCTGAGCGGGGTTGCGCCGGTCAGGGCGATCCTGCCCGTTCGGGCAGGTCTGCCCGGACGGGCGTCCGACGGGCCAACTGGTGCCGGAGCTACGCGTCTTCAGAGGTGTTCGAAAGCAACACTTCCTGGAGGGGATTCGACAATGCGCACCATGGTGGCCCGCACCCTGATTTCCGGTTCTCTGCTCGGCGCCGCACTGGCGGTCGCCGCGTGCGGAGGCGGCTCGCCGACCGGGCAGGCCGCAGCGGTGCAGAGTTCGCTCTCGGCCGCACCGACCGCTTCGTCGGTGGCCGCACCGGCTTCCTCCGCCACGCCTGCGCCGTCCACCCAGGCACCGACGCACCAGAGCAAGCCCAAGCCGCGTCCGACTCCGGCCAAGGAGCAGCCCGGAGACCGGTTGCCGGGCAAGGGCGAACTCGGCAAGGGCGCGGACTGCGGCCCGATCGACGGCCCCGGCGGCAAGGTCGACGTCGTGACCGAGGCGATGCCAGCCGGCACGGTCGGCTGCACCGAGGCGATCAACGTGATGTCCGACTACCTCGCGCAAGCCCCGACCAAGGCGCAGGGCACCGGGCGCTTCCTCGACGTGGACGGCTGGAACTGCGGCTACGACGGCGGAAACGGCGGCAGCAAGCAGATTTTCTGCGGCAGCAAGGGACTTTCGTTCCATGGCAAGGCAGTCTGAGCGTTGGTGTCGGCCTCCGGGTACGAACGGGTAGAAGCGGGCGGCGCGGCTGTCGGCCGAGTGTCCGGGGCTGGCACGGTCGATCTCGCCCGGCAGCGCGGTTTCCGCCGGGATCACCTCTGAGGCAGCACTGGGAGAAAGGTTCCACAGCGATCATGCCTTCACTCGTCAAGAGACTCGCGATCGGCGGTGCCGCGGCGCTCGCGCTGGCCGTCACCGTTCCGGCCGGTCAGGCGTTCGCCATCGACCGGGTCGCCTGCAACGGCCGCACCGACTTCGTCCAGCTGCGCCTCGCGGGCGGAAGCCCTTGGGACGGCAGCGATGTCGCCTGCTTCGCCAACAGCGGCGCGACGTACGTGGACCTGGGCGGCGTCACCCGGGTCGACTCCGGCAACAACTCGGTCACCCTGTACTGGGACGGCGGCCGGACCGACCTCGGCCACTGGCAGGGCGGCGACCTGAACTTCGTGCACGTGCGGCAGGTCGTCATCCACTGACGCGTTTCCCGGCGAACGGCTTGGCTTGGGCCGGGCCGTTCGCCGGAGTTCCCTCGGTCACGTTTCCTCCGCCACACTGCCAGCCCGTCGCGGGCCGCTTAAGGTGATCTTGGCCGATCGGCGGCCGCACCAGGGGAGGAAATTCTTCATGCGCACGATGCTGTCCAAGACCGTTGCCGCGGCGGCGATTCTCGCGTCCGGGGCGCTGGTCTCGGCGTGCGGCGGGAGCAGCGACACCGCGGCTCCGCCGTCTTCTTCGGCGGCGGTCTCGACCGCGCCGACCGCCACGTCCGCGCCGGCTTCGAGCACAGAGAGTGCGCCTTCTTCGAGCAAGGCGCGCCACCCGAGCAAACCGGCGACCAGCAGCCCGGACACCGGCGAAACGGTCGGCCCGCCGGTCGACTGCGGCCCGATCGACGCGCCCAACGGCAAGGTCGGCCTGATCGCCACCGAGACCAAGGCGGGCCGTCCCGGCTGCACCGAGGCGATCGACGTGATCACCGAGTACTTCCAGGAAGCGCCGAAGAAGGCCGAGGGCACCGCGCACGTGCTGACCGTGAGCGGCTGGCGGTGCATGGCCGACACCGGCGCGCAGGGCAGCGGCCGGATCGGCTGCGACAAGGACGGCATGGTCTTCTACACCCAGCCGTAAACGGCCTCTGGCCGGGCTCCCGCGGGAACCCGGCCAGAGAAAGCCGTTGCTACGCGGGGGTTTCCGCGGGCTCTTCGACCTTCGCCACGTTCGGGTCCGCCCCGCGCCGCCGCAGCGACAGCAGGCCGCCGACGATCATCGTGATCAGCACCCCGGCGAAGGTGTACCAGTACGTCGCCAGCGGCACGAGCGTCTTCGTCGCCGTGCCGAAGTGGATGTGCACCTCGGTCGTCGCCTTGTCGAATTTCACGAACAGGATCAGGAACGCCATCCCGACCACCGAGCAGGCGAACGCGATCACCGCGTCGGACTGCCGCGCCTTGCGCACCAGCAGGCCGAGGAAGAACGACCCGAGCAGCGCGCCGTAGGTGTAGCCGACGATGCCGAGCCCCTGCTGGATCACCGGGTCCTTCGAGTTGGTGAACATCGAGGCGAACACCGCGAACACCGCCGCCCAGATGAGTGTCCACATGCGACCGTGCCGGAGCAGCTTGGCGTCCTCGATCGACTTGTGCGTGAACCGCTGGTAGAGGTCGGCGATGGTGGACGTGGACAGCGCGTTGAGCGCGGACGCGAGCGCGCCCATGGTGGACGCGAGAATCCCCGCGATCAGCAGCCCCGCCAGCCCGACCGGAAGGTCGTTGACGATGAAGTTGGAGAACACGTCGTCGCCGGACATCTTCCCGGACGCGACCGCGGTGGCCGTCGCGCCGTTCTTGCCGCCGGTGTAGACCCACAGCATCGCGCCGACGAGCAGGAACAGCGCGAACTGGACGAACACCACGATGGACGAGCCGATCAGCGCACGCTGCCCGTCGCGCAGGTTCCGGCACGACAGCAGCCGTCCGACGATCAGCTGGTCCGCGCCGTGCGAAGCCATCGACAGGAACGCGCCGCCGACCACCGCGCAGAGGAACGCGTACGGGTTGGTGAGCAGGTTCGACGCGAAGTCGGTGAGCTGGAACCGGCCCTGGCTCGACGCGATCTGCGTCCAGCCGGACGGCAGCTTCGTGGACAGGAAGATCACCGCGCCGATCGCGCCGAGGACGTACAGCGACCACTGGATGACGTCCACCCAGATCACCGACTTGATGCCGCCGACGAACGCGTAGACCACGGTGAGCGCGGTCAGCAGCACCACGATGTGCCAGTACTCGGTGTGGATGCCGTAGTGGCCGAGGATCGCCTTGATCGGGATCGCCCCGGCGAACAGCCGCAGGCCCTCGGCGAGCAGCCGGGTCACCACGAAGGTGACCGACGCGGTGCCCTGCAGGCCGCGGCCGAAGCGGCGGCCGAGGAATTCGTACGCGCTCACGTAGTTGCCGCGGAAGTAGCGCGGCAGCAGCACGAACGCGGCGATCACCCGGCCGATGATGTAGCCGAAAGCCACTTCCAGGAACAGGAACGCGCTGCCGAAGACGAGCCCGGGCGTGGAGATCACGGTGAGCGTGGACGTCTCGGTGGCCACCACCGAGAGCGTGACCGCCCACCACGGCATGCTGCGCTCGCCGACGAAGTAGTCGTTCGCGGACTTCTGTCTGCGTCCGACCAGCACGCCGATGACCGGCATCGCCGCGAGGTACACGATGACGATCACCAGATCGACTGGATTCATGGGGTTCTCCTACCGTGGTTGCCCGGATTCCGCGACCCGGAGCCGGGTCGCGGCGCCCCCCAGCGGGGCGGGGAGATTCAGGGGCGCCGCACCCGGCGTCAGCGCGCCGAGCAGGCGGGGACCGCTCGCGCCGGTGGCCGACGGCAGCGTCGCCGGGACGCCGCACCAGCTCAGCCAGCCGAGCAGCGCGGTCAGATAGGCCTCCTTGCCGGAGCCGGGGAGGCCGAGGTCGTCGCTGCTGCGGAGCGCGCCCTCGGGCAGGTGCCGCGCCAGCGCCGCCATCGTGGCCGGGTTCGCGACCCCGCCGCCGGACGCGACGACGGTCGCCACGCCGTGCCGCCGGCATTCCGCGGCGACCGTGGCGGCGGTCAGTTCGGTGAGCGTGGCCAGCAGATCCTCCGGGGACAACGGCGGCAGTCCGGACAGGGCTGCGTCAAGGTATCCGCCGTGGAAGTGCTCTTTGCCAGTGGATTTCGGGGGAGCGGCAGCGAAATAGGGGTCGGCGAGCAGACGGCGCAGCAGGTCCTCGCGAACGGAACCGGCGAGCGCGAGCCGTCCGTCGACGTCGGCGGACAGCTTGCCGTCGCTGACATGCGCGGCGGCGAGATCGAGCAGCGCGTTGGCCGGGCCGGTGTCGTACGCGAGCACTGTGTCGGAGTGCGTGACCACGGTGATGTTCGCGATGCCGCCGAGGTTGAGCGCGGCCACCGGATGCCCGGTCTCCTCGGCGAGGCCGCGCAGCCACATCGCGTCGAGCGTGCTCGCCAGCGGCGCGCCCTGCCCGCCCGCGGTGATGTCGCGGATGCGGAGATCGGCGATCACCGGCACCCCGGTGCGCTCGGCGATCCACGCCGGCTGGCCGAGCTGGAGCGTGCCGAGCGCGACGCCGTTTTCGACCCAGTGGTAGACGGTCTGGCCGAGCGAGGCGATCACGTCCACCGGCCCGTACGCCGCGATCCCGCGCGCGGCCGCGTCCGCGAACGCTTGGCCGACGCGGGTGTCGAGGACGGTCAGCTGGCGCGCGCTGCTCGGGCGCGGCGGGAGGGCGTCGAGGAGGTCCGTGCGGAGGTCGGCGGGATAGGGCACGTCGAGTTCGCCGAGCGGGGTGAGGACGACGGTCCCGTCCTCCGCGCGGAATTCGGCGACGGCGACGTCGATGCCGTCCACGGAGGTGCCCGACAGCAGCCCGAGGACGCGGAAACGGTGGCCGGTCGGGGTGGTCATCCGATGTGGTCTAGTCAACGCGGAAGGGGTGGCGCAAGACGCCTCGTGGAGTCTTGGCCGAATCGGAACCGTTCGCGTTACTCGTTGGCCTCGCGGTGGGGTGTCCGGTGGCTTGTGCACACGGATGACAGGATGGTGGCGTGTCGAGCACCTGGTTCTGGATCGTTGTCGTCGCCGTCGTCGTCCTGGTCGCCGTGCTGGTGTCCGGGCTGCTCATCGCGCGCAAGCGGCGGATCAGCATGGCCGAGCCGCGCGAGGTCGAGGAGAAGCCGAAGGGCGGCGGGTACGCCGCGAGCGGCGGGATCTCGCTGGCTCCCGGGGGGAAGACCGCGGAGGCCTCGCCTGCTCCTTCTCCGGAGCCGGAACCGGAGCCCGAGCCGGTGGTCGAGCATCCCGTCGAGGACCGGCCGGAGGTAGACGGCCAGCCCGCGGTCGGCGACGACGCCGCGGTCCCGCGCGACTCCGACCAGCGCACGGTGCGCGACGTCAAGCTCCCCGAGCCGGTCGAAGAGGCCCCCGAGGCGGTCGTGCCGGACACGATCGAGGAAATCGAGTCCCCGTCCGGCCGTCTCGAACGGCTGCGCGGGCGTCTGGCGAAGTCCCGTTCGGTGTTCGGCCAGAGCCTGCTGGGCCTCCTCGGCGGCGGCGACCTGGACGAGGATTCCTGGCAGGACGTCGAGGACACGCTGCTCCTGGCGGACCTCGGCGCCGCCACCACGACGCAGATCGTCGACCGCCTGCGAGACGAACTGAACCGGCGCGCGGTGCGCACGTCGGCGGAAGCCCGCGAAATGCTGCACGAGGTGCTGACCGCCGCGCTGTCGACGGACGCCGAGCGTTCGGTCCGCGCACTGCCGCACGAGGTGGACGGCAAGAAGCAGCCCGCGGTCGTCCTGGTGGCCGGTGTGAACGGCACCGGCAAGACCACGACGACCGGCAAGCTGGCGCGAGTTTTGGTGGCACAAGGCGGAACCGTCGTCCTCGGCGCGGCCGACACTTTCCGCGCCGCGGCCGCCGACCAGCTGCAAACCTGGGGTGACCGGGTAGGCGCGTCGGTCGTGCGAGGCAAGGAAGGCGCGGACCCGGCGGCGGTCGCGTTCGACGCGGTCAAGCAGGGAATCACCGAAGGCGTGGACACGGTCCTGGTCGACACCGCGGGCCGCCTGCACACGAAGACCGGCCTGATGGACGAACTCGGCAAGGTGAAGCGAGTCGTGGAAAAGCAGGCGCGGGTGGACGAGGTGCTGCTCGTGCTCGACGCCACGACCGGACAGAACGGGCTCGCGCAGGCACGAGTGTTCGGCGAGGTCATCGACGTGACGGGCATCGTGCTGACCAAACTGGACGGCACGGCCAAGGGCGGGATCGTGTTCCAGGTCCAGCGGGAGCTGGGAGTGCCGGTGAAGCTGGTGGGGCTGGGCGAAGGGCCGGACGATCTGGCGCCGTTCGAGCCTGGTGCGTTCGTGGACGCGCTGCTGGGCTGATTCCCCCAGATGAGTGAATAGAGATCAAACTGGGCATTCCTTGTAGCGTGGCCTGCCACGGTGGGTAGCGGTGCGGCTACGACTACGAGGGGTGGGCATGTCGGGCGGTTTCGGCGCGGTCCCGGAAGAACTGTTCAGGACCGCGAATTCCATCGGGGATGTGATCGGCGGTGCCGCGGGCCTGCTGTGGCAAGGGCCGAGCGGCGACTACGGGCACCCCGGGGTCCAGGCCGGGTGGGCCGGGTTCATCGAGGAAGTCCGGGCAGAGGTCGCACGGCTGACCGAAAACGCCGACGGACACGGCGACGACCTTCGGACGGCAGCGGGGAAGTATTCGCAATCCGACGCCGCCGCGACCGGGGCGATCGGCAAGTTCGGCGCGGGACTCGGCGACCTCTTCGGCGAAGCCGCCGGGGGCGGCGTGACTCCCTTCGCCGGAGTTGAAGGGCAGGCGGAAGCGAAGATCGGCAGCCGGCTCGACGGCGCTCCTGGCGGAGGTTTCACCGGAGGGCTTACGCCGAGCCAGCTGAACGAGCGTCTCGGCGAGCCCGAAGGCGGGCTGCACGACGTTCCCGGAGGCGGCTGGGCGGGAGGGGCGACCGGGCGGATCAGCGGGTCGATCGACGACGACGGACCCGTGCAGATCATGAGCCCGGAGCGGTCCCGGCAGCTCTTCCCCGGTGCCTCGGGCGATCCGGCCGGACACGACGGCGACGGGCCGGTGTTCTGATGGGGGCGGAGCTGGGGCAGACGACCGACCCCAAAGCCTTGATCCCCGGCGAGCCGCAGCTGCTCTCCGGGGATCTGAAAGACCTGGTGCGCAACATCGACAAGATGGCCGGGATTTCCGAAGGGCTCGGCGGGATCGCGCCCAAGGAGTGGTCCGGCGACGCGGCGGACCGGTTCCGGGAAATCTTCGGGCAGGAGCCGAAGAACTGGATCGACACGATCGGCGTCCTCGGCAAAGGCGCCACCGCGCTCGCCGACTACGGCGACGCGCTGACCTGGAGCCAGGGCGAGGCGCAGCGGGCGATCGAACTTTTCACGCAGGCGCAAGCGGCTTCGCGGGCCGCGGCCGCGGACCACCAGGCGCAGATGCTGCAGGCCAGTTCGATCGGCGCGGCCATCGCTCCGCTGGTGGATCCCGGACGGAGCGCCATGGCCGAGGCACAGCAGATTCTCGAGAACGCGCGCGACAAGCTCGAACAGGTCGGCGGCATGACCGCGGAGGCCCTCGGGTTCAGCCGCGACGAGGACGGCAAGTACTCGAAGGACGTCGGCAAGGGCAAGGAATTCGGCGCCGACCACCGCAAACTGGTCGACCAGTGGGATGACGAGAAAGGCAAGTCGGAGAAGAAGGACCCGGGCGGTTGGCAGAAGGGCCGCTCCGGCAGGAGCTTCAAGGGCGAATTCGGCGACCAGTCGGACGGGATGTTCGGCGACAAGATCGGCAGCCTCCTGGAGTCGCTCGGGATCGACACCCACGAGTCGACTGTTTCGGCGTCGGCGGGCGTGGACCTGCTCGACGGTTCGCTCGAAGGAAAATTCGGGTCCGAGCAGTTCGGCGGCAGCGGAAAGATCGAGGGCGCGGTGCTCGGTGCGAATGCCGAAGCGCACGCGGGCGCGAGCATCCTGGGCGTCAACGCCGGCGCCTCGGCAGAGGCGTATCTGGCGAAAGGCAGCGCCGAAGGCGAACTGCACTTGTCGGACCATGCGGGATTGAAGGGTTCCGCCGAGGGCGAGATCGGGGCCAACGCTTCCGCCGAGGGTTCGATCGGCGTGACCGGTGCGCAGGGCCATGCCGAAGCCTTCGCGGGCGCCCGGGTCGAAGGCGATGCCAGCGCCGAGGTCGGCGGCGTCTCGGCTGGCGTGCACGGCGAAGCCTGGGCCGGGGTAGGCGTGGAAGCGAGCGGTCAGGTCGGCATGGGCGACGACGGCAAATTCCATCTCGGCGCTTCCGTCGGCGTCGGCGTCGGCATCGGCGGCAAGATCGGCTTCGACATCGCGATCGACCCGGGCGAGGTCGTGGACACGGTGAAGGACGTCGCGAACGATGTCGGCGAGGTGGTTTCCGACGTGGGGAACGGCATCTCGAACGCGGCGGGAGCCGTCGCCGACTTCCTAGGCTTCTGAAAAGCAGACCCAGATTCGGAGAAACGCAGTGGCAACCACTATTCCGGTTCCGATCCAGTTCTCGTTGCCCGAGGGCTGGCAGTCGGTGCCGCCGGACGAAGTCGGAGCCCCGGGAGCGGCATTCGTCGCGTTGAACGCGTCGTCGGCGAAGGACGGGTTCACGCCCAACATCTCGATCACCGGCGAAGTACGGGAGAACGCCGTCCTCACCGAGGTCGGGGACGAAGCGGTCGAGAAGCTGCGCGCGGCCGGAGCCGCCGACGTCCGGCTCGGCAGGCGCAACGAGGTCGGCTCGGACTCGGATCCCGCATTGACCCAGGCGGTCAAGCTCACGATCCCGTTGCGGGGAAAGCCCGCTGACCTCGTTCAGTTCCAGGTGTTCATGCTGATGCGGGACCAGCAGGATCCCCAGCGGAGCGCGGTGCTGCACGTGGTGCTCTCCGCGTTGCTCGAAGACCAGTTCGAGCACGTGATTGGCGATTTCCAGAAGTTCCTTGCCACCATCGAGCCGGAGAAGCCCACCCGATGAACGAAACAGCCCGGCACTTGCTCGCCCGGATCGAAGCGATCGATTCCGCGGCGACGGACAACCGGCTGCGCGCCGAGGCGTATCAGCGGATGAACGACGAACTCAAGGAAACGCAGGGACGGGCTACGTCTCCCGACGGCGCGGTCACCGTCGTGGCCGGACCCGGCGGCGGAATCACCTCGATCACCTTCAGCGAGAGTTCGTCGGGAACCGATCGGGAAGTGCTCGCGGCGAATGTGCTGCGGGCGATTTCGGAAGCACAGGCGAACGTCGCGCGGGCGCAGGCCGACGTGGTGCGCCGCGGACTCGGCGACACCGAATTGCTCGACCGCGTCCTGGACTCCGACGAGGAGTTGTTCGGTGCGTCCCGGCCGTCGTCCGCCGGCAACGTGCCCGAGCCCGCCGCGGTCCCGGCCGGTCGGCCGCTGCCCGCTTTCGCCGGCCGGGGCCCGCGGGTGGCGGACGAAGAGTTCGAACCAGTCGACATCTTCGACGACGGGGAAGAGCACCGGCGATGAGCGTCGCGCTGATCTTGGTGATCGTCATCGGCGGGACATTGCTCATGGCCGGGGCGCTGATCTGGTTCCTGGTCTGGAGCGGCCGTTCTTCCGGCCGCAGCCAGGACCAGATCATGGCGCGGCTGCACCAGGAGGCCCAGCTGCGCGGATGGCGTTACGAGGAGCGCAATGACGCCTACTGCGCCCAGTTCCGCGCCGAGGACTGGACGATGGAGCGCACGCCGATGGAACAGGCCATGCACCCGTTGCCGCCCATCAACGACTGGCAGGCTTACGAGGCGCATCGGATCGTCACCGGAACGCACCGGGGCAGGCCTTTTCTCGCCGCGACCTTCAACGTGCGGTCGCGGGTCCGGCTGGAGGCGATCGAATTCCACGCTGTCTGGGTGCAGGCTCCCGGAACCGGTCCGGCACTTCAGATCAGCCGCGTCGCCGAGTTGTCCAGCCGGGTCAACGCGAAGATCGGGCAGCGGGACGTGCAGACCGGTGACGCTGATTTCGACCTCCGCTACGAAGTGAGCAGCGGGAACGCCGATTTCGCCCGTGCTGTGCTCAGCCCGGTTGTCACGGCGTTCCTCAAAACTGATCCGCGGGCGCACCGCGGGTTCACCCTGATCGGCGGCAAGCTCGACTTCTTCGACCAGAGCGGCGACCACCGGGATCCGAAATTCCTGCTGCCCGCTCTCGACCTCCGTTGCGACCTTCTCGACCGCATCCCGAATTCCGTCTGGCGCTAGGAGAACCCCATGCACCCCCGCATCCGCCCCGTCTTCCTCGCCGCCTGCGCGCTCGCGCTCGCCGGTTGTTCCGCGAGCGTGAGCGTCGACAAGCAGGTCTCCAAGGAGAACTTCGAAAAGGGCATCTCCGACGCGCTGCAGCAGTCCATCGGCAAGCGGCCGGACACCGTCTCCTGCCCCGGGCCGATCAAGGCCGTCGAAGGGGAGTCGATGCGCTGCGTCCTCACCGCCGGTGGGCAGAAAGTCGGTCTCACCGCCAAAATCGGCGCGGTGAACGGCACCGATGTGAAGTACAACGTCCAGGTCGATCAGAAACCCATGCAGTGAACCTCCGGCCTCTCACCGAAGCCGACCGGCCCAGGGTCCACGAGATCCTTTCCGCCCCAGACGTCGCGAAATGGTGGGGCGAACCCGGCGAGGAGACCGACGGCCTGCTCGCCAAAGAGGGCGACCAGCAGGCCTACGCCATCGAGCACAACGGCCAGACCGTCGGCGTGATCCAGAGCTGGGAAGAACTCGATCACCGTTACCGGCACGCCGGAATCGACCTCGCCGTGCATCCGGACCACTATGGTCTCGGGCTCGGCGCGCAGGCGATCCGCACGCTCGCCCAGCGCCTGTTCGACCAGGGACACCACCGGATCACCATCGATCCGGCGGCGGCCAACGTCCGCGCGATCCACGTGTACGAGAAGCTCGGCTTCCGGCGCGTCGGGATCCTTCGCGACTATGAGCAGGGAGCCGACGGGAGCTGGCACGACGGCCTGCTGCTGGACCTCCTCAAGGGCGAACTCAAGTAACCGGCAGCTGCTGCGAAAGCCGGTCCGCGATCTTCTGCACCACCGGCGCGATGTGGCTCACCGCGTCCGCCGTCAGCCGTCCGGACGGGCCTGACACCGAGACGGCCGCGGGAACGGGTGCGCCGGGGATCGCGACGGCGATGCAGCGCACGCCGAGTTCCTGTTCGGCTTCGTCGAGCGCGTAGCCCTGGCTGGCGATCTTCTTCAGCTCCACCCCGAGCGCGTCCGCGTCGGTGAAGGTGTGCTCGGTGTACGCGGGCATTCCGGTGCGTTCCAGCAGCGACGCGACATCGGCGGCGGGCAGTTCCGCCAGCATCGCCTTGCCCACGCCGGTGCCGTGCGGCAGCAAGCGCCTGCCGACCTCGGTGAACATCCGCATCGAGTGCTTCGACGGCACCTGTGCGACATACACCACCTCGTCGCGTTCCAGCACCGCCAGGTTCGCCGTCTCGCCGACCTCCTCGACCAGCTCCACCAGCAGCGGCCGCGCCCACGCGCCGAACTGCATGCTGGCGTTCTCGCCGAGCCGGATCAGCCGGGCGCCGAGCGCGTAGTGCCGGTTGGTGTTCTGCCGCACGTAGCCCAGCGACACCAGCGTGCGGATCAGCCGGTGGATCGTCGGCATCGGCAGCCCGGACAGGGTCGCCAGCTCCGACAGGCTGGCCTCGCCGCCGGTGTCCGCCAGGTGCTCCAGCAGCTCGAACGCGCGCTGCAGGGACTGGACGCCGCCGTCCCGTCCGCTCTTCTCAGCTGCCACCAGTGGTCCTCCTCACAGACCCGATTGATGTTCCGCTATGCAGAAACTATAGTCCGTCAGGTAAAAACCGTAGGGACGTTATCCAAAGCACTACTCGGGGTGTTGCGCATGTCTGAGGTCCAGGTTCTCGGCGGGTCTGTCGAGCGTGGGGACGAGATTCTGACGCCGGAAGCCCTCGCTTTCGTGGCGGGCTTGCACGACGAGTACGCCGCGCGGCGTGACGAGCTTCTCGTCGCGCGGGGCAAGCGGCGCGAGGAGGCCCGGACCACCGGCCGCCTCGATTTCCTGGCCGAGACCAAGGAAGTCCGCGAAGGCGACTGGCAGGTGGCCGGCGCTCCGGCCGCGCTGCGCGACCGCCGCGTGGAGATCACCGGTCCGACCGATCGCAAGATGACCATCAACGCCCTCAACTCCGGCGCCAAGGTGTGGCTCGCCGACTTCGAGGACGCCAACACGCCGCACTGGGCGAACGTCGTGGGCGGCCAGGTCAACCTGTCCGACGCGATCCGCGGCACCATCACGCTCGACCAGAACGGCAAGCACTACGAGCTGAAGCCGGACGTCGAGCACGCGACGATCGTGGTCCGCCCGCGCGGCTGGCACCTCGACGAGCGGAACCTGACCTTCGGCGGGCGCAAGGGCGTCGGCGCGCTGGTCGACTTCGGCCTGTACTTCTTCCACAACGCCCAAGAGCTGCTCAACCGCGGCAAGGGCCCGTACTTCTACCTGCCGAAGATGGAAAGCCACCTCGAAGCGCGGCTGTGGAACGACGTGTTCACCCACGCGGAGAAGGCGCTCGGCATCCCGCACGGCACCGTCCGCGCCACCGTGCTGATCGAGACCATCCCGGCCGCGTTCGAGATGGAAGAGATCCTCTACGAACTGCGCGAGCACGCCTCCGGCCTCAACGCGGGCCGCTGGGACTACCTGTTCAGCGTCATCAAGTACTTCCGCGACGCGGGCGAGAAGTTCGTGCTGCCGGACCGCAACTCGGTCACCATGACCGCGCCGTTCATGCGCGCCTACACCGAACTGCTCGTGCGCACCTGCCACAAGCGCCGAGCGTTCGCGATCGGCGGCATGGCCGCGTTCATCCCGAGCAAGGACCCGGAAGCCAACAAGGGCGCCTTCGACAAGGTGCACGCCGACAAGTCGCGGGAGGCCGGGGACGGCTTCGACGGTTCGTGGGTGGCGCACCCGGGCATGGTCGCACTCTGCAAGGAAGAGTTCGACAAGGTCCTCGGCGACAACCCGAACCAGCTTGAGCGCACCCGCGACGAGGTGAGCGTGACCGCGGACCAGCTGCTGGACGTCGCCTCGACGCCGGGCAGCGCCACTGCGGCCGGCCTGCGCGCGGCGGTCGACGTCGGCATCCGCTACCTGGCCTCGTGGCTGGGCGGCAACGGCGCGGCGGCGATCCACAACCTCATGGAGGACGCCGCCACGGCCGAGATTTCGCGGTCGCAGGTGTGGCAGTGGGTCAAGAACGGCACGCAGCTGGACAACGGCGAGAAGGTCACCGCGGAGCTGGTGCGCGGGGTCGTCGCCGACGTCCGCGGCGAGCTGGCGGCAGAGGTCTCCGACGACCTGCTGAAGCCCGCGGTCGAGCTGTTCGAGCAGGTCGCGCTGGCCGACGAGTTCCCGGACTTCCTGACCCTTCCGGCGTACGAGCACATCCAGTAATGGGCGGCGGACGGCTCGCCGAGGACGTCTACCGCGCCGCCGACACGCGCTTGGCCGAGGCCGACGCGCGCGTGGCGGCGCGGTACCCCGGCGAGTCTCCGGGCCGTCGTCCGGTGCACACGGTGTACGTGCCGGCGTCGCAGTACCGCACGCGCCTGGTCGCTGACTGGGGCAAACAGGCCATGCGGGTCTTCGTCGAACACGGCGACCTGCTGAACCTAGACCCGGCGGTGGCCGAGCGGGTCCGCGAGAAGCTCCTCACCGAGCCGATCGAGGACCTCCGCATCGACTTCGAAGACGGCTACGGCCATCCCGGCGACGAAGCGGAGGACGCGGCCGCGGAGGCCGCGGGGCGCACCCTTGCGACCACCGGCGGCACTCCGTTCGTCGGAATCCGGTTCAAGAGCTTCGAAGCCGCGACACGGCGGCGGGGCATCCGGACCCTCGACCTGTTCCTGTCCGGGCTGCTGTCCGAAGGATCGCTGCCGGACGGATTCGTGGTGACGCTGCCGAAGGTCACTGCGGTCGAGCAGGTCGAAGTCGCCGCGGAAGTGTTGGGGCGGCTGGAATCCGCGTACGGACTGGCGGACCGCGCGCTGCGGTTCGAGGTGCAGATCGAGACCGCGCAGTCGATCCTGTCGACCGACGGCACGGTCTCGGTGGCGCAGATCATCCAGGCCGCGGACGGCCGGTGTTCCGGGCTGCACTACGGGACTTACGACTACAGCGCGGGTCTCGGGATCAGCGCGGCGTACCAGAGCATGGCGCACCCGGCGGCGGACTTCGCGAAGCAGTTCATGCAGGTCGCGGCTGCGGGGACGGGCGTGCGGCTGTCCGACGGGTCGACCAACCGGCTTCCGGTGGGGGATGACCTGCCGGGCGCGTGGGCGGAGCATCTGCGGCTGGTGCGGCGGTCGTTGGAAAACGGGTTTTACCAGGGCTGGGACCTGCATCCGCATCAGTTGCCGACCCGGTATGCGGCGACGTACGCCTTCTATCGCGAAGGTGCTCCGGCGGCGGCTAAGCGCTTGCAGGACTACGCGTCGAAGACTGCCGGGGGCGTGCTGGACGAGCCCGCTACGGCGGAGGCGTTGGCGCGGTACTTGCTGGGCGGCTACAACTGCGGGGCGTTGGCGGAGGCGGAGTTGCCGTTCGAGGTGGCTCGGCTGGACGCGTATGCGCGGAGGCAAGCCTAGGTCGTGAGTGCCTATCACGGTTAGAACCGTGATAGGCACTCACGAGGCCTCAGCTGCGGCAGGCACTCGCGATCGCCGCCGTGTCCCAGTAGAACGGCCACACCTCGGCGATCCGCCCGTCCTCGATCCGGAGCGCCTGCAGGATCGGGAACTCCAGCTCCCGCCCGGTCGCCCGCGTCCGGGCGCGGACCTGGGTGCGCACCACCGACGTCGTGCCGAGGGCGAGGAACTCCTGCTCGCCGATCTCGAACGACTCCCACGTCCGGCTCATCGCGAGGAAGAACTCCGCCATGCCGGAGTGGCCGCGCCAGTCGCCGCCGAACGGCAGCCCGCCGGCCTGGTGCAGTACGACATCCTCGGCGAAATACGGGGCCAGCGGGGCAAAAGACGCCGTACCGGGGCCACCGGCGGCGAAATACTCAGCTTCGGCGCGATACATGCCGTTGAGCACGGCGGCGGGGTCAGTCATGGGTGCCAGCCTCTCCGTCCAGGGGCGGCGCCGCTGGCGGCAATCGGACTTCGCGGTCTCCCCTCCCGCCGCCGCGCGGCGTGGGTAGACTTCACGCCGGTCTTTTCGAGGGCGGGAAAGGAAACACGAAAGCCATGGCTGAGGAAACCGGGACGGTCGAAACGCTGGAGTTCCAGTCCGAGGCGCGCCAGCTGCTGCAGCTGATGATCCACTCGATCTACTCGAACAAGGACATCTTCCTGCGCGAGCTGGTTTCGAACGCCTCCGACGCGCTGGACAAGCTGCGCCTGGAGACGTACCGCGACAAGGACCTGCGGGCCGAAACGGACAACCTGCACATCGAGATCCTCCTCGACGCCGACGCGCGCACCCTCACCGTGCGCGACAACGGCATCGGGATGAGCCGCGACGACGTCGTCAACCTGATCGGCACCATCGCGAAATCCGGCACCGCCGACTTCCTGCGCAAGCTGAAGGAGTCGAAGGAATCCGCCGGGCAGGACCTGATCGGGCAGTTCGGCGTCGGCTTCTACTCCAGCTTCATGGTCGCCGACAAGGTCACCCTGGTGACCCGGCGTGCGGGCGACGGCGAGGGCGTCCGCTGGGAGTCCACCGGCGAGGGCACCTACACGATCGAATCGCTCGCCGACGCCCCGCAGGGCACCTCGGTGACGCTGCACCTCAAGCCCGCCGACGACGAGGACCACCTCTACGACTACACGTCGCCGTGGAAGGTCCGCGAGATCGTCAAGCGCTATTCCGACTTCATCACTTGGCCGGTGCAGATGGCCAAAGAAGGGGATGAAGAAGGTCTGGAGACCGTCAACTCCATGAAGGCGCTGTGGGCGCGTTCGAAGGACGAGGTCTCCGACGAGGAGTACCACGAGTTCTACAAGCACATCAGCCACGACTGGACCGACCCGCTCGAGACGGTCCGGATGCAGGCCGAGGGCACCTTCGAGTACCAGGCGCTGCTGTTCCTGCCCTCGCGCGCGCCGGTCGACCTGTTCATGCGGGACGCGAAGCGCGGCGTGCAGCTGTACGTCAAGCGCGTGTTCATCATGGACGACTGCGAAGCGCTGATGCCGAACTACCTGCGCTTCGTGAAGGGGGTCGTCGACGCGGCGGACCTGTCGCTGAACGTGTCGCGGGAGATCCTGCAGCAGGACCGGCAGATCCGGGCGATCCGGCGGCGGCTGGAGAAAAAGATCCTCTCCACGGTCAAGACGATGATGACCGAGGAGGCCGAAAAGTACGCGACGTTCTGGTCCGAGTTCGGCCGCGCGGTCAAGGAAGGCCTGATCGACGACCCGGAGAACCGCGAGCAGATCCTGGAGATCTCGTCGTTCGACTCGACGCACCACGCGGAGAAGCCCACCTCGCTGCGCGACTACGTGTCGCGGATGAAGGAGGGTCAGGAGCACATCTACTACCTGACCGGCGATTCGCGCACCGTCATCGAGAACTCGCCGCACCTGGAGGCGTTCCGCGCCAAGGGGTACGAGGTGCTGATCCTCACCGACCCGGTGGACGAGATGTGGACGGAGTCGGCGAGCGGCTTCGACGGCAAGACGTTCCAGTCGGTCGCGAAGGGCGAGGTCGACCTCGGCGACGAGACGTCGGACGAGAAGAAGGCCGAGTACGAGGACCTGCTGAAGTGGATGTCGGCGACGTTGACCGACACCGTCAAGGAGGTCCGGCTGTCGTCGCGGCTGACGACGTCGCCGTCCTGCATCGTCGGCGACGCGGGCGATCTGACGCCGACGCTGGAGAAGATGTACCGCGCGATGGGGCAGGAACTGCCGCCGGTGAAGCGGGTGCTGGAGCTGAACCCGGAGCACGCGCTGGTGACCGGCCTGCGCAAGGCGTTCGCCGAGCATCCGGAGGACGCCTCGCTGGCCGAGACGGCGGAGCTGCTGCACGGGATGGCGTTGCTCGCCGAAGGGGGCGAGTTGAAGGACCCGAGCCGGTTCTTGGGGCTGGTGGCGGATCGGGCGGCTAAGGCGTTGTGACGGTCGTGAGTGGCAATCCCGGTTCTAACCGGGATTGCCACTCACGAGCTTGAGGAGGTTCGCATGCGGACAGTCATCGAACACGCCGCGATCGCCACCGTCAGCGGCCCCGAATACCGCGACGGTCACGTCGTCCTCGATGACGACCGCATCACCGCCGTCAACGACGGCCCCTTCTCGGGGACCGCGGACCACCGCGTCGACGCCACCGGCTGCCTCATCACCCCCGGCCTCGTCAACACCCACCACCACCTCTACCAATGGGCCACCCGCGGCCTGGCCGCCGATCACTCGCTCTTCGACTGGCTGGTCGCGCTGTACCCGGTGTGGGCCAAGCTGAACGAGGACATCACCCACGCCGCAGGCACCGCCGGAATGGCGCGGCTCGCGTTGACCGGCTGCACCACCGTCGCCGATCACCACTACGTCTTCCCGGCCGACGGCGGCGACCAGGTAGCCGCCCTCGTCGCCGCGCGGGAGCGGATCGGGCTGCGGCTGCACCTGGTCCGCGGCTCGATGGACCGCGGCGAATCGGACGGCGGGCTGCCGCCGGACAGCCTGGTCGAGACCGTCGAGGACGCGCTGCTCGGCACCGAGGCGGCGATCGACCGGTACCACGACGCCTCGCCGGAGGCGCACCTGCGGATCGCGGCGGGCCCGTGCTCGCCGTTCACCGTCACCGAGCGGCTGATGACCGGCGCGGCCGAACTGGCCCGGCGCAAGGGCGTCCGGCTGCACACGCACCTGGCCGAAACCCGCGACGAGGAAAAGCAATGCCTCGCCGAAACGGGTCTCACGCCGGCTGAATACGCGGACAAACTGGGCTGGCTGGCCCCGGACGTCTGGCTCGCGCACACCGTGCACCTCGCCCCGGACGCGATCCGCCGGTTCGGCGCGACGGGCACCGGCTCCGCGCACTGCCCGACGTCGAACGGCAGGCTGGGCAGCGGAATCGCTCCGGTGCGCGACCTGCT
The DNA here is from genome assembly GCF_042684085.1 of Amycolatopsis silviterrae. Classification (NCBI taxonomy): domain Bacteria; kingdom Bacillati; phylum Actinomycetota; class Actinomycetes; order Pseudonocardiales; family Pseudonocardiaceae; genus Amycolatopsis; species Amycolatopsis silviterrae. The sequence goes on from NZ_JBHUKS010000014.1 coordinate 166,894, forward strand.
CGACGCGGGCGCGCCGGTCGGGCTGGGCGTGGACGGCGCGGCTTCCAGCGAATCCGGCGGGCTGGCCGAGGAACTGCGCCAGGCGTTGCTGCAGGCCCGGCAACGCGGTGGGCCGACCGCGCTGACCACCCGGGAAGCGTTGTGGCTGGGGACAATGGGCGGCGCGCGCTGTCTCGGCCGGGAGCGCGAGATGGGCTCGGTGGAGGCCGGGAAGCTCGCGGATCTGGCGGTGTGGGACCTGAACGGGCTGAACTACGCGGGCATCGACGACCCGGTCGCGGCGCTGGTCCTGGCCGCGCCGCCGCCGCTGCGGAAGCTGTTCGTGGGCGGGAAAACGGTGGTGGAGCAGGGACGGCTCACGACGGCGGACGAGCAGGCGATCGCGGTCGAGCTGGCGGAGGCGAGTGCCCAGCTGCGGGCCTGACCAGCACGGTCCCCGTCTCGGCCAGCGGCACCCGCACCGCCTGCACCGGATCGGTGGCGCTCGGCCTGCGGGCCGCGTCCGAGATCCGCAGCAGCAGCGCGACCAGGATGTAGTTCGCCAGCAGCGACGAACCGCCCTTGGACAGGAACGGCGCGGTGATGCCGGTTTCCGGGATCAGCTTCGTGACCCCGCCGACGACCACGAAAATCTGCATCACGACCGTGAACGCGAGCCCGCCGCCGAGGAGTTTGCCGAAGCTGTCGCGGACGGCGAGTGCGTGCCGCATGCCGCGCAGCGCGATCAGCAGGTACAGCAGCAGCACCGCGGCCAGCCCGAGGAAACCCAGCTCCTCGCCGAGGCTGGCGGTGATGAAGTCGCTGTTGGCCTCGGGCACGATGTCCGGCCGTCCGGCACCGAGGCCGGTTCCGCCCATGCCGCCGGTGCCGAGGCCGAACAAGCCCTGCGCGATCTGGTATCCGCCGCCCGCCTGGTCGTAGGTCGCGAGCGGGTCGATCCAGTTCGCGACCCGCTGCCGCACGTGGTTGAACAGGAAATACGCCAGCATGCACCCGCCGGCGAACACCGTCAGCCCGGCATACACCCAGATCGGCCGCTCGGTAGCCAGGTAGATCATCACCAGGACGATCCCGAAGAACAGCAGCGAGGCGCCGAGTTCCTTCTCGAACGCCAGCACCGCCACACAGCCGAGCGCGGCGACGACGATCGGCCCGAGATCGCGCGCCCTCGGCAGTTCGACGCCGAGCACTTTCCGCCCGGCCACCCGGAACAGCTCCCGCTTCGCCACCAGCGTCGTCGCGGCGAACACGATCAGCAGCAGCTTCGCGAACTCGCCCGGCTGGATCGACAGCGGGCCGAGCTTGATCCACACCTTCGCGCCGTTGACCTCCGACAGCGCCGACGGCAGCAGCGCGGGCAGCAGAACCGCGACGATCCCGGCTAATCCGGCGAGATAGCCGTATCGGGCCAGCACGCGGTGATCGCGCACAAAACCCAGCACGATAAGGAACAGCGCCAGCGCCACCACCGTCCACAGCACCTGCTGCCCGGCGACGGCCGAGTACTGCTTTCCCCGCTGCATCGCCTGTTCGGCGAGACCGAGGTCGATCCGGTGGATCAGCACCAGGCCAAGGCCGTTCAGCAGCACGGTGCACGGCAGGATCAGCGGATCCGCGTGCGGGGCCCAGCGCCGGACCGAGAGGTGCGCCACCACCGCCACCGCGGTGAACGACGCGCCGTAGCCGAGTGCCGAACCGGTGATTTCGCCCAGCGCGTTCGCGTCTACGAGAAGGAACGCGCACCACACGATCGCCACCGCGAACAGAAGCAGCCGCGATTCCGTACCGCGCGCGGCAGGCATGGATTTCCCGTCTTTCGAAAGCAAGCGAACGGGCGCGAGGGTAGTCGCGATTTCTGGCAGGACGCTGAGAATCATCGGCAATTCGGTCGGACTGTCCTAAAGCGACTAGCGCACGGCCGGGATATGCTTTCGGGAAAGCGGACGGGTGAGCGGAGAGCGTGCGGTGGCGACAGAACTGACCCCGGTGCCGATCCAGGCGCCGGCGCCAGCCCCGTCGGCGAAGGGAACGAAACGCGCGCTCGGCGTCGCGGTGGCCGCGGTGCTGGTCGCGGCGGCGTTCCTGACAGTGCTGCACGTCGACCGCTACTGGGGCCCGATCGACCCGGTCAGCGCGATGCTCAGCGACTACGCCTGGACGCCCGGCTGGTGGATGTGGGCGGCGGCGATGCTGCTGACGTCGGCCGGTTCGGTGGTGGTGGCCGTGGTCCTGCGCCGCCGGGGGATCCTGCGCGGGCCGCTGACGCTCGTCGCGATGACCGCCTGGTGCGCCGGGCTCGCGGCGGTGGCGTTGTTCACGAAGGACCCGCAGGGAAATGCGGTGACGTGGGTCGGAAAAGTCCATCTCGGCGCGACCGGGATCAGCTGCGTGAGTTTGCCGCTGGCCGGCTGGCTGCTCGGCTGGGCACACCGGAAAACGCCGCGGTGGCGGGTTTATGCCCGGTGGTCGCGTATTCTGGCGTTGACAGCCGTGCCGTTCTTTCTGCCGTTTCTCATTCCGTTCGCGGCCAATGTCGCATTCGGGCAGCATCTGCCGACCGTCGCGACCGGGCTCGTGGAACGGCTGATGGCGGCGCTGGAACTGGTCGAACTGCTGGTGCTCGCCGGATGGGCGTGGCGCGCGGCGGAGTAGCTCAGGTGGCGTCGGGATCGACCGGCGGCCGCTCGTTCGCCCGCAACGGAACCGGGGCCGGGACGGGGGACGGGGTCGAGACCGGGCTGGCGGGAGCGTCGTCGAGCAGATATCGCGTCACGGCCGCGCGCGGGCTGCCGATCCGCAGGGACTGCAGTTCCTGCAACGGTTTCCGCAGCTCCTGGTACTCCGGGCCGAGTTCCGTCTCAAGCTGGGCCTTGGCGCCCGTGGCGAACTCGCGTGCCCGTTTCAAGCCCGAAGAGACCCAGCGCGCCGCCTCGGGCAGCCGTTCCGGGCCGAGGATGAACAACCCGGCGAGCAACAGAATCACGATGTGGTCGATGCTGAGACCGAACACCGGCCACCTCCTGCGGACACGGACGCTGTCTCCCACCTTAGCCGCGTCAGGGGCGTCGTTTCCCGTCGTCACCCAGTTCGCTCAGCAGCCGCCGTGCGACATCGACCACTGCCGCGCCCGCGACCGCCATCGGCTCGGTCGTCCGCATGGAGCGGCACAGCACGAACGCGCCCTCCAGGCTGGTGACCAAGGCGAGCGTGAGCGTGCGGGCCTGCTCTTCAGGAAGCCCGAAGGCGGCGAACCCCCTGGTGCCCGCTTTCGTCCAGGCCTCGAACACGTCCGCGGTGGCCTTGCGCAGGGGTTCGTTCGTGGTCGCCACTTCGAGCGCGACGGTCGCGATCGGGCAGCCCTCGACGTAATCCGTGTCGAGCAGCGTGGTGACCGCGCCCGCGAAGAACGTTTCGAGCCCGGTGATCAGGTCCGGCGCCGGCGTGATGAAGACCTCGAACAGCTGCCCGTATTGCATCCCCGAGGTGCGTACCACTTCTTCGCCCAGCTGCTCCTTGCCGCCGGGGAAGAAGTGGTACACCGACCCGAAGGGCGCGCCGGCCTTTTCGACGATCTGCTTCATGCCGGTGCCGGCGTACCCGCCTTGCCGGAACAGCTCCGCCCCGGCGGCGAGGATGCGGTCCTTGGTGCCTGTCACGACACCGAGGATAGCTCCTGGACAGTAGAGCGTTCTATCAAGCGAGGCCGGAGCACCAGGTTCAGCACCACCGCGGTCACGCAGCCCGCGCTGATCCCGGAGTTGAGCACGACCTGCAGCGCCGCCGGGAACCCGGAGTAGAAGTCCGGCATGGCGATCGGGATCAGCCCGACGCCGAGCGACGCGGCGACGATCGCGACGTTCACCGGATGCTCGAACGACGCCTTCGCCAGCGTCCGGATGCCGCTCACCGCGACGCTGCCGAACAGCACCAGCCCGGCCCCGCCGAGCACCGGCTGCGGCACCAGCGCGACGATCCCGCCGGTCACCGGGAACACGCCCAGCAGCACGAGCACCACGCCGCTGGCCGCGACCACGTACCGGCTCACCATGCGGGTGAGCGACACGAGTCCGATGTTCTGCGCGAACGCCGTGCAGGCGAATCCGCCGAAGATCGTGCCGACGGCGGTGGAAAGCCCGTCCGCGCGCAGGCCGTCGGCCAGGACGCGGCTGGTGGTCGGCCGGTCCACGATCTCGCCGAGCGCCAGCAGGTCAGCGGTGCTTTCCGCCATCACCACCAGCATCACGATGAGCATGGAGACGATCGCCGCGACGTCGAACGCCGGCGTGCCGAAGTGGAACGGCGTCACGATGCCGAACACCGGGGCGTCGGGCAGTGTCGAGGTGTCGACTTGGCCGAGCGGCCACGCCACCGCGGTGCCGACGACCAGGCCGAGCAGCAGCGCGATCCGGCTCCAGAACCCGGTCAGGAACCGGGTGAAGACGAGTACCGCGACCAGCGTGATCCCGGCCAGGACGAGCCCGGTGGGCTTGGCCGACTTCTGCTGCGCGGCGATCCACTGCACGGCGACCGGCAGCAGCGAAATCCCGATGAGGGTGATGACCGTCCCCGTCACCACCGGCGGGAAAAACCGCGTCAGCTTGGAGAAAAACGGTGCGGCGAGCACGACGAACACGCCGCCGGCGAGCGTGGCGCCGTAGACGACGCCCAACGCGTTGCCGTCGCGATGCTGCGCCGCGATGGACAGAATCGGGGCAACGGCGGCGAAAGTGACGCCGTTGACCAGCGGCAGTCTCGCGCCGAAGCGCCAGAAGCCGAGGGTTTGCAACAGGGTGGCCAGTCCGGCGGTGAACAGCGCCGCGCTGATCAGCAGCGCGAGCTGGCCGGGGGAGAGGCCGACGGCCGCGCCGATGACGAGCGGTGGGGCCACCACTCCGGCGTACATGGCCGCGACGTGCTGGATTCCGCCGAGGATGAGCTGCGGCAGCGGAGGCCGCACGTCCACGGGGTGCCGAGAAGGTGGTGCCTGTGTGGTTGGCATGCGCTCTCCCGGGGGGTGTCGTGAGTGGCGTTCACGGTTAGAACCGTGATTGCCACTCACGAGGGGACTCGGGGCTAGAGCACGGCGTCGGTCCAGGCCGGGCCGGGCTCTTCGGCTTCGTCGCGGACTACCGTGCCTTCGATGAGGCCGTACGGGCGGTCCGCGGCGTAGAACACCTCGTTGTGATTCTCGAGGCCGAAGGGGCTTAGATCGACGAGGAAATGGTGCTTGTTGGGCAAGGAGAACCGGATCTCGGCGACCTCCGGCCGTGCCAGCAGCACGGCTTCGCCCATCGCGTACAGGGTCTGCTGCAGCGAAAGACTGTGCTTGGTGGCGAACGTCTCCAGGAGCGTCCGCCGGATCTCCCGATGGCTCTTGGCCCAGTCGATCCCGGTGAATCCCTCATAGCGCCAGCGCGCCGTAACGGCGGTGGCGAGAATGCGGTCGTCGGTTTCGGCGAGGGTGGTGTACTCGTCCTTCGGGTAGCCGTGGAATTCGGACCCGGTGGACTTGAGCACGACCAGACCGTCCACTCCGGACACCACCCAGGCGCGGTCGGGGTGCACGGTGACGGTGGTGGTGCGGCGTTCACCGCCGGAGCTGCTGAACGAGTGGGCGTGCGGCGCGCCGTCCACCGTGATGCGGTCCCATTCCCGCTCTTCGACGGAGACCCGCGCGCCGGTGATCTTTTCCTGCGTGTCCACGAAGCGCCTGCCGAGCCGGAGCGCGAAGTCCTCGATCTCGCCGACGTCCTGCTGCTTGGCGAACGCGTACATGGTGTTCTTCTGCGTGTCGGTGGCCAGCACAGCGGAGTTGTCGCCGGTGAGGTGCGTGGCCGACAGGTCGCCGCGCAGGGCCGAGGACACCGTGAGATCGCGCAGGTGGTGCACGCCGCCGGTGCGCCGGACAGTGACGAGGCGGACCTCGGCCTTGCCGTACTGGTTGGGGCCCAACGAGATTCCCATGTCAGCTCCCGCGATAGGTGGAATAGGCGAACGGGCTCAGCAGCACCGGCACGTGGTGGTGCGCCGTGCCGTCGACGATCCGGAAGGCGATGGTGACCTCGGGGAAGAACGCCTCCGGGCCCAGGTAGCTCCCGGTGTCGAAGATCAGCCGGTACACCCCGGCGGCGAGCGTGTCCGGGCCGAGGTCGCGGATTCGGCCGTCGTCGTCGGTCACGCCCTCGGCCACCAGCGTGCCGTCCTGGCGCTCGAAGCGCACAGCGATCCCGGCTGCGGGCTTCCCGGTCGCGGTGTCGAGGACGTGGGTAGTCACGAGGCTCATGCCGTCGCCTCCTTGTCGAGTTTCACACTGGTTGTCGGGGAGGCGACGGCATGAATATCCATGATTCGCTTGCAAGCGGCGCTCATGCTGTTACCGCCTTAGCCAGGCGCAGTTGCGCGATCTTGGCCAGCTCCGCGCCGGCGACGTCGAGTTCGGTCTCCGGGTCGTTGCCGAGCCGGGACCGCAGGTTCGCGAGCAGCTCCTCGCCGCTGCGGCCGCTGGCGCACACCAGGAAGACGTGCCCGAAGCGCTGTTCGTACTCGGCGTTGGCGGCGGCGAACTCGTCCGCGTTGTCCACTCCGGACTGCTCGGTTCGCGACCAGTCCGCGTCGCTGCCCTTGCTCGTCGGGCGTTCCCCGATTCTCGGGTGCGCGGCGATCGCGTCCCGGATCTCGTTGCGCTGCAACGGGGTCGCACTGTCCGCGCTCTTGCTCAGCGCGGCGAAATCGGCGTACGGACGGCCGGCGAGCACGGTGTCGACCCAGCGCGGCACGGCCAGGCAGGCGGTGAGCGTCGGCCGGAGTTCGGCGGCGGACGCGGAGTTGAACTCGGCGAGTGCGAGCGGCAACGGAATCTCCTCCGGGGAGGTGGTGTTCCGCTGACCGTACGGCCGGGCCGAGCGTGCGTCAACACTTTGTTGAAGCGTCGCCCGTGCCTGTTTCAGTCGGTTTCCCGGTTGAGGTAGTTGTAGACCGTGAACCGCGTGACGCCCAGTTCCTCGGCGACCGCCGAAACCGATTTCCGCAGGTTGAAGGCCCCGCGCTCGCGCAGCAGGCGGACCGCGCGCTGTTTTTCCGGACGGTCGAGATCGCGGAGTTTCGAGCCGAGTTCGCGTTCGACGTCGGCGATCAATCGCGACAGCGCGCTGTTGAGTTCGACCGGCGGAACGGCGTCGGAATCGTCGGTCCGGCGCAGCTGCAGCGTCACCCGGGTGGCCCCGCCTTCGAGCGCGGCGCGGGCGATCGACGGCAGTGCGGCGAACAGGTCGTCGGCGGGGCCGCGGGCGAGGGTGCCGAGCGGGCCGAAGTCGGTGTCGAGCCCGGCCGCGTCGGCGGCGTCGCGGGCGCGGACGGCGTGCTCCGGCGGCGCGCCCTCGCCGCGGAACGGCTCGCTGGTGAACTCGGCTTCCAACTCCACCCGGTGACCGTAACGTGGTAGGGACGGCGTTGACGAGCCGGGAAGGACGTGTCTAATCTCGGTCAGCGAAAGACTCTTTCCGTAACGTGGAACTGGAGGGTGCCGTCGATGGACCTCGTAGTGCGTGCTGCGCGTGCGGTGACGCCCGCCGGTCTGGGACCGGCGACGATCGGCGTGCGGGACGGCCGGATCGTCGCGGTCGAGCCGGGAGTCGTGGACCTGCCGGGCACGCGGGTCGTCGACCTGACTGAGGACGAGGTGCTGCTGCCCGGTCTCGTGGACACGCACGTGCACGTCAACGACCCGGGCCGGGCCGAGTGGGAAGGCTTCGAGACCGCGACGCGCGCGGCCGCGGCCGGTGGTGTCACGACGATCGTGGACATGCCGCTCAACAGCCTGCCGCCGACCGTCGACGTGGCCGCGCTTGAGGTCAAGCGCAAGGCGGCGAGCGGCCGGGTGCACGTGGACGTCGGGTTCTGGGGCGGCGCGATTCCCGGCAACGAAGGCGATCTCCGCGGCCTGCACGACGAAGGTGTCTTCGGCTTCAAGTGTTTCCTGCTGCACTCCGGCGTCGACGAGTTCCCTCCGCTGGACGCGGCCAGCCTGGAATCCGCGCTGCGCGAACTGAAGTCGTTCGACGCGCAGATGATCGTGCACGCCGAGGATTCCGACGCGATCGACGCGGCACCCGACCCGCACGGCGAGAAGTACCACGACTTCCTCGGTTCCCGCCCGCGCGGCGCGGAAAACCTGGCCATCACGCACGTGATCGAAGCAGCCCGCCGCACCGGTGCCCGCGCGCACGTGCTGCATCTGTCCTCTTCGGACGCTTTGCCGCTGATTTCCAGTGCTCGCCGCGAAGGTGTCGCGCTCACCGTGGAGACCTGCCCGCACTACCTGTCGTTCGTCGCGGAGGAAATCCGGGACGGGGCAACGCAATTCAAGTGCTGCCCGCCGATTCGCGAGGCAGCGAACCGGGAATTGCTCTGGCAAGGTCTCGCGGACGGCGTGATCGACACGATCGTCAGCGACCATTCGCCGTGCACTCCGGAGCTGAAACGCTTTGACACCGGCGACTTCGGTCTCGCCTGGGGCGGCATTTCCAGCCTGCAGCTCGGCCTGCCCGCGATCTGGACGCAGGCGCGCCAGCGCGGCTTCGGCCTCACGGACGTGGTGCGGTGGATGGCCGAACGTCCGGCCGCGCAGGTCGGAATGACGCGCAAGGGCAAGCTGGAAGTGGGCTGTGACGCCGATTTCTGCGTCTTCGCGCCGGACGAAGCCTTCGTCGTGGACGTCGCGAAGCTCGCCCACCGCAACCCGGTGAGCGCGTACGACCAGCGTCCGCTGGCCGGCGTCGTGCGCGGCACGTGGCTGCGCGGCGAGCCGGTGACCGGCGAACCGAGGGGGACTCTGCTGACCCGGGGCAATTGCTGAAGAGATGGAGGAGCACGTGTCCGACCGTCCGGAGTGGACTACCCAGCCCGACCTGGCCTCGCGCCTGTTCGGGGGCACCGTGATGTGGGCGACCGACGAACTGTTCGCCGAAAAGGAAAACCTGGTCAACCCGTGGCGGCCGGCGCACCGCGCCGAAACGTTCGGCCCGAAAGGCCAGGTGTACGACGGCTGGGAGACCCGGCGGCACCGCGAACCCGGCGACGACCACGCCCTGGTCCGGCTCGGCCTCGGCGGCGTGGTGTCCGGGGTAGTGGTGGACACGGCGTTCTTCAAGGGCAACTACCCGCCGTTCGTGTCCGTCGCCGCGACGTCGGTCCCCGGCTACCCGAGCGCGGCCGAACTGCGGGACGCCGACTGGGACGTCCTGGTCGACCGCGAACCGGCGGTCGGCGACTCGGAGAACTACTACAAGGTGACGTCCCCGCGCCGCTACACCCACGTGCGCCTCACCCAGCACCCTGATGGTGGTGTCGCCCGGCTGCGCGTGCACGGCTCGCCGGTCCCCGACCCCGCGCTGCTGGACCCTCGCTCGCTCGACTTGGCGGCGCTGGAAAACGGTGCCGTCGTCACCGGATGCAGCGACATGTTCTATTCGTCGCCCAACAACATGCTGTCCCCGGGCCTCGCCGCACACCAGGCGGAAGGCTGGGAAACCGCCCGCCGCCGCGACGACGGCAACGACTGGGCGACGGTCCGGCTGGCAGGCGCGGGCCTGGTCCGGTTCGTGGAGCTGGACACGAGCAACCTCAAGGGAAACGCACCCGGCTGGGCGTCGGTGAGCGGCCGCCTGGACGAGGGCGAGTGGGCGGAGCTGTTGCCGCGCACCAGGTTGCAGCCCGACACGCGGCACCGGTTCGCCCTGTCCGACGACGGTCCCGAGGTGACCGAAATCCGCCTGGACATCTACCCCGACGGCGGCCTGGCCCGGCTGCGGCTGTTCGGCGAACTGAGCAAACGCGGCCGGGAAGCGGTGACGTCGCGGTTCGCTGAGACTTCCGGCTGAGTTTCCCGGTCCGTGAAGGGCACCTTGAGGGAATCGGATTCCCTCGTGCCAGGGACTCAAGCTGGGCGGTCCCGGCCTGCCGACCGTCCACAAAGGACTTAACTCCCGGCTAAGTGACCGGTTTATCCCAGGGTGACTGCTTCTGCTAGTCCGTGAGGGGACCCCTGAGGGAATCAGATTCCCTCAGGGGTCCCCTCACGGACGACAAACTCAGCCGTGCCGACCTCGCTGGCCCGGGCCTGCACGCCTCAATTGCAGCCGCAATGGCGACTCAAGCCCCAGGCGTTGGACTCTGAGCCTCGCAAGGGCCCCTCCCGTCTTTACTCCGCGCTGCTTCCTTCGGCGGCGGGGTCCGGGTGCTCCTTGCGCCACTCCTCGTCCGCCGTCTTCCAGGCTTCGTCGGCCTGCATCTGGATGTCGGTGATCGACTTGTCGAAGTTGACCGCGTCCTTGCCGACCCAGCCGACGGCGTTCTTGCTGCTCTTGGCGTCGGCGAGGCCCTTGAGGAAGGGGTACAGCTTCGGGTGCGTCTTGAAGAACTCGTCCGGGCCCTTGACGATGTCCTTCCAGACGTTCTTCCCGCCGGTGTACTTCTGGACGGCGGGGGTGTTGCAGATGTTCTCCAGCCAGCCTTCGTGCTTCTTCATCCAGCTGAACTCGTACGGCTTGAACGGCGACTGCGGTCCGGAGGACGTGCCGCCCCCGCCGCCCCCGTTGCCCGGGGCGTTCTCGTGGTTGCCGCCCGGGGTGTCTTCGTGGTTGGTGTTGTTGCCGGGCGGGTCCTCGTGATGGTTGTTCCCGCCCGGCGTGTCCTCGTGCGGATTGTTGTTGCCGCCGGGGGTGTCTTCGTGCGGATTGTTGTTGCCGCCCGGGGTGTTCTCTTGGTTGGTGTTGTTTCCCGGCGCGTCTTCGTGATGGTTGTTCCCGCCGGGAGTGTCCTCGTGCGGGTTGTTACTGCCGCCAGGGGTGTTGTCGTGGCCGGAGGTTCCGCCGGGGGTGTCCTCGTGGTGGTTGTTCCCGCCCGGCGTGTTGCCGTGGTTGCCTCCGCCGCCCGGGGCGTCCTCGTGATGCGTGGTGCCGCCCGGGGGGTCGTGCGGGCGGTTGGGCGGCGGGTTGAAGTGCTGGTCCGCGGCCAGCCAGGTGTCGAACGGGTCGTCCTCGTGCGGCTGGTTGTTCGGCCGCTCCTCGTGCGGGTTGTTGTTCCCGCCGGGGGTGTCCTCGTGATGGTTGTTCCCGCCCGGCGGATCCTCGTGGTGGTTGTTGCCACCAGGGGTGTCCTCGTGGTTCGTGTTGTTGCCCGGCGGGTCCTCGTGGTGATTGTTGCCGCCGGGGGTGTCCTCGTGCGGGTTGTTGTTGCCGCCCGGGGTGTCTTCGTGGTGGTTGTTCCCGCCTGGCGTGTTCTCGTGGTTGCCTCCGCCGCCAGGCGTGTCCTCGTGCGGCGTGTTGTTCCCGCCGTGACCGCCGCTCCCCCCGCTCCCGCCGCTGCCCCCGCTCCCCGGCCGGGGCGGAAGGTCGGTCATCTCGTGGTTGCCGCCGCCCCCGTGCGTGCTCCCGCCGCTCCGGCCGGGCTTCACCTTCTCCGCCAGCTGGGCCAGCCGGCTCGCCGTCCGGCCGCCGAGGCCGACCACCCGGGCGATCTTGGACGCCATCGTCAGCGCCAGCGAGATCCCGGACCGGATCACGTTGCCGACCCCGACCACGATCGACGCGCCGAACGTGAACGCCGCCATCGCGAGCGCGATCAGCATCGTCGCGATGACGTCGCCGAGGAAAGTCGTGATCAGGTCGCGGATCAGCGATCGCACCACGGAAACCAGAGCCATCGTCGTTTTGACCACGTAGCCCGCGGCGTCGACCGCGTGCCCGGCGCTGTCGATCTGGCCGCGCCGGTCGCCGATGTTCTTCTTGAACGCCTCCGCGCCGTCGCCCTGCCAGTTGGCGACCGTCTTCTGCAGCGTGGTGTCCAGGTCCTTCGCCGCGTTGCGCAGGTTCTCGGCGGTCTTGTGCAGCTCCTCGGCCATCTTGTTGATCGCCGCGGGGTCGCCCGCCAGCTTGTCGAGGCCTTCTTTGAGGAACGAGATGTGCTCGATCATCCAGCCGAGCCCCGCCGCGAAGAGCTTGCCGAACGGGTCGACGACGAACGCCGCGGTGTCCGCGATCGCGCCGATGATCGACACGCCGAGTTCGACGCCGACCGCGGCCGCGTCGCCGCCGTGCAAGTGCTGGATCTCCTGGATCGACGAGACGACGCTGTGCCAGCTGTCCGCGACGCCCGCGCCGGTGGTGCTGTTCTTGTCGGTGATGGGCTCGACGCCGGTCATTTCACCTGCTCCGGCTTGAACTTGTCGAACGCCTTCGCGAGGTCCTGGTCGCCCTTGCTGTACTGCTCGCTGGCCTGGCGAGTCTTGTCCGCGCTGTCGGTCACGTCCTTCGCGACGCCGTGCAGATTGTCGGAGACGACTTTCAGCGCGATCCGCGCGGGAATGGCGAGCACCTGCGCCAGCACGACGCCGAACGCGTCGATGTCCCCGCCGTTGGCGTTGTCCACCGCCTTCGCGGAGTCGTTCACCGTCGGCACGGTGGTCTTGTCCATGTACTCGCTGAATTTGTGCAACTCGTCCGTGTGGACGGTGAAGCCGTTCCCTGCCACCAACACTCCTTCGCCTGCCGCGATCGGGCCGCGCCGAGTAGAGCAGCGGCGGCTGAACCGGAGGCGACGTCCGTGCGGACGAAGGTTGAACGAGACGAGCTTCCTGCCCGAGCGTCCGGGCCGGATTGCCCCGGCGGGTCAGCCCCGGGCGCTCGGCCGGTTGAGGTAGGCGGAGAAGGACGACAGCAGCGCCGCGACGCCGACGATCGCGGTGACCCACCACGGGCCGCCGGTCACCAGGTTGAACACGAACGCCGCGGCCATCAGGACGGCGGCGATGATGTTCCTGATCTGCAGCCCGGAGGGTTTCGCCATGCCTCCACCTTCTCACGGCGGCCGCCGCCCGGGCTTGCCCGCCGTCGGCTAGGTTGCTAGCATCCTAGGCATGGCCGGTGAAGAGGTCAAACAATTCAACGTCTACCTGCCGGTCGAGCTGATCAAGCAGGTGAAGTACCGGGCGATCGAGACCGAGCAATCGCTGTCCGCGCTGGTCACCGCGGCCTTGCGGGCCTATCTCGGCGCCCCGCCCGAACCACGAGAGGACGACTGACATGAGCGACGGCATCACGACGTTCGTCATGGAGACGCACAACTGGGGCAAGACCGTGAAGTTCCTGCAGCGCGTGGGATTCAGCCTCGATTTCGAGACCGACCACAACTCGGGCCAGCTCTCGAACGGCGACGGCGCGCCGGTGTTCGTTGTCGAGGTGCCCGAAGGCCAGGAGCCGCGGACGGCCGTGGTGGTGGCGGTGCCGGACGAGTCGGTCGACGCGGAACTCGACGTCGTCACGCAGTTCGAGGACACCCACTACGGCACCCGCGAGATGACCGTGCGGGACCCGGACGGGAGGATCTGGACGCTGCGGGCCCCGAAGTGAGCGAGCCCGACCACACCGCGGTGCGCGTCGCGTTGTGGCGGGCGCTGCACGTCCTCGCCGATCCGCCGCCGCACGCGCTGGCCGACCAGATCGGCCTCCGGCTGGCGGATCCCGGGCCGGACTGGCGGTCCCGGCCGGACATGGACCTCGATTTCACCCGGCGGTTCCGCGCGGGAATCGCGTTGCGCAGCCGGTTCGTCGAGGATCTGGTGCGTGAACGCGGGGTCGGACAGTACGTCCTGCTCGGCGCCGGGCTCGACACGTTCGCGCAGCGCGAGCCGGAGCTGGGCGTGCGGGTGTTCGAGATCGACCGGCCGGGCACGCAGGAGTGGAAGCGGGCGCGGCTGGCCGAACTCGGGCTGCCCGCGCCCTACCGGTTCGTGCCGGTCGACTTCGAATCCGGCGAGCAATGGCCGGAACGCTTGGCCGCCAGCGGTTTCGAGCCGACGAAGCCCGCGGTGGTGGCGTCCACCGGAGTCAGCATGTATTTGACCCGCGAGGCCAACGCCGCGACGCTGCGCGCGCTCGCCGGGTTCGCGCCGGGCACCGTGGTGGCGATGACGTTCCAGGTGCCGGAGGAGTACCTCGACGAGCCCGACCGCGCGGCCCGGGCCGCGGCGATGAAGGGCGCGAAGGCGTCCGGGACGCCGTTCGTCAGCTTCTTCGCGCCGGACGAGATGCTGGATTTCGCGCGGGAGTGCGGTTTCGCGGACGTCGAGCACGTCAGCGCGGCCGAGCTGAACGAGCGCTACCTGCCCGGACGTTCGGACGGACTGCGGACGTCGGGGGAGGAGTTCCTGGTCGCGACGGTCAGCTGAACTCGTTGTCGCTCTCGTGATAGTCGACGGGAAACCCTTCGGCGGTCAGGAAAGCGTGGAGCTGGGCGGCAAGGTCGTCCTTCTCCGCGCCCGCCTCCATCGTGGTCGTGACGGTGGCTTCCCATTCGCCGTAGACGGAGTGCCGCCACGGCCGGAGCGTCCAGGCCAGCTCGATGTGCCCGCCGGAGTGGAAAGTCGCCGAGACGATCAGGTCCCGGTCGGCGTTGACCCAGCGTCGTTCGCCTTCCCAGCCGCGGAAGTCGAGACCGTCGAGGAAGCGGGCGAGGCTGCGGCCTACGACGTAGTTGGTGACGCTCTCCAGCCGCGCGTCGAGCCCGGGTGCCTGGGCGCGAACCGTGAAGAACAACCGGCGGTCCAGGTGATGGACGGCGGCGTGCCGTTCGCCGAACCGCACCGAGACCGACTCGGGCGGTTCGCCGACGAACACGACTTCGAGATCGTCCAGCCGGGCCGTCTCGACCTCGGGGCGGTTTACGTTCACTAGCCAACCGTACCCAGGCCAGCACCCGATTTACGGCGCGGTTTGCCGCCGCGAGCTGATCACCCCGGTGTTGAACCCGGCGAGGTGCAGACCTCCGGCGAAGCGCGCGTGCTCGATCTTCACGCAGCGGTTCATCACCACGTCCAGCCCGGCTTCGCGGGCACGGTCCGCCGCCGGTTCGTGCCACAGGCCGAGCTGGAGCCACAGCGTCCGCGCGCCCGCCTCGACGACTTCCTCGGTGACGCCGGGGAGATCGTCGTGCTTGCGGAACACGCTCACCAGATCCAGCTCGCCGGGCACCTCGGCGAGCGACGGATACACCGGCCGCCCCAGCAGTGTGTCGAGGCGCGGGTTCACGAAGTTGACCTCGTACCGCGTCGAGGACAGCAGATACGTCGCCACGAAGTAGCTCGGCCGTGCCGGATTCGCCGACGCGCCCACGACCGTCACCGATTTCGTGCGGCCGAGCAGCCGCCGCCGTTCGACCGCGCCGACCTCGTAACTCATGCGCTCACCGCCTTGCCGAGGGCTTGGTCGAGGTCCCAGAGGAGGTCTTCGACGTCCTCCAGCCCGACCGACAGCCGGATCAGGTCCGCGCCGACGCCGGCCGCGGCGAGCTGATCCTCGGACAGCTGCGCGTGCGTCGTCGAAGCGGGATGGATCACCAGCGTCCGCGCGTCGCCGACGTTCGCCAAGTGCGACAACAGTTCCACCGACTCCACGAACTTCTCGCCCGCCGCGCGGCCGCCCTTGACCCCGAACGAAAACACCGCGCCCGGCCCCTGCGGCAGATACCGCGCGGCTCGCTCGTGGTCCGGATGGTCCGGCAGGCCCGCGTAAGACACCCACGCGACCCGCGGGTCCGCGTTCAGGTACTCCGCGACCGCCCGTGCGTTGACGACATGCGCGTCCATCCGCTGCGGCAGCGTTTCCACGCCCTGCAGCAGCAAAAACGCCGAATGCGGCGACAGCACCGCGCCGATGTCGCGGAGCTGCTCGGCGCGCAGCCGGGTACAGAAGGCGTACTCGCCGAAGTTCTCCCAGTACTTGAGCCCGCCGTAACTGTCGACGGTCTCAGTCATCCGGGGGAACTTTCCGTTGCCCCAGTTGAAAGTCCCCGCCTCGACGACCACCCCGCCGAGCGTCGTGCCGTGCCCGCCGAGGAACTTCGTGGCCGAGTGCAGGACGATGTCCGCGCCGTGCTCGATCGGGCGGCAGAGGTACGGCGTGGCGAGCGTCGCGTCGACCACGAGCGGGATGTCGTGTGCATGCGCGAGATCGGCCAGCCCGGCGAGGTCCGCGATCGCGCCGCTCGGATTGCCGATCACCTCGGTGTAGATCAGCTTCGTGCGGTCGGTGACCGCCTCGGCGTACTTCTCGGTGCCGCCGTGCACGAACGTCGTCTCGACGCCGAACCGCGCGAGCGTGCCGGTGAGCTGCGTGACCGTCCCGCCGTACAGCCCGGCGGCCGAGACGATGTGGTCGCCTGCCTCGGCAAGCGCCGAGAAGGTGAGGAACTCCGCCGCCTGCCCGCTGGCCGTCGCGACCCCGCCGATGGCCCCTTCGAGACTCGCGACGCGCTCCTCGAACGCCGCGACGGTCGGGTTGCCAATGCGGCTGTAGACGTTCCCGTACTTCTGCAGCGCGAACAGATTGGCCGCGTCGGCCGCGTCCTCGAATACGAAGCTGGTCGTCTGGTAGATCGGCACCGCACGAGCCCCGGTGGTGGGGTCGGGAGTGCCGCCGGCGTGCAGGGCGCGGGTGCGGAAGCCCCAGGTACGTTCGCTCATCGAGCGCCACGCTAACCCAGCTTCACGACTGTCGGCCATCCCTCCCGGAGAGTGGCTCGGCGAAGGTCCGTGAAGGGCACCCTGAGGGAATCAGAGTCCGCCAGGGTGCCCCTCACGACACCTCGGCACGCTTCCGCCACACGCTCACCGAAACTGCCAGCGTCACCTCTCGTCCCGCTACCGCCGCAAGCCGCTCCCGCCGCCCGTCCCGGTCCAGGTGGAACCCCGCCGGCCCCATCGCCACCACATCCCGCACCTGCTCCGCGCGGAACGCCTGCGTCCGGACCACCTCCACCCCGGACTCCCGGACGAACAACCCGCCCAGCGAAGCTTCGAGCCGCTCTTCCTTCCGCGAGTCCACCGCGAGCACCAGATCTCCCAGCTCGCCGAGATGTCCCGGCAACGGCGACGCCACCACCAGCTTCCCGCCCGGCTCCAGCACCCGATGGAACTCCGCGGCGTTCCGCGGCGAGAACACGTCCAAAACGACCGACGCCACCCCGTCGCCCACCGGCCACGGTTCCCACAGATTCCACACCGCCGCACCCAGCCGCGAATGCGCCCGCGCGGCCCGCCGCAACGCGATCGCCGACACGTCCAGCGCGAGCCCCACCGCGTTCGGCGCGTCGTCCAGCACCCGCGACAGGTAATAGCCCGGCCCGGCCCCGGCGTCGATGATCAACCCAGCACCAGAACCAGCCGCGGCGACCGCGTCGGCCAGCGGCGCGTACGCCCCGGACGACAAGAACGCCGCCCGCGCGTCCACCATCGGCGCGGTGTCGGCCGTTCCCGCCGGGATGCGCGCGTGCAGCAGATTGACGTAACCCTGCCGGGCCAGATCGAACGAATGCCGCCGTGCGCAGCGCAGCGTCCGGCCGGTCAGCGAGACCGGCTCCGCGCACACCGAACAGCGCAGCGCTTCGATCACCCGATCAGGCAAAGACATGGACGCTATTCGACCACGAGGTTGCCTGACCGGACATTTCGCCCCATGATCGCGGAAACGTCCCCGTAACAACCATCGCACCGGAGTTCACGCGGGGGAAACGTGAACCGAAGCCCGGCGAAACACCCGCGCCCAACACTTCCTCAGCAGTTGCCCACGGCACGGGAGGACGATTGTGCTGAACGCCGGAGATACCGCCTGGGTGCTGATCAGCGCCGCGCTGGTCATGCTCATGACCCCAGGCCTCGCGTTCTTCTACGGCGGCATGGTCCGCGCGAAGAGCGTTTTGAACATGTTGATGATGAACTTCATCGCACTCGCCATAGTCGGGGTGCTGTGGGTGCTCTTCGGGTTCTCGCTGTCCTTCGGCGACGACGCTTTCGGCGGCCTGGTCGGCAACTTCGACTACGCCGGCCTGTCGGACGCGTTCGGCAAGCTCGTCGGTCTCGCGAGCGAAGGCCCGCCAGCGGTGGCGTGGCCCGGACCGGACGCGTTGCCGCTGCTCGCGTTCTGCATGTTCCAGCTGATGTTCGCGATCATCACCCCGGCGCTGATTTCCGGCGCCATCGCCGATCGCGCGAAATTCTGGGGCTGGACGCTTTTCGTGACGATCTGGGTCGTCGTCGTGTATTTCCCGGTCGCGCACTGGGTCTTCTCGTTCGACGGATTCACCGGCAAGGACGCGGTGGGCGGCTGGATCGCCAACCAGCTCAAGGCGCTCGACTTCGCAGGCGGCACGGCGGTGCACATCAACGCCGGTGCCGCGGGTCTCGCCCTCGCGCTGGTGCTCGGCAAGCGCAAGGGCTGGCCGAAGGACACCGGACGGCCGCACAACGTCCCGTTCGTGCTGCTCGGCGCGTCGCTGCTGTGGTTCGGCTGGTACGGCTTCAACGCCGGGTCCGCGCTCGGCGCGAACGACCTCGCGGGCGTCGCCTTCACCAACACCACCGTCGCGACCGCGGCCGCGGTGCTCGGCTGGCTGATCGTGGAACAGCTGAAGTTCGGCAAGCCGACCACGCTCGGCGCGGCGTCCGGCGCGGTGGCCGGGCTGGTCGCGATCACGCCCGCCTGCGGTTTCGTGAGCCCGCTCGGCTCGATCGCGATCGGCGTGATCGCCGGGGTGCTGTGCGCGCTGGCCATCTCGCTGAAGTTCCGCCTCGGCTTCGACGACTCCCTCGACGTCGTCGGCGTGCACCTCGTCGGCGGTCTCGTCGGCACGGTGCTGATCGGCTTCTTCGCCACCACCAGCGTGAACCCGGCCGGCGCGGACGGCCTCTTCTACGGCGGCGGGTTCAAGCAGCTGGGCATCCAGGTGGTCGCCGCGCTCGCGGTGCTGGGCTACTCGTTCGTCATGACGTTGATCATCGGCTTCGCGATCAAGAAGGCGGGCGGGTTCCGCGTCAGCGCGGAGCACGAGGTCAGCGGCATCGACGAGGGCCAGCACGCGGAGAGCGCCTACGACTTCACCGGCATGGGCGGCCTCGGCCACTCGGCGACGTTCCCGGTCAAGCCCGTCACGAAACTCGAGGAGACCAAGGCATGAAGCTCATCACCGCGATCGTCAAGCCGTTCACCCTCGACGACGTCCGCTCCGCGCTGGAGCAGCTGGGCGTGCTCGGCATGACGGTGAGCGAGGTACAGGGCTACGGCAGGCAGAAGGGCCACACCGAGGTCTACCGGGGCGCCGAGTACTCGGTGGATTTCGTGGCCAAGCTGAAGATCGAGGTCGTGGTGGACGACGCCGTCGTGGAGAAGGTCCTCGACGCGGTCACCACCGCGGCGCACACCGGCAAGATCGGCGACGGGAAGGTCTGGGTGACGCCAGTGGAGACCGTGATCCGGGTCCGCACCGGCGAACGCGGCACGGACGCGCTGTAGCCGATGACCGACGGGGGAGAACTGGCCCGAACCACTGCGCTGCTGCTCGAAAGCCGGCACGGAGCGCCCGCGCTGCGGACGTCCTTGGTCGACCTCTACGAGTTCTGGCTCGGGAAGGGAGCAACGGCGGCCGGCGTCGACACCTCGGATCCAGGTGTCGCGCTGGTCGCCGTCGGGGGGTTGGGGCGGCGCGAGCTGGTGCCGTATTCCGATCTCGATTTACTTTTGCTGCACAACGGAAACAGCCAGATCGGGGAGATCGCCGACGCGTTGTGGTACCCGCTGTGGGACGCGCGGGTCGGCCTCGACCACTCGGTCCGCACCCCCGGCGAGGCACTGAAGGTCGCGGCGGACGACCTGCGCACCGCGCTCGGCCTCCTCGACGCCCGGCACCTCGCCGGCGACCAGGGGCTCGCCGAACGGCTCGCGTCCGCCGCCCGCGACCAGTGGCGGCGCACCGCCCGCAAACGCTTGCCCGAGCTGGCCGAATCCGTCCACACCCGGTGGCGGCGCAGCGGCGAAATCGCCCAGTCCGCCGAGCCGGACCTCAAACACGGCCGCGGCGGTCTCCGCGACTTCGGCGTGCTGGAAGCCCTCGCCGCGGCCCAGCTCACCGCGCGACCGGGCGAAGAACTGTTGGCAGCCAAGCAACTCCTGCTCGACGTCCGCACCGAACTGCGTCGCGAAGTACGACGCGAACGGGATATCCTCGGTGCCGCCGACGCCGACGTCGTAGCGCACGAACTGGAACTAGGGGACCGGTTCACGTTGGCGCGCAAGCTTTCCGGCGCGGGCCGGACCATCGCGTACGCCGTCGACGTCGCCCTCCGGTCCACTGTGGAGCAACCCCGCCCCCGCTTCGGCCGACGCCCAGTCCGACGTCCGCTAGCCGAGGGCGTCGTGCTGCACGGCGACGAAGTCGCACTAGCCCGCGACGCACTGCCCGCAAGGGACCCGGCGCTGCTGCTCCGCGCGGCCGCCGCGTCCGCTCGCACCAGAAAACCCATCTCACCAGGAACTTTGCGGACGCTCGCGGACTCCGCGCCCGAACTGCGCGAACCGTGGCCGGACGACGCCCGCAACGCCCTCGTCGAGCTGCTGGGCGCGGGGGAGGGGCTGGTCGACGCGGTCGAAGCGCTGGACCGCACCGGCTTGTGGGCCCGCCTGTTCCCGGAATGGGGCTCCGTGCGCGACCTGCCGCCGCGGTCGCCTGTGCACCAGTGGACAGTCGACCGGCACCTCGTCCAGGCATGTGTCGAAGCAGCGAAGCTGACCACCACCGTGTCGCGGCCAGACCTATTGCTGATCGGCGCGCTGCTGCACGACATCGGCAAAGGCCGCGAGGCCGACCATTCAGAGCTGGGCGCGAAGATCTCGGCGTCGGTGGCGCAACGGCTGGGCCTGCCGCCCGCGGACGTCGCGACGGTCTCCGCCATGGTCCGCCACCACCTGCTGCTCCCGCACACCGCGACCCGCCGCGACATCGGCGACCCGGCGACCATCTCGCGCGTAGTGAAAACGCTGGACCGCGACGTCGTCCTGCTGGAACTCCTGCACGCGCTCACCCGCGCCGATTCGCTGGCCACCGGGCCCGGCGTGTGGACCGACTGGAAGGACCGGCTGCTCGCCGAACTCGTCAGCGGCTGCGAGGAAGCGGTGCACGGCAAGGGTTTCACGCCGCCCGAGCCGCTGGACGACGACCAGCGCGAACTGGTCGCCGAGGCCGCCCGGACCGGAGTCGGCCAGATCCGGATCTCCGCGCACGGCAAGGTCGTCACAGTGCTGCTGGCCGTGCCCGCGGGCCGCGAACTGCTGGCTCCCGCCGCCGGGGTCTTGGCGCTGAACTCGCTGGAGGTCCACTCGGCGGTCCTGCGCGACGGCCGCGCGGGCGTGTTCACCGCGTCGCCGAAGTTCGGCTCGCTGCCGGATTCCGCGCTGCTGCGGGAACAGTTCGCCCGAGCCGTCGCCGGGACGATGCCGCTCACCCAACGGCTGGCCGCGAAGGAACGCGACTACGCCACCGCGTCGCCGGTCGTGGTCAAGCCGGTGGTGCGGTGGTTCGACGACGAAACCAGCGGCCCGGACGCCGTCGTGCTCGAACTGCGCGCCGCCGACCGCATCGGCCTGCTGTTCCGCGTGGCGAGCGCCCTGCGCCGCGCCGAGGCCGACGTCCACTGGGCGAAGGCGGCGACCCTCGGCGGCGCGGTCGTCGACTCCTTCGCCCTGTCACCCCGATCCGGCCCCCTCACCCCGCAGTGGAGAACCGCCGTCACCGACGCCGTCCTGGCCGCCGTCTCGTAAAGGTCCGTGAAGGACTCCTTGAGGGAACCAGATTCCAATGCCAGGGACCTAAGCCGGGTGGCCTCAGCCTGCTGACCATCCATAAAGGACACCCGCTTCAGCGAAATGCCCGATTGAAGCCGGTATGCCCGTTTCTTCAAGTCCGTGAGGGGAACCCTGAGGGAATCTGATTCCCTCAGGGTTCCCCTCACGGACGACGCGCCCAGCTCCTGCCGCCCGCGCAGGCCCCGAAGCAAGCCAGCCCGGTCCGCCAGCCGCTTCGGCCTGGGCGGACACGCCTCAGCCGCACCCCATAACGCTGCCTTAAGTCCCGGGCATTGGAATCTAATTCCCGCAAGGAGTCCTTCACGGACGGCTGGCCAGGGCATCAGGACCCGGCCCCGTTGCGCCATCCGGGCTCACCCGTCCGGGGTGTCGGGGGTGCGAGGGCCGGTTCCGGTGGCAGGATGGCAGGTCCGACCCAGGGGGCGAGGTGAACGCGGTGCGAGGTCAGGAGAACCTGCCGGAGCTTTCGCTGCCCCCGACAGTCGTCGCCGGACACCTCCGCACCTGCGCCGAAGAACTCTCCGCCCTGCTGCGCGGCGAGGGATCCGCCGCCAGCCTCGGCGAGCTGTCCGAGGTCGTCACCCAGCTCGTCGCCGGGCAGCACGCGCTTTCGCACGCGCTCGCCGGTCTCGCCGGCCGGATGGACGTCCGGAACCCGGCGCTCGCCACCGTCCCGCCGTCCGAGGTCGAGGTGCTCACCGAAGTGCTCCAAGCCGCGGCGTGCGCGGTGAGCTGCTCGGCCGAGGAACTCGCCGACGCGGAACCGCTTTTCGAGTTCACGAGCGAATCCGCGGGACCCGACACCCGCGTTTGAGTAGTCCTACTCAGTCCCGATTGAGGGACTTCACGCTGCCGCGCGCCCGGTCCCGGCGGGCAGACTTCTCCCCAACGCCGGGTGGTCGAGGGGGAACCGCTCCGCGTGCCCGCGGCGGAAGGCTCCCGGGGAGGTGAGTCCTTCCGCCACAGTTCCGGGGACGGCCGTGGGGAGCGGCCGGCCCCGGAACTCCCGGGAACCCGCGACCGCCAAGCCCGTCCGAGCCGCTTTCGCGCGGTCGAGCAGGCCGTATCGAGTAAATTGGCGGGCGACTGCGCAGCGGCCTCCCCGTACCCGTGGAGGCCGGGCTGCCGGGGCGGCTACCCTCGAAAGATGCCGGGGGTGCCGAGCACCGCCCGGCACGCGAACTTTCGACCCAGCTGGAGCGTGCACCCCCGTGTTCGACACCCTCTCCGATCGGCTCACCTCGGCCCTGCAGTCGCTCTCGCGCAAGGGCCGGCTGTCCGACGCCGACATCGACGCCACCGCGCGCGAGATCCGCATCGCGCTGCTGGAAGCGGACGTCGCGCTCCCGGTGGTCAAGGCGTTCATCGCGAAGATCAAGGACCGCGCGAAGGGCGCCGAGGTCTCCCAGGCGCTGAACCCGGCGCAGCAGGTCGTCAAGATCGTCAACGAGGAACTCGTCGGCATCCTCGGCGGCGAGACGCGGCGGCTGAACCTGGCCAAGAACCCGCCGTCGGTGATCATGCTCGCCGGCCTCCAAGGTGCTGGTAAGACGACTCTCGCGGGCAAGCTGGCGATGTGGCTGAAGAAGCAGGGCCACGCGCCCATGCTGGTCGCCTGTGACCTCCAGCGCCCGAACGCGGTCAACCAGCTGCAGATCGTCGGCGAGCGCGCTGGCGTCACCACCTTCGCGCCGGAGCCGGGCAACGGCGTCGGCGACCCGGTCGACGTCGCCCGCCGCGCCATCGAAGAGGCCAAGCACGCGCAGCACGACATCGTCGTGGTCGACACCGCGGGCCGCCTCGGCGTCGACGAAGAACTGATGAAGCAGGCCGCCGACATTCGCGAGGCCGTGCAGCCGGACGAAGTCCTGTTCGTGGTCGACGCGATGATCGGTCAGGACGCGGTCACCACGGCCGAGGCGTTCCGCGACGGCGTCGGCTTCACCGGCGTGGTGCTCACGAAGCTGGACGGCGACGCCCGAGGTGGCGCCGCGCTGTCCGTCCGCGAGGTCACCGGCCAGCCGATCCTCTTCGCGTCCAACGGCGAGAAGCTCGAGGACTTCGACACGTTCCACCCGGACCGGATGGCCTCGCGCATCCTGGGCATGGGCGACGTGCTGACCCTGATCGAGCAGGCCGAACAGCACTTCGACCAGGAGCAGGCCGAACAGGCCGCGCAGAAGCTCACCAGCGGGCAGCTCACGCTGGAGGACTTCCTCGAGCAGATGCTCGCCGTCCGCAAGATGGGCCCGATCGGCAACCTGCTCGGCATGCTGCCCGGCGCGGGCCAGATGAAAGACCAGCTCGCCTCGGTCGACGACAAGCAGCTCGACCGGCTGCAGGCGATCATCCGCGGCATGACGCCCGCCGAGCGCGCCGACCCGAAGATGATCAACGGTTCGCGCCGGCTGCGCATCGCGAACGGCTCCGGCGTCACCGTCCGCGAGGTCAACGACCTGGTCAACCGCTTCTTCGAGGCGCGCAAGATGATGGCGCAGATGGCGGGCCGGTTCGGCTTCGGCGGCGGAGGCGGCGGGAGCAAGAACCGCAAGGGCAAGAAGGGGAAGAAGGGCAAGAAGGGACCCACGCAGCCGAGGATGCGCGGCGGGATGCCCGGCGGCATGCCGATGCTGCCCCCCGGCGGCGGGATGCCCGGCGGCATGCCGGACCTGTCCCAGCTCGGCGGCATGAACGACGTGCCCGGCTTCGACCCGTCCAAGTTCAAGCTGCCGAAGGACCCGAAGAACAATTGAGCCCGCTGCACCTTTCCGGCACCGTCCTGCCCGGCGGCGAGCCGCGTGACCTCTGGATCCAGGACGGAAAGCTGTCGTTCGAGCCGGTTCCCGGCGCGGAAACGCTGTCCTCCGGCGGATTCGTGGTCCCCGGCCTCGTCGACGCGCACTGCCACCCGGGCCTCGGCCCGCACGGCGGACTGTCGGTGGAGGAGGCGGCGGACCAGGCCGCGACCGACCGCGACGCGGGCACCCTGCTGATCCGAGACTGCGGCCTGCCGCTCGACGTCCGCCCGCTGCAATCGCGCGCCGACCTGCCCACGATCATCCGCTGCGGACGCCACCTCGCGCTGCCCAAGCGGTACATCCCCGGGTTCGCGATCGAACTGGACGACCCGGCCCTGCTGCCCGAAGCGGTCGCCGAACAGGCCCGCGACGGCGACGGCTGGGTCAAGCTCGTCGGCGACTGGATCGACCGCGGCCAAGGCGACCTCGCGCCGCTGTGGCCGGACGACGTGCTCGCCGAAGCCATCCGCGTCGCCCACGACCTCGGCGCACGCGTGACGGCGCACGTGTTCGGCGAAGCGGCGTTGCCGGGCCTGATCGGCGCGGGCATCGACTGTCTCGAACACGGCACCGCGCTGTCACCAGACCAGCTCGCCGAACTCGCCCGCCGCGACGTCGCGTTGGTGCCCACGCTCATCAACATCGAGAACTTCCCGGGCATCGCGGACAAGGCGGGCAAGTACCCGACGTACGCGGCCCACATGCGCGCCCTGCACGCCGGCGTCGCCGAGATGGTGTCTTCGGCGGTCGAAGCGGGCGTACGCGTCTTCGCGGGCACAGACGCGGGCGGCATGGTCGCGCACGGCCGTATCGCCGACGAGGTCGAAGCGCTGCACCGCGCGGGCATGTCGCGTACGCAGGCGCTTGCAAGCGCGTCCTGGGAAGCGCGCGAATGGCTGGGCCACCCCGGCATCGAACACGGCGCCCCCGCAGACCTGATCATCTACGCGGACGACCCGCGCGCCGATCTGGCCGCACTGCACCACCCGACCCACATCGTCCTGGGCGGCACCGTCTTCCACTGACCCCGCCTCGATGCGCCACAGCACAGGCACATAGCGTTAACCCGTGGCCGAAGACGGTGGGGGAAAGCGAATTCTGGGTGCCCACTGGGCATTCGCCGTCTTCTTCCTCGGAGTCGCCGGCTACTACCTCGTCACCCTCCTCACCGCCGCCGCGTTCAACCGCCACGTCGGCGACGACGACCCGGTCGAGGCGTTCGCGGGACCGTTGCTGCTGCTGGCCTTCCTGCCGAACCTCGTGCTCGGCCTCGGCCCGGTGATCGGTTCCGCACGCTACGGCTCCGGCCTCGAACGCGACTTCGGGCTCCGCGTCCGCGGCCGCGATCTCCGCATCGGCCTCGCCTGCGGCGCGCTAGCGCTCGTAGTCGGCTTCGTGCTGAACGCCGCCGAAATCGCCGTCTTCGGCGGCGACGAGGTGTCCGACAGCCCGCTCACCGACCTGCCCGACGTCTCCGGCGGCAGCCCGGTCTGGCTCGTCACGACGGCACTGGTCCTGGTGATCGCCGTCCCGCTCACCGAGGAACTGCTCCTGCGCGGCGCGCTGTGGAACGCGCTGCTGCACTACAAGATCCCGCCCTGGGTAGTGCTCGTTCTCACCTCGCTGGTGTTCGCGCTGCTGCACGGCGAGACCACGCGCACGATCGCGCTGTTCGGCCAGGGTCTCGTGCTCGGGCTGGCCCGGCACTACTCCGGCCGGACCTCGGCGAGCGTCCTCGCGCACGCGGCCAACAACCTCCCGCCCGCCTTCCTGCTGTTCACCGGGCATTGACCGGCACCGGGAAACACCGGAAACCAGTGACCGGTCGAGTACTGTGCGAAACCATTTCGGCCGCTAGGCTCGACCGGTGAGCAGAGCGAGCGCGGGGAGGCGGGCGTGACCACATCACAGCCCCGTGAACCCCTCTCCAGCGCGCTCTCCCCGGAGGAATTCGTGGCCGAACCGACCGCGTTCCCGGCACATCGCTGGGGATTCGGGGCGTTCCTGCTGGTCGAGGCCGTCCTGCTGGCCTCGGCCGCGTTCATCGGCGCGCTCTCCGGGCCGACCGCTCCCGGCCGTCCGCTGCCGATCGGCACGGTGCTGCTCGGCACGATGCTGCCCACCATGATCGCCGCCGGCGTCGCCGTGCTGATCACCGTCGTCCGCGGCAACGGCCCGAAGCTCGACCTGCGGCTCGAATGGCGCTGGGCGGACGTCCGGACCGGCCTCAAATTCGGCGCGCTCGGCCTCGTGCTCACCTCGCTGAGCGCCTACGTGTGGACCCAGCTCGTCGGCTCGGCGGACGCGACCTCGGCGATCAGCGCGCTGGTGGACGACCGCAAGATGTCCGTGCCCGCGGCCGCGGTGATGTTCGGCTACCTGTGGCTGCTCGGGCCGATCTGCGAGGAGATCATCTACCGCGGCCTGCTCTGGGGCGCGGCGGAGCGGCTGCAGTGGCGCAGCGAGCGGTGGGGCCGCGTCGCCGCGTTCCTGCTGTCCACCGCGGTGTTCGCGGCCAGCCACCTGGAACCGCTGCGCACCACGCTGCTGCTGGTGATCTCCATCCCGATCGGGCTGGCCAGGCTGTCCACCGGACGGCTGGCGGGCAGCATCGTCGCGCACGCGGTCAACAACTTCCTGCCCGCCATCGCGATCCTGCTCGGCGCCCTCGGGCTCGCCTCCTTCTGACCCCTTGCGGGGAGCCCCTGCGCAGGCACAACGACGGCGTCTGGCAGAATGTTCGCTTGCCCGCTTCCGCCGGACCCTCTCGCCGTGTGGAAGCTCCTGACCTCCGGGCGCCGCAAGCCTGTCCCCACGGGTTCCGCGCGCGCCCCGCACCACACAGCACTGAGGAGTACCCACACCCGTGGCCGTCAAGATCAAGCTGCAGCGCCTCGGCAAGATCCGTGCGCCGTACTACCGCATCATCATCGCCGACGCGCGCACCCGCCGGGACGGCAAGGCCATCGAGACGATCGGCAAGTACCACCCCAAGGAAGAGCCGAGCTTCATCGAGGTCGACACCGAGCGGGCGCAGTACTGGCTGGGCGTCGGCGCGCAGCCGACCGAGCCGGTTCAGCGCATCCTCGAGATCACCGGCGACTGGCAGAAGTTCAAGGGCCTGCCGGGCGCCGAGGGCACCCTGAAGGTGGCCGAGCCGAAGCCGTCCAAGCAGGACCTGTTCAACGCGGCGCTGGCCGCGGCGGGCGAGGAGCCCTCCACCGAGGCCACCACGCCGAAGAAGAAGTCGGCCCCGAAGAAGGCCGACAAGGCCGAGGCCGAAGCGGCTGAGGGCGAGAAGTCCGAGTGAGCTTCCTCGCCGACTCCCTCGAGCACCTGGTGCGCGGGATCGTCGACAACCCGGACGAGGTCCGGGTCGAGCTGCTGACCACGCGCCGTGGCCGCACGCTCGAGGTGCACGTCCACCCCGACGATCTCGGCAAGGTGATCGGCCGGGGCGGGCGCACCGCGACCGCCCTGCGCACCGTGATGGGCGGCATCGGCGGCCGCGGCGTCCGCGTGGACGTCGTCGACACCGATCGCTGACCCGGATCTCGGAAGAACGGTCAGGATGGACGTCGTAGTCGGCCGCATCGCGAAAGCGCACGGCATCCGCGGCGAGCTCGCGGTCGACGTGCGCACGGATTCGCCGCAGCAGCGGTTCGCGATCGGTGCGGTCGTCACGACGAAGCTGCGCGACAGCAGCACGAGAGAACTCACCATCGCAGCCGCCCGCGAACACAGCGGGCGGCTGCTGGTGCGTTTCGAGGAAGTGCTCACGCGCGACGTCGCGGAAACCCTGCGCGGCGCCCTGCTGCTCGCGGACACCGAAACGCTCCCGCCCACCGGCGACCCGGACGAGTTCTACGACCACGAGCTGGCCGGCCTCAGCGCCGAGCTGGCCGACGGGACGGTCGTGGGCAAGGTCGTCGAGGTGGTCCACTCGCCCGCCGGGGAATTGCTCGAACTCGATCATGACGGACGCTCGGTGTTGGTACCTTTCGTCCGCGCCATCGTTCCGGTGGTGGACGTCGCGGGGGGCCGGGTCGTGCTCGACCCGCCTGAAGGCCTCCTCGACGCTGACTGAGGGGGAGCTTGTGAAGTTCTGGGCGAAGGCCGCCTTCGCGGCCGTATTGATCACCGCTTTCGCCGCGCCGCCCGCGCAGGCCGCTTCGCCGGTGTACGGCGACTTTTCGCTGATGTTCCAGCGCAGTGCCGGCCAGTACGCGCCGCCGGGGGAGAAGGCGTTCCAGTGGGCCTGGTCGCCGCAGTCGGCCACCGAATCGCAGATCACCTGGGGCGACCCGGTCACGTGGCCGCCCGCCACGGCTGAGCACTTCGTCCGCTCGGGCGACTGGGTGCTGCTCGACGGCTGGGACGGCAACGGCACGTACTACTCGCAGCGCGTCACCGAAGAGTCCGCGTGCGACGGCGCCACCTGCACGCCGATCCCGTCCGACGGCGGCCGCCAGCACTACGTGCGCTGGACCGTGCCGTCCTCCGACTACCGGCTCGTCGCGCGCGGCACGATCACCGAGCAGAGTTCGGGCAAGGTCGTCCACTTCGAGCACCTGCAGACGTGGGGCGCGCCCGCTCCGTGCTCGAACGCCCGATTCGGGGCCCGCACCTGCGTCACGCAGACCGAGACCTGGTCGGACGACAACGGCCTGCCCGCCGGGTCGCCGATCCGCCAGACGCTGCACCGCAGCATCAAGATCGCGCAGGGGCTCGGCATGGCCTTCGCGATCGACCAGGACGTCCCGAGCCCGTGGCACGCCGAGGCCACCGAGTACTGGAACTGGTAACCGCTTGCGCATCGACGTCGTCACCATTTTCCCCGAGTACCTGGATCCGCTGCGCGCCGCGCTGCTGGGCCGGGCGATCGACCGCGGCCTCATCGAGGTCGGCGTGCACGACCTGCGCGACTGGACCCACGACGTCCACCGCGCGGTCGACGACGCGCCCTACGGCGGCGGCCCCGGCATGGTCATGAAGCCGCAGATCTGGGGCCCGGCGCTGGACGACGTGTGCGGCGAGGGGACCCGGCTCGTGGTCCCGACCCCGGCGGGCAAGCCGTTCACCCAGGAACTGGCGCACGCCTACGCCGAGGAAAAGCACCTGGTGTTCGCCTGCGGCCGCTACGAGGGCATCGACCAGCGGGTCGTCGACGACGCGGCCCGCCGGATGCCCGTCGACGAGGTCTCGATCGGCGACTACGTGCTGGTCGGCGGCGAGGCTGCGGTGCTGGTGATCGTCGAGGCCGTGGTCCGCCTGCTGCCCGGCGTGCTCGGCAACGCGCGGTCCGCGGCCGAGGACTCGTTCTCCGACGGCCTGCTCGAAGGCCCCAGCTACACCCGCCCGGAGGTGTGGCGCGACCTGGCGGTGCCGGACGTGCTCCGCTCGGGCAACCACGCGCTCATCGACCGCTGGCGGCGCGACCAGGCGCTCGGGCGCACCGCGCGGCGGCGGCCGGATCTCCTGGCCCAGCTGCCCGAGGGCAGCCTGGACAAGCGGGACCGCGAGGTGCTCGACGGGCTCGGCGACCAGCCCGGATAGGCCCCGTGCGAGGTCACCGCAGGCCTCTGCCATAATGAATCAGTTGGCGTGACGCGTAGTGCTTTACAAACGCTCACAGCGGCTGTTAAGTCGCGACGCCAACCGTGAATGCCATCAGCCCCGGGCTAGTCGCAGTGAACTCCACTGCGCGCTCAAGCTGTACGTAAGCCACACGAATACGAGGACGGACCACCGATGAACACCCTGGACGCGCTGGACGCGCAGTCACTGCGTTCCGACATCCCGGCCTTCCGCCCCGGCGACACGCTCAAGGTGCACGTCCGCGTCATCGAGGGCAACCGCGAGCGCAACCAGGTCTTCCAGGGCGTCGTGATCCGCCGGCACGGCGGCGGCGTCCGGGAGACCTTCACCGTCCGCAAGGTCTCGTTCGGCGTCGGCGTCGAGCGCACCTTCCCGGTGCACTCGCCGAACGTGGCCGAGATCGAGGTCTTCAAGCGCGGCGACGTCCGCCGGGCGAAGCTGTACTACCTGCGCGAGCTGCGCGGCAAGAAGGCCAAGATCAAGGAGCGCCGCGAGAACCGCGAGACCGCCTCTGCCCGCTGAGTGGCGAGTCGGTTACCGGTAGCCTGGCGACGTGGTCGAACCAGTGTCGCGGAACGCCGATGAGGACGGCCCCGAACGCCCGGAGGAGGACCAGGAACGGTCCGGCGGGCGTGGGGGGTCGCACCGGCGGGGCAAGTCCTCGAAAAAGCGGTCGTTCTGGAAGGAACTGCCGATCCTGATCGTGATCGCCCTGGTGCTCACGATCCTGATCCAGGCGTTCCTCGCCAAGGTCTACATGATCCCTTCGGGATCCATGGAGTCCACGCTGCACGGCTGCCCCGGCTGCACCGGCGACCGGATCCTGGTCGACCGCGTCACCTACGACTTCACCGACCCCTCCCCGGGGGACGTGATCGTGTTCAAGGGCCCGCCCGCGTGGACCGAGAACGAGATCGCGCCGCAGGAGTCGAGCAACATCGTCGTGCGCGCGCTGCGCGGTCTCGGCTCGCTGGTCGGGTTCGCCCCGCCGGACGAGCGGGACTTCGTCAAGCGCGTCATCGCCACCAGCGGCCAGACCGTCCAGTGCTGCGACGACCGCAACCGGGTGATCGTCGACGGCAAGGCCCTCGACGAGCCTTACATCCACTGGGAAGACGACAACCACCGCGTGCAGGAGTCGTTCGCCCCGGTGAAGGTCCCGCAGGGCGCGCTCTGGGTGATGGGCGACAACCGCAACAACTCCGCCGACTCGCGCTACCAGGGCGGCGGCGGACCCAACGGTGCCGTGCCGGTCGACGACGTCATCGGCAAGGCCCGCATCATCGTGCTGCCGCCGAGCCGCTGGGGCGGCATCTCGGACCACAATCCGCAGGAGAACGCGCAGCCGGTCGCGCTCGGCGCGCCCGCGTGGCAGCAGGGGCTGCCGCTCGGCATCGGCTTCGCCACCGCGGTGCCGACGCTGTTCGTCGGACGCCGGTTGAAAGCGGGCCTCCGCAAGGCGGCCGGCCGGAGACGGTAAGCGGTGCGCTCCGTCCGCGACTTCCGGGTGGTGCTTCGGTGACTCTCCCTCCTCCCCGCACTCCGGCGGAACCGCTGCGCCCGCCGCGCGCGGCGGTGCGCGGCGAGCTGTTCTGGGGTCTGCAAGGCGCGCTCGAACGACGCGGCCTCGGCCCGGTCGCCGGGGTCGACGAGGCCGGTGCCGGTGCGTGCGCGGGTCCGCTCGTGGTCGCTTCGTGCGTGCTTCGTCCCGGCGACGGTGCGCGCCTGCCCGAGCTGACCGATTCGAAAATGCTCACCGCGAAGGCCCGGGACCGGGTTTACGACCGGGTCCTGCAACGCGCCCTCGACTACTCGGTGATCGTCATCCCCGCCGACCAGGTGGACCTGCTCGGCATCCGGGTGATGAACCTGGAGGGCATGCGCCGCGCCGTCGCCGGCCTGCGCACCCATCCCGGATACGTCCTCACCGACGGCTTCCCGGTGCCCGGCATCCCCGCGCCGAACGTCGCGGTGATCAAGGGGGACCGCAGCGTCGCGAGCATCGCGGCGGCGTCCGTCCTGGCGAAGGTGACGAGGGACCGGATCATGGCCGGCCTGCACGAAGAGCTGCCCGCGTACGGCTTCGACGTGCACAAGGGCTACAGCACCTCGGACCATTTGGCTGCGCTGAGTGAGCACGGCCCGAGCCCGGTGCACCGCTGGTCCTACACGAATGTCGCGACCGTTGCCCTCGCGCACGGGCTCACTGCCCCGCATCCGGTCGTGCTGACCTACGCTGCACTGGAGAATGCCCTGGAAAAAGCGGGCGGGCCGGTCCGTGCCCCGGGCCGCTCGGTGGGTAAGAATGAACGCTCCGCCGCCGGAGCAGGACGAACGCGAGGAGGGGCGCGGATTTCATGAGCGCAGAGGATCTCGAGAAGTACGAGACCGAGATGGAACTGTCGCTGTACCGCGAGTACCGCGACATAGTGGGCCAGTTCTCGTACGTGGTGGAGACCGAGCGGCGGTTCTACCTGGCCAACGCGGTGGACGTGCAGGTCCGCGACGGCGGCGGCGAGGTGTACTTCGAGGTGCGCATGTCGGACGCCTGGGTGTGGGACATGTACCGCCCCGCCCGGTTCGTGAAGCACGTCCGGGTCATCACCTTCAAGGACGTCAACGTCGAGGAACTCGACAAACCCGACCTGCGGCTCCCCGAGGACGGCCCGTTCTCGGGCTGACCCCGCCTTTCCGCCACGAGGCCACCCGGCACTTGCCCGGGTGGCCTTCGTCGTCTCCGCACACCGCCCCGACATTCTCGGGTCTTCCCGCTCGCAGACCGGCTTTTGATCCACAACCCCCGGCTTATCCACAGCCGGCGGGAATCCCCCTGGCGCAGGGTCTGATCACGTTGCGATCGTGAAAGCACACGCACCGTGACCGGCGGTGCACCCGCTGTCCGAGGGGGACACCATGAACGACGGCCCGCGCCCCGGCGCGCACTGGCGCCGGAAGTTCGGCCGCTGGGGCGAGGACCTCGCCGCCCGGCATCTGCAGGCCGCCGGCATGGTCCTGCTCAGCCGGAACTGGCACTGCCGCGAAGGCGAACTGGACCTGGTCCTGTCCGAGGGCGACCGCGTGATCTTCTGCGAGGTCAAAACCCGCTCCAGCACCGAATACGGCACACCCGCCGAGTCGGTCACGCCGGAGAAGATCGACCGCGTCCACCGAGCCGCGATGCGCTGGCTGAAGGAACACCGAGTCGGCTGGTGCCGCATCCGCTACGACGTCGTCACCGTCTACGCACCCGACGGCGAAGAGCCGGTCGTACGCCATCTCGTGGGAGCTTTCTGATGCCGCACGCCAAAACCTGGTCTGTCGCCTTGCTAGGCATCGAAGGCCGCGTAGTGGAGATAGAAGCCGACCTAGGCGGCGGTCTGAGCCGAGTCACCCTGGTCGGCCTGCCCGACGCTGGTCTCCGCGAGGCGAAAGACCGAGTCCGCTCCGCCGTCCGCAATTCCGGCCAGTCGTGGCCGGACGGCAAAATCACGCTGGCCCTGTCCCCGGCCAACCTGCCCAAAATGGGTTCCGGCTACGACCTGGGCATCGCAGCCGCCGTCCTGGCCGCCATCGGCGCCGTCCCCGCCCGAAAACTCCTGCACACCATCCTCCTGGGCGAGCTGGCCCTAGACGGCCGGATCCGCCCCGTCCGCGGCGTCCTCCCAGGCTTGCTCGCCGCCAAAGCGGCCGGCCACGAACGTGCCATAGTCCCCAGCGAATCCCTGGTAGAAGCCGCCCTGGTAGACGGCCTGGAAGTCTCCGGCGTCACCCGCCTGGCCGACCTGATCGCCTGGCTCAAAGACGAAGCCGACCTAGTCCCTCCCGCCGCCCCAGTCCCCGCTGCCCCCGAAGAAATCCCCGACCTGGCGGACGTCGTAGGCCAACCAGAAGCCCGCTGGGCCCTAGAAGTCGCCGCGGCAGGCGGCCACCACCTCCTGCTCACCGGCCCACCTGGCGTAGGCAAAAGCATGCTCGCCAGACGACTCCCCGGCCTTCTCCCGGACCTGTCCCCGGCGGAGTCCCTAGAAGTGACCGCCATCCACTCCGTAGACGGCTCCCTGTCGAAGTCGTCGCCGCTGGTGACAGTCCCGCCCTTCGTCGCCCCACACCACTCCATCAGCCCACCAGCCCTCATCGGCGGCGGCACCGGCCTAGCCGCCCCCGGCGCGATCAGCCGCGCTCACCGAGGGGTCCTTTTCCTAGACGAGGCTTGCGAATTTGGAAACCAACGCCTCGACTCGCTCCGCACCGTGCTGGAAGAAGGAGAAGTCCGCATCGCCCGAGCCAAAGGCGTAGTGCGCTATCCCGCCCAATTCCAGCTGATCCTGGCAACCAACCCCTGCCCCTGCGCCCCACCCCGCGAGACCGACTGCACCTGCTCAGTCCCTACCCGCCGCCGCTACCTGTCGAGACTTTCCGGCCCGCTCCTGGACCGAGTAGACCTCCGCGTCCGGCTACGTCCGCTCACCGCCATCTCCGCCCACCAATCCACCACCCCCGAACCTTCCGCCGTCGTCCGCACCCGAGTCCTAGCCGCCCGCGACCGCGCGAAACACCGCTGGCACGAACACGGCTGGCAGTCCAACACCGAAGTGCCAGGCCCCGTACTGCGCCGGGATTTCGCCCTGCCGCCACCCGCTACCGCAGTACTGGACCGAGCCTTAGACCGAGGCCTCCTCACCGCCCGAGGAGCCGACCGATGCCTGCGCATCGCCTGGACCCTGGCCGACCTGGCCGCCTTGCCCCAACCCGACACCGACCACGTCACCGCCGCCCTCGACTTCCGAGAACGCAAAGCCGCCTAGCCCACGCCCGGCTGTCCGACGCGAACAGCGCCGACATTTCGAGCGCACGCGAAATCCGGCGGAAACCCCGTCCCTTTCGCCCGACCCGCCACGCGCGGTCCCTTGCTCCGCCGAGATCTCCTAACTCCGGACAGGCAATCCCGCCCGCCCGGAACCTCAACGAAAGGAAGCACCCATGTCCCATCGAGCCGTCCCCTCCACGTCCCGGCGCACCCGGCACCGCAGGCCGAAAACGCCGCAGCACAAAATCGTCCGGCATCTGCATCCCGTGCGGCACAGGGAAGTCCGCCCCGAACACGACCCGGTCCGCGTCCGAGAACGACTGGCGCTCCATCGCCCTCTCGCCGTCGTGCGCAACGAGAAGCCCGTTCGCCGAAGAGGTGCGGCATGAGCGTCGCCATCGAGGACCAGACCGCCGCGACCGACTCCGAACGGCTCGCCCGCGCCTATCTGCTCGGAGTAGCCGAACCACCGGCACCCCACTTGCTGGAGTTCGTCGGCGAGCACGGCCCGGTCGTCGCCGCCGAGCGAGTTCGCGCCGCGGACTGTCCCCATCAGGTCCTCCGCGAAACAGCCGCGCGCCGGGAAACCGCCCTCGCGGAACAGGATCTCGAAGAAGCCGCTAAAACCGGTGCCCGGCTCGTGGTCCCCGAAGACCATGAGTGGCCAGCCTGGCCCTTGCTATCGATGGCCGTAGCGAGCGGAAACGGCGTAAAACACGTGGCCGCTCCGCTCGGACTGTGGGTGCGCGGCCACGTGAGCCTGGCCGAAGCCGCCGACCGCGCGGTGGCGGTAGTCGGTGCCCGGATGGCCACCGACTACGGCGTGAACAACGCGCTCGAGATCGGCCACGCCTTGGCAACCCGCCAAGTACCGGTGTTCTCCGGCGCGGCGCTGGGCATCGACGCCGCCGCCCACCGAGGCGCACTCAGCGGCGGCGGGGTGACGGTCGCGTTGCTCGGATGCGCGGTCGACTATGCGTATCCGGCGGGAAACATCCCCCTGTTGAACAGCATCATCGACCAGGGCGGCGCGCTTGTCAGCGAGTACGCGCCGAAGACTCCGCCCGCGCGTCACCGATTTTTGGTGCGCAACCGCCTGATCGCAGCTCTCACCGACGGCACAGTCGTTGTGGAGGCCGGAATCCGCAGCGGCGCGCGCAACACCGCCACTATCGCGGGCTCGCTCGGCAAGGTGGTGATGGCGCTGCCGGGATCAGTGCATTCGGGCAGCTCAGCCGGTTGCCACGCACTGATCCGGGACTGCAAGGCCACGCTGGTCACCTCAGTCGACGAGGTGCTCGAAACCGTGGGCCGCTTCGGCACGGTGGCCCCCGCGCCCGAGCCGAGCCGTCGTCCCACTGACAATCTCGGACCGGAGGCGTCGCGGGTCTACGACGCGCTGCTGCCGCGAGCCGGACGTGCTCCGGAGGAGGTCGCGGAAAGCGCTGGAGTGCCGGTTTCCCGGGTTCGCGCCTTGTTGCCGGCACTGGAAATCGACGGCTTCGCGGTGCGCGGCGAGACCGGCTGGCGGCAGATCGTCCGAACGGCCAACCGATGATGGGCGTGGCGATGCTTGACCAATGGCGATGGTTCGCGCAGCGTAATCGCCATGCCCTCAGCGAGTGCACGCGAGGACGCGGTCCCGCGTCCCGGTGGACACCGGAAACGCCCGCCACGACCCGATCTTCGTGCTCTTCGCGCCGAATTGCCGGAGTCCGCCGAGTCGGTGGTGGCCGGTTACGAACGGCATCTGTCGCTGGAGCGTGGGCTGTCGCCGCACACCGTGCGCGCGTACGTCGGCGACGTCGTCTCGCTGCTGGCGTTCCTGACCGCGGGGGAGGGAGACCGTCCCGCGCGGCGCTTTGAGGACTTGGACGTCACGCAGCTGCGCGCGTGGCTCGCGGGACAACGCTCGGACGGAGCCGGGCGCACCACCCTCGCGCGCCGCGCCGCAGCCGCGCGCACGTTCACGGCTTGGGCGCACCGCACGGGCTTGTTGAAGTCGGACCCAGGCGGTCGGCTGGCCGCGCCGCGCGCGCACCGGAACCTGCCTGGCGTGTTGCGGGCCGAGCAGGCCGACGCGCTCATGGACGCCTCCGCGAAAGGGGCAGCCGAACGGGATCCGGTTGCGCTGCGTGATCGCGCGTTGGTCGAGTTGCTGTACGCGACCGGCATTCGGGTGTCGGAATTATGCGGACTGGACGTCGGCAGCGTGGACTTTTCCCGGCGCGTGGTTTCGGTGGTGGGCAAAGGGGACAAAGAGCGGACAGTTCCGTTCGGCGTCCCGGCGGCCGGGGCGCTGACCGCGTGGCTGGAGGACGGACGGCCCGCGCTGGCTGGGGAAACGCCGCCGGCGGCGCTTTTCCTGGGCGTTCGCGGCAAGCGCCTCGACCCGCGCGCGGCGCGCCGGGTGGTGCACGAGGCGGTGGCCGCGGTGCCCGGCGCAACGGACATGGGGCCGCACGGGCTAAGGCATTCCGCCGCGACGCATCTGCTCGAAGGAGGTGCCGATCTCAGGAGCGTTCAGGAACTGCTTGGTCACGCTACGCTGGCCACGACCCAGCTCTACACTCATGTGACCGTCGATCGGCTGAAGGCGATCCATGACCGAGCACACCCGCGGGCCTGAAGAGGCCGGCGGTGGCTCGGCCGGGGACGGCAGGGCCGAACCGCCGGCGCACGCGCATCCGCACGAGCACGGAGACCACACTGAGCAGCACGCCGAGAACGACCGTGCAATGACTTCCACATCGCAGGTCACGGAAGCCGGGGCGGAACGCCCCGGCGTGCAGGACGCCGTCAACGGTGCCGGTCGTCCTGGTCAGGACGTCGACGCGGGGATTCAGGCGCTGTGGCAGCAGTTCGCCGACAAACCGGACCAGACCTCCCGCGACCGGCTGGTGCTGCACTACGCGCCGCTGGTCAAGTACGTCGCGGGCCGGGTCGGCACCGGTCTGCCGACGCATGTAGACGTAGGCGACCTCGTGCAGTCGGGCATTTTCGGGCTGGTCGACGCGATCGAGAAGTTCGACCCGGAACGCGGCCTGCGCTTCGAGACCTACGCGATGCAACGCATCCGAGGCGCCATCCTGGACGACCTGCGCTCCCAGGACTGGGTCCCGCGCGCGGTGCGCAGCAAGGCCAAGGAGACCGCCCGCGCCCTGGAACGCCTCGGCGCCCGCCTGCACCGCACCCCGACCGACGCCGAACTCGCCGGCGAAATGGGCATCAGCCTCGACGACCTGCGCGATTTCTACGGCCAGCTCCGCCTGACCAGCGTGGTGGCGCTGGAAGACCTGGTCGCCGCGGGCAAAGACGCCGGCTCGCTGGTCGACACCCTCCCCGATGACGGAGCGGTCGACCCGGTGGCCGTCCTGGTGGACCAGGACAACCGCCGCCAGCTGGCGGAAGCCATCGCGCAGCTCACCGACCGGGACAAGATCGTGGTCAGCCTCTACTACTTCGAAAGCCTGACCCTGGCGGAAATCGGCAAGGTCCTGGGCGTCACGGAATCGCGCGTGAGCCAGCTCCACACCCGCGCCGTGATGCGCCTGCGCGCGAAGCTGATGGAGCAACCCAGCGGCTGACCCTTCGGCTGACGATCGCCCGGCCGACGATCGCCCGGCCGACGACCGCTCGGCTGACGACCGCCCGCAGCTGCGCTTCTCGCGATGCCCGCAGCGGCTAGGACGCGCTGCCTTGGGTGACCGGGGCGGTTTCGGGCTGTTGACCTCCTTGGCGTTGTGCGCCTCGCGGCGGCGAAGCGGAGTTTGGGTGCCGCGCGCTGGCGGGGTCGGGCTGCCTAGCTGCGAACGGGCTCGGGAGTCTCCGGTTGCCTCGGTCAGGGCCCTTCTGCCCACGGCTTGAGCCGTACTCGGCTTGGGGCGCCGACCAAGGCGAGCGGGTCGATGTACTCCGTGCCGCGGCGGGCGCCCCAGTGCAGGCAGGCCGCGGACGGGCAGCCGGGGTGGCCCGGGGCTGCGGTTCCCAGCGGTTGGCCGCGATAGATCTGGTCTCCGGCGGCGACGGTCGGCGCGATGGGGAGGTAGGTCGTGTGGAGGCCGCCGTCGTGGTCCAGTGCGACTACTCCCTGGCCCGCCACTTGGCCCGCGAATACGACTATGCCTTTGTCCGCGGCCAGTACTTGTTGTCCGGCGGTCGTTTCCAGGTCTACGCCTCGGTGGCCTGGGCCGAACGGGGTCGCGGGCGGTTCGAAGGTGCGGGTGACGTGAGGGCGGGGCGTCAACGGCCAGGCCAGGCGGCCGGGCTGCTCGGGGACCGGCTGGAGAGACGTGGCGTCGGCTCGGGCGTTGAACAGGGCTGCTGAGCTTGCGGACACGACTAGGACTGTCGCCAGGATCAGCCACGTTCGGGTGCTTTTGCGGGTGCGTCGGCTGAACAGCGGGAGTGCGCCGCTCGTGCCTGCCAGACGCAGGGGTGGGTGGCCCCAGGCGAAATCGCAGGGGAGCGAGATTCGGATTCTGGGCAGGAGGGGCGTCGCTGCTCGGGGGTTGGGTGGGCGGAGGAGCCTGCGGGCCGCGAAGAGGGTGTGGCGGGCAGCGTAGGTCGCTCGGCGAAGGACGGCGCGGATTCTGGGCGGTCTAGCGGGTATTCGGCGGTGGCGGCCGCTGCGGGGGAGTGCCGCGGGCGGTATCGCGGACGAGAGCTGGTCGTCTGGGGACAGCAGGGCGGTGGCTGCGGACGGGTTCTGGGCTAGCAGGGCGGTGGTTGCCAGGACCACCGGGTGCGGTTCCGGCGAAGGCGCAGGGCTCGCTTCACGGTCCGGGCGTGGGGCAGGCGAGGGCGCGGAGCTGACAGGAGGACGGGCAGGCGAGGGTGCTGGGCTGGCAGTAAGAGCGGTGGACGAGGGCGCTGGGCTGGCAGGGAGCGGGGCAGGCGACGGCGCGGACCTGGCTGGAGCTGGACGGGGAGCAGTCGACGGCGTGGCATCGGAACGACGAGGGGCGGGCCAAGACGTCGAACTGGCATGACGAGGGTCGGGCGACGGCGCAGGACCGGAAGCACGAGAGGTCGGCGACGGCGCGGAGTCGGCAGGACGAAGGACGGGCGAAGGCGTTGAGCTGCCAATACCCCGCCCAGCACCGGAATCGGCGGAGCGGACGGGGACGGCGGCAGCGGGGAAAGCTCGGGTCGTGGTCATGTCCCCATCCTCGGCGTCCGGCCGACCGGAACCGGCGTTTCGGAGGTAGTTGTCCACAGGCGGACACAGTTGTGGACAACCCCGGGTCGGGCCAAGGCTGCCCGCAGGGGCGGGGCTGGTGGCAGGGGGTAGAATCACTTTCGCAGCCCACTCGCTGGGCTGACTTCGCGTGCACGTGCGCGCGTCCCCGGACGGGCCGCTTCGGCGGGAACCCGGACGGAGGGGCGCACGGTGTCCGGCGGTCCCTGGGGTTTCGCACTGCCGAACCCGCGGGTCCGGGCATCGGCTGCGGCACCAGGGCCCACGACCTCCCGGTCGCGGGCGACTAACCGGAACAGCGCCTCCGCGGGCGGATCGGAAGACCGGCGGCGGGAGCGCGCGAATACAGAGAAGGTGTGATTCCGGCAATGGCCGTCGTCACCATGAAGCAGCTGCTCGACAGCGGCGTGCACTTCGGGCACCAGACCCGTCGGTGGAACCCGAAGATGAAGCGCTACATCTTCACCGAGCGCAACGGCATCTACATCATCGACCTGCAGCAGACGCTGACGTACATCGACCGTGCGTTCGAGTTCATCAAGGAAACCGTCGCGCACGGCGGCACCATCATGTTCGTCGGCACGAAGAAGCAGGCGCAGGAAGCGATCGCCAACGAGGCCGCGCGCGTGGGCATGCCCTACGTGAACCAGCGCTGGCTCGGCGGCATGCTGACCAACTTCCAGACCGTCCACAAGCGCCTTCTCCGCCTGAAGGAGCTCGAGGCCCAGGAGCAGACCGGCGGTTTCACCGGGCTGACCAAGCGCGAGATCCTCACGCTGACCCGCGAGAAGGACAAGCTCGAGAAGACCCTGGGCGGCATCCGCGACATGGCCAAGGTGCCGTCCGCGGTGTGGATCGTCGACACCAAGAAGGAGCACATCGCCGTCGGCGAGGCTCGCAAGCTCAACATCCCGGTCGTCGCGATCCTCGACACCAACTGCGACCCGGACGAGGTCGACTACCCGATCCCGGGCAACGACGACGCGATCCGTTCCGCCGCGCTGCTCACGAAGGTCGTCGCCGAGGCGGCCGCCGCCGGGCTGATGGCGCGTTCGGGCCGCAACGGCGCTTCGGCCGACGCGAAGCCGGAGACCGGCGCGTCGGACGAGCCGCTGGCCGAGTGGGAGAAGGAGCTGCTCGCGGGCTCGGAGACCGCCGCGGCCGACGCGACCGAGGCCGCTGCCGCGACCGAGACCGCCGAGACCGCCGCGACCGAGACCGCGGACGCGACCGGCGAGCAGGCTCCGGCCAACTCCTGATCCACCCCGTCCGGGCGGTCCGCGCAGGGCCGCCCGGACGGCGCTCACCGCACACGTACCTGAAACGGACGGATTCAACACGATGGCGAACTACACCGCCGCTGACGTGAAGCGCCTGCGCGAGATGACCGGCGCGGGCATGATGGACTGCAAGAAGGCCCTCGAGGAGAACGAAGGCGACTTCGAGAAGGCTGTCGAGTTCCTGCGCATCAAGGGCGCCAAGGACGTCGGCAAGCGCGCCGAGCGCGCCACCGCCGAGGGCCTGGTCGCCGGCGACGGCGGCGTCATGATCGAGCTGGACTCGGAGACCGACTTCGTCGCCAAGAACGACGACTTCCAGCAGCTCGCGGCGAAGATCGTCGAGACCGCGAAGGCGCTGAAGTCCAGCGACGTCGAGGCGCTCAAGGCCGCCGACCTGGACGGCAAGCCGGTCAACGAGGTCGTGCAGGAGCTGTCGGCCCGCATCGGCGAGAAGCTCGAGCTGCGCCGCGTGGTGTCGTTCGAGGGCAAGACCGCGACCTACCTGCACCGCCGCGGCTCCGACCTCCCGCCGGCCGTCGGCGTGCTGGTCGAGTTCACCGGTGACGACGTGGACGCCGCCCGCGGCGCCGCGATGCAGGTCGCCGCGCTGCGCGCGAAGTACCTGACCCGCGAGGAGGTGCCGGCCGAGATCATCGAGAACGAGCGCCGCATCGCCGAGCAGACCGCCCGCGAGGAAGGCAAGCCCGAGCAGGCGCTGCCGAAGATCATCGAGGGCAAGGTCAACGCGTACTACAAGGACAACGTGCTGCTCGAGCAGCCGTCGGTCAAGGACAACAAGAAGACCGTCAAGGCCCTGCTCGACGCGGCGGGCGTGACCCTGACCCGGTTCGCCCGGTTCGAGGTCGGCCAGGCCTGAGCGAGGCACTGGGACTAGGTTCTGGCACTGTGCCCCGTCTCCGCGCATCGGGGAGACGGGGCACAGTCGGGTCTACCGAGGGGCAGGAGGCGACAGACATGGGTGAGGACCGGGTCGAGGGCGGATACCGCCGGGTGCTGCTGAAACTGGGCGGCGAGATGTTCGGCGGCGGCGCGGTGGGCGTCGACCCCGACGTCGTGCACTCCGTAGCCCAGCAGATCGCCGACGTCGCGCGCACCGGGGTGCAGATCGCGGTGGTGATCGGCGGCGGCAACTATTTCCGCGGCGCGGAGCTGTCCCAGCGCGGCATGGACCGCGACCGCGCCGACTACATGGCGATGCTCGGCACCGTGATGAACTGCCTGGCGCTGCAGGACTTCCTCGAAAAGGAAGGCCTGCCCACGCGGGTGCAGACCGCGATCACGATGGGCCAGGTCGCCGAGCCCTACATCCCGCGCCGCGCGGAACGGCACCTGGAGAAGGGCCGCGTCGTCATCTTCGGCGCCGGCGTCGGCATGCCGTACTTCTCCACCGACACCGCCGCCGCGCAGCGCGCGCTCGAACTCGGCTGCGAGGCCGTGCTGATGGCGAAGGCCGTGGACGGCGTCTACACCGCGGACCCGAAGACCGACCCGGACGCGAAGATGTTCCACGAGATCAGCCACCGCGAGGTGCTCGAGCGCGGCCTCAAGGTCGCCGACGCCACCGCGTTCAGCCTCTGCATGGACAACAACATGCCGATCATCGTGTTCAACCTGCTCACCGAGGGCAACATCGCCCGCGCGGTCGGCGGTGAGAGGATCGGCACGCTG
Source organism: Amycolatopsis silviterrae (assembly GCF_042684085.1). Lineage (NCBI taxonomy): Bacteria > Bacillati > Actinomycetota > Actinomycetes > Pseudonocardiales > Pseudonocardiaceae > Amycolatopsis > Amycolatopsis silviterrae. The sequence goes on from NZ_JBHUKS010000014.1 coordinate 209,952, forward strand.
GTCTCCACCCCCGCCGACGAGGCGTCCGCCTAGACCTGCTGGGATCAAGCTCAGGTCCGACAACACAACACCGGGAGTAGCCGTGATCGACGAGACCCTCCTCGACGCCGAGGAGAAGATGGAAAAAGCGGTGTCCGTCGCGAAGGAAGACCTCACGTCGGTGCGCACCGGGCGGGCCCACCCGTCGATGTTCTCCCGCATCGTCGTCGAGTACTACGGTGCGCCGACCCCGCTGAACCAGCTGGCCAGCGTCAACGTGCCCGAGGCCAGGATGGCCTTGATCAAGCCCTACGACCAGACGCAGCTGAACGCCATCGAGAAGGCGATCCGCGAGTCCGACCTCGGCGTCAACCCGAGCAACGACGGCAACGTCATCCGCATCGTCATCCCGCAGCTCACCGAGGAGCGGCGCAAGGAGATGGTGAAGGTCGCGAAGGGCAAGGGCGAGGACGCCCGCGTCTCGATCCGCAGCATCCGCCGCAAGGCCAAGGAAGAACTCGACCGCATCGCCAAGGACGGCGAAGCGGGCGAGGACGAGGTCGCGCGCGCGGAGAAGGAGCTGCAGAACCTCACCGACACCTACGTGCACCAGGTCGACGAACTGGTGAAACACAAGGAAGCCGAGCTGCTCGAGGTCTGATGAGCCAGGTGAGCGAGGAACGCGACGAGCGGGTGGGCGACATCCCGCCACCGGACCCGGCCGCCGGGCCGGACCCGGTGTCGCGGCCGGAACCGGCTACGGAACCGCCTGCTGGGCAGCGGAAATCGGAGTCCGCGACGAACGCGCGCGCGGAATCCGGTGCCGTGCCGGGGAAACTGGCGGAAGCCGGGGCCGGCGACGGTGCCCAGGCTGCTTCCGCGGACGGACCGGCGAAGGGCTCGAAGCGAGTTTCCGCGGGCGAGTCGGCGAAGGGTGCGAAGGGCGCGGAAGGCGTTTCCTCGGGTGCGCCGGGCAAGGGTGCGAAAGCTGAAGGCGGGTCCGCGAACGGCGGGGCGGCCGAAGGCGCATCCGGAAGCGAAGGCGAGCCGGAAAAGAAGGCGTCCCGGGCCGGGCGCAATCTTCCCGCGGCGATCGGCGTCGGGCTGCTGCTCGGGGCCGCGATCATCGTTTCCCTGGTCACCGTGCGGTTCCTCTTCATCGGGGTCATCGCCGCCGCGATCGCGGTCGGCACGTTCGAGTTCTCCGGCGTGCTGCGCCGGGTCGCGGACACCAAGGTCGCGCTGATCCCGGTGCTGGTCGGCGGGCAGGCGATGATCTGGCTGGCCTGGCCGTTCGGCCGGGAAGGCGCGCTCACCGCGTTCGTGCTCACCGTCCTCGCCTGCCTGCTGTGGCGATTGCCCGGCGGCGCGAAGGGCTATGTGCGCGACGTCAGCGCTTCCGTTTTCGCCGCCGCGTACCTGCCGTTGTTCGGCGCGTTCGCGGCCATGCTCGTGCCGCCGGACGACGGCGTCGGGCGCGTGCTCACCTTCCTGATCGCCGTCGTCGCTTCCGACACCGGCGGCTACATCGCCGGCGTGCTCGGCGGCAAGCACCCGATGGCGCCCACGATCAGCCCGAAGAAGTCCTGGGAGGGCTTCGCCGGTTCGATGATCGCGGGCATCGTCGCGGGCGTGCTCACGATCAGCCTCATGCTCGACGGCCAGGCCTGGCAGGGCGTCATCTTCGGCGCGGCCATCGTGCTCACCGCGACGCTCGGCGACCTCGTCGAGTCGCTCATCAAACGCGACCTCGGCATCAAGGACATGGGCACGCTGCTGCCCGGCCACGGCGGCATCATGGACCGCCTCGACTCGCTGCTGCCCTCGGCCGTCGTGTCCTGGCTGCTGCTGTCGGCCTTCGTTCCCGCCTGAGTCAGTCGTCGTACGGGTCGTCGACCTCGGCGCGGCCCACGCCTTCCAGCACCCGCGAGTGGTCGATCACCGCGAACACCGCGCCGTCCTGGTCGGCGAGGATCGCGGTGCGGCCGAACGGGGTGTCGTACGGTTCGAGCACCACCGAACCGCCCAGCATCAGCGCCTCGCCCGCCGCGGCGTCCGCTCCGCGCGCGGGGTCGACCTCGAAGTACACGAGCCAGTGCGGGGGAGTGTCCCGGCGGTATTCGGGACCCATGACGTAGCGGTACAGCACCGCCGTGTGCTCAATGGAATATTCGACATAGTCGACGCTCTCGCCGTCGCCGACCTGACGGCTCGAGTAGTTGAACAGCTTGGTGTAGAAGTGGTCCGCGGCCACGCCGTCGTGCGTGTTGAGGTCCGCGCCGCTGAAGGTGTTGGGCGCGCCGCCCGCGAACTGCCAGTCCGGCGGGGCTTCCCAGAACACCACCGGCGCGCCGCACGCGTCGATCGCGTGCACGATGCTCCCGCGTTCGGGAATCGCGACCGGCCCGAGCGTGACCTGGCCGCCGAGGTGTTCCACCCATTCGGCCGCGCTCGCCGTGTGCGGCACCGCGAGCTGCATCGTCCAGCCGGGCGCGCTGCGGGCCCCGGCTTGGTACAGACCACCGGCGGGCACCCCGTCGCGCGAGGCGATCGAGTACCGGCCGGTCGGCGCCGCGGGATCGCGCCGGATTTCGTAGTCCCAGCCGAAAAGCCGGGAGTAGAAGTCCTGTGTCCTGGCTTCGTCGTGGCACGCTACCTCGACCCAGCAGGGCAAGCCTGCCGGGATCGTGCGGGCGCCGGGCCAGCCGATCGACATGGTGCGTCTCCTCCCCGATGAAGGGAGAAGTGTATTCGGACCGGCGGGGTTCTACGCTCTGAGCGGGAAAAGCTGCCGCGCCCGCCGGCGCCCCGGACGGAGAGGAGTGCCGTGCGCTGGTTCTTCCGCGGCCCGGCGGCGTCCGACGAAGTCGTTCCCAGTCCGAACATCTGGTACCACCAGCACGTTTACGACGTGGAAAACCGGGCGCAGGACACCGGCGGCGACATCTGGCGCGTACTGCGCGAGGAGAGCGACTGGACCGGACGCGACGTTCTCGACCTCGGCTGTGGTGACGGATACCACTTGCCGTTCTTCGCCGCCGACGCGCGCTCGGTGCTCGGAATCGAACCGCACCCGCCGCTCGCGCGGGACGCGGAGCGACGGGTGCGGGATCTGGGGAACGTGCGGGTTCGCGTGGGGCGAGCGCAGCAGCTGCCGGTGGACGACGCCAGCGTGGACATCGTGCACGCGCGCACTGCGTACTTCTTCGGCCCTGGATGCGAACCCGGATTGCGCGAAGCGGAACGGGTGCTGCGGCCCGGAGGATCGATCGTGATCGTCGACCTCGACGTGACCAGTGAGCCGTACGGCGGGTGGATGCGCGCGGACTTGCCGCACTACGACCCGCCTGCGGTGGAACGCTTCTTCGCCGCGCACGGCTTCAACTGTCGGCGCGTACGCACGCGTTGGCGCTTCGCGGACTTCGCCGCGGCGGAATCAGTGTTGAAGATCGAGTTCAGCGCGAAGGTCGCGCAGCGGGCGATCGCTGACACGCACCGGCTGAACCCCGGACCGGGCGAGGTGACGCTGCCGGTGGGCTATCGCGTGCATTGCCGCGTCAAGCCCACCGGCCTCGTCCTGCCCGGTCACTCGGCTGCCTTGCCGGAGTCACCGGAGTCCTCGTCTTCGACCTCGCCGAGGATCGAGTAGAGCGAACGGCGTGCTTCGTTGAGCACGTCCACCGCGCGGGCCTGCTGGTTCTCGCTGCCGGCGCGCATCACCTGCACGACGGCCGCGGCGAGCGTCGCGCCCGCTTTGCGCAGGTCGTGCTCGACCGGTTCGACGTCGTCGGTGAAGTGCTCCCACGGCGGCGTGCCGGTCTGCTGCTCGGCGGTGGCACGGCCCTCGTCGGTGAGTTCGAAGAGCTTTTTCCCGCTCTCGTCGCGGCTCACGACCAGGCCCTCGTCGGCCAGCATCTGCAGGGTCGGGTAGATCGAGCCGGGGCTGGGCGTCCAGAGCCCGCCGCTGCGCTCGCCGATCTCGCGGATGATCTCGTACCCGTGCCGCGGCTGTTCCGCGAGCAGGGTGAGGATCGCCGCCCGCACGTCGCCGCGGCGTCCGCGCCGGGAGCCGCGGCGCCCGCCCGGACCGTGGCCGCGCCGTCCGCGCCCGCCGGGCCCGAAGGCGAACTCGCCGAATTCCCGGCCCCAGGGGCCGGACGAGGACCGTCCGCGCTCGTCGTGTTCTCCGTGTTCGTGATGTCCGCCGGGGAAGGAGCGTCCGCCGGGGAACGGGTGTCGTCGTCGGTTCATGGTCTTGGTTCCTTTCTCGAACTGTTGCGACACGTTCACGATATATCGGAAACGGTCGATTGGCAACCCTGGCGACAACCCGGGACCTGGGCGACCGCCGGAGACGGCGGTCGGCGATACTCGAAGCACTAGCGAAAACACCCGAACGACCTGGGAGACCCGACCTCCGATGCTGGACCGTGCGGTCATCGACGCCCTGTTCCCCGCGGATCTGCCCGAGCCTGAGCACTGGGAACAGCGCTATCCGGCCCGGCAGCTGCCCGACGGCGCGAAGGTGACCCGGTTCGGCCCGTCGCCGACCGGGTTCGTGCACATCGGCGGCATCTACGTCGCGACGATCGACCAGGACGTCGCGCGCCGCTCCGAAGGCCGCTACCTGGTGCGCGTCGAGGACACCGACCAGTCGCGCGAGGTCGAGGGCGCGCTGGAGCAGTTCGAACGCGGCTTCGCGTACTTCGGGCTGCAGGCGGACGAGGACGCGGTGCGCGGCGGCGACTACGGCCCGTACCGCCAGTCCGAGCGCGAGCAGATCTACCTCACCTACGTACGGCACCTGCTGCGCGAAGGCCGCGCGTACATCGACTTCGCGACGAAGGACGAGCTGGCGTCCATCACCGCGCGGCAGCAGGCCACGAAGCTGCCCACCGGCTACTACGGCTCGTGGGCGATCTGGCGCGACGCCGACGCGGCCGACGTACAGGCGAAGCTCGACGCGGGCGAGCCGTGGGTGGTCCGTTTCCGCGCGCCCGACGACACCGGGCAGCGCGTGCGCTTCACCGACGCGATCCGCGGCACCATCGAGGCCGAGGCCAACCGCAACGACGTGGTGATCCTCAAGAGCTCCGACCAGAGCCCGCGGCTGCCGACCTACCACTTCGCGCACGCGGTCGACGACCACCTGATGCGGGTGAACCTGGTGATCCGCGGCGACGAGTGGATCTCGTCGGTGCCGACGCACCAGCAGCTCTTCGAAGCGCTCGGGTTCGAGCCGATCCAGTACGCGCACATCGCGCCGCTGATGAAGCAGGAGGGCGGCAGCAAGCGGAAGCTGTCCAAGCGCAAGGACCCGGAAGCGTCGGTCGACTTCTACCTCGAAGCCGGCTACCCGGTCCCGGCGGTGCTGTACTACCTGCGCGGACTGGCGAACGGACGGCTCGCCGAGATGCCGCTGGCCGAAGCGCTCGACGCGCCGATCAACCTCGACGAATGCGGCGTCGCCGGTCCGCTCGTGGACCTGGTGAAGCTGGACGACCTCGCGGCGGACTACGTCGCGACGCTGTCCGGCGAGGAGATCCTCGCGTCGGTGCTGGAGTGGGCCGAGCGGTTCGATCCGGAGCTGAAGGCGGTCCTGGAGTCCTCGCGCGAGCTGGCGCTGCGTGCGCTGTCGGTGGAGCGCGAAGGCGTCGAGAACCCGCGCAAGGACCTGAAGAAGTGGAGCGAGTTCCGCACCGTCTACGGGTTCTTCTTCCCGCAGCTGCACCAGGCGGCGACCGGTCCGGACGACGAGCGGATCGCCGCGCTCGGCGTCGCGGCGGACGTCGTGCGCGCGGTGGCGTCGGACTTCGTTTCCGCGTACCGGCAGCTCGACGACGGCCAGGAGTGGTTCCAGCAGATCCGCGAGGTCGCGGCGAAGCACGGGTTCGCCAAGAACGCCAAGGAGTTCAAGAAGGACCCGGACGCCTACCCCGGTTCGATCCGCGAGGCTTCGCAGATCATCCGGATCGCGATCACCGGGTCCACCCGGAGCCCGGACCTGCACTCGATCACGCAGGCGCTGGGCGCGGAGGAAACGTTGCGGCGCTTCGGCAATCTGGTCGGCTGACCCTCTTGTGAGTGCCTAGGCTCCATGCCGGGGACTTAAGGCGGGCGCTTGCGGGTGCCGTTTGAGGCTCGTCTTGCGGTGGCAGGGGCTGGCCAGGGCCGGTGCCGCTCGTGGCTGGCTGGCGCGGGTTTGGTCGTCCGTGAGGGGAACCCTGAGGGACTCTGATTCCCTCAGGGAGTCCCTCACGGACCTTCGAATACGGTCATGCAGGCATCGGGCCACGTGGCTCAGGTCCCTGGCATTGGTGCCTAGGCCGGTGAGAACCGGCCTAGGCAGTCACGAGTTGAGGTAGGTCAGCACGGCCAGCACGCGCCGGTTGCCGGTGTCGTCGTCGCTGATGCCGAGCTTGCCGAACAGCGACGTCGTGTACTTGCTGATCGCGCTTTCGCTCAGGAACAGCCGTCCGGCGATGGCGGCGTTCGACAGGCCTTCCGCCATCAGTTCCAGCACTGAACGCTCGCGGTCGGTCAGCGCGGCGAGGCGCTGGTCCGGCGATCCGCTGGTGAGCAGTTTCGAGATCACCGCCGGGTCCATCGCGGTGCCGCCGGCCGCGACGCGTTCGAGGGCGTCGATGAACTGTTCGGCCTCGAAAACGCTGTCCTTCAACAGATATCCGACGCCGCTGGCCCCGTCGGCGAGGAGCTCCCGGGCGTAGAGCTGTTCGACGTGCTGCGACAGGATCAGCACCGGTAGCCCGGGCGTCTCGCGGCGCGCGGCGAGGACCGCGCGCAGGCCCTCGTCGGTTTGCGTCGGCGGCATCCGGACGTCCACCACGGCGACGTCCGGGCGGTGTTCCCGCAGCACGGCGACGGTTTCCGGACCGGTCGTCGCGGTCGCCACCACCTCGTGGCCGTAGGCCCGCAGAAGCCGGACCAGTCCGTCCCGCAGCAGGTAGAGGTCCTCGGCTACGACGATTCGCATGGCACCATCATCCACGCTCGGGTCGGCCCGCCCACCGGGCTGGTGATCTCCAGCGTGCCGTCGAAGACCTCGATGCGGCGGCGCAGTCCGGCAAGTCCGCCGTCCGGGCGGATTTCGGCACCGCCGCGGCCGTCGTCCTCGACCTCGGCGCAGAGCTGATTCCCTTCCTGCAGCAGGGAAATCCGTGCGTGCGAAGCGTGTGCGTGCTTCACCGCGTTGGCGAGCAGTTCGGCGATGCCGAAGTACAGCGCGGATTCGATCGGCGCGTCGAGCGGCCGCGGCAGGTCGGCTTCGACGGTCACGTCGAGCGGCAGGTCCATCGCCATCGCGCGGACAGCGTCGACCAGGCCGCGTTCGTTCAGGACCGGCGGGCTGATGCCGCGGACCAGTTCGCGCAACTCGGTGAGCGAGGTGGCGGCGCCGGCCCGGGCGTCGCGCAGCAATTCCTTGGCCTGCTCGGGATTGGTCTCCATCAGCTTCTCCGCCGTCGCCAGCGCGAGGCCGAGCGCGACCAGCCGGGCTTGCGCGCCGTCGTGCAGATCCCGTTCGATGCGGCGGATTTCCGCGGCCTGCGCGATGGTCGTGTCCGCGCGCAGTGCGGTCAGCGTGTCCACCCGGTCGGCCAGCGCCATCGTGGCGGACGCGCCCAGGAACCGCGTGGCCACCGGGATGACGCTCCGCCACGCGTACGGCGCGGTCGCGATCGTCACCAGCAGCCCGGCCAGGTAGCCGCTCGGGAGAAGCCCCAGGCCCAGGACCGCCGCGACGACGCCGAGCAGCGGCACGAGCGCGACCAGGCCGAACGAGAGCGGCGCGATGAGGACGAACCGCAGGTCCCGCCAGGTCGCCGGGTCATGGCGCCAGTTCTTCAGCCGCTGGTCGCGCCGGGCGTCTTCGCTGGTGCGCGAGTAGGAGTGGCCGTTCCACCAGTACCCGGTCGACAGCTGGGTGACCGGCGGCGGCTCGCGATAGCCGGGCGGGAGCACGATGCCGGTCCAGTTCGCGACCAGCGTCCGGGTCATCCGGCAGACTGGCCGCGCCAGCAGCAGTGTCCCGATCGCCGCCCAGATGAAGGGCGCGATCCACGACCACGCGCCGCCGCCCCACAGGTGCCACAGCCCGGCCGCGGCGGCCCATACCGCCGGGATCAGCAGCGCCACGCCCGCCGCTTGGGCGGCACGGACGAATCCCACGCCGCAGCCGCGCATCCAGGACCGTAGTCGTCGCATCGTTTGTTCCCCTCGTCCATCCGGCTTCGCGGTCCACTGTGCACCACGAAACGCCGGATTCCCGCCGACGCGGGGCAGGAGTGGGTCCAGGCCCACCCGCTCGTGCGGCCAGACCCATACCGGGAGGGGTCGCGGCTTCCTAGCGTTGCTGGCACAACGGGAAACCACAAGGGAGAACAGAGATGCAGACCATCGAACGCCCCGCCGTCCAGGGCCCGCTCGACGTGGCGAAGAGGTTCGTCGTGGCTTACGGAGTCGCGGGCGCGGTCGTTTTCGGGGTGATCGCGGCGCTGGGCCTTTCCGGCGGAGAGGTGTCCAGCTTCATGTGGATCCGGTCCGGGGTCCTGGTCGCCAGCGCCGCGGTCGCGTGGTGGCTCCTCGCGGCCGCGGCGCGGGGCTCGCGCCGGGCTTACGAGCGGGCGCGGTTCATCGCGATCGTCGTGCCGGTCGCGATCGTCGGGGTCGATCTGATCCCCGGCGTGTGCCCGCTCTGGTTCCTGCTGGCGCAGACCGGGTGCGCGCTCGTGCTGGCCGGCGCGGCGTTCCCGCTCGTCCGGCTGCGGGCTAGCTTCCCGAAGTGAACCCCGGGACCAGCCGGATCCGGGCGTCGAGGTTCCGTTCGACCGCCGCGCGGCTCGACAGCAGGGGGAACGAGCCGCCGGAGGCCCACAGGTCGTTCAGGTCGCGGTAGTGCGGGCTGCGCGGGTCGCCGGACTGGCCGGGCGCGTTGATCGCCCGCGACGCGTCCCAGTCGCCGACGTCGAGCGCCATTTTGAAGGTCGCGCCGATGATCTGCTGGTAGGTGAGCGGGTGGAAGAACGACGGGTGGACGGTCTGGTAGTCGCCGCCGACCGGGGTCGGGCCGACGTTCGGGCCGCCCGCCGGGTGGACGAACTCCTGGTACTGCAGCGCGCCCCAGCGCCACTTCGCCGGGTCTTCGCCGAGTTTCCCGGCGACGTCGCGGAAAGCGAGCGGGAGGGTGTCGAGGATCAGCTTGTCGCGTTTGGCCGCGCCGCCGGGGCCGAACCACGCGTCCGGGTCGGCGAAGGACGCGAGCACGAGGCTGAAGTCCGGATTGATGGTGCGGGACAGGACGTCCGCGGCGGATTGCGGGAGCATCGTGTGCGCCCAGCCGCCGTGGAGGTACTTCAGCAGCCAGGTTTCGTACAGCGCGGACGGCGCGGAATCGACCGAGGCGACGCCGTCGAAGCCGCGCAGCAGGTCGAGCGCCTTCGCGGTGTCCGGGTCGGCGGAGGAAAGGTTGCGCAGGAACGGGGTGAGACGGGTGGCCAGCAAGGACTTCTCGTCGCGCTGGATGGCGAGCGAATCGGCGACCCGGTTGCGCGGCTTCGACTTGATCAGCTCGTCGATCCGTTCCTTGCGGTAGGGCAGCTGCCATTCGTAGTTGGACACCACCGGGAAGCCCGGCGGGAGGTTGTAGTCGTTGGCGGAGGCGAAGAATCCGGCCGGCGGGTTGTGCTGCCACGGGAGTTCGGAGTTGGCGTGGAAGCCGTTCCACTCGTAGCGGCCGTCGCCGGGGACGGGCAGCAGGCCGTCGTAACCGGCTCCGGTGCGGCGCGGGGTCAGCGCGCCCGGGACGTAGCCGATGTCGCCGTGGACGTCGGCGTAAACGAGGTTCGATCCGGGCGCGCCCCACTTGCGCATGCCGGCGGTGAACTCGGTGAAGTCGCGGGCCCGCTGGTAGTTGAGGCTGCCGAGGTAGGCCGCGCTGCCCGGTTCGGTCCAGGCGGTCCGGACGGCGAACGCCCGGTGCGCCGCCTCGTCGACCTTCACGATCGGGCCGTGCCGGGTGAAGGACAGCTCTCGGGTCACCGGCGGCTTGCCGAGCACCGGGATGGTTTCGGTGACCTTGGTGATGGGCTCCCAGCCGTCGCGGTAGCGGTAGCGGCTGTGGTCGGCGGGGTCGAGTTCGTAGACGTAGAGGTCGGTCTGGTCGACCGGCAGGTTCGTCAGCCCGAACGCGATGGAGTCGTTGTGGCCGATGGCGATGCCCGGGTTCCACGGCTCGCCAGCCCCGGTGAGGTTCAGCCCCGGCGCGGAAAGCTGGGCGACATACCGGCCGGACGGCAGCGCATCGGTGCCGCGGTGCGGGTCGTTGGCGAGGATCGGCCGCCCGGTGGCGGTGCGGCCCGGGCCGATCGCCCACGAGTTGCTGCCGCTGGTCGCGTCGGCGATGTCCTTCGGTCCGGCGACGCCCTTCGGGAAGGTGACGGACGCGGTCGCCTTGTTGTAGACGGACAGGACGTCGCCGGGGATGGAGCAGGGGTCCAGACCGGCAGGCACGGCGGCCTCGTGGTCGGGGTGCAGGCTGCGGAGGTACTTGCTCGCGCCCGGCCCGGCCTGGCACACCATCTGCGCGCGGGCGACCTCCCACATGAGGTTCTCGCCGATCGCGTGCGTCCGGATGCGGACGACGTCCTCGGGCCGCCAGTGCGCCGGCTGGTACCCGAGCTTGCCGAACTCCGGCGGCGCGGCTTCGGGATGCTTGGCGAGCCAGTCGATGTAGGAGTTGATGCCCTCGGCGAACCGGGTGGCGGCAAGCTTGGCTTCGGGACCGTAGGCGGCCCACTCCTTCCGCATGTCGCCGCGGTAGAGGAACAGCCGGGCGGCCCGGTCCTGGTCCACATAGGACTCCCCGAGGACCTCGCTGAGCTGCCCGAGCCCCCGGCGGCGCCAGGTGTCGAGCTGGAAGAGCCGGTCGCGGGCGACGGTGAAACCCTGTGCGTAGAACAGGTCCGCGGTGTTGGCGGCGTAGATGTGCGGGACGCCCCATTTGTCGACGAGCAGGTCGACGGGACGGGAGAGACCGTCCAGGGCGACCGTGTCGGCGGCGCTCGCGGATGCGGCCGGCGTGGTGCCCAGCAGCGTCAGAACGAGTATCAGGACGGCAGTTTTGGACCGCATTTCCCACCCCCGGAAGCAACGTTGACGTCGCGCACGCTAATCGCGGACGGGGGCGGGGCCCACCCCTGAACCGGGACGGGTAGGGGCAATCGGACCCGCCGCCGGAGGTTTGTCGTCCGTGAAGGACTCCTTGAGGGAATCAGATTCCTTCAAGGAGTCCTTCACGGACGGTCGGGTCAGCTTCGCGAAACGTCCCCGATCGCCTCGTCCAGGATGGACAGTCCCAGGTCGATCTCGCTGTCGGCGGCGGTCAGCGGCGGCGCGATCCGGAACACCCCGCCCATCCCGGGCAGCTGCACGATGTTCATGTGCAGCCCGAGTTCGAGGCACCGCTGCGTCACGCGGGCGCCGAGCTTGTCCGCGTCCGGGCCGCCGCCGCTCAGTTCCAGTCCGGCGAGCAGGCCGCGGCCGCGGATTTCGCCGACTGCCTCGTGCCGCGCCGCGATTTCCTCCAGTCCGGTGCGCAGCCGGGCGCCGAGCTGGCGGGCGCGTTCGTCGAGGCGGTCGCGGATCAGCACGTCCAGCACCGTGTTGCCGACCGCCGCCGGGAGCGGGTCCGAGACATGCGTGGTGAAGAACAGGTACCCGCGTTCGTGGGCTTCCTGCTCGATTTCCGCGCTGGTCAGCACCGCGGCGAGCGGCAGCCCGGCGCCGAGCGTTTTGGACACGGTGAGGATGTCCGGGACGACGCCGTCGTGCTCGAAGGCGTACCAGGTTCCGGTGCGGCACAAGCCGGTCTGTGCTTCGTCGAGGATCAGCAGCATGCCGCGTTCCCGGCATTTCCGGTGCAGGGCCTGGAAATACCCCGGCGGCGGCACGAGGATCCCGCCGGAGCTGAGGATCGGCTCCACCAGGCACGCGGCGAGGCTGCCGACCGACTGCGCGTCGATCAGGTCGAACGCCAGGTCCAGCTGGGGTTCCCAGTCCGCGCCGGGCACCGGGATGGCGAAGTTGCCCGGCGCGCCGGGGCCGTAGCCCTTGCGCCCGGCGCTGTAGGTCGCGCTCGCCGCCGCCTGCGTCATCCCGTGCCAGGACCGGGCGAACGAGACGATCTCGTGCTTGCCGGTCACCAGCTTGGCCATCCGGAGCGCGGCCTCGTTGGACTCGGCGCCGGTGGTGAGCAGCAGCGCCTTCTCCAGCGGGTCCGGCAGCGTTTCGGCGAGCCGCCGCGCGAGGTCGACCACGGGGCGGCTCAGCATCCCGCTGAACAGGTGGTCGAGCTTCGCGGCCTGCTTCCGGACAGTCTCGACGATCTCCGGATGCGCGTGCCCGAGGATCGCGCTCATCTGCCCGGACGTGAAGTCGAGGATCCGCCGCCCGTCCTCGGCGAAGACGAAGCTGCCCTCGGCGCGGTCGATGATCTCGCCGGTGAACGAGCCGGGGCCGGCGTAGCGGACGAGGTGCCGGTCGACGTCGGACCAGAAGGTGTCGGTGGCCATGGCTTCGACGGTAAGGCCGTGCCGAGCGCCGCGTCCATCTCACAGTTTCCGCTTGCCTGTGCGATGGCGTCGAACAACGATGAGGCCATGTTGAACCCGTGGCGGTTGCGGTTGCTGAGCCGGCTCGCCGTGCTCGGCACGGTGCGCGCGGTCGCGCAGGACGTGAATCTCAGCGCCTCGACGGTGTCGCATCAGCTCGCGCTGCTCGAAACCGAAACCCGCACGCGGCTGCTGGAACGCACCGGCCGTCGCGTCCGGCTGACGCCCGCTGGCGAGAAGCTGGCCCGGCAGGCGCGCGCGATTCTCGACCACCTCGACGCGGTCGAGGCCGAACTGCGCGGCGACGAACCGGCCGGGCTGGTGCGGATCGGCGCGTTCCAGAGCGCGATCCACACCTTCGCCGTGCCCGCGGCGACCCGGCTCGCCGAGACCTATCCGCGGCTGGAAACCGAACTGGTGGAACGGGAACCGCACGAAAGCGTGCCCGCGCTCCGGGCCGGGGACAGCGACGTCGTCCTCACCACCACCGATTTCGCGGACCTGCCGCTCGGCCCCGATCTGGAGATCATCCGCCTGGCGACCGATCCGATCGTGCTGGTCACCGCGCTCGGCAGGCCGGATCCGCCCGGCCTTGCCGTGCTCGCGGACTACGCCGGCGAACCGTGGGCGCTGGACATTCCGCCGTCCTACATGGCGAATCTGACGCTGCGGCTCTGCCGTGAATCGGGCTTCGAGCCGCGTGTGGTGTGCCGCTTCAGCAATTACCTGATGACGCTGCAGCACGTCGAGGCCGGGCTGTCGATCGCGCTGCTGCCCGGGCTGGCGGTGGATCCGCGGTACCGGGTCGCGACGAAAGCGCTGGCCACACCGGTCACGCGCACGATCGTCGCGGTCACCCGGCGAGGTTCGCCGCGGCGGGCGGCGGTGAACGCGGTGCTGGCGGCGCTGCGGCAGCCGGTCGCGCTTCCGGAGGCGGTGGAACGGGCTTAGCCGACGAGGTCCGCGACGATCTGCGCTGCGGGGGCTACGTTTCGGACCAAGCCCGCCGCTTGACCCGCGTAGTGCGCCAGAGCTTCGAGGTCGCCCGTCATACCCGGCACCGGGATCATGTCGTCGTACCGCCGCCACGGCTTTCCGGCTGCATCTCTCGCCACGATGTCGCCTTCGCCGGGGCGTTCCGTATGCGGTTCGCCCGCCGCTTCCCATTGCGTCAGCGTCGAATTGCGCAACGCCCGGTGCGGCGCGTTGGGCCAGCCGCCGTTGAAGCAACGGGTGTGGACGGCGTCCTCGAGTTCCGCGGCCAGCACGGCTTCGCGGTAAGAATCGTGGGTCGCCGCTTCGGTCGCGGTCAGGAACCGGGTGCCGAGCCAGCCGCCTTGCGCGCCGAGCGCGAGCGCGGCGGCGAGCCCGCGGCTGTCGGCGATTCCACCGGCCGCGAGCACCGGAATCGGGCCCACCGCGTCGACAACGGCGGGCACCAGTACGAGCGTCGACGCTTGGCCGCGGACGTGTCCGCCTGCTTCCCAGCCTTGCGCGACCACGACGTCCACGCCCGCTTCCGCTGCCTGCCGTGCTTCAGCGACCGAGCCCACGGTGTGGATCAGCTGCGCGTCCTTGGCCCGTGCGGCGATCTTGGCGGGGTCGCCCCAGAACGTCGAAACGATCGGGACTTCCTCGGCCAGGCACGCGTCGAGCACGTCGTCGATCGGGAAGTCGAGCACGAGGTTGACCGCGAACGGCCGGTCGGTGCGGCGGCGCACCTCGCGGATCCGGCGGACGGCTTCGTCAGGTTCGGTCCACGTGAGCGCGAGCGTCCCCAGTCCGCCCGCGTTCGAAACCGCCGCGGCGAGCGCCGGAGTGGCCGCGGAGCCGATCGGCGCCTGCACGATCGGCACCTCGATGCCGAGGGCGCGGCAGATCTGCTTCGGAAATCGAATCATGGCGGCCGATGTTAGTGTTTCGGAAATCGAAGCACAAGGAGGGCGGATGGCGACGCCGAAACCGGGACAGCCGGTCCGGGGCTCCGCGACCGGCCGTCCGCTGATGGCCGCGCTCGACCTGTTCGGCAGGCGATGGTGCCTGCGGATCGTGTGGGAGCTGCAGGTCGGCGCGCTGGGTTTCCGCGCCCTGCGGGAACGCTGCGACGGCATGTCTTCGAGCGTCCTGCGCCAGCGCCTGGTCGAGCTCGCCGACGCCGGTTTGGTGCGGCAGACCGACGAATCGCACTACGAGCTGACGACGCTCGGCCGGGAGGCGTTCGACGCGCTGCGGCCGCTCGTGTCGTGGGCGGACCGGTGGGCGGAGGCTCTCGGCGAATGAATCCCGGCAGGGGCGCGGTGCCCCTGCCGGGACGAATCACTTGCTGTGCTGGGAACGGCGGCGCAGGAGGAACGCGCCTCCCGCCGCTGCCACGGCCGCCCCGCCGAGGGCGAGAGCGGTGGCAGGGCTGTCGTCCGAGCCGGTGTTCGACGCCGGGGCTGCGTAACCGCCGCCCGCGCCGGTCTTGTCGTAGGTGGAGCCGGGGAGTTTGTCGCCGTAGCGCTTGTGGAGTTCGGCTTGGTACGTGGCCAAGGTGACGCGGGTGCCGTTCGGGACGCCGGATACTGAGCCGTCGAGAACGGTGACGGTGTCGCCGTTGACGGAGTACCAGGCGTTGACCTGGGGTTCGTGCAGGAGGTAGCCGCCGTGTGCGGCTGCGGCGTGGACTTGTTCGTCGTTGCCGGAGGCGACGTTGATGACCTGCCAGCCGGATGCGCTGGGCTGGGTCCAGACCGTCGCGTCCCGTCCGTCGGCCAGATGCGCCGGAGACGCGACATAGGCCAGGGCGGCCGGGACGTCGGAGGCGCCGTTGACGAAGGCCGCGGTGGGTTCGTAGACCGGGATCTGCGTGCTGGCGTCGGCGGCGGCGCGAGTGGCGTGCGCTGCTGCCGGTGCGGCTCCGGGGAACTTCGTGTGCGCGAGGCGGGCGGCGGTGCCGGGGCTGGCGAGCAGCCCGGAGATCGCGGCCGTGTCCGAAGCGGAGGGACCGGCCGGCGCGGTCGCGGCGGACGCGGGGTTCGCGGCGAACACCGCGGCGGCGACGGCCCCGGTGAGGACGAGGGTTCGCTTCATGGGTCAGCCCACCATTCCGTAGACGGTGTGGGTCCAGGCGAATTGGTTGTTGGAGACGTAGGAGCTGTAGTTCATCGAGTTGTAGCGGTTGTTCGCCGGCCACGGATCGCCGTATTCGACGACGCTGCGGCCATTCGAATCGTCGTAGCCGTAGAGGACGTGCATGTGGCCGCCGCCGGACGTCCAGCCGATGCGGGTGCCGATGGGCTGTCCCGCGTTGATCTGGTTCTTGATGCCGGAGAAGGAAAGCCGGTAGCCACCGGAATTGTAGGAGCCGGTGCTGCGGAAGCCGAGATAGCGGAAAACTCTTTGCTGGTCGCTGAGGTAGCCCTGGTTGTTGGCGCAGTCGCTGCCGGACTCGTTGTGCGCGATCTGGCAGAACTTGGTCTGGGTCAGGGAATAGCCCCAGAACGCGGCGATGGTGTTGCCGCTGGCGTCCCAGCACCAGTTGCTTTTCTGCTGGGCCTGCATCGAGATGTTGGTCTCGCCGGCGAGCGCCGCGGCCGGAACGGCGAGCGCGGTGCACGCCGCGGCCGAGATCAATGCGATTCCGCGCAGCATAGAAGAACGCACTTTCACGGTTTCCTCCAGGGGAGAAGGGGTGACCGTCCGGAACGGTACGCGCGCGAGGATCGCGGCGGCTAGCGACTAATGTCGGTATTTTCCGATATCCACATTTCCGGTGGCGTCGATGAGCGGAAACAATTCGGCAATCCGACCTTCGTATGGTGTTTTTCCGTTGAATTGGCCCCGTCGTTGGTCGGACGGCATTCCGCGCCGCGGGCCGGACCGCGTCACCGCCCGCCGCTGACTCGGTCCGGACGCCGGACCCGAGGCGGGCACGCGGGGGTTTCGCGCGTATGAGACACTTGATCGGTCATGACTGCCCTCCCTCTTGTTTTCGACGCGCCCAAGCGCGGCCTGCCGCCGCGCCATCTCGCCGACCTCACGGTGGCCGAGCGAGCCGAGGCGGTCGTCGAACTGGGCGAGAAGGCGTTCCGCGCCAAGCAGTTGTCGAACCACTACTTCTCGCGGCTCACCGTCGACCCGGCGGAGATGACCGACATCCCGGCCGCCTCGCGCGACAAGCTCGTGGCCGACCTGATGCCGCCGCTGCTCACCGAGGTCCGCGCGCTGGCCGCCGACGGCGGAGCCACCCGCAAGACCCTGTGGCGCGCGCACGACGGGACGCTGCTGGAGAGCGTGCTCATGCGCTACCCGGACCGCGCGACGCTGTGCATCTCCAGCCAGGCTGGCTGCGGGATGGCGTGCCCGTTCTGCGCGACCGGCCAGGGCGGTCTCGACCGCAACCTGTCCACCGCGGAGATCGTGGACCAGGTCCGCGATGCGGCGGCAGTCATGCGCGACGGTTCGATGCCCGGCGGCCCTGGGCGGCTGTCGAACATCGTCTTCATGGGCATGGGCGAGCCGCTGGCGAACTACAAGCGCGTGGTGGCGGCGGTGCGCCGGATCACTGATCCCGCGCCGGGCGGGCTTGGCATTGGACAGCGTTCGGTGACGGTGTCGACGGTGGGTTTGGCTCCGGCGATCCGGAAGCTGGCGGACGAGCGGATGCAGGTCCGGTTGGCGGTGTCGCTGCATACGCCGGATGACGAGCTGCGGGACACGCTGGTGCCGGTGAACAACCGGTGGTCGGTGGATGAGGTCTTGTCGGCTGCCCGGTATTACGCGGACACGTCGGGTCGGCGGGTGTCGATCGAGTACGCGTTGATTCGGGATATCAACGACCAGCCGTGGCGTGCCGAGCTGCTCGCGAAGCGGCTGCGGAAGCATCTGGGTCAGCTGGTGCATGTGAACGTCATCCCGTTGAATCCGACGCCGGGCTCGAAGTGGGACGCGTCGCCGAAGCCGGTGGAGCGTGAGTTCGTACGCTTGGTGAATGCGGGCGGGGTCGCGTGCACCGTGCGGGACACCCGCGGCCAGGACATTGCGGCGGCCTGCGGACAGCTCGCCGCCGAAGGTTGAGCGAACAGTTCAGAGTGGAGTAGTTGTCTTGTTGTGTGCGCCGAGCCTGCTCGATCCGGCGGCTGAGGAACTGAAGCTGGCCGACGTGAACGGCCGCCAGACCGCGGTGGACGTGGCCCGCACGGCCCGCACCCTGCTGGGCGAGCGGTTCGACCCGGGAAGCTTCATGTATGTCCTGATGCGCGCCTTCGAGGTCGACTACCACGCGGCCCGCGAGGCCTCCCGGTGGCACGAATTCCACGGCGGAGCGGCGGCGCTGTCGGACGACGCGCTGGAGAAGCTTCTCGCGCCCTGGCTGACCGCTCGCTGAGTCCGGCACGGTCTGCGCGACCGGCAAGGTCCTTGGTTACCGATTGCGTCCCCCCACGGCTCCTTTTCAGGGCCGGAATCCGAGCGGCATGCTCGCTCCCGCGTCACCGCGCCGTGATGCCCAGCGGCGGCAGGTTCCCGGCTCTGGTGCGGTCCGTGCCGGAGCGCCCGACTTGCTGCGCACGGCCAGCAGACAGGACTCAGTCCTGTGTGTGGATGTGTGCAGAGGTGTTACATTTCGTTATGGCACTTGGGCTGGCGGTGAGTACATCCGCACGCGATCGTCCCGCTATCCCGGTGCCAGTGACATCGAGCCGGCCTGGACCTTGGAAGCGGCAGCTGACCCTCATCGGATCACCCGTGAGCCTGACCCTAAGAGTCACCGGGGAGACATCCGCGTGATCGGCTACTCGCCCGCCGCGGGCTTCGTGCTCACAGTGATCATCGATCACGTGGATCATTCGGGCATCAATGCCTGGAAGACCAGCGGTGCCGACCTGCGTGCGTACCGGGCGGCTCTTGGCGGAGAGGACGAAGCGCCATGACTGAACCCATGAGTCGCGAACAGGTGCTGGCCGGGATCAAGGGAGAGATTGCCGAGCAGGAAGCCGCGGCTCGGCAGGAAGCCGATCCGGTCAAGCGCGAGCGCATGCTGCGGCACGCACGGTCCCGGCGGGACTACGCGGAGGAGGAAGCGGACGCGGTCGCCGCTGACATCGCCGAGAACGAGCAGTCCGCGCTGTCCCTGCGGGTGCCGACCTCACTCGCCGCCGCGCTGAAGGCTCGCGCGGCGGCCGAGCAGATTCCCACCTCTGCCCTGGTACGGCGGATCCTTACCCAAGCGGTGCAGCGGCCCGACGCGCCGGTACTCACTGTCGAACAGGTCGAGGAGATCGCCCGGCGGGTCTACCGCGAATCCGTCTGAGTTCGGCGGGTTACCGTGCGCCTGCCCGCTGGTCAGGGATTCCGGCCCATCAGACGCAGCAACCGATCCTGCCGAGACCCCGATCCGCTGCCCGCCTCCGGCTCCGCGAAGAACCGGTGCGTCGTATCGGCGGCGACCGGGGATTCCACCAGCCCGGCGTAGATCTCTTCCAGATCCTCACTGATCCACGCAACCAGACCGGGATCGAGGCGATCGTCGACGTCCAACGCCCGCGCCAGGTCCCAGGCGTGGATGGTGGAGTCCGTCGCGCGCACGGCCAGAGCTTGGCGGCCGGTCACCTGGCCCAGCGGGTAGTCGAGCAGCTGATCCAGCGCGCCGGGGCGGCTGAAAGCATCGACAACTAGCTGCACCGACACCGTATAAGCGGCGAGCGGGTCATCGCCCCGGGCGTCGGCGTCGCGCAGGCGTAGGAAGTCCTCGCGGGTGCCGCCCGCCAACAGATCGACGTAGTTGAGGTTTCCCCGGACCATGTGGTTGACGAGCTGCCGCACGTTCCATTCCGCGCAGGGCGTCGGGGCGGTCCACTGTTCGGGCCGGACCAACGACAGGCGCTGGTCGAATTCGGTGCTGGCGGAACGGAACCGGTCGAGGACGTTGAGCATGGCCGCCAGTCTTTCGCGGTTTGGGCTCCTTGCGCTGGCGCAAATCCGACGTGGCGTTAGCCGTCCTTGGCGATTTCGCACAGGGAGGCGCGCAACGGCGAACTGCCGCTGATCGGGTCGCTCGGGCCTTGGCTCAGCACGAGGTTGAGGTTCGCGCTGCCCTCGCCGAACGGCGGATAGCCGGGCTGGCCTAGTTCGCCGGCCGGCTGCCACCAGCCGTGCTGGCCGCATACGACAGAGGGGTGCAGGTTGACGTTGAACTTGGCTTTCGTGCGGATGCTTCCCAGCGGAGTCTCCAGCCGCACCCAGTCTCCGGCGACGATGCCGCGGGCGGCGGCGGTTTCGGGGTGCAGTTCGACCGTGGGGTCGGGGGAAGATTTGCGCAGGCTGGTGATTTCGCGATGCTGGGTTTCGCAGAAGAACAGGGACTTCGCGCAGGTGAGAATCAGCGGGTAGCGCGTCGCCAGGTCTGGTCGGGAGAGCGGGCTGATCGACGGTTCGGCGAAGGTCGGCAGCGGTGGGTATCCGTTTTCCAGCAATGTCTCAGAATACAACTCGACCAGGCCGGACGGGGTGTGGAAGCCGCGTTGTTCGTACTTGCGGTGGACCGTTTCCAGCGGCAGTCGGATTCCTTCGGGGGCGGCGCGTAGCTGGTCGAGGGTGATGCCGCTGGGTGCGAGTTGATGGTGCCAGGCTGCTTCGATGTCGCCGTTGAAGAACTGCGGGCCCAGGCCGAGGGCGACGGCTAGGTCGAAGATGATCCTGAGGTCCGATCGGGCCTCTCCGCGCGCGGCGACCAACGGCTGTCGCAATTGGACAGTCGACTGCGCGGCTTGGCTTGTCTCGAAACCGATCCGCAGCGCCTCTGCCTCCCACGCACTCGTCGCGGGCAGCACGAGGTCCGCCTGCTCAGCGGTCGGGTTCAGGAACAAATCCGTGTGGACGAAGAAGTCCAGCGCGCGGAGAGCGTCCCGGCCCCGTGCGCTGTCGCCGTGGGCCAGGTTGCTGCCGAAGTTGACCAGGGCCCGGGCTCGGTAGGGCACGCCGGTCAAGGCCGCGCGGTAGAAGTCCTCGCCGGTGACGTACTCGAACTTCGCCGGGCCGAGCGGGCGCGGCTGTATTCCGATGGCCTTGCGCCGTTGTTCGGGCGGCAGCAGGTCCCGGCCGTCGACCGGGTTGGCTGGCACGGGCGTGAACAGCACGTTCCCGCCGGGGGCGTCGATGCAGCCGGTGAGTGCGTAGACCTGGCCGATGGCGCGGACGGTCTGGGTCGCGTTGCTGTGCTGTTCCAGCCCGCTCCAGGTGTAGAACGCGACCGGACGGTGCTCCCAGAGCAGCCGGGCCGTGGCGACGACCTGGGCGGCGGGCACGCCGGTGATCTCCTCGGCGACCTCGGGGGCGGACTTCGCGCACTCTTCGACGATCAGGTCCCACACCCGCCGCGACGCACCGGCCGGTCTCGCCGCGTTGGTCCATCGGTTGACGAATTCCTTGTCGTACCAACCATTCTCGATCATCACGTGCGTGATCGACAACGCCAGCGCCGCGTCCGTTCCGGGGCGCACGCGCAGCCACTGGTCGGCCTTGCTGGCCAGCCCGGCGCGCCGGGGATCGACCACGACGAGCTTGGCCCCGCGACGCAACGCGGCGGTGGTCGCGGTGGCGTGCGCGAGTCGCGAGACCGACGGGTTGTAGCCCCAGTAGAGGATGCACTGCGCGTTCTCGAGATCGGGCAGATAGCCGCCGGGGACCGGTTCGCCCCAGGTGTACTGGGTGCCCAGGTGGCGGCCCCAGCCGCAGAGTTCCAGGTAGCTGACGAGGTTGGGACTGCCGAAGGCACGCCGCAGCCGGGTCAGCCAATCGATGGTGTCCGACATGGCCGACGTCGACGGCGAGGCACTGCCGAACACCACCGCTTCCGGCCCGGACTCCTCGGCGATCGCCGTCAGCCGGGACGCGATCGTCGCCAGCGCCTCGTCCCAGCCCATGCGCTCCCAGCCCGGGTCGGCCGCGTCTTTCGGGGCCGTCCGGCGGAGGGGATGCAGCAGCCGGTCCGGATGCGCGACGATTTCCGGCGCGGCTTTGCCTTTGACACAGATCGCGCCGCCGGTCGGATGGCCGGGCAGCGGGCCGAGCGCGAGCAGCCGCCCGTCCTCGACCGTCGCGGTGGCTCCGCACCGGGACACGCACAGCGGGCAGAAGGTCGGTACTTCGGTCGCCATCGGGCACCTCCGGACTCTGCTGGTGAGTCGGAGATGCCCGCTCCGGTATAACAGCTCGTGAGTGTTTGTGCCGCTTCTAACCGGCATCGCCACTCACGAGGCCAGAACCGAAGTCTCCCAAGCGAACCCGTCCGGATCCGTGATCCGCCCGGCATCCCCGCCGATGGTCAGCAAGTGCGAACCCGAACCCTCCTCCGGCACCCCGGCGTCCTTGGCCAGCGCCTTCCGGCCGTAGAGCGCCAGCTTCACCGGGCTGGTCTCGAATTCCACGTACTTCCGCCCATAGCTCTTGCCCACCGAAAGCCCGTGCGACACGTAAAACTGCTTAGTCGCCGCCACGTCCGAGGCGCCAAGCAGCAGCACCATCTGGTCGTATTCCCGGACCCCGGGGCCGGAGTCCTTCTTCGTGGAGGTCGCGACCTTCCAGATCGCGCCGTCGGGTGCCTGCACCACGCCGCCGAAACCCCACAGCGACTTGGCCGCCGGCTTCAGTGAGGTGGCGCCCGCGACGAGGGCGGCGTCCAGGTAGGCGACCGCGTTCGCGGGCTGGGAAACGGTGAGCGACAAGGTAAATCCGCGGAAACCGGCGCTCGGTGCGGCGGCCTGCCGGAAGCGGAGACGGTCGCCCAGATCGAACGCGGTGGTGTAGAAGCGCTCGGCGGCGGCGACATCGGGAACGTCCAGGGTGACAAAGTCGAAGGAGGTCATGCGGTAAACGCTAAATCCGGCACCAGTCCCGACGCTTCTTGATTCCTGATCGCTTACCGGGAGCGCCGGGAGAGCCACGCCTCCCGCCGGCGCGGTGACGCACGGGACAGCCAGGCGTCCTCGACGACCTCGGTCAGCTCCTGCAAAGTCAGCGCACCGAGATGGGCGGCGCGGATCAGCACGGACAGGTGGCCGTCGAAGTGCGGAGTGGTGAAAAACGGGCTGTCCGGGTCTTGGACCAGCGCCTGCTTGTCCGATTCGGACGGTACCCAGAACACGATGACGTCCGGATAGCGTTCCCCGGTCTCCGGGTCGAAGGCGTCCGGCCGCGGGGTCCGGAAGAACACGAACGACTTGCCGCCGACCTGGTAAACGGGGTTCTCGCGCGAGCCGCGCACCACCGTGACGTGGGGCATCCCCAGCGCCAGTTTGTGCACGTCTTCGACCCGCGCGCATGACCTGCACGATACGACTCCTCGCGCACCGCGTCAGGTATGAACAGGGGCATGGTCACGCTGGATCGGCTCGTCAACGTCCTCGGTGGGTACGGCGCGCGGTTGTGCTGTTGTCCTATCGCGCGCGAAGCGGCGTTGCGGGACGTGGTGATGGACGACCCCGCCGACCCACGCGGGTTGCGCGGCGACGTTTACCTCGCGGTGGGCGTCGAATCGGTGCTGGAAGCTGTCGAGCGCGCGGCTGCGGCGAGGGCGTCTGTCGTGTTGGTGCGAGGGTCCGTGCCGCCGGGGCCAGCCGAAATCGCCAAGGCAGAAGAGGGCCGGGTCGCGGTGCTGCTGGTGGACCCGGAAGTGTCGTGGGGCCAGCTCGCGGGCGTGGTCTACGGCCTGGTCCTCGAAGGGCGCGAAACGGAATCCGGACGCGGGCCGACCGACCTGTTCGCGCTCGCCGACAGTCTCGCCGACGCGCTCGGCAGCGCGGTCACCATCGAGGACCAGCTGTCCCGCGTGCTCGCGTACTCCAGCCGTCAGCAGGGCGCGGACCGGGTGCGGCTGGAGACGATCCTCGGCCGCCGCGTGCCCGATCAGGTGCGTGAGCTGTTCGAGCGCCGCGGTGTGTTCGCGCATCTCGCCGAGTCCGACGAGCCGTTGTTCGTCGAAGCCGATCCCGAGCACGGGCTGACCGGGCGCATGGTGGTGGCGGTCCGTGCGGGACGCGAGACGCTCGGGTCGATCTGGGTGGAGTGCGAGCAGCCGCTGTCCGACGTCCGGCGCACTGTCCTGCACGACAGCTCTCGCACGGTCGGGCTGCATTTGCTGCGGTCGCGGGCGAGCGCCGACCTGGAACGGCAGGTCGAATCGGACCTGGTGATCCGGCTGCTGGAGGGCACGCCGGACGCGGCGGCCGTGCTGAGCAGGCTCGGGCTGCCGCCCGGCCGGTTCCGCGTGGTCGCGCTCCAAGCGCACATCGCCGACGAACGGCACGCCGCGCTGCTGCTCGCGTTCGAGCGCGCGACCACCGGGTTCGGCTGGTCGCGGCCGGGCCGGAGCACGCTGTTCAGCAACACCGTCTACACCGTCCTGCCCGGCGAGGACGTCGCGGCCGCGCGGGCGTGGATCGACGGGATCCGGGATGCGTTGCCCGCGCAGGTCACGGTCGCGGCGGGGATCGGCGCGGCCGCCTCGACCGCGGAACTCCCGGCCAGCAGGCGGGAATCCGACGAATGCCTCGCCCTGCACGACGTCCGCCCGAAACCCGGCGCGACCGTCGCCTACGACGAGTCCTGGGACGACATCCTGATCCTCCGCCTGCGTGCCGCCGCGGCAGCCGGCCGGGCCCCGGCGCGCGGTCCGATCGCGGACCTGGCCCGGCACGACGCGGCCCACTCGACGAGCTACGTCGCGACCCTGCGCGCGTGGCTCGAAACCCAGGGCGACCTCACCGAGGCCGCCGAACGGCTCGGCGTGCACCCCAACACCATCCGCTACCGGCTGCGCAAGATGGCCGACGTGACGCCGCTGCGGCTCGACCTGCCCGCGAAACGGCTGGCGATGATCATCGAGCTGGCCGTCGCCGATCCCCAGGATTGACCGATCCGGACAAACCGGCCTGCTCCGTTTGGCCGAACTCGACAAAGCCCGCCCGCCCGATCCGGGTCATCCTGGCCGCACCAGCACAACCAGCGGTACGGCGGAGGAACACATGGGCGATCTCGACCGGATGAGCGGCGGACCGCGTTCGGCGATCGTGGCCGGCGCGGGCATCGTCGGACTGTCGACCGCCTGGTTCCTGCAGGAACGCGGCGTGCGGGTGACGGTCGTCGACCGCGAGGGCATCGCGGCGGGCTCGTCGTGGGGCAACGCGGGCTGGCTCTCGCCCGGGTTGTCGATCCCGCTGAACGAACCCGCCGTCCTCCGCTACGGCCTGCGCACGCTGCTCGACCGGCAGGCCCCGCTGCACGTCCCGGCCACCCCGGACCCCCGGCTCTGGCGGTTCCTCGCCCGGTTCGCCGCGAACTGCACCCACCGGTCCTGGACCCGGGCGGTGCGCGCGAACCTCCCGTTCAACGACGAATGCCTCGAAGCCTTCGACGTCCTGACCTCCAGCGGCGTGGACGCGCCGACCATCGACGCGCCCATCACCGCCCTGTTCGAGACCGCCGAGAAAGCCCAGACCCTGGTCAAGGAGCTGGACCGGCTCGGCGACGCCGGGCAGAAGGTGGCCTGGACCCAGCTCGCCGGGCCGGAGCTGCGCGAGCACTTCCCGCAGGTCACCGACCGGATCGGGGCGGGCATCCGGATCGACGGCCAGCGCTATGTCGACCCCGGCCGGTTCGTCGAATCGCTCGCCCGCGCGGTGGTCAGCCGCGGCGGCACGATCCGGCACCGGTTCGAGGTCGCCGCGATCCGCCGGCACGAGTACGCCTACACCGTGCTGTCGGCGAACGGGCAGACGGTCAACGCCAACGCCGTCGTGCTCGCCACCGGCGCGTGGCTGGGCGAACTGGCGCACAAATGGGGAGTGCGCGTCCCAGTGCGCGCCGGACGCGGCTACTCCTTCACCGTGCCGACCGACGAGCCGGTGCCGAGCCCGATGTACCTGCCGGACATCCGGGTCGCGTGTACTCCGTACCAGGGCGGGCTGCGCGTGGCCGGGACGATGGAGTTCCGCAAGCCGGACGACCCGCTGTACCCGGCACGCGTCGACGCGATCATCGCCTCGGCCCGGCCGCTGCTCAAGGGCCTGCGCTGGGACCAGCGCACCGACACCTGGGTCGGCTCGCGCCCGGTCAGCGCCGACGGGCGGCCGGTGATCGGGCAGACCGGCGCGCCGGGCATGTACGTCGCGGGCGGGCACGGCATGTGGGGCCTGTCGCACGGCGCGATCACCGGGAAGCTGCTCGCCGAACAGATCGTCACCGGCAAGCAGCCGGAGGCGCTGGCGCCGTTCGACCCGCTGCGGTGACGCGCGCGTGTCCGCCGACCCCGCCGTTCCGGCGCCGCTGACCGGGGACGAGCACGCCGAACTGCTCTTCCTCCGCGCGGAGAACGCCTTGCTGCGCACCGAAAGAGACATCCTGGTGAAAGCCGCGGGCTGGTTCGCCGCCGACGCCGGCGTGCTCGACCGCCACACCGAGCCCGAGCCCCGCTGACCGCCGCGGGACTCCTCGAAAGTCCGTGGGGGCTGGAGGCCTCCTGCTTGCCCGGCCCCCACGGACGACCATCCGAAAGGCGCATTTCCCATGTCGACCACCTCTTCGCGGCCCTGGCTGACCGCCGACGCGCACGCCCGTCTCGCCGCGGAACTCGCCGCCCTGCGGCGCGAACCCGACCTCGACGGCGACGACCTGCTCGACCGCAGGCAGCACCGGCTGGCCCGGATCCGGCAGCTCCAGGACCTGCTGCGCGACGCCGTCGTCGGCGAAGACCCGCCGGACGACGGGATCGCCGAGCCCGGCATGGTCCTCACCGTCCGGTACGACGACGGCGGGGTCGAGACGTTCCTGCTGGCGGTCCGCGACGAGGCCGGCTCCGACCTGGAGGTCTGCTCGCCGGACTCGCCGCTCGGGCAGGCGCTGGACGGCGCCAAGCCGGGGGAGCGACGGGAGTACGAGGTGCCCAGCGGCGCGGTCGTGCGCGTCACGCTGGTCGAGGCTTATCCGTACGGGTGTTATCAAGACCACATCTGAGCCGGTTTCGTGGCTACTCTGAAGGAGTGACCGACGAAGAACTCATCATCGAGTTCGCTCTCGCGCGGCTCGACAACCCGAGCCTCGACCTCGAAGAGGTCGCCGAGCTTCTCGTCCGCCGCGTCGGGCCGGACCGCATGCTCGACTTCGCCGCGCGCAACCTCGAAACGCGCGGAGAACTGCGCGGCGCGATGTTCGAATCGGCTGTCGAACACGTCTTACGCGTTGTCCTGACGCTGCGCGGCCCGGCCGACTGAGCCGTGGACAATTCGCTGACCTGCGTGGACAGTCAGCGGTGAGGACACGCCCGACGGTTCGCATCGAATGTCGAGGACACAAGCATCTTATCCCTGTAGGTAGTCAAGCGTTGTAGTCGTGGCGAGGCCAGCGTGCGCAGCGTCGCGATGGGTTGTCCAAAGGTAGTCTCCTCTGTTCGTCGTTGGTGCGTCTGCTGTTGCGCTGTCGGGGCGGGCGCACGAGGAGACGGGTGTGATCCACGATCACGGATCTGAGGGTCGATGCCAAGGATTGTCGGTGGTGTCGACTAGCCTGCGTGGTGTGGGTACGAAACCGATCTCGATGATCGACTTGTTCGCTGGCTGTGGAGGCATGACCTCGGGTTTCATGGCTGCGAAGGGCTTCAAACCGGTGATGTCGGTCGAGTTTGACCTTCACGCGGCCGCGACCTACGCGGCCAACTTCGGAGAGTCGCACACTCGTTACGCGGACATCGCGACCATTCCGGATGAGGACATCCCGCAAGCCGACCTGATCATCGGCGGGCCTCCATGCCAGGGCTTCTCCAACCTCGGGTCCCGCAACGTGAATGATCCGCGGAACAAGCTGTGGAAGGAGTACATTCGTTTTGTTCGGCACGCCACGCCGAAGGTCTTCGTGATCGAAAACGTGGACCGCTTCTTCTCCTCTAGCGAGTTCGCTCTCCTGCAGGCCGAGGCGCAGCCTGGCGGGCTGCTCGAAGGCTATGAGTTGACGTCGGGGTTCCTGTTGGCTGCCGACTTCGGAGTGCCGCAGCGGCGGAAACGGACCATTGTGATCGGATCCCGCGTCGGCAGGATTCCGCTCCCAACGCCAACACATGCCCGCACTGGGACTCTGGACGCTCTGCCTGAGTGGCACACGACCCGTGACGTTCTAAGCGGACTGCCCGAGACTCCGGAGACGACGGAGTTGCCAGCTTCGTCGGTGGAATTCTTCGGCGAAGACATCCCGGGTATCTTCAAAAGCTCCGATCTTCACATCGGTCGGAATCCGACGGCGATGTCGCTGAAGCGCTATAGGCACATCCCTCCGGGAGGCGGCCGGTTCAACCTGCCCGATTACTTGCTGTCGCGTTGCTGGAGGGAGAAGAAGACCGGCACGACAGATGTCATGGGGCGGATGCGTTGGGACATGCCCTCGTTGACGATACGTACGGAGTTCTTCAAGCCGGAAAAAGGTCAGTACCTGCATCCGCAGTGGGAGAAAGAGGACGAGGGGCACAGCGTCGACCGTCCGATTACACATTGGGAGGCCGCTCGTCTCCAGAGCTTCCCCGACGACTTTCAGTGGTGTGGCACGAAGCTTCAAGTCGCCAAGCAGATCGGCAACGCTGTTCCTCCGATGCTGGCTGAAGCCATCGCGCACCACCTCAAGCCTTACGTTCGTGGAACCTCGAATCGAACGCGTAAGTCATCCCCGTGCCGCCTATGTCACTAGCCTTGAATTAACGAGAGGTGGCCGACCGGAACGCATTTGTGATGCGCGTTAGGAGGCCTCGCTCGTGCGACGGCGGCTATCTGGTGCGGACACCATGGCTGAGGGTCAGTAACGGATCGTTGGTACCGGTGTTATGGGGTCGTTGGGCTGGGCGACAGCGTAGGTGCCCTCCGGGAGAGTGACTGTCGGTCGGTCGGGTGCAGGCGTGTTTACCGGTGTCAAGCGCACCGACAGAAAAGTGCCCTTCATCGGGACTGGGAGGCCGAGCGCGCGGGCAACCATCGGACTCTGATTTTGGTGGCCGAGGATGACGATGCCCTCTCGAGCGAGTTGGGGCCGCGCGTCGCGACAGCGTTTGAGGCCATCGGCTTGCCTGGCGACTGTCACTGCAGTGTTGCGTTCGATGATCCGACCTTGAACACTACGTAACAGCTGGTTGATTCTTTTCTGGCCCGAACCCGCGGCGACGATAGTGCGGACTAGTGTGTCAGGCAGGGTAAGAAGGAGATTTTCCGGCAGCGGGGCTCGCTGAGCTAGCCACACCACGCGATCCCGGGCTGCTGCAGTGATCGTAGTCTTTTGATCCTTGTTGAGTCCTTTGTTGAGGACTTCAGGGGTGATCCGGATCAGGCCGACGTCGAAGAGACCCTTGCGGTCGTTGGCGGAGGACAACAGGCACATGTGCCCCATGGCTTCGGTCGGTATCGACCATGCTCCTCGCAACGAAAACTTCGAGTCGACGTCGTGCCCGGCGATGGCGTAGTCCATGTTCGCACCACGGGGAAGGTCGAATGCAGCGCGAGTGACGATTTCGACCTTGGTCCCTAGATAGGTCTTCTCGGTCTTCTCCGCGAGAGCGATGTCGTACCGGCCGGTGCGCTGTCCATCGAGTACCTCATCGATCGATTGGCGCAGGATCGACCCGAAATGTTGCTGCAAGCCGGGACGCTTTCGGAACCAGTCGACGACCTGCTGCAGCTCAGGGTCGTCGTCGGCTACGTGTGCAGGCTTCGGATCGACGTGTATGTCGACATGCGAGGTCGGGCCGAACAGGACTAAGTCTTCGGACACACGTTCACTCTATCCGCTGAAGCTGCGGTACGTGACAGGTTTCGATTTGGGCAATCCGGTCCGGGTTCAGGGCTTCGCGGGAAGAGACTTGACGACACGGACCAGGTCGTCGAAGTCTCGGAGCCGGTTCTGGTTCACGAGTCGATCAAAAGTCTTCTTCGGTGACCAGTTCGCTGGCGCGTTCCGCGTCTTCGCCTCGATGTCGATTGCTTTCGCCAGCGAGTCGAGGTCGAGGTGGTACACCCAGTCGATAGAGCCGGAGCCGTCCGCCAGGATCTTGAGCATCGACGGCCGAGTCTCTGCTGTGATGACACCGAAGTGAGGCATGCGACCGCGACGCTGGGTGACTAGCTTGTTGCCCTGCGAGACGCAGTCCTGTGCCCTGTCGGTGCGGAGCGACCATTTGGCCGAAAGCGCCAACGCCAACTCCGGAAGTTCGCCGTCTTGCGGACGTCCGACCACGACGTCAAGCTTGAGCAGGGATTCCTCCGGCATGAGGCCGACCAGTGTCGTCACCAATTCCGCATTGGCGTCGATACCTCGGCCGATGCGCTGGGCGATGGCGATCAGCCGACGTCGGTTGCGGCTGTCGGGAATCGCTTCGATAGCAGAGACGAGCGCCTTGATCTCCTTCGCGGAGTTGCTGTAACCGGCACGGAAGGCTGGGAACACGTTCAGGTGCGCGTATTGGCTGAAGTCCGATGCCGAACACGATTGCTTGATGTCCAGGTCTGGGCGCACGGCTTGCAGGGACGCGATCACACGACGTTCGAGACCGGTGCCCTTCTGGTCAGGTCGTTCGTGCCATGCTCCGGCGACCTCCAAGAACCGAGTTCCGAGACGCACCGAAAGCTTGTCGCTGGCGTCGGACATGTTCGGCTTGCCGTTCTTCTTCCGGTAGCCACAGAGATCTTTAGTGAAGGGTGCTGGCACGGTGGCCACATTGCCGGCTTCTGATCCAGTCCGCAGGCCATTTTCTGAGGCGGGTTGTGCTTCGCGCTGTCAGCGGGTCTCGGGTAACGAGCTAACTACTATAGGTAGTCGCGCGTTGTCCTGACGCTGCGCGGCCCGGCCGACTGAGCCGTGGACAATTCGCTGACCTGCGTGGACAACCGCGCGCATTGACCGTGGACGGCCGGCGGTTGAGCACAAACCGGACGGCGCGCTGGGATGAGTGCACCGGGATTTCCCGGCTGTCATTCCATTCCACTTTCGTCCGAGGGGACACCCATGAAGATCGGCAAGACGCTGATGGCCGCCTCCGCGCTGGGGATCGCACTCGCCGGGATCGCCGCGCCCGCCGCGTCGGCGGACACGGTGAGCGCGCAGGGCAAGCACACCGCGAGCATCAAGTGCTCGAAGCCGTCCGGGAAGAAGTCCAACTACTCCTGGGGCGACGGGTTGACGAACGTCACCGTCTACTTCAACAACCACTGCTCGCACAAGGTGTCCGCGGGCATCGTGCTGAAGGACATGGACGGCGCGCTGAGCGTGCAGTGCATGACCACCAACGGCGGCACCAGCGGCAAGAAGAAGTTCCACATCGGCGCCGACCACACGGTCGCGCGCGTGCAGAAGGGCTGCAAGCTCTGAGCTGCTGACGAGCCGGGGCCCGGGGCTGCGCCGCCCCGGGCCGCCTGGCAACCTCCAAGGGTCGCAATCGATCTTTGGAGGTGTCATGAGCGAGCCCGCGGCCGGACCGCCCCGGGCCCGCCGAGGTCGCAGGCACATCGTGCCCGACGCCGGCGCGGGCCCCGTCGCCCGTTTCGCCTGCGCGCTGCTGGACTTGAAGCGGGAAGCGGGCGACCCGTCCTACGACCGGATGCGCACGGAACTCGGCGCGGCGGCGTCGAAGTCGGCCCTGTCGGCCGCCACCCGCGGCCGCAGCGCCCCGTCCTGGCCGACGACGTGGGAATTCGTCCGGAGCCTTGCGGTGACGAGCCTCGGCCGAGACGAGGAGGCTGTCCGGCGCGAGTGGCTGGAGCGCTGGGAAGAGGCGGTCGAGGACTCGTCCGGTTCGGCGGGGGAAGCGTCGGCGGGCCAGGTCGGCGACGAGCCACGTCCGGAGTCCCTGCCGAATGCGCAGCCATCCCCGGCTGATCTGCCCGGCGCGGAGGACTGGCCGCCATCCGGCCTGGCGAGCGACCCCGCTCCGCCCAGCCGCGAAACCCCGGCCGATTCACCCGGCCACCCCGCTGACAGCCACCCAGCCCAGCCGATCCCCGCCGAGGCCTTCCGCCCGCCCTCCGGCGAACCGGCCAAACCTCGCCGCTGGGGCTCGATCGCCGTGGCGGCGACCGTTTTGGTGGTCCTCGGGCTCGTGGCCGCCGTCGTGGTACTGGCCACCCCGTCCTCCCGCGAGAAGGACGCGGCCGCCCCGCACTACCCGCTGCCCGGCGACTCGTCCGGCTTCGGCGGCGACGGCCTGTCCGGCGACGTCACCTTCCCGGACGGCGCGAAAGCCCGCTACGGCCAGACTTTCACGAAGATCTGGCGGCTCAAGAACACCGGCTCGGTGCCGTGGCGCAGCCGCTACCTCCAGGTCGCCGGCGGCACCACCGTCCTGTGCCCCTCGCCCCCGCGCGTGCCCGTCCCGGACGCCGATCCGGGCCAGCTGGTCGAGGTGAGCGTCCCGGTGACGCCGACCGGCACCGGGGTCTGCCACGTGCTGTGGAAAATGGTCGACGAACGGGGCGCGCTGGTGTTCCCGGACCGGACCGGGATTTTCTACCAGGTGGTCGTCTCCGTCGAGTAGGCGCGCGAGTCCTTTTCGGACTGTCCACAATCGCGCGTCGCCGCTGGTCACCGCCCCGGGCAAGGAAAATCGTACCCTTTTTCCCGTTCGCTCGTTCGGACCTTCCGATTCCTTTGTGGACAATTTCCGCCCGTGCCGCGCCCGGTTCCGGGGCGAATTGGCAGGCCGGGAATGGGCGGTAGCGGTCACATTACGGCGGGTGCCCGGCGCGGACCCTTCGCAGGATCACCCCTCCGGGTGGGGCGCGGGGCAATCCGCCATCGGGGCCTCGGTTCCGGTAGCTCAGCGTGAGAAAACCGCGTCGGCGGAGCCGCGTTACATCACTCTTTAGTGGTGAAATTGCGATAATTGCGGTCACGGGAACCGTCCGGCGGGCGCGCTGCGCGACGGATCTTGCTTTGCGTTTACCGGTGGTCTTGATAATGTCGCGGCCTGCCGATGACCGACAGTTGTGCTCGGTCACGCGTGGATTCGGGGATCCGTGCGGCGGCTCCATTTCTTGATGTTCGGAAGGACAATTCATGCGTTCTGCCCTGCTGCGCGGACGAACCGTCGCGGTCGCCGTTCCCGCGCTGGCTCTGCTCGCCGCCGCCGTCGCCCCGCCGGCGTTCGCCGACGCGCCCGCCGGGTCGGCCTACGGCGCGTCCGCCTCGGTTTCGCTGCTGCCCGGCGTGCTGGGGGACAAGGGAATCACCGTCGACACCGGCAAGATCGCCCCGTCCTCGACCGCGGGCCCGGAGTCCGCGCAGGTGGTCAACGTGCCGCTGAAGGGCCTGGTCACCGCGAAGGCGGTCAGCAGCTCGGCGAAGCAGGACGGCAGCAACGGACCGGTGGACGCGAAGGCCTCCATCGTCGACGCCGCGCTGCCGGTGCTCGCCCCGCTCGCCGGTGCCACCCCGAAGGCGCGCGTGATCAGCTCCGAGTGCAAGTCCACCCCGGAAGGCATCACCGCCTCGTCCGAGCTGGCCGGCCTCGACCTCGGCAAGATCGGCAAGATCCCGGTGTCGACCAAGCCGAACCAGAAGCTCGGCATCGACGGCGTGCTGCAGGTCATCGTCAACGAGCAGGTCAAGCACTCCGACGGCAGCCTCACCGTCAACGCGCTGCACATCAAGCTCCTCGGCGGCGACGTCACCGGCGCGCTCGGCAAGGGCGACATCGTCCTCGCCTCGGCCACCTGCGCCAAGGTCGCGGGCAACCCGACCACCCCGCCGACCACCAAGCCCAGCGAGCCGAGCAAGCCGAGCACCCCGCCCGCCGAAGGCCCCGGCCAGGTGACCGTCGTGCCGGTCGGCGCGCCGGAGACCGGCGACGGCACCCTGGCTTCGGTGACCGCCCGGTGACCCGTTCCCGGTTCGGGCTTTTCGCGCTCCTGCTGGCTTTCGTCGCGAACTTCGCCCTGCTGGGCTGCGGTTCGGCGGAGACCCCGCCCGCCGCCGCCCCGGCGAGTTCCGCGGCGGCCGCGCAGCAGGTCGCGGACCCGGTCTCGCTCGACGTTCCCAGCATCGACGCGCATTCGTCGCTGGTGCCGCTCGGCCTCAACGACGACAAGACCGTCCAGGTCCCGCCGGTCGACCAGCCGCTGCAGGCGGGCTGGTACCACTTCGGGCCCAAGCCGGGCCAGGTCGGGCCCGCGGTCGTCCTCGGGCACATCGACGGCAACCACCAGAAGGGCATTTTCTGGCGGCTGCACGAGATGAAGACCGGCGACAAGGTCGTGATCGGCCGCAAGGACGGGTCGAAGGCCTCGTTCACGGTGACCAAGGTGGACCAGATCGCGAAGAAGACGTTCCCCACCGAAGCCGTGTACGGCAACACCAGCGATTCGCAGATCCGGTTGATCACCTGCGGCGGCGCGTTCGACGCCGAAAAGAAGAGCTATCTCGACAACATCATCGTGTACGGCACGCTCGACAGCTGAGCTGGCCGATCCCGGTACTGGGCCTCGTCGTTTCGCGCTCGGGCGAAACGGCGAGGCCCTTCCGTCATTCCCCGGACAGCTCGTCGGTCGCCGCCCGGCCCGCCTCGGCGGTGCGGCGCAGGAACCCGGCGATCAGCATCAGTTCGTCCTCGGTGTACCCGGCGCACAGGTCGTCCATCGCCGCGTTCATCCCGCCGTACACCCGGAACAGCTCCTGCGTGCGCCCCGGCACCGCGCGCACGGTGACCGCTCGCCGGTCCGCCGCGCCGGGATCCCGTTCGCGCGCCACCCATCCGCCGCGTTCCAGCCGGTCGAGGATGCCGGTCACGGTCGCCGGGTGCAGTCCCGCGCGGCGGGCGAGCGCGCTCGGGCTCAGCGGTCCGCCGGAGGAGATCAGTTCGAGGCAGTCGAGGTCGACGTCCTTGAGCTTCAGCCGCCCGCCGACCTGGTGGTTCAGCAGCGACAGCTGATTGCGCAGTTCCCGCAGCGACTCCTTGAGCGCCACCGTGGTGCGCCGCCTGCGCCGCGCCTGCTCCGTTCCGGATGCTCCGGACGCCATCTGCCCCGCCTCCTGTTTCTCGCTGGTCAGGGTAGCCGGGTCAGGCGGCGGCGAGCAGCGCTTCCCCCGCCGGGGTCAGCACGGCGGGCACCGGCTGCCCGAGCGGCCCCGGTTCGCTCGCGCGCAGCAGGCCGGCGTGCGCCAGCGCGTGCGCGGTGAACTGGTCGCTGCAGGGCAGGCCGTCCACGAACAGATCCGGTTCGCTGCTGCAGGTCAGCCGTCCGCGCCCGGCGGCGACGGCACGCAGCATCGAGATCCCGCGGCGGGTGACGGTGGTGGCGGTGGTGACAGTGCTGCTCATGGCTGCCTCCTCGAAGCTCGCTCTCACCGGTACGTCGAACGAGCAAGCCGGATTTCGACCTAACCTGACGGGGAAAGCAGACCGGAAGAAGGCGGGAGCCCTCCCATGCTGATCGACGACCTGCACGCCGTTCTGCCGGACGACCGGATCGTGCGGGACCCCGACGTGCTGCGCGGCTACGCGCACGACGAGGCGGAATGGGCCCCGTACGGCGAACCGGCGGTCCTGGTCCGGCCGCGCACCGCGGACGAGGTCCAGGCGGTCGTGCGGCAATGCCTCAAGCACCGCACCCCGGTGGTGCCGCGCGGCGCCGGGACCGGGCTGTCCGGCGGGGCGAACGCGCTGGCCGGATGCGTCGTGCTGGCGACCGACCGGATGACCGCGGTCAAGGAGATCGACCCGGTGGAGCGGCTCGCCGTGGTCGAACCGGGCGTGGTCAACGACGATCTGCGCGCGGCCTGCGCGGAACACGGGCTCTGGTATCCGCCGGACCCGGCCAGCTCGCCGTGGTCGACCATCGGCGGCAACGTCGCGACCAACGCGGGCGGCGTCTGCTGCGTGAAGTACGGCGTGACCCGCGACTACGTGCTCGGGCTGCAGGTCGTCACCGGCACCGGCGAACTCGTCCGGCTCGGCCGCCGCACCGCGAAGGGTGTCGCCGGGTACGACCTCGCCGGGCTGATGGTCGGCTCGGAGGGAACGCTCGGCGTCATCACCGAAATCACCGTGCGGCTGCGGGCGAAGCGCGCTCCGGAGGCGACGGTCGCCGGGTATTTCGACTCGACGGTCGCGGCGGGGGAGGCGGCCGCGGCGATCCGGGCGGCCGGGATCGTGCCGTCGGCGCTGGAGCTGGTGGACCGGCATTGCCTGGCCGCGGTCGACGCCTGGAAGAACATGGGCCTGTCCGCCGACGCGAACGTGGTGCTGCTCGGCCGCAGCGACGTGCCGGGCGGGCACGAGGCCGCGGCGATGGTGGCGTGCTTCGAAAACGCGGGCGCGACCTGGGCCGCGCAGTCGACCGACGAGGCCGAGGCGGACGCGCTGTTCGCCGCCCGGCGGCTGGCCTACCCGGCGCTCGAACGGCTCGGCCCGGTGCTCACCGAGGACGTCTGCGTGCCGACGCATTCAGTGCCGGAAATGCTCGCGCGGATCGATCTGGCCGCGCGAAAGCACGACACGCAAATCGCCAATATCGCGCATATCGGCGACGGAAATCTGCATCCGCTCCTGATTACGCCGGCCGGGGACGACGACGCGCAGCGCCGTGCGCAGGCCGCGTTCGACGACATCGTCGCGGACGCGCTCGACCTCGGCGGCACGGTGACCGGCGAGCACGGCGTCGGCCTGCTGAAGCGGCCTGGCCTGGAAAAAGAGCTGGGACCGGCGGTGCTCGGCCTGCACCGCGCGGTCAAGGACGCCCTCGATCCGCACGGGATCCTCAATCCCGGGAAGGTCGTCGGCGGTCCCGTCCAGCGGTAACTCGGGCGAGTGAAAGTAAATAGTCCACAAAGGATAGTCACGCATTTGTGACCCTTGTCTCCCAGTCGTTTTCGATTGTTGGTTGCCTACCGCAAGCAACTTGCTTAGCCTAGCTAAGGGAACGGCTCGGAGAGGGGTTTTCGACAGTGGCGGAGCGCAGGACGTATTCGATCGCGGAACTCGGCCCGCGGTACAAGTGGATCGCGCTGTCCAACACGACGCTCGGGATGCTGATCGCGACGATCAACTCGTCGATCGTGCTGATCGCGCTGCCCGACATCTTCAAGGGCATCGGCATCAACCCGCTGGAACCGTCGAACACCAGCTACCTGCTGTGGATGATCATGGGCTTCCTCGTGGTCACCGCGGTGCTGGTGGTGGCGTTCGGCAGGCTCGGCGACATGTACGGCCGGGCCAGGATGTACAACCTCGGCTTCGCGGTGTTCACCGTCTCCTCGATCATGCTGGCGATCACCTGGTTCGGCGGCGACGCGGCCGCGCTGTGGCTGATCGGCTGGCGGATCGTGCAGGGCGTCGGCGGCGCGTTCCTGATGGCGAACTCGTCGGCCATCCTCACCGACGCCTTCCCGGCCAACCAGCGCGGGCTCGCGCTCGGCATGAACGGCGTCGCGGCCATCGCGGGCTCGTTCCTCGGTCTCGTGGTCGGCGGCGTGCTCGCGCCGGTGAACTGGAACCTGATTTTCCTGGTGTCGGTGCCGTTCGGCGTCATCGGCACGGTGTGGGCGTACCTCAAGCTGCACGACACCGGCGTCCGCCAGCACGCGAAAATGGACTGGTGGGGCAACATCACCTTCGCCGTCGGCCTGATCGCGGTGCTGGTGGGGATCACCTACGGAATCCAGCCGTACGGCACTTCGCAGACCGGCTGGGGCAGCCCGATGGTGCTGTCCTGCCTGATCGGCGGGGTCGCGGTGCTGATCGCGTTCGTGATCATCGAAACGAAGGTGCCCAACCCGCTGTTCCGGCTGTCGCTGTTCCGGATCCGCTCGTTCAGCTGGGGCAACCTGGCGAACCTGACGGCGTCGCTCGGCCGAGGCGGGCTGCAGTTCGTGCTGATCATCTGGCTGCAGGGAATCTGGTTGCCGCAGCACGGTTTCACCTTCGAGCAGACGCCGCTGT
Source organism: Amycolatopsis silviterrae (assembly GCF_042684085.1). Taxonomy (NCBI): domain Bacteria; kingdom Bacillati; phylum Actinomycetota; class Actinomycetes; order Pseudonocardiales; family Pseudonocardiaceae; genus Amycolatopsis; species Amycolatopsis silviterrae. The sequence continues at coordinate 247,488 of NZ_JBHUKS010000014.1, forward strand.
GGGCCGGGATCTACATGCTGCCGCTGACCATCGGCTTCCTGGTGGCCGCGCCGACGTCCGGCATCCTGTCCGACCGGATCGGCAGCCGCGCGCTCGCCTTCAGCGGCCTGGTGATCACCGCGCTCACGTTCCTGCTGCTGACGCTGCTGCCGGTGAACTTCGACTATTGGGCCTTCGCCGGGATCCTGCTGCTCAACGGCATCGGCATGGGCATGTTCTCCTCGCCCAACCGCGCCGAGGTGATGAACAGCCTCCCCGCCGACGCCCGCGGTTCCGGCGCGGGCATGATGACGACCTTCCAGAACGCGGCGATGGTGCTGTCGATCGGCTTCTTCTTCAGCCTGATCATCGCCGGCCAGTCGGACCACCTGCCTGCCGCGATGTCGCAGGGCCTGACCCAGCACGGCGTCCCCGAGGCGGCCGCGCAGCAGGTCGCGCACCTGCCCGCGGTGGCGGTGCTGTTCGCGGCGTTCCTCGGGTACAACCCGATCCAGCAGCTGCTGGGCGGCCAGCTCGGCAGCCTGCCCGCGGACCAGGCGAACTTCCTGACCGGGCGCAGCTTCTTCCCGAACCTGATCTCGGGCCCGTTCCAGGACGGCCTCGCGGTGGCGTTCGGCTTCGCGATCGTGGTGTGCCTGATCGGCGCGGTGGCGTCGCTGCTGACGAAGGACGCGAAGTCGTCGGAGTCGGTGGGGGAGGAGCTGGCCGCGGTGGCGGGGGAGGCTGGTGGCGGGCCTAGTGAGCTGGTGTCGCCGCGTAGTGAGTCGTGAGTGGCGATCACGGTTCTAACCGGGATTGCCGCTCACGAGCTTTCCGGCCAGAGCACTGCCTGAGCGACGATCACGTTCTCGCCGTTGAAGGTCAGCGCGGGGCCCTCGTGCAGGCGGTAGCCGAGCGCTAGGGCCTCGCTGACGCGGCGGCAGAAGTTCGCGTCGTCGGGGCCGGTGAGGACGCGGTAGGCGGGGAGACCGTCTGGTGGGGTGCTCATGCGGTCATGATGTCGTGAGTGGCAACGCCGGTTAGAACCGGCATCGTCACTCACGAGGCCCTTCGCACCAGCCATGCCGTCCCCAGCGCCCCCACCGCCCCCACGCTGATCGCCCCGAACCCCAGCCGGAACGCCGCGTCGGCATCCGGCAGCCGCCCAGCGATCAGCACCGCGAACACCGCGCCGCCGAGCGACCCGCCCACCCGCAGCAGGATCGTCACCTGCGCGGCCGCGTCCGGAAGCCGTTCCGGTGCAACGGTTTTGTACGCCGCGATCCCCATCGGCATGCTCACCAAAGCCACCGAAGCCCCGTACCCGGCCAGCAAAACCTGAACCACCGCACCAGGTGCGTCCACCGGCAGGAACGCGAACGGCACCGTCGTCACCACCGCCAGCACCGCGCCCGCCAGCGCGACCGGTGCGGCGCCGTACCGGTCCACCGCGCGTCCGGTCACCGGCGCGATCGCCGCCGTCGCTCCAGCGAAGCCGAGCAAACTCAAGCCGGTGCCGACGAAATCCAGGTGCCTGCCCAGCTGGAAATACAGCGTCACGACGATCCCGCTGCCGAAGATCAGCGCCCCGTTGAACGCCGCCGCCAGGCTCGCCGCCCGGTAAAGCCGGTTGCGGTACAAGGAAAAGTCCAGCAGCGGACGCGGATGACGGCGGCACCGCTGCACGAACCACCCCAGCAAAGCCAGACCAGGCAGCAGGATCGGCCAGTCGAGCCGTCCGGTGTCGCCCCAGGTGGTCACGGCGTACAGGACCAAGGGCAGCCCGGCCGCGATCAGGGCGAGGCCGGCGAAATCGATCCCGCCGGTGGCCGTCGGCGTCCCGCGAGGCACATACCGGAGGCCGAGGACCAGTCCGACCGCGCCGATCGGCAGGTTGATCAGGAACAGCCACGGCCACGAAAGCCCGTGCAGGATCAGGCCGCCGGCGAGCGGGCCGAGCGCGGGCGCGACGCTCACCGCGATCCCGAGCGTCGCCATGACCCGGCCCAGCCTCGCGGCACCGACCTGCTGGCCCAGCACGGTTTGCCCGGCCGGGATCAGGATGCCGCCCGCCAACCCTTGCAGGAACCGGAAAGCGATGAGCAGCACGACGTCCGGGGCGATCGCGCACAACCCGGAGGCCACGGTGAACGCGGCCAGCGCGGCGAGCCACACCCGGCCCGCGCCGAAACGCCGGGCGAGCCAGCCGGTCAGCGGCAGCGACAGGGCGAGGGCGAGCAGATAGCCGCTCGCCACCCATTGAGTCGTCGAGAGATCCGCGCCGAGATCGCTGCTGATCGAGTCGAGGCCGATCGTCACGACGGACGCGTCGAGTCCGCTCGCGAACGCGCCGAACACGATGATCCAGCAGATCCGCCAGGTCGCGCGGTCGATCGGGGCGGCAATCGTGGTCACTGTGAGACTCGCAGGGTGCGCAAGGCGGCCGCCCAGTCGACGAGTTCGCCGAGCATCCGCGTCAGGATGCCCTCGTGGTGGTCGGCGGGCGCGAAGGTGCCGGGCTCGGCCATTTCCGGGATGACGAAGTCGGTGAACAGCCCCAGCGCGACCTGGGAGCGCACGCAAGCGACCTTCACCTCGGCGAGCGTTAGCCGCAGGTGTTCCACCGCGCGCGTGCCGCCGTTCGTGCCGTAGCTGACGAAACCGGCGGCCTTGTCCGACCATTCGGAAAACAGGAAGTCGATGGCGTTCTTGAGCGCCGCCGGCATGGAGTGGTTGTACTCGGGGGTCACGAAAACGAAGCCGTCGTAGCTGTCGATCAGCCGCGCCCAGCGGCGCGTGTGGTCGTTGCGGTAAGCGCCGATCGCGGCGGGCATCGGTTCGTCCAGGAGCGGCAGGCCGATCTCGGCGAGGTCGAGGACCTCCACCTCGGCCCGGTCGCCGAGGTGCGCGGCGGCGCGGGCGCGGGTCCACTCGGCGACCTGGGTCGCGCGGCGGCCGGGACGGGTGCTGCCGGAGATGACGGCGATGCGAAGCGAAGAAGTCATGCCCCGAAGGTACAACGACCGTTGTAGTTTTTGCAACGGTCGTTGTACTTCGGCATACTGAACCGGTGCGGACGGACAAACAACGTGCTCTGCTCGACGGCGCCCTGCGGGTCTTCGCCCGGGACGGCTACTCGCGCGCCAGCATCGACGTGCTCGCGGCGGAGGCAGGCGTGTCGTCGCGGACGATCTACAACCACTACGGCGACAAGGCCGGGCTCTTCCGCGCGGTGATCCTGGACAGCTCGGACCGGGTGGCCGAACGCCAGATCGCGGTCGCGGACAAGCTGCTCGGCCGGATCGCCCGCCTGGAGCCCGATCTCGTCGAGTTCGGCCTCCAGTGGGCGAAACGGGATCCGGAAACCGAACCGCACTGGGCGCTGGTGCGCCAGATCCAGGCCGACCTCGACCACATCGACCCGGAGACGGTCGCGGCCTGGAAGGAACGCGGCCCGACGCGCGTACGGCTGGCGCTGGCCGGGCACCTGCGCCGGCTCGCCGCCGAAGGCCACTTGGAGCTGGACGATCCGTCGCTGGCCGCGGTGCACCTCGTGCAGCTCACCGCGGGCAGCGTCGCCGCCGCCGAACCGGGGGAGGACTGGGAAGCGGTGATCCGGTCCGGCGTCGGCGTTTTTCTGCGCGCTTACGCGCCGGGCGTCACCAGCCGAAGCTGACCGAGCGGATCTTCACCGGATGCTTGGGAGCGCCGTCGAGCGGGCCGTTCGGGTCGGTCGGGACGATGCCGTCGGCGACCATCCGGTCGAGCGCCTCCATGCCGCGCACCACCTTGCCGAGCACCGAGTAGTTCGCCGGGATGTGCGCGAACGAGTGCACGATGAAGAACTCCGACCCGTTGGTGCCGGGGCCCTGGTTGCCCATCGCGACGGTGCCGCGCTCGTACGTCTCCGCGCCGGTGACCTCGTCCGGGAATTTGTACCCGGGGCCGCCCTTTTCGACCTCGTAGATGTCGCCGCACTGCAGGACGCCGAGCCGCGCGGAGTTCGACAGCCGCCAGCACTGCGAACGGTCGTAGAAGTGCTGCAGCACCAGGCTCGCCATGTTGGCGACGGCGCACGGGGCCGCTCCGCCGCTGTTGAGCCGGACGGTCACCGGGCCGTAGTTGTAGTGGAACGTGACGTCGATCGTGCCGCGGGTGGGCGCGAACGGCAGCGGGCGCAGCACCGGGCGCGCGGCCGGGTTCTCCGGCGTCGGCGTGAAGGTGCACTTCACCACCGGCGGCTTGGCCGAGGGCGCGGCGCTGGCCGGGGCCGCGGTGCACAGGGAAAGACCGGCGATGACGGCGGCCGCGAGCGCGGCCCAGCGTGGCTTCATGGGCCCGGAAACTAGCGAAAGCGCGGTCCGGGCACCAGTCCCGCCGGCGGGACTACTTGCGCCAGGCGGTGCGGCTCTTGCGCAGGTCGAGCAGCAGGAGCAGGACGATGAACGCGGCCAGCCCGACGAGCCACACGTTCTCCGTGTTGTTCTCGTGGTTGCCCTTGATCATCACCAGCAGGATGGCCGCGGACAGCCAGCCCGCGATCCGGGTGGCCTTCGGGAACGAGCCGTGCCAGCCCCACTCCGCCGACGGCTCGTCGCGCGGGTCGACCTCGGGGCGCTTCTCGACCGCCTTGCCTGCCACGACCACTCCTTCAAACCGCCTGACGTTGTGCCCTCGCATGATCCCACACCGCTGGCCGCCGCGCGGACACGACCCGGGCCATAATGCTTGCTGATGACTACTCCGCGAAGCATCCTCGTGCTGGGTTCCACCGGGTCGATCGGGACCCAGGCGCTCGACGTCGCCGCACGTAACCCGCATTTGTTCACGATCGCCGGCCTCGCCGCCGGCGGTTCCGATCCGGCGGCGCTCGCCGAGCAAGCGATCGCGCACGAAGTAGCGGCCATCGCCGTGACGAAGCCCACGGCGGTCGAAGACGTGCAGCTCGCGCTGTACGCCGAGGCGCAGCGCCGGGGCTACGCGAAGGGCGAGTTCCGCCTTCCGCGCATCCTCGCCGGCACCGACGCGGTGAGCGAGCTGATCGACTCGGTGCCGGTCGACGTGGTGCTCAACGCGGTGCCCGGTTCCCAAGGCCTCGAACCGACGCTGCGCGCGCTGGCCAGCGGCGCGACCCTCGCGCTGGCCAACAAGGAATCCCTCATCGCGGGCGGTCCGCTCGTGCTCGCCGCGGCGAAGCCGGGACAGCTGGTGCCGGTCGACTCCGAGCACTCGGCGATGGCGCAGGCGCTGCGTTCCGGACAGGACAACGAGGTCGCGCGGCTCGTGCTCACCGCGTCCGGCGGCCCGTTCCGCGGCCGGAAGCGCGAGGACCTCGGCGAGGTCACCGTCGAGCAGGCGATGGCGCATCCGACCTGGTCGATGGGCCCGCTGGTCACCATCAACTCGGCGACGCTGGTGAACAAGGGCCTGGAGCTGATCGAGGCGTCCCTGCTGTTCGGCGTCGAACCGGCGCGGATCGACGTGACGGTGCACCCGCAGTCCATCGTGCACTCGATGGTCACCTTCGCCGACGGCTCCACGATCGCCCAGGCCAGCCCGCCGGACATGCGGCTCCCGATCGCGCTCGCGCTGAACTGGCCGCATCGCGTGCCCGGCGCGGCGGCCGCGTGCGCCTGGGACACCGCGGCGAGCTGGACGTTCGAACCGGTCGACAACGAGGCGTTCCCGGCCGTCGAGCTGGCGCGCGAGGCGGGTACCGCGGGCGGCTGCCTTCCCGCGGTTTTCAACGCGGCGAACGAGGAATCGGTGGCCGCGTTCCTGGCGGGCAAGGCCGGTTTCCTGTCGATTGTGGACACTGTCTCGCGGGTGGTGTCCGACGCGGGCGAATGGCGGCGCGAACCCCGCGACGTCGCGGACGTGCTCGCGGCCGAGCAGTGGGCCCGCGCGCGGGCCGCCGAGCTGCTGGGATGAGCCCGCGACCGGTGCGCGGAGCCGCGCCGGTTGATGCAACACTGGTTTCACGCTGGCGGCGGATACTTGGACCCGAAAACTTGTCGGGTGGTCTCACCGCTTGCGGAAGCCGTGGAAGACGACGAACCTGCCGCCACCGCATCGCGGGTCGCGGCTGAGGGGTGAGGTGCACGTCCCGTGCTTGCCTATGTGATCGGCGTGGTGCTCTTCGCGCTCGCGATCTGTGTTTCGGTCGCGTTGCACGAAGCGGGCCACATGGTCACCGCCCGGATGTTCGGGATGCGGGTCCGCCGGTACTTCGTCGGCTTCGGCCCGACGGTGTTCTCCTTCCGGCGCGGCGAGACCGAGTACGGCCTCAAGGCGATCCCGCTGGGCGGCTTCTGCGACATCGCGGGCATGACCGCGCTCGACGAGGTCACCCAGGAGGAAGCGCCGCGCGCGATGTGGCGGTTCAAGGCCTGGAAGCGGACGATCGTGATGTCGGCCGGTTCCATCACGCACTTCCTGCTCGGCTTCATCGTGCTGTTCATCATGGCGGCCACCATGGGCCTGCCGAACGTGGACCAGAAGCCGATCGTTTCGACGATCTCCGACTGCGTGCGCGGCGGCACCACGGTCGAGCAGGTCAACAACCCGGTGTGCCAGCCCGGCGACCCGGCCCCGGCGAAGAAGGCGGGCCTGCTGCCCGGCGACACCGTCGTCTCGGTGGCCGGCAAGGCGACCCCGACCTGGACCGAGATGGTCAACCAGGTCAAGGCGGTCTCCGGCCCGGTCCCGGTGGTCGTGGACCGCGGCGGGGAGAAGAAGACGTTCGTCGTGGACGTGCCGAAGGTGACCCGGCCCGCCGCGAACGGCGGCACCGAATCGGTGGGCGCGGTCGGCGTCGGGGTCGCGCGCAGCATCCAGTACAGCGCGGTCGGCGCGTTCGGCGGCGCGGCGTCGTTCACCGGCGACATGTTCGCCCGCACCTGGGACGGGCTGATGGCCTTCCCGAAGCGCATCCCGGCGGTGTTCAACTCGATCTTCGGCGGCGAGCGGGACCCGGACACCCCGGTCAGCGTCGTCGGCGCGAGCAGGCTCGGCGGCGAGGCGGTCGAGGCCGGGCTGTGGCAGGTCTTCCTGCTGCTGCTGGCCAGCCTGAACTTCTTCATCGGCGTGTTCAACCTGCTGCCCCTGCTGCCGATGGACGGCGGGCACATCGCGATCGTCTGGTACGAACGCGTCCGCGACTGGCTGCGCGGGCTGCGCGGCAAACCCGCGGGCGGCCCGGTCGACTACACGAAGCTGTCCGCGATCACGATGGTGTTGGTCGTCATCGGCGGCGGCGTCACGCTGCTCACTGTGACGGCCGACATCGTCAACCCGATCCGCCTGCAGTAACCCGGCGCACCGGCCGGGGCACGAGTGCGTCCCCGGCCGCCCGACCGGGGGTAACGCTGCTCACCGCGTCGGCTGACTTCGTTGAAACCCGCCGGGGCGGGGTGGGTACGCTGGAAGCGTGACCGTCGCGTTAGGTATGCCCGCTCTGCCCCCGCCCGTTCTCGCCGAGCGTCGCAAGACCCGCCAGCTGATGGTGGGATCGGTCGGAGTCGGCAGCGACCACCCGATCTCGGTGCAGTCGATGACCACGACGCTGACCTCCGACGTCAACGCCACCCTGCAGCAGATCGCCGAGCTGACCGCGGCGGGCTGCGACATCGTGCGCGTGGCGTGCCCGTCGGCCGACGACGCCGAGGCGCTGCCCGCGATCGCGAAGAAATCGCAGATCCCGGTGATCGCCGACATCCACTTCCAGCCCAAGTACGTGTTCGCCGCGATCGAGGCGGGCTGCGCCGCGGTGCGGGTGAACCCGGGCAACATCCGCAAGTTCGACGACCAGGTCAAGGAGATCGCGCAGGCCGCGAAGGACCACGGCACGCCGATCCGGATCGGCGTCAACGCCGGGTCGCTCGACAAGCGGCTGCTGGAGAAGCACGGCAAGGCGACGCCGGAGGCGCTCGCCGAATCGGCGATGTGGGAGGCCTCGCTCTTCGCCGAGCACGATTTCCACGACATCAAGATCTCGGTCAAGCACAACGACCCGGTCGTGATGGTGCGCGCGTACGAGATCCTCGCCGAACAGTGCGACTACCCGCTGCACCTCGGCGTCACCGAGGCCGGGCCGGCGTTCCAGGGCACGATCAAGTCCGCCGTCGCGTTCGGCGCGCTGCTGCGCCAGGGCATCGGCGACACCATCCGGGTGTCGCTGTCCGCGCCGCCGGTGGAGGAGGTCAAGGTCGGCACGCAGATCCTGCAGTCGCTGAACCTGCGGCCGCGGAAGCTGGAGATCGTGTCGTGCCCGTCGTGCGGGCGCGCGCAGGTGGACGTGTACACGCTGGCCGACCAGGTCACCGCCGGGCTGGAGGGGATGGAGATCCCGCTGCGCGTCGCGGTGATGGGCTGCGTCGTGAACGGCCCCGGCGAGGCCCGCGAGGCCGACCTCGGCGTCGCGTCCGGCAACGGCAAGGGCCAGATCTTCGTGAAGGGCGAGGTCATCAAGACCGTGCCGGAGCACGCGATCGTGGAGACCCTGATCGAAGAGGCCATGCGCATCGCCGAGGAATCCGGCGAATCGATCGGCGAGGGCGCGCCGAGCGTCACCGTCGGCTGAGTTTTCTTTTCGCGAAAGGGCTCCTCGATTACGGTCGAGGAGCCCTTTCGTTTCAGCGGCGTTCCAGCAGGACGACGGGGACCTGCCTTCCGGAAGCGGCCTCGAATTCGGCGAATTTCGGGACCAGCGCGATCTGGTCCGCCCAGATCCGGGCGCGCTCGTCCCCGGCGGTCAGCCGTGCTTCGACCGGGATCTCCTCCGCGCCCGCCTCGATGACGGTGCGCGGATTGGCCATGAGATTGCGGTACCACGCGGGGTCGCGCGGGCTGCCGCCGTGCGTGCCGAAGACGGCCCAGTTGTCGCCGACCGGCCGGTAGAACAGCGGGCTGATCCGCGCTTTCCCGGTTTTCGCGCCGACGTGGTGCACGAGAATCAGCGGCATGCCTTTTTCCGGGAAACCGGGCATCCGCGGCGGAACGGGACGGCCCGCGGCGAATTCTTCGGGACTGCTCCAGGCGACATATCCGGCGTTCTTCCGGGACTCGGCGATGATCCGGGTATTCCAGTCGGCGAGGTCGGGCACGACTTCTCCTTCCTTAGGCGGAGCACTTGCTCCGCAAAGTAGCACACTACCCGGAGCACGTGCTCCGGGTAAGCGGGTATGCTCGGCGCATGGCCGTGGCTGAACCGCACCCCGCCCCCCGGCGCCGCGCCCCGCGCGCGGACGCGATCCGCAACCGGGAAGCGATCGTCGAAGCCGCCGCCGAGGTGATGGCGGAACAGGGAGCCGCGGTCGACGTCCGCGAGATCGCCCGCCGCAGCGGCGTCGGCATGGGCACGCTGTACCGGCACTTCCCGAAGAAGGAAGACCTCGTCCGGACGGTCCTCGACCAGGACTTCTCCCGGTGGGCCGAGGCCGCGCGCAAGGCGGCGGTCGAGGCGGAGGACCCGTGGGCGGCGCTGACGGACTTCTACCGCCAGGCGCTGTCCGGCTGTGCCCGGCACCGGGCGATCATGGAAAGCTTCGCGCTGACCTGGACCGACCCCGACCCGACCGGCATTCCGCAGCTCCGGGCGGTGCTCGAGGAACTGCGGGTTCGCGCGGCGGAGTTGCTGCGGCCCGGGGTGACGACTGAGGATCTGGTGCTGCTGCTGATTTCGCTGGGGTACGCGGCGCAGTTCACCGACGAGCGCCGCCCGCACATGTGGAACCGGCTGCTGCTGATTTCGCTGGACGGGCTGCGTGCCGAGCACCGGGAGCCGCTGCCGGAGGGGTAGGGCGGGGCTGGCCGTCTCGGCTGGCGGATGGTCCGGCATGCGACTGTCCTCGGGTGAGTGCCCTCTCCGTTTCTGCCGGGGACGCTAGTGAGGGTTGTTCAAGGATCCGTCGTGTGCGCCGCACCCGTCGCCGCCGGAGGTGATGGTGAGGCCGTGGCGCGGATCCGGTACAGCTTCGAGCGCTGCTTTGACCGGAGGCTGGTCGTGGAATTCGTCGCGGATGGCTCCGGTCCGGAAGCTGATCTCGAATACGACGCCGTGTTCGTGGTCTCGCCACGACCAGCGCACGGCGCGGTCGGCGATCGCGGCGTCGACTAGGGCGTCGGCGTAGGTGCGACGCCAGGCGCTCGCCGGGGTTTCTCCGTCGAGCACCAGGATGCGCAGCCAGGGGTCCGGCATCGTTCAGACCTTCCCCGAATCGGCCCCGCTAAGCAGAATCAGCGCGTAATAAGCCAGAAAATGCTCCACCGCATACGGCCCCTCCGTAACCTGCGGCAGCGCGGCATGCGCGTGCTCCCGCGAAGTCTCCTCAACCACCCCCACCCGACCGTCCCCACCCGGCAACGCAGCCGCGATCCGTCGCCAGCACCACGCGCGGTGCAGGTTCAGCCCGTGCAGATGGGCGATCAACCCGTCGGAAGCATCGGTCACCCGCACCGGCGTGAACAGCGCCGTCGGGGTCCGGTCGGCGATTCCGGGCAGGAACGCGTCCAGCCAGGCACCGAAGTCGCCGGCGGGCAGGAGCTGGCTCATCAGCTCGGCCTCGGCCAACGCCGGCGTGAGGAAGTCCGCCCCGGACGGTTCCCAGGCACCGGGGTAGTCCCGGTCCAAGCCGAACCAGCGCCAGGCGGTTTCGGTGATGACCTGCTGCAGCTCCGGTTCTCCACGGGACGCTAGGTAGCCGGCGTACGGCAGCGCGCGGGAGAGTCCGAAAGCGCCGTTCTCGTGCAGGCCGTATCGGATGGGGTAGGTGACCTTCGGCAGCCAGTCGAGGAAGCGGGTCACGAAAAGCTTGCTCAGCGGCTGGAGAGCCGCGGCCCAGCGCGTCGCGTCGGGGTCGTCCCAGGTGGCGGTTTCCCTGGCCAGCGCAAGCAGAATCGACCAGCCGTACGGGCGCTGGGTCGTGCGGTGGTGCTCGGGCGCGAAGTAGGCGGCTTCGGTGGCCAACGCGGGTTCGGTCAGGTGCGAGTTGAGGACGGCGCGGATCTCGTCGGCCGGCACGAGGGACGGGTACCGGCGCAGCAGATGGGCCAGCACCCAGAACATTTCCACGCACGAATGCCAGTCGAAGCTGCCGTAGAAACACGGGTGCAGCTCGCGGATCGAGGGAACCGGCGTGTCGTCGGTGCGCCAGTGGCTCTCGTAATGCGGGTACTCGCGCACGATGTTGGCCAGCGCGGTTTCGGCGAAATCACCGGCGTGTGCGGCCAGCAGCTGGGCGCGTTCCTCGCTCCATCCGGTCATCGGTCCATAGTGCCGCGAAGATCAGCCGCGCAGGTGGTGTTGCGCGGCTTCGCGGATCTGCAGCCGCACGTTCTCCAGCGAAGCGGCGACCTCGTCGATCTGCCGCATCGCGATCTGCACCGAACCCTGGATCGCGGTCGCGCTGCCGGTTTCGCCGAGCAGGCCGAGCACCTGGGCCTGCACGTCTTCCAGTTCGCCCTTCGTGGCGAGGGCGATTCCGGTCGGCACCTGGTCGGCGAGCAGTTCGAGCTGCTGCGCCTGTTCCTGGATCGTCATCGGGCTTCTCCTCATCGTGGGGACCGCCCTCCCGTGGTAGCAGAATCCGGCCGTTTCCGGGCTAGCCTGGTCGCGTGAGTCACAGCTGGGCCGCCCGTCCGCCGCATCCGGTGCTGCGGGGCCTGGTCACGCGCTACATCGGCTACGCACAGGAGAACGTCACCCTCGAAGTGCACCGCGGGCTGCCGTCCCGGCACCTCACGCTCGTGATCAGCCTGGAGGAGCCGATCCGGTACGCCGGGCTGGCCGGGGCCGGCGCGCTGCGGAGCGCGGTCGGCGGCCTGCACACCGAACCCGCGCTGATCACCCAGGACCGGGTGCAGCGCGGCGTGCAGCTGGAGCTGGACCCGCTGGGCGCGCGGACGCTGCTGGGCGTCACGGCCGCCGAGCTGACCGGTCAGGTGGCCGACCTCGCCGACTTCGGCGGCGACCTCGCCCGGCTGCCGGACCGGCTGGCCGAGGCGCCGGACTGGCGCACCCGGTTCGCGATTCTCGACGACGTGCTGGCCGCGCGGGCGGTCGAGCCCGCCGAACCGCCGCCGGAGCTGGACCGCGCGTGGCACGCACTGCGCCGCAGCGGCGGTCTGGTGCGCGTCGGCGACCTGGCGGACGAGGTCGGGTGGAGCCGGCGGCATCTGGGGGAGCGGTTCCGCGCCGAGCTGGGATTGGCCCCGAAGCAGGCGGCGCGGGTGCTGCGGTTCGAGCGCGCGGTCCGGCTGCTGCGGACCGGGCACCGTGATCTGGCGGGAATCGCTTACGCCGCCGGGTATTACGACCAGGCGCACTTCTCGAACGAATGGCGCGCGCTGGCGGGCTGCTCGCCGCGGACGTGGATGGCCGAAGAGCTCCCGTTTCTCCAAGACGAGACGAAGGCGGCCGCCGCAGAATCGGTGGCATGACACCGCAACCGACAGTCTGGCCCGCCTTCCGCTACCACGACGCCCGCGGCGCGATCCGGTTCCTCACCGAGGTTCTCGGCTTCGAAGAGACCCTCGTGGTCCCCGGCGAAAACGGTGTCGCGCACGCTGAACTCCGCTGGCCCGAAGGCGGGGCAGTGATGCTGGGCAGCAGCGGCGGCCCCGCCGACGGCGTGCACGACGAGATGAAGCCCGGGGCCAGCGCCGCGTACGTGGTGTCGGACCGGGTGGACGAGATCTACGCCCGCGTGCGCGAAGCCGGTGCCGAAATCAGCCTGGAGCTGCACGACACCGACTTCGGCTCGCACACGTTCACCGTCCGCGACCCGGAGGGGAACGCCTGGACGGTCGGGACTTACCGCGGCGCTTAGCCCTCGGGATAAAACACGAACAACGTGCATCCGCTCTCCGTCGCCGGCACATGCCACGACCCCGCCGGCGCGTGGAGGAACGTGCCAGCCGGGTAATCGCGGGCGCCGTCGTTGAAGACGCCGGAGACGACGAAGACCTCTTCCGGCCCGGGCTCGTGCACGTCGCGTTCGGGCCACGTGCTGCCCGGATCGAACTCGACCACGTTGGCGTGCGCGCCGTTTTCGCCCTTCCACAGCGGGCGGAGGCGGATGCCGGGGAACAGGTCCTTCACCGGCGCTTCGTCGACCGGGACCGACGTGTATCCCGGCTGGGCAAGGATTTCGGAGTGCATGGGTCCCAGCGTGGCTTCCCCGGCCCGCGCGGAACAGTGTCAGGAAAGACGTCATAGGGTACTTTCTTGCCATGCATCGTGTGGTGGCTCTCGTCCAGCCGGTGCAGTCGACGTTCGAACTCGGCTGCGGCGTGGAGGTCTTCGGCACGACCCGGGGCGGCGTACCGCAGCACTACGCATTCGAGGTGTGCACCGAAAAACCCGGCCCGGTGCCGACCACCGCCGGCTACGAGATCCACGTGTCCAGCGGGCTTTCGGCGCTGGCCAAGGCGGACACGGTGCTGATCCCGGGCTGGACGCCGGTCGAAACGCCGCTCTCGCCGAAGGTGCGCCGGGCGTTGCTGCGCGCGCACGAACGCGGCGCGCGGCTGGTCACGATCTGCTCGGGTTCCTTCGCGCTGGCCCAAACCGGGCTGCTGGACGGAAGAACGGCGACGACGCACTGGGCGCGGATCGACCAGCTGCAGCGCGATTTCCCGGAACTGCGCGTGGAACCGGACGTGCTCTACGTGGACCACGGCGATGTCGCCACGAGCGCGGGCGCGGGGGCAGGCATCGACCTGTGCCTGCACCTCGTCCGGCGTGATCACGGCGCGGCGCACGCGGCGCTTATCTCGCGGCACATGGTGATGCCGACGCATCGCGAGGGCGGGCAGGTGCAGTACGTGCCGCGGCAGCCGTCCGCGGATGCCTTGGACGGCCTGCTCGACTGGGCCGGCGAGCGGCTGGGCACGCCGTTGTCGGTCGAGGATTTGGCTGCCCGCTTGAGGATTTCCCCGCGGACGCTGGCCCGCCGGTTTGCCGATCAGCTCGGGACGAGCCCGGGCGCGTGGCTGCTTTCCCGGCGGGTGGCCGAGGCGCGGCGGCTGCTGGAGGAGACGGACCTGCCGGTGGACGCGATCGCCGCGCGGGTCGGCCTGGTGTCGGCGGTGAACCTGCGCCGCCGGTTCCGGGCGCAGGTCGGGACGACGCCGGGGGCGTATCGAAGGGCGTTCCGGCTGGGGTGATCGGCGCGTACCGGCGGGGAGGTCCGATACGCGCCGATCACCGGGTCAGGCGGTCGTGGCTTGCACCGACACCGCCGGGCCGACGCCGGTTCCGGTGACGGCCGCGATGGTGAACGTGTACGCGGTGCCGGACTTCAGCCCGTCCACGACGCGGGTCAGGCCCTTCTGCGTGGGCTGGCTGACGATCGCGTCGCGTCCGGTGACCTCGATGGTGCGGCCGTCGGACACGGTGATCCGGTAGCCGATCACCGGGGTGGAGCCGGTCTCCTTCGGCGGCGTCCAGCGGATGCTCGCCGCGTCAGTGCTCGGCAGCGCCTTCGCCCCGGTCGGGACGGCAGCGAGCTGGGTGCCCGGCTGCGCCACCGTGACCGGTGCCGACGGCAGCGACGGCAGGCCAACCCCGAACCGGTTGCGCGCGGCAATCGTGACGGTGTACGTCTGGCCGTCCGTCAGCTTCGGGATCACGGTATACCCGGTACGCGCGAAGTCCTTTGCGGACACCGAAGTCGTGACACTGTGCTTGCCGTCGGAAGCGGTCAGCAGGTAATCCTGAACCGGCGCACCGTTTTCCGCGACTGTCGGGTTCCAGGTCGCGTACAGCTTGCCGGACACCGAGAAGGTGCCGATCCGGGTCGGGGCCTGCGGAGCGGACGCGCCGTCGATCCGCCGGTTCAGCACCGAACGGTGGCCTGGCTCGATGCCCGCGTTGTCCACAATGGACTTAGGGGCGGCGGCGGGGTTGTTCAGCAGGTGGTTGCCGGAGGTGATGACGCCCTTCTTGTCGCCGTCCGGATCGCCCTGCTCCCAGTAGTTCCCGGAGATGACGGTCGGGTCGTTGTTGCCGAGCGAATCGCGGTAGTCGACGTGCGTGGAGGCGACGTTGGCGTACGCCGCGTGGTAAAGCACGTTGCCGGAAACGGTTTCGTAGGTGCAGCCGTTGTCGGTGTAGACGGACTTGCCGAGGCCCCACTGGTCGTAGATGACGTTGCCGGTCACCTTCTCTCCCTCGGCCTGCGACGGGCCGGTGATGCCCTGGGTGTAGATGCCGCCGCCGTCGTCGAGGGAAAGCATGTAGTCGTGGATCAGGTTGTTCGAAACCACGTTGTTGCGCGAGACGTTCGGCGTCGCGGCCTGCTTGATCTTGTCCGGCCAGCCGCCCCAGCCCATCGAGATGCCGGAGTACGCGACGTGGTCGATCTGGTTGTGCGACACGACATTGTCCTGCGAGTACCCGTTGACGATCGGCACCCCGCCGGTGAATTCGCGCGGCATGCCGTACAGGTGGTTGTTGGTCACCTTGACCCGCGCGGTCAGGTCCGCGCCGGCGGCGGTGGGCTTGCTGACCCCGCCGATTTCGACGCCGTTGCCGGAGATGTCGGTGAACACGCTGTCGGACACGCTGCTGTCCTGCGCGCCTTCGCCGAGGTCGAGCCCGGCCGCGCCGAGGTGGGCGAAGACAGTGTCCCGGAACTCGATCCGGTGCCCGTGCGACATCGAGACGTTGCCGGGTTCCTTCGTCCAGTCCGCGTACGGGCAGGTGCCGCCGGGGGTGAACTGGCACAGGCCCTGCGTCGCCCAGCCGCGTTCGCCGGTGATCCGGTAGCCGGCCTGGATTTCGGAGAACCCTTCCGGCGACGACGGGGCGAGCCAGGTCGCGTAGGAGAACTGGATGCCGCGGAACGAGATGTCGTGGATCGGCGCGTCGGCGGTGCCGCGGCCGTCCACGAGCTTCTCCAGCGCGGGCATCTCGACGTCGGCCCAGTGCAGGTTCTCGCCCTTGCGCGGCAGGTAGTACACGGTGTGCGCGGAGCGGTCGAGGTACCACTCGCCGGGGGTGTCCAGCAGCTCGAACGCATTCTCCACATAGGACGGCTGGCGGCCGTTCGTGAGATCGCCGGGGCCGACCATGTTGACCGAACGGCCGGGGATGTCGGCGAACATCACCCGACGCGTCGAGTTGTCCCAGCACGGCTGCGCCATGGTGATCGTCGTGCCCTGTGCCGAGGCGATCGGGCAGCGCGGCTCGGTCCACTGGCCGAGGCCGTTGCGCTCGACGTTCCACAGTCCCTCGCCGCTCGTGTAGACCAGTTCGAGGTCGCTCGGGTTTCGCCAATGCGCCATGGTGTCCGCGGACGCGGTGTATCCGGTGTCGGTCGCCTTCACGCTTACCGGAAGCCGGCCGGACGCTCGTTGCGCGCGGGTGCCGTCGACGTACAGCTGGCGAGTGTTGTCCAGTCCGGCGGGCGCGGGCGCGGAGTAAAGCCCCGGCCGTCCGGCGACCGGACGCCAGCCGGTGACCTGCTTGCCGCCGCTGACCACGGTGCCTGGCGAACCCTGCCAGACGATCCGGTGACCGTTCGTGCCGGAATCGGCCGAGTCGAGTTCGAGCGGCTTGTCGAGCCGGTAGGTGCCGGAAGCGACGTGCACGGTCAGGTCGGAGTTCAGGTGCGCGGCGCGCTGCCGGACCAGCTGCTGGGCGCGGGGGAGCGTGCGCACTGGAGACCAGACGGCGCCGGTCCCGGAATCGTTGCCCCACTGCGAGACGTACACGTCCTGGCTGCCCGGCCATGCCGCGGCCGCGCCGGCGGGCAGCAGCGCGGTGGCGGTCGCCACCGCCACGGCTAGCCCAAGGGAGCGCGCTGGTCTGAACTTCATCCGGGACCTCCGTGTTCGCCAGTGAACGACGCTGGGGCGCGCCGCACAAAAGATAGGATCTATTCGCGATCGTGTCGAGAGGTCGTTTCCGGATATTCGCAGCATTCACGGTGGTGAACGGGCTTGATCCGGTCGGCGGGTTCCGTCCCGGTTAGCGGTCAGTGATCCGATGAATCATTGCTCGGGCCGGTCCGGCGCGCGTACAACGAAGCGATCCCCGGGAGAGGTGGTCGCGATGAAGCGAAGTCGGATCGGAGTGCTGGCCGCGGCGGTGGCGGTGCTGGCCGGAGCGCTGGCCGGAACGGCGGCGGCGGACAGTCAGTCGATCGAGTCCTGGACGCCGGTGGCGAGAACGCCGCCGATGGGCTGGAGCAGCTGGAGCGCGCTGCGCCGGAAGTTCACCGAGGAGACGATCAAGGCACAGGCCGACGTCCTGCACGACCGGTTCGCCGCGTACGGCTACCGGTACATCAACATCGACGCGGGCTGGAACGACCACGTCGACGAATTCGGTCGCGTCGCGGCGGACCCGAAGAAATTCCCGAACGGCGTTGCCTCGCTGGCCCGGTACCTGCACCAGCGCGGGCTGAAATTCGGCATCTACCTGGTGCCCGGCGTCCCGGCGCAAGCGGTCGCGGCCGATTCGCCGATCGAAGGCACGCCGTACCGGGTGCACGACATCGTCATGTCCGGCGCGGGCAACACCGCGGACGACAAATCCGCGAAACTCGACTTCAGCAAGCCCGGCGCGGCCGCGTACGTCCGCTCGCAGGCGCGGCAGCTGGCTTCGTGGGGCGTCGACTACATCAAAATGGACTTCGTCGGCCCCGGCGGCGGGAAAATCCCCGCGGACAACCGCGAGGACATCAAGCAGTGGCACGCCGCGATCCAGGCCACCGGCCGTCCGATCCACTTGGAACTGTCGAACTCGCTCAGCATCGCCGAAGCCGCGACGTGGCAGCGCTACAGCAACGGCTGGCGGATCGAAGGCGACATCGAGTGCTACTCGCACTGCGTCGGCCTCACGAACTGGGACGTGCGGGTCAAACTGCGCTTCGCCGACGCTCCCAAGTGGACCTCTTTCGCGGGCCCCGGCCACTGGAACGACCTTGACTCGATCGAGATCGGCAACGGCGACGCGAACGGCATCACCCCGGACGAACGGCAGAGCGTCATGACGCTGTGGGCGATCGAAGCCTCGCCGCTGCTGCTCGGCACCGACCTGACCAAGCTTGACCCGGACGACCTGAAGCTGCTCACCAACCGCGAGGTGCTGGCGGTCGACCAGGCGGGCCGCCCCGCGCGGCCGGTTTCGCAGGAAACCCAGCAGCAGGTGTGGTTCAGCCCCGACGGCCGGGGCGGGGTCACGGTCGCGCTGTTCAACCTGGGCTCGACGGAGGCGTCGGTGACGGCTTCCTGGCCGGACCTGGGACTGCGCGGCCCGGCGTCGGTGCGGGACCTGTGGACGCACCGGAACCTGGGGGTGAGCCGCGACAGTTTCACCGCGACACTGGCCCCGCACGCTTCGCGGCTGCTGCACCTGGTCCCGCGGCACCACTGAGCCCGTCCGTGAAGGACTCCTTGAGGGAATCTGATTCCCTCAAGGAGTCCTTCACGGACAGCAACCTCGGCAGCCAGGTCGAAGGGCTCGCCGGGCCGGGGCTGGCTCGGCGGGCACCGCGAGGTAGTCGTCCGTGAGGGCCACCTTCACGGACTCTGATTCCCCCAGGGTTCCCTTCACGGACCCTGGGGCGAGGCTCCGGAGGTGCCCGGGCGGGGTGCCTCCGGAGCGCCGCACCGGGGTCGGGCACGGTCGGCGCCGGAGCCCGCCGGGGCGCCGCCGTTCGGGTGCGAGGGCCGTTCATCTCAGCGTGTCGGCCGGCTCGCGTTCCGTTCACCCGGTTCATCTGGCACTCTGGAGCGCGTGTTGCGGCTTGCAGGTGCACGGCTGCTCGATGATCGGGACTATCCGGCGGTGCGCGCTGCACTCGCCGCCGACCCGGTGGGCAGCTGCATGGTCAGCGCCCGGGTCGAGGCGGCCGGTCTCGACCCGTGGCGGCTCGGTGGCGAGCTGTGGGCCGCCGATTCCCGTCCGGTGCGCGCCGGGCGCCTCACCGGGCTGTGCTTCGCCGGGCCCAACCTGATCCCGTTGCGCGGCAACGCTTCGGCGCTGCGGTCGTTCGCCGACCGGGCCCTGCGCCGCCAGCGCACCTGCTCCTCGCTCGTCGGGCCCGCGCCGCAGGTGCTCGGGCTCTGGGACGAGCTGTCCGCGGAATGGGGGCCGGCCCGCGAGGTGCGCGGCGACCAGCCGCTGATGGCGCTCGAAGGCGATCCGCTGGTGGCCGCCGACCCGCAGGTCCGCACCGTCCGCCCGCACGAGCTGGACCGCTACCTGCCCGCGGCGGTGGCGATGTTCATCGAGGAGGTCGGCGTCGACCCGCGCGCGGGCGACGGCGGGGCCAGCTACCGGGCCCGGGTGAGCGAGCTGATCTCCACCGGCCGCGCGTTCGCCCGGTTCGAGGACGGCGAGGTCGTGTTCAAGGCCGAGATCGGCGCGATGTCCGCGCGGGTCGGCCAGATCCAGGGCGTGTGGGTGCACCCGGACCGGCGCGGCGGCGGCCTCGGCACCGCGGGCACCGCCGCGGTGGTGAACCGCCTGGTCCACGGCCTAGGCCGGACCGCGAGCCTGTACGTGAACGGGTTCAACGCGCCCGCGCTGGCGGCCTACCGGCGGATCGGGTTCCAGCAGGTCGGGCAGTACGCGACCGTGCTGTTCTGAGCTGGCTGCGCCGCGTCGGGGCGAGGTCGTAGGCTGGGGACATGTCCGTTCGCGCCCCGTTGAAGCCCGGCGTCCAGACGCCGCGCCGTGCCGTCCCCGCCGACATCGCCCGCCCCGAGTACGTGGACCGGCCGGCGCCGAAACGGGACACCGGCAACGGAGTGCGCACGCCCGAGGTCATCGAGGCGATGCGGGTCGCGTCGAAGATCGCCGCGCAGGCGCTCGAAGAGGGCGGCAAGGCGGTCAAGCCGGGCGCGACCACCGAGGACATCGACAAGGTGGTGCACGAGTTCCTGCTCGACCACCACGCGTACCCGTCCACGCTCGGTTACCGCGGCTACCCGAAGTCGTGCTGCACCTCGCTCAACGAGGTGATCTGCCACGGCATCCCGGACTCGACGGTGATCGAGGACGGCGACATCTGCAACATCGACGTGACGGCCTTCATCGGCGGCGTGCACGGCGACACCAACGCGACGTTCCTCGCCGGAGACGTTTCGGAGGAGGTGCGGCTCCTGGTCGACCGCACCCGCGAAGCGACCGCCCGCGCGATCAAGGCGGTCCGCCCCGGCCGCCAGCTCAACGTGATCGGCCGCGTGATCGAGGCGTACGCGAAGCGGTTCGGCTACGGCGTGGTGCGCGACTTCACCGGCCACGGCGTCGGCCCGGCGTTTCACACGGCGCCGACGGTGCTGCACTACGAGGAGCCCTCGGTGCAGACGCTGATCGAAGAGGGCATGACCTTCACCATCGAGCCGATGATCACGCTGGGCACCATCGACTACGACCTGTGGGACGACGACTGGACGGTCACCACGAAGGACAAGAAGTGGACCGCGCAGTTCGAGCACACCCTGGTGGTGACCGCCGACGGCGCGGAGATCCTGACGCTTCCGTAAGTCCTTCTCGTGAACGATGAGGCGAGGCACGCCGCGGTGGCCGCCCTGATCAAGCTGTCGGAAAGCCCCGACTATCGCGACAGAGCGGACGCGGGCCGTGCCCTCGCCAGCTTCGCCGCGATGCCGGAGGCCAAGGGGCCGTTGCTGGGACTCGTGCTCGACGCGGATAACACGTTCGTCACCCGCGAGACAGCGGAGGCTTTGCTCCGCCGTCTCGACGCGGCTGGGCTTGCCGTGGTCGCCGCTGCTCTTGGCGACGCCGACCCGAATCAGGGCGATTGGATCTATACCGCGGTGGACGACGTGTTCGTGGTGGACGACGCCGAGCGGGACGCCGCGCTGCGGGAGTGCGAGGCGCTGGAAGAGGACACAGACGAACGGACGCGACGCGGCGCGAAGCGCTTGATCAGAGCGCTCTCGGCGCGGGACGACTGATCACAAGTCTTCCGCCCGCGCGATCAGCTCGTCCAGGAACCCGGCCGCCTCATCCGCCGCCCGCCCGGCGTCGCGCGCTTCGATCGCTTCCACCAGTTCCCGGTGCCGGATCATCTCCGCGTGCTCCGGATTGTCCGAAGTGGACGCCACGCTCGCGGTGATCGCCTCCATCAGGCCGCGGTACAGCTCCAGCAGCAGGCCGTTGTGCCCGCACCGGACCACGACCTGGTGGAATTCCGCGTCGCTGCGGGCGAAATCGTCGAGCCTGCCCTCGTCCCAGTCGGTGTCCCGCCGGTTGAGCAGGACGCGCAGTTCGGCCACGTCCTCGTCGGTGCGCGCGGTCGCGGCCAGCCGGGCGCCCTCGACTTCCAGCAGACGGCGCACCTGCAGCACCTCGCGCAGTTCCGTCCCGCAGAGCCGGCGGATCGCGCCGGACACCTCGCTCGTCGCGCGCACGTAGGTGCCGTCGCCCTGACGGACCTCCAAAATCCCGGTATGCGCCAGCGCGCGCACGGCCTCGCGGACCGTGTTGCGCCCGACGCCCAGCTGCGCGGACAGCTCCGGCTCGGTCGGGATCCGATGCCCGATCGGCCATTCTCCGGCGGTGACCGCCTCGCGCAGCTGGTCGATGACCTGGTCGACGAGTCCGGCGCGGCGAGTGGTGGCCAACGGCACAGCCTGATCCCTTCATCCAATCATCCTACGTATGGAATAGTAGCGCACATGTCCGCCGATTCCCGAGATTCCGCTGCCGCGTCCACCGCTACCTACTCCGACCGGCTCGAGCTTGAGCTGGAAGGCAGCCTCGAGGAAGAGGTCCCCGCCGGTCGCCGTCCGGGCGTGGTGGCCGGCGGCGTGCTCCTGGCGGTCGCGGTGGTGCTCACGGCGATGAACCTGCGGCCGGCGATCACGAGCGTCGGCCCGCTGCTCGCGGAAATGCGCGGAAGCCTCGGCGCATCCGCGGTGTGGGCGAGCATCCTCACGACGCTGCCCGGCCTGTGCTTCGCCGGCGCCGGCCTCGCCGCGCCGGTGCTGTCGCGCCGCTTCGGCATCGGCCCGGCGATCGGGCTCGCGCTGGCGGTGCTGACCGCGGGCCTGGTGGTGCGGGTGCTCGACGGACCGTACGTCGTGCTGGGCGGCACGCTGATCGCCACCGCCGGAATCGCGCTGGTCAACGTGCTGATCCCGGTGGTCATCAAGGATTCGTTCCCGGCCCGCGTCGGCCTTATGACGGGCATCTACACCGCGGCGCTGCAGGGCGGCGGCGCGGCGGGTTCCGCGGTGAGCCCGCCGCTGGAATCGGCCCTCGGCGGCTGGCGGGCCGCGCTCGGCGCGTGGGGCGTGCTGTCGGCGATCGCGCTGGTGGCGTGGCTGATCGCTTCGCGCGGCGCGGGCCGTCCGCCGCGTCCGGCCGCCGGCGCCGCTCCGGCCCGGTCGCTGATGCGCAGCCCGCTCGCGTGGATCGTCACGATCTTCTTCGGCCTGCAGTCGTTCATCGCCTACGTCGTGATGGGCTGGCTGCCGCAGGTCTTCATCGACTCGGGCGTCAGCAAGGCCGACGCCGGTCTGCTGCTCGGCCTGATCTCGGTGATCGCGGTGCCGATCAGCCTGGTGATCCCGCCGATCGCGGCGCGGCAGAAGAGCCAGAGCCCGTGGATTGTCGGCATGGGCGTGTTCGGCGCGGCCGGCATGCTGGGCCTGGTCTTCGCGCCCGGGTTCTCGCCGCTGCTGTGGAGCATCCTGCTCGGCATCGGGATGAGCGTGTTCTCGCTCGCGCTGACGGTGATCGCACTGCGCGCCCGGACCGGTGCCGAGACGGCGCGGCTGTCGGGGATGGCGCAAGGCTTCGGCTACCTGCTGGCGGCGGTGGGGCCGTTCGTGTTCGGCCTGCTGCACGACGCGACGGGCAGCTGGACGGTGTCGTTGATCGTGCTGCTCGCGGTGATGCTGACGCAGATGGTGTTCGGCGCACTGGCCGGGCGGCGCCGGTTCGTGTGAGACGTCGTGAGTGTTCAGGCCGGTTCTAACCGGCTTGAACACTCACGAACGGCTCAGGCAGCAGCCCGGTGCGCCGCACGTCGTCCAGCGCGGCCACCGCGACCGCAAGGCATTGCGCGGCCCATTCGGACGGCATCGCCCGGAGCTCCTCCAGCAGCGCCAGCGTCGCGGCTGTGGTCCCCAGCTCCGCCCGCCGCACGGCGAATTCCAGCTCAAGATCCGTCACGTCGGTCCAGCGAGCGGCCACTTCCTCAGCGGCCACCACGATTTCCCCGGCGATCATGTCGGTCATGTCAGTCCCCGCACCTCCGCGGGAAACAGTAACAACGCGAGATCCTTGTTACCCGATCCGGGAATCGCCACCCCGCATGATCAACTCTGGGTATCCCCGCGTCAGTCCAGCGGCAGGTTCAGCAGCGCGTTCTCCACCAGTTCCGGCATCGCCGGGTGGATCCAGTACTGCCCGCGCGCCATCGACCGCGCGTCCAGGCCGAAGCTCATCGCCTGGATCAGCGGCTGGATCACCGACGACGCCTGCGGTCCGATGATGTGCGCGCCCAGCAGCTGCCCGGTCGCCGGATCGGCCAGCAGCTTCGCGAAACCGGTGGTGTCCTCCATCGCCCAGCCGTAGGCGATGCCCGCGTAATCCTGCTTCGAGACCACAAAGGACAGTCCGCGCTCGGTCGCCTGCGCTTCGGTCAGCCCGACCGACGCCACCTGCGGTGAGGTGAACACCGCGTGCGGCACGAAGCGGTGGTCGGCCTTGATCCGGTCGTCCGGGTGCAGCAGATTGTGTTGCACCACACGGGCTTCGTGGTTCGCGACGTGCTTCAGCTCCAGCGGCGACGAGATGTCCCCGAGCGCGTAGATGCCTTCGACGGACGTCTGCTGGTAGTCGTCCACCACGACGTGCCCGCGTTCGGTGGTGGCGACGCCGGTGGCACCCACGTCGAGCAGGTCCGAGTTCGGCTTGCGGCCGGTGGCGACCAGGATCAGGTCGGCCTCGACGGTCTCCGCGCCCTGCGGGCCTTCGAGTTCCAGCGCGACCCCGTTGTCCGTGCGGCGGGCGCGAACGGTCTTGCGGTCCAGCCGGACGTCGAACCGCTGCGAAGCGAGTTCGGTGAACCGGGCGCTGATGTCCGCGTCCTCTTGCCGCAGCAGCGCCCCGGACCGGTTCACCATCGTGACCGCCACGCCGAACGACGCGAAGACGTGCGCGAACTCCGCCGCGATGTACCCGCCGCCGAGCACGACGATCCGCTCCGGCAGCGCGTCGAGGCGCATGATCGTGTCGGAGGTGTAGTAGCCGGTTTCGGCCAGCCCCGGCACGTCCGGGACCACCGGCCGCCCGCCCGCGGCGAGCACGAACCGGTCCGCGGTGACGACCTCGTCCGGACGGCCGCCGGGGAAGCTGACGCGCAGCTCCTTCATGCCGGTGAACCGGCCCTCGCCGCGGTAGACGTCGACGTTCCGGTTGTCCTCGTGGCTCTCGCGGTACTCCGCGCCGCCCTCGGCGATCGGGTCGATCCGGCCGAAGATCCGGTCGCGGATGTCCGGCCAGCGCACCGCGGTGAGCTGCTCGTCCACGCCGAAGCGCGAGCTGCCCGCGGGCGTCGCGGCGACGTCGGCGGCGTAGACGAACATCTTCGTCGGGATGCAGCCGACGTTCAGGCAGGTCCCGCCGAACACGCCCTTCTCCACGATGGCCGTCCGGAGGTCGGCGAACTCCGGCCCGAGGATCGAGTTGCCCGATCCGGTCCCGATGATCACCAGGTCGTAGTGCGGCACGGCGGTCCTTCCGAAAAGCGGTCTGCTGCCAGCTTAGTCAACCCCGCGCACCCGCCCGGGTGTTCCCGGATCACTCGCCGTTGGCTGTGAAATGCATCCGGTCGACCGGCGACGTCCACGCCCCGCCCCACTGCCAGCCCGCCCCGGCGAACGCGCGCACGACCGGGCCGCCCGCGGTCACCATCCCCGGCCGCACGTTCGCGCGGTCGACATAGGAGGACGCCAGCTCCGGGAGGACGAGATCGCCCTTCGTGTAGGGATTGCAGAACGGGTTGACGTCCACCGCGAGCCCGTACGCGTGCGCGGACCAGTTCTTCTGCCCGCGCACCGGACGGCAGACGAACGCGCTGGTGTCGTTGCCGTCGCCGGTGGGCGGCGCGTCGAGTTCGGCGGGGGAGGTGATGCGCATTTCCTCGATGGGGAACTGCTGCGCGTACAGCTCGCTGAACGCTTTCACCACTCCCTCGGCGGCGTCCTTGTTGACCAGCAGTTCGCCGGTGTGCGCGCGGTGGTCGAAGCCCCAGAACGAGAGCGTGACGTAGCGAAGGTCGCCTGACGACACCGGGCAGGCTGCCTGCCAGGTGCTGCGCTTGAGCACGGTGTCGGGGACGGCGGCGATCTTCGCGTCGTACGTGGTGCTCGCCGGCGGCGGGAGGAAGTCCTGGGTCGGCAGCGAGCGGTTCACCAGTTCGGGTGGAGTCGGCTGGATCTCGCCGAAGCCGTCCGTCCGCCGCGGCAACGGACGAGCACCCACCTGCCAGGTGACAGCGGGCGCGCTCGTCGCCGTCCGAGTTGCCGGAAGTGTCGGGCTGGGCGCCGCCGACGGCGCGCTCAACGGGCTCGGCTGGGGTGCCGCCGGGGTGCTCGTGGCACATCCGGCCAGCAGGAAGACCATCAGCGCGCCGGCCGTCGCGGCTGTTTTCCGTCGCATGAGACCACCTAAGCGAATGCGCTCGGTGTATAGAGACTCCACCCGTTCCAGTGACACCGTTTTGGGCTTGGCCCGTTTAGGGTAATCGCGGCCGTGTGTGCACGCGCCGGAGTCGGCCGATTCCCGTGCGCGTCCAGGCTGTGCCGTCGTAGTGCCGATGAAGGGAAAGCCCATGCCCGCGAAGTTCCGCCGTCCGGTCCTGCTCGCGGCGGGGTCGCTGCTCGCCGCCGCGATCGCGGTCCCGGTCGGCTCGGCGTGGGCGTCGGAGCCCGCGGACCCGGGGTCGCACGCGCAGCCGCGGATCGTCGGCGGCAGCGAAGCGTCGCTCGCCGACCACCCGTACGCGGTGTACCTCACCGACCAGAGCGGGTCTCAGTTCTGCGGCGCGGTGATCGTGAGCCCGTCCGCGGTGGCGACCGCCGCGCACTGCGCGAAAGCCCTGCCGAAGTCGTCGGTCCACGTGGTCGCCGGCCGCCAGGACAAACGGAGCAGCGACGGCGTGGAGCTGGGCGTCTCGAAGGTCTGGGTGAACCCGGACTACAGCGACCCGACCAAGGGCGACGACATCGCGGTCCTCACCGTGCGCGGGCGGCTGCCTTACCAGGCGGCGAAGGTCGCGGACAAGAGCGACCAGTCGCGGTACGCGGAAGGCACGCAGGCGACCGTGCTCGGCTGGGGCCGGCTCTCCGAAGGCGGCGAGCGGTCGGACGTGCTGCGCAGCGCCCAGGTGCCGCTGGTCAGCGACTCCGCCTGCAAGACGGCTTACGACACGTACGACCCGTCGAGCATGGTGTGCGCCGGTTACCCCCAAGGCGGCCAGGACGCCTGCCAGGGCGATTCCGGCGGCCCGCTCGTCGAGGGCGACACGCTCGTCGGCATCGTGTCCTTCGGCGACGGCTGCGGGAAGGCGGGCAAACCCGGCGTGTACACCCGGGTTTCGCAGTTCTCCGACGACATCGCGGCGCAGTCCCAGGCGCGGCTGTTCGGCTGAGCTGTGTTAAGCAGGGTCGTGTGACGACTCTGCACCGCGCCACCGGGCCCGAACTCACCGCCGCCGAGCTGTACGCGATCCTCCGGCTGCGGTCGGACGTGTTCGTGGTGGAACAAGACTGCGTGTACGCCGACATCGACGGGCTAGACCTGCGCCCGGAGACGCGGCATCTGTGGCTGACCTCCGGCGGCGAGGTCGTGGCGTGCCTGCGCGTGCTGGCCGAACCCGGCGGCGGGTCGCGGATCGGCCGGGTAGTGACGGCGAAGCCGGCGCGCGGGCAGGGTTTGGCGGCACAGCTGATGGCGGCGGCGCTGGAGGGCGCGGCCGGGGAGTTCGTGCTGGATGCGCAGACCTATGCGCAGCAGCTTTACGCGCGGTTCGGGTTCGTCGCCGAGGGCGAGGAGTTCCTGGAAGACGGGATCCCGCACGTCACCATGCGCCGCAAGGGCTAACCGCGCGGTGCGGTCGCGGCGATCACCTTCACCGCGCGGTCGACGTCCGCCTCGGACAGATCCGCGCGGGCGGTGAGACGCAGCCGGGAAACGCCGTCCGGCACGGCGGGCGGGCGGAAGCAGCCGACGAGAATCCCTTGCTCCGCACAGGCTTCCGCCCACGCGGTGGCTGCCTGCGGCGACGGAGTCTGCACAGCGACCACGGCGGCTTCGGGGAGACTCACCGGGATACCGGCGTTCTTCAACCCCATCGCGAGGTTTCCGGCGTTCTCGATGACTTTCGCCGGAAGGTCCGGCTCGGATTTGAGCACCTGCAACGCAGTCAGCGCGGCGGCAGCGTTGGCCGGGGCGAGGGCGGTGTCGAAGAGGAAGCTGCGCGCGGTGTCCACGAGATGCCGGATCACGCGTCGCGGGCCGACGACAGCACCGCCTTGCGCGCCCAGGGCATTGGCGAGCGTCAGCGTGGTGACGACGTCCGGCGCGGACGACAGCCCAGCGGCGTGCACCGCGCCCCGGCCGCCTTCGCCGAGCACCCCGAAGCCGTGCGCGTCGTTGACGACCAGCGCGGCGCTGTGCGTACGGCAGATGTCGGCGAGTTCGCCCAGCGGCGAGAGTTCGCCGTCCGCCGAGAACACCGAATCGGTGACCACGATCGCGCGCGGTTTACGGCGGGTGGCCAGCGCGTGCTTGATCGCGGACGGAGTCGAGTGCTCGACCGCCGCGATGTCCGCACGGGAAAGACGGCAGCCTTCGACCAGCGACGCGTGGACGTACTTGTCCGTGACGATCGCCGATTCGGAGCCGGACAGAGCGGTGACCGCGCCGAGGTTCGCGGTGAAGCCGGAGGAGAACACCAGTGCTGCTTGGGCGCCGCAGAAGCGGGCCAGCTCGTGTTCGAGTTCCGCGTGGAGTTCGGTGGACCCGGTGCCCAGGCGCGATCCGGTGGCCCCGGCGCCCCAGCGCAACGCGGCCGCCGCGGCTGCCCCGGCGACGCGCTTGTCGCGGGCGAGCCCGAGGTAGTCGTCGCCGGCGAGGTCGAGCCCGGGGTGCTGCGCCGGCCGCGGAGTCATCCGCCGCCCGAGACCGGCTTCCGCTCGCCGCTGGCCTTCGGCTTCCAGCCAGTCGAAGACGTTCTCTGGCGGCAGCGGCGGAGTGTCAGTCACCCAGGCAGTGTCGCATCCGGCCGGTGGGCGCGTGTGCCGCCCCCGCCCCCGGGGAGGGTGGGAAGCGTGGCGGGGCAACGGAAACACGGGCTGCCTGCGATCTTCAAGTCCGTGAGGGGAACCCTGAAGGAATCAGATTCCCGCAGGGTTCCCCTCACGGACCGCAAGCCCCGGGCGCGGCGGCGAGCGGAAACCTGCCCGGAAACGAAGAACGGCCCCGCCGGAGCGGGGCCGTTCTCAGGAATCAGGCGTCGTGTCCGCGGCGCGGGCCGCGGCTCGGGCGGCCGAAGCCGCCGCCGGCGCGCGACTGCTTCCGGCTGCGGCTGTAACCGCCGCCGCCGTGGTTCTCGCGGGAGCCGTAACCGCCTTCGCGGCCGCCTTCCCGCGAGAAGCCGCCTTCGCGGGCGTAGCCGCCCTCGCGCGAACCGCGACCTTCGTACGAGCCGCGGTTGTAGCCGCCTTCGCGGGAACCGCCGCGGTCGTCACGCGAGCCGTAACCGCCGCCGCCTTCGCGGGAGCCGTAACCGCCACGGCCGCCTTCGCGCGAGCCGCGGTAGCCGCCGCCCTCGCGACCGCCGCGGAAGCCGCCGCGGTCGCCGCCGAAGCCGCGGCCGCCGGAGCGGCGCGGGGACTCCCGGCGACGCTCCACCACCGGCTCGCCGCTCGGCTCGCGGGCGCCGGTGATGCGGGACAGGTCCTCGTCGTGGGTGCGGATCATCGTGGTCTCGGCGCGCACGCCGGCCCGGTCGGTCATCCGGCGGACGGTGCGCCGCTGGTCGTGCGTCACCAGGGTGACGACGATGCCCGACGCGCCCGCCCGGGCGGTGCGGCCCGCGCGGTGCAGGTAGTCCTTGTGGTCCGCGGCCGGGTCGACGTGCAGCACCAGGGAGATGTCGTCGACGTGGATGCCGCGCGCGGCGACGTCGGTGGCCACCAGGACCGCCGCGTGGCCTTCCTTGAAGTCGGCGAGGACGCGGTTGCGCTGGCCCTGGGTCTTGCCGCCGTGCAGCGCCACCGCGTGCACGCCGCTCTCGCGCAGCCGCTCGGTGAGCCGGTCCACGTGGTGCTTGGTGCGCACGAACATGATCGTGCGGCCCTCGCGGGCGCCGATCCGGGTGATGATGTCCTGCTTGTCCGAGTGCGACACCTGGAACAGGTGGTGGTCCATGGTGGTGACGCTCGCGGTCGACGGCGCGACCGAGTGCGTGACCGGGTCGGCGAGGTACTGCCGGACCAGCTTGTCGACGTCGCCGTCGAGCGTCGCGGAGAACAGCAGCCGCTGCCCGCCGGGAGGCGTGAGGTCCATGATCTCGCGGACCTGCGGCATGAAGCCCATGTCGGCCATCTGGTCGGCCTCGTCGAGGGCGATGAAGTTGCAGTCGCCGAGCGAGGCGGTGCCCTGGCGGACGTGGTCCGACAGCCGGCCCGGGGTGGCGATCAGCAGGTCGACGCCGCGGGCGAGCGATTCCGCCTGGCGGCCGAAGGACATGCCGCCGACCGCGGTGCGGCACCACAGGCCGAGCGACTTGGCGAGCGGGGTCAGCGAGTCGGCCACCTGCATGGCCAGCTCGCGGGTCGGCACCAGCACGAGCGCGCGGGGGCGCTTCGGGCGGGCCTTGCCGCCGTCGAGCCGGGCCAGGATGGCCAGGCCGAAGGCCAGCGTCTTGCCGGACCCGGTCTGGGCGCGGCCCAGCACGTCGCGGCCGGCCAGCGCGTCCGGGATGGTCGCGGACTGGATCGGGAACGGCGCGTCGATGCCCGCCTCGGCGAGCGCCCGCAGCAGTGGCTCGGGCAGGCCCAGCTGGGCGAAAGTCTTCACGGCGGGGGTTTCCACCGTGTCGTCGTGGAGAACGTCTCCACCGGCCGGCCGGTGCCGCGGCTTGCGCTCGGGGCGGCCCGCTCGGGAGCGGGCGGACTGGCCGGAGTCGTACGTGATCGTCACAAATGCCTCTCGGACGTGGCACGTCGCAAGGAGGCCCGGGCTGCCCGCGCGCAGGCAGGGCAAGATGGTGTGGCGATGGGCGTTCACAGGGACGGACCCGGTGCGCCGAGCCATGGCGTGGCACACCGACGGAAATTGCTTCGGATGGCCGCGAGTCCTTCTGCGGACTGTGGAGGCGACGGACACCAACTCATCCACGCCGCCGTTGCGGTCTTGACACACTCTACCTGAGAGATCGCGGTTGCCCCGCACCCAGGTGGGCGGTTGTGGGCGGGGTCGCAGGTGTGGGCTGGCGCACACCCGCGGCCCCGCCGGGAGGATCAGCCGAGACCGGCCGCGTTTTCCAGTTCCCG
Source organism: Amycolatopsis silviterrae (assembly GCF_042684085.1). Classification (NCBI taxonomy): domain Bacteria; kingdom Bacillati; phylum Actinomycetota; class Actinomycetes; order Pseudonocardiales; family Pseudonocardiaceae; genus Amycolatopsis; species Amycolatopsis silviterrae. The sequence goes on from NZ_JBHUKS010000014.1 coordinate 278,019, forward strand.
CACCAGGTCACCGGTGTCGGCGACCTGTTCGGACAGTCCGCGGCCGCGGAACCAGCCGGCGAGATTCGCGACGTCGCGGGCGAGGAATTCCCGTCCGCGCGGGTTCGCGATCACGTCGACCGCCTGGGGAAGGTCGATCACCATCAGGTGGCCTTCGTGCACCAGGAGGTTGTACGCGGACAGGTCGCCGTGCGCGAGTCCTTGTCCCGCCAGGAGTTCCAGCGCGGACACGGCTTGCTCCCACAGGTCGGCCAGTTCGTCCGGCCCGGGCCGCAGCTGCGCCAGCCGGGGCGCGGCGGTGCCGTCGGATTCGCCGAGGAACTCCAGCAGGATCTCGGTGCCGTGGCGCTGCACCGGATACGGCACCGGCGCGCCGATCGTCCACAAGCGACTGAGCACGGCGAACTCGGCCACCGCCCATTGTTCGGCGATCAGGTTGCGGCCGAACGAGGTGCGCCCCTCCATCGCGCGCATCTCGCGGGACCGGCGCATCCGCCTGCCCTCGAGATAACCCGCGTCGCGGTGGAAGAGCTTGTGCTCGTCTGAGCGGTATCGCTTGGCTGCCAGCAGAACGCCGTCCTCGCCGGGAAGATTGCGGCGCAGCAGGTGCACGTCCGCTTCCTTGCCGGTCTTGAGCACGCCGAGGTCGGTGTCGACCGCGGCGAGTTCGGTGATCACCCAGTCCGGCCGGGGATGCGGGCCTTGGTCGGCCCCGTCCCAGTTGGACCACCGGTCGGCGCCGTCGGGCAGTTCGGTTTCGGTGTAAGCGTCTTCGCGAAGCTGGGAGAGCCGGACTCGCTCGGCTTCGGTGAGCCGTCCCCGGCGGGCGGGGGCGGGCTGGTCGTCGTAGCGGGGGCGGCGGCGCATCCGGCGGTCGGCGTAGTCGGAGGCGTCGGCAAATTCGTCGAAATCGTGCTCGCGCACTGGTGAGTTCTCCTAGATCAGGGTGCCCACCAGGCGAGCGCGTGCTCTAGCCGAGGCGGGCGGGCGGAAGAGGGCAGGACAGCGCCCGGACAAACTCCACGACGCACCTCCCTTGCTTCCGGCACCCGGCGGCTCCCCGCCGGTCGCCGACCACCTTGCCGCCTCGCCCAGGACCGCCGCAACTGATTTATTTCGCCCCCGCCCACCGGGAGAGCGCGGCGTCGAGGAGCTTCTGGTCGTCGCTCCCGGAACTCGCCCAGACGATCACTCCGTCGGGACGGACGAGAAGGCTCGGCTCGTCCGCCGGATCGGCCACGTACGCCAGCCGGTCGTCCAGCCCGGACACCGCGAACCGGCCGTCGGGGGAGCGGTCGACGAGCACGAACCGGCCGTCGTGCGCATGGTCGGCGAGCCGGGACCCGGATGTCAGCTCGACGTCCCCGGCGATCGAGCCGACCGGAGCATCGGCGTCGTCCGCGACGTCGTAGTGCTGCAGGATCCCGGACGACAGCGCGACGATGCGGTTCATCGCGGCGGGCACCCGGAGCAGTTCGCCGCCGACGATCTTGCGCAGCTGTTCCGTGCGTTCGTCGCCGCGCAGGAGCGCGACCTGCGCGCGGGTCCAGTCGAGCACCCCGGCGCCGACGGGATGGCGTTCGGTCTCGTAGGTGTCGAGCAGCCCGGCCGGTGCCCAGCCCTGGACGGCCGCGGCGAGTTTCCAGCCGATGTTCGCCGCGTCGCCGAGACCGAGGTTCAGGCCCTGTCCGCCGAGCGGGGAGTGGACGTGCGCCGCGTCGCCGGCCAGGAACACGCGGCCGTGCCGGTAGTGCCGGGCCTGGCGGGCGTTGTCGGTGAACCTCGTTGCCCGGCCGCGGATTCCGGTGATGGTGACCGGGACTCCGGTGACGTCGCGGACGGCCTCCTGCAGCTCGTCGACCGTCACCGCGGCGTCGCGATCCCTCGGCGGTTCGCAGAAGCGGCTGAGGAAGATGCGGCCGGGCACCGGGCCGTACGCGTAGACGCCGCGCGGCGTCCAGGTCCAGCCCGGTCGCAGGCCGCTCGCGTCGGCGAAGTCGGCGATCGCCTGGTAGCCGGTCATTTCCGGGTCCGTGCCGACGAATTCGACGCCGAGCTGCTTCCGGATGACGCTCCGCCCGCCGTCGGCCGCGACGAGCCAGCTCGCGGTGAACTCGCCCGCGCTCGTTTCGACCGTCACGGATTCGCCGGTGTCCCGCACGCCGCGGACCTCGACGCCGCGCCGGAGGTCGACGCCGAGCCGGGCGCAGTGTTCGCCGAGCATCTGCTCGACCTCCTGCTGCGGCACCCCGAGCCCGTTCGACACCGCCCGGTGCGCGGCGAGCACCGGGTCGCTCTGGTCGATCAGGTCGTTGTCGAACAGGAAACCGGCGAAGTGCCCGGCGGCGAGGAACCGGCGGCCGCCCCGCTTGGCGGCCTCGACCGTCGGGCCGAATTTGCCGACCGACTCGAGGAACCGCCGCTGCGCCGCCTCCGCCTCGGGCAGCAGGCCGCGCCGGTCGAGCAGTTCGGCGCTCGCGACGTTGACCGATCCGGCCTTGATGTTCGGATCCGGCTCCTCCAGCCGGTCCAGGACGGTCACTCCCACTCCGCGCAGCGCGAGTTCCCCGGCGAGGAACAGCCCGGTGGGCCCGGCCCCGGCGACGATCACCTCAGTCCGCCCCATGGCGCACTCTCCTTTACCCTTGCTCGACGGCTTAACCAAGTGTGCTTACCGAGTAAGCTTACCAGGTAAACGTAACACGGAAGGGTGGACTCATGCCCAATCGCGGCGACCGGGGCGGGGCCAAGACGCGGGCGCGGATCGCCGAGGTCGCGACCGGGCTGTTCCTGGAACGCGGGTTCGACGAGGTCACGATCGCCGAGGTCGCCGCCGCGGCCGGGGTGTCCAAGGTGACCGTGTTTTCGCACTTCGAGCGCAAGGAAGACCTGCTGCTGGACCGTTTGCCGGAGGCGATCGAACTGGTGCGGTCGGCGGTCCGCGAACGGACTGGCGGCGTGGTGGACGCGCTCCGGCAGCTCTCGCTGACGCTGCTGGAAGAGGCGCACGTGCTGTCCGGCGTGGGCGGCGACATCGAGCCGTTGATGCGGACGGTCGCGGAGTCGCCCGCGCTGATCGCGCGGCTGCGGGCGTTCGGGTACGAGATGGAAGCCGAACTGGCCGGGGAACTCGCCGCGGACGCGCGGTTTACCGGGGACGCGGCGCTGGTCGCCGCGTTGGTGGTGGCGGCTTACCGGACGGTGGCGGTGGCGACCGTCCGGCGCCGGCTGGAGGGGGAGGACCTGGCTGAGCTGGCGGTATCGCACCGCGAGCGGCTGGCGCGGGCGTTCGACGCGGTGGAGCGCTTGGTCGGGGACTCGGTCAGCGGGTGAAGCCCGGCCAGGTCTCGCTGTGGAGTCGGAGCGCGGTTTCGTGCGGCGAACTCTCGGATGAGCTGCCGGGCAGCGTCGGCTCCGGCCGCCGGGAAGCACCCATCGCCGAGGCGACGCTGGACACCAGACGTCCAGCGTCGCCTCGGATCAGCGGTTGACCAGCGCGAGGTGCGCCGCGTCGTAGCGTTCGCCCGCGAAGTTCTCCGGGGCGGCGACCGCTTCGATCGCGGCGAGGTCGTCGGCGGTCAGGTCGACGGTCAGGGCCGCGAGGTTTTCCTCCAGGTACTGCTTCCGCCGCGTGCCCGGGATCGGCACCACGTCCTCGCCGCGCGCCTGTACCCAGGCCAGCGCCAGCTGTCCGGTCGTGACCTCTTTCGCGGCGGCCAGTTCCTCCAGTTTCGCCACGATCGCGAGGTTCCGGTCGAGGTTGCCGTCGGCGAAACGCGGCTGGTAGCGCCGGACGTCGTTGTCCGCCATCGTTTCGGTGGAGCGGTAGCGGCCGGTCAGGAAGCCGCGGCCCAGCGGGGAGAACGGGACGACGCCGATGCCGAGTTCGCGGCAGGTCGGCGCGATTTCCGTTTCCAGGCCGCGGGTCCACAGCGACCATTCACTCTGCAGCGCCGCGATCGGGTGCACCGCGTGCGCGCGCCGGATGGTCTGCGCGCTCGCCTCGGAAAGCCCGAGGTGGCGGACTTTTCCGGCCTGGACCAGCTCCGCCATCGCGCCGGCGGTTTCCTCGATCGGCACGTCCGGATCGACTCGGTGCAGGTAGTACAGGTCGATGTGGTCGACGCCGAGCCGCCGCAGCGAGGCTTCGCAGGCCTGGCGCACGTAGGCGGCGTCGCCGCGGACCTCGGCCGGTTCGCCGAGGCGGTGCGCGATGCCGAATTTCGTTGCCAGCACTACCTCGTCGCGACGGCCGGCGATCGCGCGGCCGATCAGTTCCTCGTTGTGGCCGGAACCGTAGAAGTCGGAGGTGTCCAGGAAGGTCACGCCCAGGTCGAGGGCGTGGTGCAGGGTTTCGGTCGACTGCGCGTCGTCGGTCGCGCCGTAGCCGTGGCTCATTCCCATGCAGCCCAAGCCCTGTGCGGAAACGGTCAGCCCGCCGAGGTTCCGGGTCGGGACGTCGGTCATTTCGCTCCTTCTGCGCCTGATCTGGTCAACGGCGACGCTAAGACCTGGAGCGCGCTCCATGGCAAGCATTAGGCTCGCGGCGGTGGACTACGACGCGGTAATCGTCGGCGGCGGGCACAACGGGCTCGTCGCCGCTGCCTATCTGGCCCGGGCCGGACGGTCGGTGCTGGTGCTGGAACGACGTGCGGAGATCGGTGGCGCGGCGGTGTCGTTCCGCGCTTTTCCTGGCGTGGACGTTCGGCTGTCGCGGTATTCGTACCTGGTCAGCCTGCTGCCGAAGCGGATCATCGCCGAGTTGGGGCTGGACGTCCAGCTGCGGAGGCGGCGGATGTCGTCGTACACGCCGGTGGGCGGCGGCGGTCTCCTTGTCGACACGGGGGATGGCGCGCGGACTGAGGCTTCGTTCCGTGCGGTTACTGGGTCCACAAAGGACTATGCGGCCTGGCAACGGTTTTACACGTCCGCGGGGCGGGTGGCGGAGGCTACGTTCGATTCGCTGACTGAGCGGTTGCCCTCGCGGGCCGAGTTGCGGCGGCGGATCGGCGACGATGCGGCGTGGGAGATGTTTTTCGAGCGTCCGGTGGGGGAAACGCTGCGGGAATTGTTCGAGGACGATGTTGTGCGCGGGGTGGTGCTCACCGATGGGTTGATCGGTACTTTCGCGTCTGCGGACGATGAGGTGCTTCGGCAGAATCGTTGCCTGCTTTATCATCTGATCGGCAATGGCACGGGTGACTGGGATGTTCCGGTCGGGGGCATGGGCGCGGTGACTGATGCGCTCGCGGATGCGGCTCGGCGTGCCGGGGCGTCATTGGTTACCAGTGCGGAAGTGCTTTCGGTGACGCCGGATGGCGAGGTTCGTTACCTCGACGGGGATGTGGAGCGGGTGGTGGTGGGCGGGCATGTGCTGGCGAATGTCGCGCCGCGGGTGCTTGCCCGGTTGCTGGGCGAGGAGCCAGGGGAACCGCCGGAGGGGGCGCAGTTGAAGGTGAACATGGTGCTGCGCCGGTTGCCTCGGTTACGGGATTCGACGGTTGATCCGAGGGATGCGTTTGGCGGGACTTTTCATGTCAATGAATCGTTTGCGCAGTTGGAGACTGCTTACCGGGAGGCTGCGGCTGGGCGGGTTCCTTCGGTGCCGCCTTGTGAGATTTATTGTCATTCGCTGACTGATCCGTCGATTCTCGGTCCTGGTGAGCAGGCGGCGGGGGTGCAGACGTTGACGTTGTTTGGGTTGCATATGCCGGCTCGGTTGTTCGAGGCGGATAATGCGGGGGCTCGGGCGGAGGCGTTGCGGGCGACTTTGGCGTCTTTGGACAGTGTGCTCGATGAGCCGATCGAGGACTGTCTGCTGCTGGATGCCGAGGGGAAGCCTTGTGTTGAGGCTAAGACTCCGCTGGATTTGGAGGCGGAGTTGGGGTTGCCGCGTGGGCATATTTTTCACCGTGATTTGTCGTGGCCATATGGCGAGGACGAGGCGGTGGGGAAGTGGGGGGTTGAGACTGGGGATGAGCGGGTGTTGTTGTGCGGGGCCGGGGCGGTTCGCGGGGGCGGGGTGAGCGGGATTCCTGGGCGGAACGCGGCGATGGCGGTGTTGGGGCGGTGATTCTTGCGGTCAGCCGGTGAGCAGGTCCAGGGCGTGGTCGCCGGTGCGTTCCACGGTCAGGCCCGCTTTGGCGATGACGCGGATCAGCTGGTCCACAGTGGACGGTTCGGTGCGTGAGGTGGCCAGCACGGCGGCCAGTTTGCCCTTGTAGGCCTTGTTGAAGTGGCTGACCGTGGTGCGGTTGCCGTTCGCGTCCTCGGTGACCACGCGGACGGTGACTGCGTCTGAGGGCAGCTTCGCGAAGGCGGCGTAGGTGCCGGAGCGGAGGTCCACGATCAGGCCTTCGGTCTCGCGCAGTACTGGTTCCAGGACCGGCTTCCACAGGCCCCGGACGGTTCCCAGCGCGGGGACTGTGTTGCCGCCCGAGAGGCGGTAGGCGGGGATGGGGTCGGTGGCCGCTACGACGCCGAACAGGGAGGACGTGACCGCCAGCCGCTGTTGTGCCTTGGCCAGTCCGGCGCGGGTGAAGCTTTTGACGTCGAGTGCGTCGTAGAGGACGCCGGTGTAGCGGCGCAGCGCGGGCATCGTGGGGGAGGACCAGAGCTGGGCGTTGCGGGTGACCTCGTCCGCTTGGCGCGCGGAGATGCCCAGCGCGGCGAGGCTGGCCGGGACGTCGGCGGCCAGTTCGACGAGGGCGTCGGCCAGTTTGGCGCGCACCGGGTTCAGCTCGGGGAACGACAGCGCGTCCAGGTCAAGCGGCGCGCCTTTGCCGCCGGCGGCCTTGGTTTCGGAAGGAGGGAGGAGCACCAGCACCCCCGGAGCGTAACCGCCGGGTAAACCAGGTGCGGCGGCCGTGTGCCGCTCCTTACCCTGCTGGCTATGGAACTGACCTGGCGCCCGCTCACGCTCGCCGACGTCGGCGAGGTCAACCGGCTCTGTGCCGTCGCGGAGGAAACCGACCGCACCGGTGAACACTGGGACGAGGAGGACGTGCGGCAGGAGCTGTCCGGTCCGTCGGTCGACCTGCCCGGCGCGAGCATCGGAGCCTGGGACGGTTCGCGCCTGGTGAGCTACGCACTCGTCATCGCCCGCGACGCCGCTGAGCCGGTGCACCAGCCGCACGTCGCGTCGCTGACCGACCCCGAGTACCGCAACGACGAGGTCGCTTCGGTGCTGACGGAGTGGCTCGTGCGCACGGCCCGTAGCGTCCACGTCCGGCACTTCCCGGACGCGAAGCTGGAACTGCACGCTGGCGCGCACGAGAACGAGCACTGGTACCAGTCGCTGCTCGAACGCGGCGGGTTCAAGCAGGAGCGGACTTTCGTGGAGATGCGCGCGGACCTGTCCGCGCTGCCCCCGGCCCCGCCGCTTCCGGACGACCTTGTGCTGGCCGCCTGCGAGAAGCGCTACGACGCCCTGGTGCTCGACGCGCGCAACGCCTCGTTCGACGGACACTGGGGCAGCACCTGGCTCTCCGCGGACGAGTGGGCACACCGGTTCCGCGACAGCAAGGACTTCGTGCCGGACCTGTCGTTCCTCCTGCTTTCCCCGGAACGCGACCGGGCCGTGGCGTTCGTGATGTCGTCGTTCTTCGAGGCGGACGCACTGGCGACGGGCGTGCGGGAACTGCACGTCAACTACGTCGGCACCCGGACGGAGGCGCGCGGGCGAGGTCTGGCGTCGGCGCTGCTGGCGCACACTCTCGAAGCCGCCCGCACGGCTGGCTTCGAACGGTCGTCGCTGTCGGTGGATGTGGACAACACCCACCGCGCGCTGGCGGTTTACGAGCGGTGCGGGTACCGGGCGGCTGAGCGGAATTACGGGTATGTGCTGCCGCTGAGCTGACTGCGCCTCGTTCCCGCCACGCCGGTAGCACCGCGCCGTTCCCGATTTGGGCGGTTTCTTCTTTATGCTGCGGCCGACCAAACGCGGCGGGCAGAGGAGATCCCCGGTGAGTGCCGACGGAAGCTGGCATTGGCACGAGTACGAGGTCGGGCTGGCCAGTGAGGCCGCGCGCGCCTGTGTCCGGTCCCTGACCTCGTTCCTGATCGGCCTGGGCGGCGCGTTCGTGCTGATCCTGGGCATCGGACTGCTCGCCGAGGAGGACCTGCTCGACGATCCCGGTCTGGAGAAGGTTGTCGACCATCTCAGCCGGATGAGCATGGGCGTTCTGCTGGCGTTCGTGCTGGTCTTGTGCGCCGTCGGCGCGGTGGCCAGTTTCGTGCGGGAGTCGACCACGTCCAGGGCGATCGACCGCGCGGTCGTCCGGGGCGCGTCCCGTTGTGCCGTTCCGTCTCCTGACCAGGTCCGGTCCGTCATCGGCAAACCCGCGGAGGCGCTCGCCTTCTTCGGCTGGGCGAACGCGGTGCTGGCCGGCCTGCTGGGGGTGATCGGGCTGATCGTGGTGCTGGCGGAGGGAGACGACGCCGAGAGCTTGCTGATCTTCTCTCTCGTCACCGGCTACGCCGTGCTCATGGCCCTCGTCGGGTACGCCAGTTCCCACCTGCTGGTCCGGGCCCACGAACGTCGCCATGCCCGGATCGCCGGGCAGTGGAGTTCGGACGACGAAGAGCGCGCCTGGGAACGGGCGCGCGACGGTGCGGGCAAGAAGACTCCGGCCAGGCCGTCGATCGCGAAGCGCTGTCTCTACGGTGCGGCCGGTTTCTGGCTCGTGGGTGTTCTCGCGCTGCAGCTGTCGGTGCTGACGCGGTGCGCGGGCGGACGATACAAGTGCGAGGCGACCACCTACTCCTCTCCGGTCGAGACCTTGATCGGCGGGGGAATCTGGATCTTCGCGATCCTGATGGTGCTGGGCATCCTGCTGGCGACCGTCGGCGTGCTGTTCGACTGGAGGCAGCGCCGGTCCGAACGCGCCGAGCTGCGCGCGTGGCTGGCCGACCCCGGATCCGAGCGCCCGGCCGAGGACCTGCTGGCCTACCACTCGCAGCGGCAGACGCATCCCCTGGCGCGGGTCGCCGCGATGATGTCCGGGGCGGGACTGGTGTTCAGTACGTCCTCCTATCTGATCGGCAACGGGCTCGGACTGGGGTCGCAGGACGTCTTTGCCGCCTACCGCACTGAATCGCTTGTCGCGATGGCGGTCTCGGTGGGCGTGTTCGTCGCCGCGGTGCTCGGCACTGGCGTCGTCAACGTGCGCGGGCGTGAACTCCGCAACGCGCTCATGGAGCGCTGGCCCTCGCCCACTTCCTGGTCAGCGGGCGGGAACGGCAAGGTCGCGCACGCCAAGCGCGGCCCCGTGCTGCATGGGGCGCGCGAGGTCGAGGCCGGGGTCGGCGAGGACAAGGCCTCGGGCTCGCGGTGACGTGCCGCTCCCGGCACGGCGGGCTGCCCGGGGCGGACGGCTGGCTCGACCCGGGCTATCCGACGCAGCGCACGCTTCCGCTCCGGATCCGTCAGCACGGTCCGCTCCAGTCCGGATGGCGGTGATGCCGCCGGGAAACGAGCCGCTCTCGCGGTGCCGCTCAGTGCGCCCCGTCGTCAGCTTCGCAGCACGCGTTTCCCGCCGGCTCGGTCAGGACGGCCCGCTCCAGTCCGGACGGCGGGTCGCCAGCGCCAGGCGGCACCACCTCGGAGCCGAGCCACCCGCGCGGCACCACTCAGCGCGCGCCACCTCCAGCCACGCAGCAGACGTTCCGGACACGCCAGGACCATCCACCCCAGCCCAGACAGCGGGCCGCCCAGCACCGGCGGCACCAGCCCGAAGCCGAGCCACCCGCACGCACCGCTCAATGCATCGCCGTACCGCCCCTCACGCACCGCTCAATGCGCCGCCGAACCTCCCTGACGCACCGCTCAATGCGCCGCCGAACCGCCCCTCACACACCGCTCAATGCGCCCCCTCCCCAGCCACGCAAAACACGTTCCCCTCCGGATCCGCCAGCACCGTCCACTCCAACCCCGCCTGCGCGTGCCGTCCCCGCTCCGCCGCGCCCAGCCCGACGAGCCGCCGGACCTCCGCTTCCCGGTCCGCCGCGCTGAAGTCCACGTGCACCCGGTTCTTCCCGGCCCGCGCCTCCAGCACCCGCTGCAGCCCGAGCCTCGGCCCGCCCGAAGCCGAGCCGGCCAGCATCACGAACTCTCCGTAGTCGCCGAGCACCTCGACCTCCAGCGCGGCCTTCCAGAACTCCGCCAGCCGCTGCGGGTCGGCGCAGTCAATGGTGATCATGCCCATCTCCAAACCCATGCCCGCACGCTAACCGCCACCACCGACAAAAACCGCGCCCGCCGATAACCCGCATGCGTCGCGGCCAGGGGGTTGACTACTCTGTGCGAAACGCCTAAAGGCCCAGTGCAGGGAGTCCCCAGTGATCACCAGGATGTCGTCGTTGTTCCTCCGCACGCTGCGCGAGGACCCGGCGGACGCCGAGGTACCCAGCCATCGGCTGCTGGTACGCGCCGGCTACGTCCGCCGGGTCGCCCCGGGTGGTTACTCGTGGCTGCCGCTCGGGCTGCGCGTGCTGCGCCGGGTCGAGGAGACCGTGCGCGAGGAGATGAACGCGATCGGCGCGCAGGAGATCCAGTTCCCCGCGCTGCTGCCCCGCGAGCCCTACGAGGTCACCAACCGCTGGACCGAGTACGGCGACACCCTCTTCCGCCTCCAGGACCGCAAGGGAGCCGACTACCTCCTCGGCCCGACGCACGAGGAGCTGTTCGCGCTCACCGTGAAGGGGGAGTACAGCTCCTACAAGGACTTCCCGGTCACGCTGTACCAAATCCAGACCAAGTACCGCGACGAGGCGCGCCCCCGCGCGGGCATCCTGCGCGGCCGCGAGTTCGTCATGAAGGACTCCTACTCCTTCGACCTCGACGACGACGGCCTCGCCACCTCGTACCAGAAGCACCGCGACGCCTACGTCAAGCTGTTCGACCGCCTGGGCATCGAGTACGTCATCGTGGCCGCCACGTCCGGCGCGATGGGCGGGTCCGCGTCCGAGGAGTTCCTCGCGGTCGCGGAGAACGGCGAGGACACTTTCGTCCGCAGCACCGAATCGGGCTACGCGGCGAACGTCGAAGCCGTGGTCACGCCGGCGCCCGCCGCACGGTCGCTCGACGGTCTGCCCGAGGCGCAGGTCCACCACACCCCGGACACACCGACCATCGAAACCCTCGTCGCGTTCTTCAACGCCGCCGGGCTCGGCCGCGAGTTCACCGCGGCGGACACGCTGAAGAACGTCCTGGTCAAGACGCGTCAGCCGGGTGCGAAGGAATGGCAGCTGCTCGGCATCGGCGTCCCGGGCGACCGCGAGGTGGACTTCAAGCGTCTCGAAGCGGCGCTCGAACCCGCTGAGGTGGAACTGCTCGAAGAGGCCGACTTCGCCAAGAACCCCTTCCTCGTCAAGGGCTACATCGGCCCGAAGGCGTTGCAGGAGAACGGGGTCCGCTACCTCGTCGACCCGCGCGTGGTCGAGGGAACGGCTTGGCTGACCGGTGCCGACCAGCGCGACCACCACGTGCTCGACTTGGTCGCCGGCCGCGATTTCACCCCGGACGGCACCATCGAGGCCGCCGAGGTCCGCGAGGGCGACGCTTCGCCGGACGGCCACGGCACGCTCGTCGCCGCGCGCGGCATCGAGATCGGGCACATCTTCCAGCTCGGCCGCAAGTACACCGACGCCTTCGAGGTCGACGCGCTCGGCCCGGACTCCAAGCCGGTCCGCATCACCATGGGCTCCTACGGCGTCGGCGTCTCGCGGCTGGTCGCGGTGCTCGCCGAGCAGAACCACGACGAGCAGGGCCTCGTCTGGCCGCGCGAGGTTTCGCCGTTCGACGTGCACGTGGTCATCGCGGGCAAGGACGAGACGGTGCGCGAGGGCGCGGAGAAGCTGGCCGCCGAACTCGACGCCGCGGGTCTCGAAATCATCCTCGACGACCGCAAGGCCACCCCGGGCGTGAAGTTCGCCGACGCGGAGCTGGTCGGCGTCCCGACGATCCTCGTCGTCGGCCGCGGCCTCGCCAACGGGCTGGTCGAGGTCAAGGACCGGCGCACCGGCGAACGCGAAGAGATCGCTGTCGACTCGGTCGTCGACCACCTCGCGAAGCTCGTCCGCGGCTGAAGCCCGTGGGCTGGTTCGGGCGGAAACGCCGCGACGACAGCGGCGGGTACCAGGACAACGCCGCGCTGAGCGGCTTCGGCGGGTACGAACCCTCCGACGCGCCTCGGTTTCCGAGCGCCGGGTACGGGAAAGCCGACCCGGCGCCGGAGCCGTCCGAACCAGCACCAGAGCCGCAGCCGGACCCGATGCGGCAGAAGCTCACCCCGGCACAGCTCAAGCAGGGGTCGCCCCGCAAGGTCAATCTCCGCCTCGTCAAGGCAGTTCCGATCGTCATCCTGATCGGGGTGTTCGGCTACAACGTCTTCTCCGCCAAAGACCACCGTTCCGCCAGCACCGACGACACTCCGCGTGCGCCGCGCACCTATCAGCCGGAACCGAGGGTCGTCGTGCCGCCGGTGGTCGCCGGATGGCAGTCGGTGGCGGGCAAGGACGGCAGCTACGCGTACGACGTGCCGCCGTCGTGGGAACCGGCCCCGGGCACCCTGCACGGCTGGGACCCGGCTGCCGGATCTCCCGGGATCAACCTTTCCACCAGCGCGTTCCTCGGCAAGGGCAGCTGCAAGGAGGACCCGGTCGGCCAGGTCGGCGGTGCCGGTTTCACCACCGAGAAGACCAGTGACGCCGCCGAAGCCGCCCGTAAGGCCGTCACCGATCTGGGCGTCAGCGCGTACACCGGCGAAGGCGCTCCGGCCGCGAAGGTGACGCCTGGGGCACCGGAGAAGGCTGAGGTCAAGTTCGGGGGCCAGGCCCGCGAGGGCACGCTCGTGGTCGCCGAAGTGACGCCGAGCGGAAACGCGCCGTGCAAGCCGCAGAGCGTGCTGACCGGTGCGCTCGCGCTCGGGACGGGCGAAAAATCGGCCGTGCTGGTCGCGTATTCCGAACAAGGCCGCCCGGGTTCAGCGTCCCGGGACGACCTCGTCCGGATCCTGCACAGCTACCGCGGCGTCCCGGCCGCCGACCGGTCCACGACCACGCCGCCGCCGACCACGCGCTGACGGCGCAGCGCCAGCTTCGCGAAGTCCATCAGCCCGGCGTTCGGCAGATACGCCCGGCCCAGTGCGATCCCGATCCGCGGGAGATCGGCCTCGTCGCGGTAAGCGAGGTACAACGGCTCGTGCCGCGGCTGGAACTTCGCCTTGAACGCGTGCAGGGAACGGAATCCGTAGTACGGCTCCATCATCGAGCCCAGCGCGTCCAGCATCCGGTCGACCATCTGCCGCGGCGTGCTGTCGTTGCTGCGGACCAGCGGCGCGCCGGAGAGCGACACGAACTTCGCGCCCTCCTCGCGGAACGCCAGGCACGTCGAGGCGATCAGGAATTCCATCACCGGCCGGAATCCGCCCGCGCGGCGGCGCATCACGTCGAGTGTCCAGCCGCCGACCTCGCCGTCGCCGGTGTGCACCGGCAGCCACGACGTCACGCCGTGCACCGTGCCGTCCGCGTCGACCGCGAGACCGACCCGCGTCGCCGGGTCCATCGCCTGGTCCACGCCACCGAGCGTGAAGCCCATCTCCGGCAGGCCCTTGTCGCCGATCCATTCCTCGGACAGCGCCCGCACCTGTTCCCGGATCGACCACGGCTGCTCGGCCAGCCGCACCAGCCGGAACTCGATCCCGTCCTTCTTCGCGCGGTTGAGCGCGGTCCGCACGTCCTGCCAGGCCTTGCCGCGGAACTCCAGGTTTTCCAGGTCCACCAACGTGTCCTCGGCGACCTGCACGTGCTGCCAGCCCAGTTCCCTGGTCTGCGCGACGGTCGCCGCGGTCGCCGAGAACACGCACGGCACGAGCCCGGTGTTCTCGCACATGGCGGAGAATTCCCGCAGCGTCTGGTTGCTGGTCCCGTCCGGCGCGACCGGATCGCCGAGCGCCACCGCGACGCCCGCGTGCCGCTGATACGCCAGGTACGACGCGCCGTCGGAGGCGACGAAGTAGGTGTTCTGCGGCCAGGTCGTCATCCACGAGATGGTGCTGCCGCCGTTGCGGCCCAGCAGAAGCCGCGCGAAGGCCGGGTCCGGCCCGCCGCGGAACAGCTTGCGCCGCCTGCGCCGCGACGGCACCCGGAACGCGCGCCGCGCGGAGATCAGCAGCACCAGCTCCACTGTCCACAAGAGATTGTCCACAATGAACAGCGGAGGCCCGCTGAGGTCGTAGTCCTCGCGGACGAGCTGCGTGACCGCGACGACCCCGGCCAGCACCGCCATCTGCGACGCGGCGAGCACGCACAGCGCGATCGCGCACCGCCAGGCGAACCGCGAACCGCGGCGCAGCCCGTTGAGGATCGGCACCGCGACGATGCACAGCGGGAGAAGTTCGTTGCCGGACAAGGAGATCGAGTCGGACGAGCCGAACGGGCCGTCGCCGGGGACCAGCCACATCACCACTTCGGCGACGACCAGCAGCACCAGCCCGGCGGACGCGAGCAGCCGCCATTCGCGCAGCGAGGGCTTGTTGGCGTTGCGCGCGGCGGGCCCGGCCAGCCGCCTGCCCAGCGGAAGCGCGAGGACGAGCGCGAAGAAGTGCACGAGATCGGCGAGCGTGCCGACATAAACGATCGCTACTCCGGCGTACACGCAGAGCGCGGCGCGCAGCCGCAACCGCCACGGCGTGCGCAGGGTCGCGCTGGTGATCGCGATCGCCGCTAGCGCGCCGCCGGAGAAGCCGACGTCGAGCGTGCCGGAGATCCGGTCGGCCCAGGCCCAGCCGGAATTGCGGGAGAGTTCGAGGAATTGCACCGCGACGACGGTCGACACCAATTGCCCGCCGATGGTCACCGCCATCGCGCGCCGGGTGCCGAGATGCCATTCGGCGAATCCGGCCATCAGTGCGAAACTGCCCGCCATCGGCAGGTAGAACCACGGGCGCAGGGCGTAGAACGGCCCGGTGAACAGCGTCCACCAGCGGCCGTGCTCGAGCGACGGAAGGCCGTAGGCGTAGTAGTGGAAAGCGTGCTGGTGCTCGGCGGCGTGCCAGAGCGAGCCGGTCGCGATCCCCACGATCATGATCGCGAGCACGACGGTCGTCGTGAACGGGATCCGGTGCACCAGCACCGCTAGCCGTCCGCGTGCCCTTCCGGCCGCGAGGCCGGTTCCCCCCTGTGCGATCGTCATGGGGGAAGTCTGGCGCGGGGATCTTAAGCGGTCATCGGCCGTCGGACCTACTTCTCCCCCTAAGGGACTGCTACCCCAGGGGGACCCGACCCTGGCCCCAAGACTGACCTTCGGCTACCAACGCCGCTCTGACCAGCGCGAACAGGGTGGTACTCGACGGTCCTGAAGCGGTTCCGACCCGGAACAGGGGTTGACGCCGAATGCCGCCCGAACGAGTGATCCCGGTCGCTCGCCTCAGGGTTGCCCGAGCACCGCCGCGCGGACCGCGGGAAGGTCGGCGAGGTCCGGCAAAACGAGGTGCGCGCCGGCGTCGGTCAATTGCTCGGCGGAAAACCGGCCGGTGGCAACGCCGATCGCCACCGCGCCGTAATCGAGCGCGGCCTCGATGTCATGCGGAGTGTCGCCGAGAATCACTACGGATTCCGCGGGAAATTCCGTGCCGTGCTTCGTTTCCGCGGCTTTGACCGCGTGCGGAACGAGATCCGACCGGCGGGCCGAAAGCGAGCCGTAGCCGCCGATGTCCAGATCGAGATGCTCGTCCAGCCCGAGCGCGGCGAGCTTGTGCCGCGAGATCTCCGGAAGGTTGCCGGTGATGAGGCTCTGCACGATCCCGTCGGTGCCCGCGAGATCGGCGAGCACGGCCGCGGCTCCGTCGAGCGCCCGGCCCGACTCGGCCAAGGTGTCCCTGGCGCGATCGACGGCCGCGATCAGCTCCCGCCACATCCGCTGGATGGTTTCCTCGTCCGGCTCGATCCCGTGCAGCGCGAGGACGTCGGCGGTGATCGCGCGTTCGGTGCGGCCGCCGAAATCCGGGTGCGTGCGGAACTCCGCCCCGGTCGCCGCGGCGAGCGCCGAGCCGTACCAGCCGATCCCGAGCCCGGTGTAGTCGACGAGCGTGTGGTCGATGTCCCAGAGCACCAGCCGGTGCGCGCGAATGGCTGTCACGTCCGCGATGCTACGTCGGGATCAGCCGGTGAGGTAGCTGAAGCGGACCCGGCGGACCGGATTGTCGACGTTGGTGTCCACCAGGCACACCGACTGCCACGTGCCGAGCAGCAGCACGCCGCCGAGCACCGGCACGGTCGCGTATGGCGGCAGGAACGCCGGAAGCACGTGGTCGCGGCCGTGTCCGCCGGTGCCGTGCTGGTGGCGCCAGCGGTTGTCGCGGGGGAGCAGGTCGTCGAGCGCGGCGAGGAGGTCGTCGTCGCTGCCAGCGCCGGTCTCCAGCACCGCGAGCCCGGCCGTCGCGTGCGGCACCCACACGTGCAGGAGCCCGTCGGTGGCGTCGGCGTCGCGCAGGAACCTCTCCGCCTCCCGGGTCAGGTTGTGCACGACGGCGGTGCCGCCGGTGTGCACCTCGATCTCGGTGGAGTACATACCGCCAGGGTAGGCGTCAGGAATCGAGATAGCGGAGCACGGCGAGGACGCGCCGGTTGTGCCCGTCCGACGGCGGCAGGCCCAGCTTGCCGAAAATGCTCGTCACGTACTTCTCCACCGAACCGGCCGAGAGGAACGCCTCCGCCGCGATCGCCGAGTTCGACCGGCCCTGCGCCATCAGCCCGAGGATCTCGCGTTCGCGCGGCGTCAGCTCGGCGAGCGGACCGGCGTGCCCGGTCGTCGCGAACAGCTGGCGGACCACTTCCGGATCGAGCACCGTCTCCCCGGCGGCGACGCGTTCCAGCGCGGTGAGGAAATCCGACACCTCGGCGACGCGGTCCTTCAGCAGGTAGCCGACCGCGCCCGCTTCTCCGGCGAGGAGTTGCTTGGCGTAGTTGGTTTCGACGTACTGCGAGAAGACGAGGATCGCACAGCCTGGCTTCTCGGCGCGCAGGTCGATCGCCGCGCGCAGGCCTTCGTCGGTGTGCGTCGGCGGCATCCGGATGTCCACAATGGACACGTCGGGCTGGTGCTCGCGCACTGCCACCCGGAGGTCGTCGGCGTCCTTCACCGCCGCGACTACCTCGTGGCCGCGCAAGCCCAGCAGTTCGACCAGGCCCTGACGCAGGATTGCCGAGTCTTCCGCGATCACGATCCGCACGGTTTCCCCCTCATTCCACCGAGTTTAGCGGTGCAGCGGGAGCGTGGCGGTGACGACGGTCGGACCGCCGTCCGGACTCGACACGGTCAGCTCGCCGTCGGCCGGGCGCAGCCGCTCGGCGATTCCGGCCAGCCCTCCGCCGGGGATGATCGCGGCGCCGCCGTTGCCGTGGTCGATGACGGTGAGCCGCAGCCGGTCTTCGCGGTCTTCGACCAGGACGGTGCATCGTCCCGCGCCGTGTTTCGACGCGTTGGTCATGAGTTCGGCGGCCGCGAAGTAGACGATCGTTTCCAGCGACGGTGGCGGGCGGCGGCTCAGTTCTACCGCGACGGACGCCGTGAAACCGGCTGAGCTGGCCAATGTGGACAGTGCGAGGCTCAGGCCCTTGTCCAGTGCCGCCGGGTGGATGCCGCGGGCCAGGTCGCGCAGTTCGACCAGGGCCTGTTTGGCGTTGCTGTGGGCGGTGTCGACGAGGGTGCGGATTTGGTCGAGGTTGACGGTGTCGGCGGCTAGTTCTTCCTTTGCCAGGCCCAGTTTCATGGCCATGGCGACCAGTTGGGCTTGGGCGCCGTCGTGGAGGTCGCGTTCGATGCGGCGGAGTTGTTCGGCTGCCTCGTCCAGCGCGGTGGCGCGGGTTTCTTCGAGGAAACGGATGCGTTCGCGGAGGCCTGGGTCGGCGACCAGGGTGCGGAGGAGGAGGCGGTCTACGCCGGTGAGCAGGTGCACGACGGCGGGCCAGAGGGCGAGGACAACGGCACCGGAGGCACACCAGCCGAGGGTGCCCAGCCAGTGGTCGCTTTCGATGTTGAAGACCGGGAGGCCGTGCCGGGGCCTGGACTCCAGGGTCCAGGTGAAGGGGTAGCTGAAGGAGGCCAGGCCGTAGAAGCCGAGTGCGCCGGAGCCGATCATCGCGACCAGGCCGAAGGGGAGGCGGATCAGGAGGTAGGCGACGGAGCGCCAGGCGGTGCGGTCGCCCAGGCGGGCGGTGAGCCAGTTCCAGAGGCCGGGGTCGAGGTCGGTTCTGGGCGGGGGCGGGAGGGGGAGGGAGAGGAGGGTGCCGGCTAGGCGGCGGTGTGCTCCGCCGAAGAGTCTGGCTCCGCGGAGGACGCCGGTGAGGATCAGGACGCCTAGGAGGACGGGGGTTAGGGCTAGGCCTAGGGCTGTTCCGATTAGGAGGAGGATTACGGAGATCAGGGGGAGTAGGCCGGTCAGGGCCAGCCAGGCGGTTTCGGAGAGGGACTGGCGGGGGGTGGCCGGCCAGAGGCGGCGGAGGGGGGCGGCTGCGTTCCGCAGGACCATTGGGCGCGTTGGGGCGCGGTGGGGTGGCTGCGGGGTGGTCACGTTGTTGAGTTTGCCGTTGTGGGGGGTTTGTGGCTATCGGGGTGGCCCGGTTGGTTGGGTGGGGGATAGCCCTACCCCGGTGCGTTGGGGGCCGTGGTTGCGTGG
>NZ_JBHUKS010000014.1:296771-335401 GCF_042684085.1 Amycolatopsis silviterrae
TTGTCAAGGCGGGAAAGATGCCTTGACAAGCACCCCCGAACTGCAGGGAGGCTTCGTATCGGGGTGCGGGGGTGGGGCTGGGTGCCTCGCTGGGTGGGTGCACCGGCGGTGGTCTTGGCGGGGCTGGGGCTAGCGCCCCAATGTGGCATTGGGTGCGTCAGATGCACCGGACGCCACATTGGGTGCGTGGGATGCACCCAATGCCACATTGGGGCGCTTCGGCGGGTGGCCAAGGTCCGTGAAGGACTCCTTGAGGGAATCTGGTTCCGTGAAGGGGCCCCTCACGGCCTTCGCTGGCGGCAGCGAGGGCGTGAGGGGAACCCTGACGGACTCTGAGTCCGTGAAGGTGGCCCTCACGGACGACGGGCCGTGGATCAGTCCGCTTCGGGGGCCTTGTTCAGCCGGGTTTCGTCTTCTTTCGCGCGTTGGGCTGCTTCGCGCATTTCGATCATGTCGGTGAACCAGTCGCCGGTTTCGCGGGCTATGTCGCGGACCGCGCCGGTGATGATGGTGGCGATGTTGCCTATGTGGTTGGCTGCGGACTCCGTCAGCTCCTGCACGGTGTCCTTGCCACTTTCGAATGGGCCGACCATGGGCTTCCTCAGGCTGCTCGGAGTTGCCGTTCCGGGTCCACGGTAGCGGCCGGGCCCGGTTTTCCGGGAAGGGCCAGCCGCACGATTTTCTTCGCCACCGACCAGAGCTGCCGGTGCAGGGGGCCGGTGTTGTAGGGCAGGCCGTAGCGTTCGCAGATTTCGCGGACCTCGCCGGCGATCTGCGGGTAGCGGCGCGCGGGCAGGTCCGGGAACAGGTGGTGTTCGATCTGGTGGGACAGGTTTCCCGACAGGATGTGGAACAGGGGACTGCCGGTGATGTTCGCCGAGCCGAGGATCTGGCGCAGGTACCACTGGCCGCGCGTTTCGTTCTCCGTCTCTTCCTCGGTGAAGCTCTCGACGTCGGCCGGGAAATGGCCGCAGAAGATGATCGAGAACGCCCACAGGTTGCGGACCAGGTTGGCGCTCGCGTTGCCCAGCAGGGTCAGCGGCGCGAGCGGGCCGGTGAGCAGCGGGAACAGGACGTAGTCCTTGCCGACCTGGCGCGAGGCCTTGCGGACGATCCGGCGCAGCACCGGCACGTTCTCCGCCCAGGTGCGCTCGCCCTTCACCACCCGGTCGACCTCCAGGTCGTGCAGCATGACGCCCCACTGGAACAGCAGCGCGAGCAGCGTCGCGTACACCGGGTTGCCCAGGTAGTACGGATGCCATTTCTGCGCCGGGTCCATCCGGAGAATTCCGTAGCCGACGTCGCGGTCCTTGTCGACGATGTTGGTGTACGTGTGGTGGATGTAGTTGTGCGAATGCCGCCAGTTCTCCGACGGCGCGACGGTGTCCCATTCGAACCGCTGCGAGCTCAGCTCCGGGATGCGCGTCCAGTCGTACTGGCCGTGCATCACGTTGTGGCCGATCTCCATGTTGTCCAGGATTTTCGCCGCGGACAGCGCCGCGACGCCGGCCAGCCACGCGGGCGGCAGGAAGCCGGCGAAGAGCAGGCCCCGGCCGGTCACCTCCAGCGCGCGCTGGGTTTTGATGATCTTGCGGATGTATTCGAGGTCTTCCTCGCCGAGGTCGTCGACGATCCGCTGGCGCAGCGCGTCGAGTTCGCGGCCGAATTCCTCGACCTGTGCGGGGGTCAGGCGGTCTTGCAGGCCGGTCATGCTTGCCTCCGAGTGGTCAGGCGTCGATCTCGACGTCCCCGACGGGGACGCTGATGCAGAGCTGGATTTCTTCGTTCTCCTCGCCGGAGACCTCGCCGGTGCGGGCGTTGCGGACGCGGCCGGCGGTTTTGAGCTGGGTGCAGGAGAAGCAGATGCCCATCCGGCACCCGTGTTCCGGCGTCAGGCCCGCTTCCTCGGCCTGTTCGAGCAGCGGCTTGCCGGAGTTGTCGCACTCGCGGCCGCTGCGGGCGAAGCGCACCCGGCCCTCGGCGGCCTCCGCGGCGAAGGTCAACGGCGCTGCGGTGAACTCTTCGGTGTGCAGTTGTGCACTCAAACCCTCGCGCTGGAAGAGTTCGCGGGCGGCGGCCATCAGCGGGGCCGGACCGCAGAGGAACGTCTCGGCCTCGCGGAACCACGGCGCGGCCTTCTCCAGGTGCGCGAGGGAGAACAGGCCGTGCAGGTCGCCGCCGCGGCGGGCGTGGGTGTGGGCGTGGACCACGCGGAACGCCGGATGCCGGGCGGCGAGTTCGGCCAGTTCGGTGCGGTAGAGCGCGTCCGCGGCGGTGTTCGAGTAGTGCAAGAACACGATCTCGCCGGGATGTCCCTCGGCGACGAGCGTGCGGGCCATCGCGAGCACCGGCGTGATCCCGCTGCCGCCGCTCATCAGCACGATCCGGTCCGGGCGCGGCGACGGCAGGGTGAATTCGCCGTCCGCGGGCGAAAGCCCCACCACCGAGCCGACGGCGGTGTCCTGCAGATGCCGCGAGACCAGCCCGTTCGGGTCGGCCTTCACGGTGAACTCCAGGTCGTCGCCGCCCTGCGCGCCGCACGGCGAGTAGCAGCGGGTCCGGCGCACACCGTCGATCTCCACCTGCATCCGCACGTACTGGCCGGCCCGGAAGCCCTGCCACGCCCGGCTCGGCCGCACGGTGAACGTGACGGTGTCCGGCGTCTGGTGCCGCACAGCGGTGACGCGGCCGCGGACCTCGCGCCGCACCAGCATCGGGTCGACCAGTTCGAGGTACCGGTCCGCGCCGTGCGGGGTGAGCAGCGCCTCGGCGAGCGAGACGAGCCCGCGCACGCGGCGCGGGAGCAGTGCGGTCATCACCCCTCCAAAGTTTGAGTGCACAGTCGTACACTGACTAGTGTGGGGGCAAGGCCGGGGGGCCTGTCAACGCGGAAGCGAGGTGATGTGACGTGGGCCATGCGGCGACCGCCAGTACGCTGCTCGACGTGTCCGCAGCCGAGGAGCAGGCCGGTCCGGTGAGCCGGCAGGAGCGCAAACAGCGCACCCGTCAGGCGCTGCTCGACGCGGCGCTCGACCTGCTGGCCGACCGGAGTTTCGCCAGCCTTTCGCTGCGCGAGGTCGCGAAGGGGGCCGGCATCGTGCCGACCGCCTTCTACCGGCACTTCTCGTCGATGGAGGAACTGGGTGTCGCGCTCGTCGAGGAGACCACGCGCACTCTGCGTGGCCTGCTTCGCGGCGCGCGCACCGAGCAACGCGGCTACGGCGGCATGATCCGGGCTTCAGTGCACACGCTGCACCGGCACGTCCGCGAGCACGAGGACCACTTCCGGTTCGTCACGCGCGAGCGCTACGCCGGACCCGGCGCGGTGTCCCGGGCGATCGCGGTCGAGATGCGGATGTTCTCCAGCGATCTCGCACTGGACCTGGCGCGCTTCGACCCGCTGCGCACCTGGCCCACCGAGGACCTGCACCTGCTGGCCGACCTCATCGTCACCGCGATGCTCGGCACGGTCGCCGAACTGCTGGAAATCCGGCCCGGCGACACGGCCGCCGACGAGCGCACCCTGACCGCGGCGGAGAAACGGCTCCGGATGATCCTGCTCGGCGTGCCGCACTGGCAGCCTTAGCGCATGGCCTTCCTGCACCTGACCGCGATCATCGTCGACGACTACGACGAGGCGATCGACTTCTTCACCCGCGCACTCGGCTTCGCATTAGCCGAGGACTCCCCGTCGCTCACCAACGACGGCCGCCCCAAGCGCTGGGTGGTCGTCCGGCCGCCAGGCGGTGAGACCGGTCTCCTCCTGGCAAAGGCCGACGGCGACCGGCAAGCCCGCGCGGTCGGCGACCAGTACGCGGGCCGCGTCGGGCTATTCCTTCGCGTAGACGACTTCGACGCCAGCTACCAGCGGATGCGCGAAGCCGGGGTCGAGTTCCTCGGCGAACCGCGGACCGAGCCGTACGGTCAGGTCGTCGTGTTCCGCGACATCGCGGGCAACCGCTGGGACCTGCTCGGCCCGGCGCACTCTACGATCCCGGAGTCCAGTTGATCGTGGAGGAACGCTATGCCGAGCGGGTCGGAAGTCCGGGCCGAGTTCACCGACCCAGCCCAGAACCTGGCGTTCGACGAAGCACTGCTGCGCGAGGTGCCGGCGGGGCCGGTGGTGTGGCTGTGGCGGAACCCGGTGTGCGTGGTCGTCGGGCGCGGTCAGCGGATCGCCCGGGAAGTCCGCGTTGACGACTGCGCGCGAGACGGCGTCCCCGTGCTGCGGCGGGCCAGCGGCGGCGGCACGGTGTTTCACGATCCCGGCAACCTCAACGTGACGCTCGTGCTGCCCGGCCCTGCGACCCGTCCGCTGGAAATGCTCGGCCTGGTGATGTCGGCGGCAGTGGAGAAACTCGGTCTGCCAGCCAGAATCGGCGACCGCGGCATCTTCGTCGGCGACGCGAAGCTGTGCGGTTTCGCGGTGTTCCGGACGAAAGACGTGCTGCTGGCCCATTCGACGCTGCTGGTCGACACCGACGCGGCCCGCGTCGGCGCGTACCTCACCGGCCCGCCGCCGGACCCGAAGCCGCTGGACTCGCACCGAAGCAAGGTCGCGTCCCTGGCCGACCATGGAGTGCGGCTGCCGTTGATTGAGGTGGAAGACACTGTCCGCGCGGCTGCGGCGGGACTGCTCGGCCCGCTTCCCCCGCGCGAACCGACGGCGGGGGAGCTGAAGCGGCAGCGGGCGCTGCTGTGGAGCCGGTACGAGTACCCGGATTGGCACGCCGAGGGACGCCAGCGTTCGTGATTGCCTTGCCGGGCAGCCAGATCAGCTGAGGTCCGTGAAGGACTCCTTGCGGGAATGGGATTCCCTCAAGGAGTCCTTCACGGACTGGGTCAGCTGCCGGAGGACGAGAACAGCACCTGCGGCACCTCGCGGGCCGCGCTGCGGCGCGGCTTGGCGGCGGACTTGGCCGGAACAGCGGTTTTCGCCGGTGCGGCCTTCGCGGGAGCTGCCTTCGTCGGGGCCGCCTTCGCAGCCTTGCTCGCCGAAGCCTTGGCCGGTGCCGCCTTCGGTGCGGCGGACTTCGCGGGCGTCTTAACCGCAGTGGCCTTGGCCGGAGCTGCCTTCGCCGCCGCGGACTTCACGGGCGTCTTGACCGTCGCGGTCCTCGTCGTCTTGCTGACGGTGGTCTTGATCGCGGCAGCCTTCGCCGACTTGGCCGGAGCCTTGGCGGCAGCGGACTTCGCCGTCTTGGCCGAGGCAGTCTTCGCGCCACTCGTTCGGGCAGTCTTCGCCGCCGTCTTCACCGAGGTCTTCGCCGGACCGGCGGTTTTCGTGTCAGCAACGGCTTTCCCGCCCTTGCCCGCCCCGGCGACCAGCCGCGGCCGCAGCTTCCGCCCGCCGGTGCGCCGTCCGGCCTTGG
Source organism: Amycolatopsis silviterrae (assembly GCF_042684085.1). Taxonomy (NCBI): domain Bacteria; kingdom Bacillati; phylum Actinomycetota; class Actinomycetes; order Pseudonocardiales; family Pseudonocardiaceae; genus Amycolatopsis; species Amycolatopsis silviterrae. Next base: position 302,144 of record NZ_JBHUKS010000014.1, read on the forward strand.
CGTAGCGCTCCAGCAGCCGGCGCAGCGCGGCTGCGTTGCGGGTGCCAAGGGTGATGTCGTAGTCAACGCCGTCGAGAGCGAACGCGACGGTCTCCGCCGCGCGTCCGCCGGTCAGATCGTCCAGCGTGCGGACAGCGGTGTTCCTCGCCATGGGAGCCTCCCGTGCTCGATCGTGGTCGTGCGTGCAACCGGCACGGCGACGACCCGGATTTCCCGGTGCCGCCGGTTTCTTGCAGCTCTCTGACGAGAATACCGGCAGGCTTGCGCGAACCTGCGCGGTGGTGTGCGCTGTGCCCATGGGAGCAGAGACTTTCGACGTCGTGGTCATCGGAGCGGGTCCGGTCGGGGAAGTGGCGGCCGAACGGGCCGCCATGGGCGGGCTGAAGGTGGCGCTCGTCGAGCACGAACGGTTCGGCGGGGAGTGTTCGTACTGGGCGTGCATCCCGAGCAAGGCGTTGCTGCGCCCGGGAAACCTGCTCGCCGCGGCCAAGCGGATGCCCGGCGTGCCGATCGGCGACGCGCTCGACGCGGAGAAGGTGCTCGCGCGCCGCGACTGGTTCACCGGCAAGGGCGACGACTCCGGTCAGGTCGAATGGGCGCGCGGCGCGGGCATCGAACCCGTGCGCGGCTACGGCCGGATCAGCGGTGAGCGCGAGGTCACTCTCGACGACGGCCGCGTTTTCGCCGCCCGGCACGCGGTGATCGTGTGCACCGGCAGCGTTCCGCGCACGCCGCGGATTCCGGGACTGGACACGATCAAGCCGTGGGGCTCGCGGGAAGCGACTTCGGCGACCGAGGTTCCGGGACGGCTCGGCGTGCTCGGCGGCGGCGTGGTCGGCGTCGAGATGGCGCAGGCGTGGGCCCGGCTCGGCTCGCAGGTCGACCTCGTGATCACCGGCGAACGCCCGTTGCCGCGGCTTCCGGAATTCGCCGGCGACCTGGTGCTGGACGGATTGCGCGAGGCAGGCGTGCGGGTGCACGTGAACTCCGGGCTGAGCGAAGTGTTCGTTGTGGACGGTGGCACGCGGCTCGCGCTGACCGGCGGCGACGAGGTCGTGGTCGACGAACTGCTGGTCGCCACCGGCCGTGCCCCGGCCACCAGCACGATCGGCCTTGACGTGCTCGGCCTGCCGGTCGACGGCCCGCTCCAGGTGGACGAAAGCGGCCGAGTGTCCGCAGTGGAGGGTGGCTGGCTGTACGCGGCGGGCGACGTCACCGGCCGTGCTTTGCTGACCCACCAGGGGAAATACGCCGCCCGCGTGGTCGGCGACTCGGTAGCCGCCCGTGCGCGCGGCGAGGAGATCTCGACCGAGCCGTGGAGCCGGTACAGCGCGACCGCCGACCATCACGCGGTGCCGCAGGTGGTGTTCACCGACCCGGAGGTGACGTCCGTCGGCCTGACCGAGGCGCGCGACGGATCCGCGGACCGGGTGGTGGACATCGACATCGCGGTCGCCGGGTCCTCCCTGCACGCGGACGGGTACCAGGGCAAGGCGCGCATGGTCGTGGACACCGAACGCGGCGTCGTGCTCGGTGTCACGTTCGTCGGCCAGGACGTCGCGGAACTGCTGCACTCGGCCACGATCGCCGTCGTGGGCGAGGTGCGGCTGGACCGGCTATGGCACGCCGTGCCCGCGTTCCCGACGATCAGCGAGGTGTGGCTGCGCCTGCTGGAGGCCTACGGGCTCTGACCTGCTTCAGTGGTGTTGTTTCACTTAGTGGGTCGTGCCACGTTCGGGTAGCGTCGGGGGCATGACCAGTGCCCCCGTTCCCGGCAGGCGTGAACGCAAGAAGGCCGCGACCCGGCAGGCGCTGGCCGACGCAGCCCTGAGCATGTTCCTGGAGCGCGGCTACGACCGGGTGACCGTGCGCGAAATCGCCGACGCCGCCGACGTGTCCACCACCACGCTGATGAAGCACTTCCCCACGAAGGAAGCGCTCGTTTTCGACCGGGCGCCCGAGATCGACGAGGCGCTGATCGCGGCCGTGCGCGACCGTCCGGCGGGCACGCCGGTGCTGGACGCGCTCCGTGCGCACATCCACCAGCGGGTGGCCTCCGGAATCCGCCAGGAGGCCGCTCCGCTGCTGAAGCTGGTGCGAGAGACGCCGGCGCTTTCCGAGTACTGGCACAAGATGTGGATGGGCCACGAGCACACGCTGAGCCGTGCGATCGCCGCGGAAACCGGTGCGCCGGAGGATGATCCGCGATGTGCCGTGCTGGCCCACTTCGCGCTGGAGACGGCCTCGGTGGCCGACCGGTCGGACGATCCGGCACACCTGGTCGACGTGGCGTTCGACCTGCTGGCGAACGGCTGGGAGTGAGCTCGTCCGCTCAGGACGGCAGCGACAGGTCGAGCGCGCCCTTCGCCGCACGGGCCAGCCCGGGATCGTCCGCAGTGGACGGTCCCGGCTGCCAAACCGCCTGCACGATCCGCACGCCTTTCCCGTCGATCTTGCTGGCGTAGGCGGCACCGTCGAACTGCGGCGTGCCGGAAGGCCATTTACCGGTCTCCGTGGCGACGTCCAGGATCCCGCCCCCGCCCGGGTTGTCGGCGATCTGCTTGAGGTGATCGGCCTGCCCGGCATCCGAGAACTCGACCACCGCGACGGTCACCGCGGCCGCCCGCCCGTCCACGAGCGCCGTGTAACTCGCGCGGCGGACCGCGGAGCAGCTGGTCTGCTGAAGACTCGCCTGGACGTCCCCGAAGGCGTGCGATGCGCACCGCTGATCCGCACTGCTGGCCCTCGGCTCGAACGTGAGACTGGGCGCGGGCGGGGCACTCGACGCGGCACTGCTCGGGCTAGGACTGGCGACACTGCTGGACGGCGCACTGCTGGGCTGCGGCGCGGCAGTGGTGGTGTCGTCGCCGCTGGTCGCCACGACGATCGCCGACACCACCAGCAGGATCAGCAAGACGATCGCCGCGATCGGCACCCACTTGACGGTGCGGGAGGCCGGTTTTTCCGGGGCTGGTCCCGCCGCGGCGGCCGGTTCCGGCCGGACAGCCGGCGACGGCCGCGGCTGGGGCCGCGGCGGACTGCTCGGCCCCGGCACGACCGGCGGAACCGTCCGGGGAGGACGTCCCTGCGGCTTGGCCGGGGACGGCATCTTCTCGGTCGGAGCCTCAGGTGGGTCGGTGGATTCCGTGGGCGCCTCGGACAGCGCGTCCGTTTCGGCCGGCGGAACCTCCGGCCGGGGCGGCCGCACCGCGACGATCTTCGGCCTCGGTGCCGGGACGCTGGGGGAAGCAGCGGCCTGCGGCGCCGTGGGGCCGGTACCAGGGAAAACCGGAAGACCCCGGGGATCGCCTGTGCTTTGCGGGGTCGCGGCGGGGCTGGTGCTCGGGCTTGGGGCCGCCGCGCCGAACCCGGTGCCGGGGCTGGGTTTCGCGGAAGGGGATGTGTTGGCACCGGCGCTGCCCGGAGCGGCGGTGCTGGAAGGTGCGGTGCTGGAAGGGGATGCGTTGGCACCGGCGGCGCCCGATCCGGCAGCACCGGAACTGGCGGCGGGTGCAGCGGTGCTGGTTCGGGCCGCGTCGGACACCGCGGCTCCGGGAGTCGCAGCACTTCCGGCGGGGGCGGACGTTGCCGCACCCGGCCCAGCCGTGCCGGGAGAGGCAACCGAATCAACTGCGGCAGCCCCGGACGGCGAGACCTTCTGCACGGCCCCGGCCGCCACGGCACCGGGATTCGCCGCGGCGGTGTCATTGGTCGCGGCGCCAGCGCCGCTTACGGCAGCAGGTTTGGCCGCCGTGCCAGCGCCAGGCCCAGCCGCCGCGCCAGGATCGGCGGTGGTGCCAGTGCTGCCCGGGGCCGCAGCCCCCGGCCCGGCTGCGGTGCCGGGATTGGCCGTCGTGCCAGCGCTGCCCGGGGAAGCAGGACCAGCCGCAGCTCCCGATCCAGCCGCGGCACCGGGACTGGCCGCGGTGCCAGTGCCGCCCGCGGCAGCGGGGCCTGCCGCAGCTCCCAGCCCAGCCGCCGCGCCAGCGAGCCCGGCACCGACCGCAGCCGCGCCGCCAGCCTCGCCAGCGCCAGCCCTGCCAGTCGCGCCGGTGCCCGAAACCGGAGCCCGGGGCCCAGGCGGCACCGGAACGTCGTCGGCGAACCGGACGAACCCTTCCCCGCGCAGCACCTCGTCCGACAGTTCCGGCGCGTCCGGAGCCAGCGCCGCGATCAGCGCCCTCGCCTGGTCCACCGAGCGCGGATGCCTCGCCGTCGCCAGGGAAACCGTCGCGGCCAGCATCGTCGTCGGGGTCGGGTGCAGGACCCGGACCGGGCCGGCGAGGTCGCCCGGCGGCTGGTCGACGGTCTCCACGTACGGGCCGACCGCCACGATCGTGCCGACCGGGCCGCCGCCGAGTTCCGCGATGCGGCGTTCGCATTCCTGGGACAGGTCGAGCGCTTCGGTGGCGGGGTTGACGTCGTCGCCGTGGACCAGCGGCCAGCCGTCGGCCTTCCACGGGCCGCTCAGCGGGGCCTCGAGCCGCAGGGCCGGGTCGGGCAGGTCCACGCCGATCACGACGAGCACGCCCGCGGGCAGCACCACGACCGCCTCGACCGGACGGTCTCCGGTCGGGCGGGCTCCGACGAGCGCGACGCCGCCGATCACCGTGCTCCCCCGGCCGAGGGAGGCCAGTGCGGCCCGCACGTCCTCCGCGACGCGCGAGGGCTGTTGCCCGAGACGGACCAGTCGCACCGAAACTCTCCTGTCGAATCCGCAGCGTTTCCGGTGCACCACGCTAGCGTGCCGGGCCTCCGGAACCGCGCTCCGCGCCCTCGCGTCGGCGTGGCTCACCACAATGGGTCGTCCGCTGCGACTTGTGGTGTTCATGTGGCCAAACAGCACGGTTGGGGTGCAGAATGTGCTACACAGGTCGGGAACTGCCGTGGAGGCTACGCAACCTGCGCAGGGTTCGAGAGGTCGTAGGGGAAGACGTCCCTCGTCGAACAAGCGGAGGTCAGCAGTGAGCACCCGTGGCAGCACCCGAGGCGTGGTGTACGTCCACTCGTCGCCGTCTGCGGTATGTCCGCACGTCGAGTGGGCTATTTCGGGCACCCTTGGTGCCCGCGTCGAGCTGAAGTGGACGGCCCAGCCGGCCAGTCCGGGACAGCTCCGGGCCGAATGCAGCTGGAGCGCGCCCGCGGGAACCGGCGGCAAGCTCGCCGGGGCCCTCAAGGCGTGGCCGATGGTGCGCTTCGAAATCACCGAGGAACCCAGCGCGGGCGTCGACGGCGAGCGGTTCTGCTTCGCGCCCGGCCTCGGTCTCTGGCACGGCCGCACCAGCGCCAACGGCGACATCGTCGTGGGCGAGGACCAGCTGCGCGCGCTCGTCAGCATGACCCGCGGCGGCGAAACCCTCGCGCACAAACTGGACGAACTCCTCGCCGCCGCCTGGGACGAGGCGCTCGAGCCGTACCGGCACGCGGGCGACGGCGCCCCGGTCACCTGGCTGCACCAGGTCGGGTGACCAAGGGCGGTACCCTCACCCGGGTGAGCGTTCACCCGGCCCCGCCCTCCCGTCAGCGGTGGTTGATCCCCGTGCTCGTGGTGGTGCTGTCCATCACCGTCGCCGGGGGTCTGCTCGCCCGCGAGCTGTACCGCCGCCCCGAATCCCCGCAGCCCGCGGACGGGGAAGCCATGTCGTCGCCCGTCACGACCAGCGGCGGCCTGCCCGACAAGTCCGGCGCGGTGCACGTCGGGGTCACCCCCGACGCCGAGAGCCACCCGCAGGACGAAGCCGTCCGCACCGTGCTGCAGGCCTATTTCGAGGCGCTCAACAAAAAGGACTACGACGCCTGGACGGAAACGGTCAGCGAGGCGCGCCGCAGCCGGACGCCGGAGTCGGACTGGCACCGCAACTTCCAGTCCACGAAGGACGTCGACATCCTGCTGTACCGCATCGAACCCGGTGCGCAGGGCACGCTGCGGGCGCTGGTCGGGTTCACCAGCACGCAGTCGATCAAAGAGGCCCCGGTCGACTTCCCGCACGAGTGCATCCGCTGGCGGCTGGTGCTGCCGATGAAGTACGAGCACGGCTCGTACCGGATCGACACGGTCGACGGCAACGCCACCGAACACGACCAGTGCTGACCTCGAAAACCCGGTGAAACGGCGAAGGGCCCCCGCGGAATTCCGCGGGGGCCCTTCGGCCGTGAAGAGAACTCAGTTCGCCGGCATGAACAGCAGCGCGGTGTTGTGCCCGCCGAAACCGAACGAGTTGGACAGCGCCGCGGTGAGCTCGACCTTGCGGTTCTCGCCCGCCACGACGTCGAGCTGCACCTTCGGGTCCAGCTCGGTGAGGTTCAGCGTCGCGGGCACGACGCCTTCGTACAGCGCGAGAATCGTCGCGATGCCCTCGACCGCGCCCGCCCCGCCGACGAGGTGGCCGAGCGCGCCCTTCGGCGCGGTGACCACCGGGTGCTCGCCGATCGCGGACCGGATCGCGGCCGCCTCGCCGATGTCGCCGACCACAGTGGACGTCGCGTGCGCGTTCACGTGGCCGATGTCCGAAGGGGACAGTCCGGCCATCGTCATCGCCGCGCGCATCGCCGCGATCTGGCCGATGCCCTCCGGGTGGTTGCCCGTGATGTGGTAGGCGTCCGACGTCAGGCCGTAGCCGGCCAGCTTCGCGTAGATCCGCGCGCCGCGGGCCTTCGCGCGGTCGGCCCGCTCGAGCACGACGACGCCGGAGCCCTCGCCGAGCACGAAGCCGTCGCGGCTCACGTCGAACGGACGCGAGGCCGCGGCCGGGTCGTCGTTGCGGGTCGACACCGTGCGCGCCTGGGCGAACCCGGCGACGGTGATCGGGTGGATGCAGGCCTCGGAACCGCCCGCGACCACCACGTCGGCCCGGCCGGACCGGATCATCTCGTAGCCGTTGGCGATGCCCTCGGCCCCGGACGCGCACGCCGACGCGGGCGAGTGCACCCCGGCGCGGGCCTTCAGGTCGATGCCCACGTGCGCGGCCGGGCCGTTCGGCATGAGCATCGGCACGGTCAGCGGCGACACCTTGCGAAGACCCTGCTGGTGCAACAGATCGTTCTGGGTCAGCAGGGTCACCGGCCCGCCGACCCCGGTGCCGATCGAAACGCCGAGGCGCTCCGGTTCGACGTCGGCGTGCTCGTCGGTCTGCTCGGCGAACCCGGCGTCGGCCCAGGCCTGGCGGGCGGCGATGATCGCCACCTGCTCGCACCGGTCGAGCCGGCGGGCCTGCACGCGGGGCAGGATGTCGGTCGGCTCGACGGCGAGCTGCGCCGCGATCCGCACCGGCAGGTCCAGCTCCGCCGCCCAGTCCGCCTCGATCGTGCGGATCCCGCTGCGGCCGGCCAGCAGACCGTCCCAGGTGGACGCGACGTCCCCGCCGAGCGGCGTGGTCGCGCCCATGCCGGTGATCACGACGTCGATGTTGCTCATGGGTGTCTCCCCAAGGTCGGCTCCGGACCGGGGCCCGGGTACGAAGAGGACTTACTTCGAGTTGGCGGACACGTAGGTCACCGCGTCGCCGACGGTCTTCAGGTTGGCCAGCTCGTCGTCCGGGATCTTCACGCCGAACTTGTCCTCGGCCTGCACGGCGATCTCGACCATCGACAGCGAGTCGATGTCCAGGTCGTCCACGAACGACTTCTCCTCGGTGACGTCGTCCTGAGCCACGCCGGCGACCTCTTCGACGATCTCGGCGAGGCCGGCGAGAATCTCAGTGTTGTCAGCCATCGGTGTTGTTCCCTTCTCGGTTCTTCTGGAGGTCCGCTCGCGGGCACGGCGCCCGCGGGGGAAGTATCGCTCAGGGCAGGACGAACGCCTGCGCGGCATAGGAAAGCCCGGCTCCGAAGCCGACCGCCAGCACCACGTCGCCGCTTTTCGCCGTTCCCGCCTTGCGCATGTGGTCCAGCGCCATCGGGATCGAGGCGGACGAGGTGTTGCCCGAGTACTTGATGTCGTCGGCCACCACCATGTCCTCGCGCGCCCCCTTGGCGCGCAGCTTCTTGGCGATCGACTCGACGATCCGGAGGTTCGCCTGGTGCGGGGCCAGCACGTCCACATCGGACGGTTGCAGCCCGGCGGCCTCCAGCGCGCGCAACGCGATCGGCGCGATCTGCGTGGTGGCCCAGCGGAAGACCGACTGGCCCTCCTGGTAGATCCACTGGTGGTCGCGCATGTAGATGAGGTCGACCAGGTCGCCCGCGCTGCCCCACACCACCGGGCCGATGCCCGGTTCGTCGGACCCGCCGACCACCGCGGCCCCCGCGCCGTCGGCGAAGATGATCGCGTTCGCGCGGTCGGTCGGGTCCACGGCGTCGGTGAGCTTCTCCGCGCCGATCACGAGGACCTTCTTCGCCGAGCCCGCGCGCACGAGGTCGGAGGCGACGCCGAGGCCGTAGCAGAACCCGGCGCACGCGGCGTTGAGGTCGAACGCGCCGGGGGCCGGGACGCCGATCCGCGCGGCGACCTGTCCGGCCGCGTTCGGGATCTGGGAGGGCATGGTGCAGTTGGGCACGATGACGGTGTCCACTTCGGACGCGTCGAGGCCGGCGTCGGCCAGCGCGTTGGCCCCGGCGGCGACGGCGTAGTCGACGAGCACGTCGTCCTTCTCGCCGAACCGCCGCTCGATGATGCCGACGCGGTCGCGGATCCACTGGTCGTTGGTGTCCATGACCTGCGACAGGTCGTCGTTCGTGACGATCCGGTCCGGCTGGTGGCTGCCGAAGCCGAGGATGCGGGCGGCGGGCGCGCCCTGGGACAGGCGCAGCGTGGGGCGGGCGGTCACTGGGCGTCCTCCTCGCGCAGCGCCGCCAGCTCGGCGGGCGACTTCAGCGCGGTGGTAGTGGTGACGACGCCCTTGAGCTGCCGCTTGACCAGTCCGGTCAGGGTGCCCGCGGGCGCCAGTTCGACGGTGCGGTCCACGCCGAGCGCGACGAGCCCGTCCATGGTGAGGTCCCAGCGGACCGGGCGGGTCACCTGGGCGACGAGCCGGCGCAGGTACTCCGCGCCGCTCGTGACGACCTGACCGTCGGCATTGGACAGCAGCGGGCGCGCCGGATCGGCCGGGGAGAGGCCGGCGGCGTGCTCGCGCAGGGCGTCTTCCGCGGGGGCCATGTAGGGCGTGTGGAAGGCGCCGGCGACCTTGAGGGCGCGGATCTTCGTGCCCTCCATCGGCTCGGCGATGATCCGCTCGATCGCGGCGGCGGACCCGGACGCGACGATCTGCCCGGCCCCGTTGCGGTTCGCGGCGGCGAGGCCCTGGCCTTCCAGCCACGCGGCGACTTCGTCGGGATCGCCGAGCATCACCGCGGCCATCGACGTCGGTTCGAGCGCGCACGCCTTGGCCATCTCCGCGCCCCGGACCGCGGCGAGCGCGACGGCGTCGGCGGGAGCGAGCACGCCGGCGATCGCGGCCGCGGCCAGTTCGCCGACCGAGTGGCCGGCGACCGGAGCGTCGGCGGGCACCGGCAGGTGTTCGAAGGACAGCAGGGACAGCGCGACGATGAGCGGCTGCGCGACAGCGGTGTCCTGGATCTCCTCGGCGCTGGCTTCCGTGCCGAGCCGGATCAGGTCGAGCCCGGAACGGGCGGACCACTCTTCGACGCGCGCGCGGGCACCGTCGAGTTCGAGCCACGGAGCGAGCATGCCGGGGGCTTGGGAACCCTGGCCGGGGGAGAGGACTGCAACTGTCACGCTGTCTATGAGACCACGGGTTCCCTCGGGCTTCGGCTGCGGGCGGTCACCAAGTCCGTGCGGCGGAATTGGAGGAAACCTCCAAAGACCCGCCGGAGAACCCCGCCCTTAACCCATCCGCCTTGTGGGATTCAACCAGCGCTTGCCGTGAAGTCGGTCACCCGCCGCGACCCCGTGCGGCGCCGTCGGGAGGGGGAGCCGGGTACGGGCCGGAGGGCCGCGGCGGTTCCGCCGGGCGCGGGAGAGGGGCTGGCGGCGGAATCTGGCGCGCCGAACGCCGCATTCACGCGAGGGGTCGGCTGGGCCGCGTGGCCTAAGCCCGCGGGACTATCCACAAAGGACACCAAGGCTGCCGAATTGCCCGATTGATGCCGATATGACCGTACCTGAAGGTCCGTGAGGGGAACCCTGAGGGAATCAGCGTCTGTGAAGGTTCCCCTCACGGACGACCGCCCCGCTCCCGCCGATCCTAGCGCCGCCTCCGCCGAGAAAGCCCAATGTGGCATTGGGGCGGAATCACCAGAGGCCGCGGGCGCGGGCGAGCCTGCCGACGGTCAGCGCGATCCGCAGCACGAGCGCGTCGCGGGCGTCGGTGGGGTTGCGGCCGGTGAGTTCGGCCGCCTTGCGCAGCCGGTACCGGACCGTGTTCGGGTGCACGAACAGCGTTTGCGCGCAGCGTTCCAGCACCCCGCCAGTGTCCAGATAGGTCTCAACGGTCCGCTGCAGCGCCGCGCCTGCCTCCTCCAGCGGCCGGGCCACCAGATCGACCAGCAGCCGTTCCGCGCCGGGGTCGCCGGACAACGCGCGTTCGGGGAGCAGATCGTCCGACCGCACCGGGCGGGGCGCGCCGGGCCAGCCGACCACCGCGCGCAACCCGGACAACGCCTCGGCCGCGCTGTGGTGCGCCTCGGCCAGCGTCGGGACCGTCGGGCCAGCCACGACTGGGCCGTCGGCGAAGACCGTCGACATCCGGCTGAGGATTTCGCGTTCCTTCGGTCCGCCTTCGGTCGGGCCGCCGATCACGATCACCAGCCGTGACCCCTGCACCGACAGCAGCACCGCGCGACCGACGCGCGCGGCGCGGGCGCGGACGTCGAAAACCACCGTCGGCGGGTCGTCCGACGGCGGATTTCCCACCAGGACAGTCGCCGCCGCGGCTGGGTCCCAGCCGAGCGCCGCGGCCCGCGACAGGACGGATTCCTCGGCGTCGCCGCGGACGATTCCGTCGACCACGAGTGCTTCGAGCCGGGCGTCCCAGGCACCGCGCGCTTCCGCGGCGGCAGCGTAGGAATTGGCCGCGGCGAACGCGATTTCCCTGCCGTAGCGCAGAATTCCTTCGATCAGCGCGGCGCGTTCGGCTTCCGAGGCGGCGAATTCCGGAAGCTGTTCCTCGAATACCTCGATCGCGAGCCGCACCATCGCGACGGCCTGGCGCAGGCTGATCCAGCGCGACACTTCGGTGGGCGCGTCGCGGAACGCCTCGGTGGTGAGCTTCAGCGCTTCCTTCGAATCGCGCAGCCACGCGACGAATCCGCTCGCCCCGGTCTGCGTGATCAGCAGGACGCTGGCGCGCTGGTCGGCGGGCAGCCGCGCGAACCACACCAGGCGGCGTTCCATTTCCGCGACGCTCGCGCTCGCCAGCCGCCCGGAGGCGTGCTCCAGGCGGCGCAGGGTTTTGGCGGACAGCCCGTGGTGTTTGCGCGCGGGGCGTCCTGTGGTGTCGGCCATGTCGGGTCCGATCCTACGTGCCGCGCGCGGCCTGCAACTTTAGGCGGATGCCCCGGCGACCTCGGGAGGTGGGCGGTCTCGTACCGGAGTGCCTAGGATCCCGGGTGGGGTGGCAGGGGATCACCCCGGCGAAAAGAGAACAGGGGGACGGGCCATGCCAGAGCCCGGACTGGAGATCGACGGGATCTCCAAACGGTACGGCGCCGTGCGGGCGCTGGAAAAAATGACGTTCGACGTGCGGCCGGGCGAGCTTTTCGGGTTCGTCGGCAGCAACGGGGCGGGCAAGACGACCACCATGCGCATCGCGCTCGGCGTGCTGAGCGCCGACGAGGGCCAGGTGCGGTACGCGGGCGAGCCGATCACGCACGAAACGCGTCGCCAGATCGGGTACATGCCCGAGGAACGCGGCCTTTACCCGAGGATGAAGGTCGGCGAGCAGCTCACGTATCTGGCGCGGCTGCACGGAATGCCCGCCGCCGCGGCGAAGAAGTCGAGCGAGCGGTGGACCGAACGCCTCGGCGTGGCCGCGCGCCGCGACGACGAGGTGCAGAAGCTCAGCCTCGGCAACCAGCAGCGCGTGCAGCTGGCCGCCGCGCTGGTGCACGAACCGCGGATTCTCGTGCTGGACGAACCGTTTTCCGGGCTGGACCCGGTGGCCGTCGACGTGATGAGCGACGTGCTGAAGGAGAAGGCGGCCGAGGGGGTCCCGGTCGTGTTTTCCAGCCACCAGCTGGATTTGGTGGAGCGGCTGTGCGACCGGATCGGGATTGTCCGGAGTGGACGGATGGAAGCGTCCGGCACGGTGGCGGAACTGCGCGCGGGCGGGACGACCCGGCTGCTCGTGGACGCCCCTGACGCGCCCGAAAACTGGGCGGCCGCGCTGTCCGGCGTGACCGTCGTGGGCCGCGAGGGATCGGTGACCGAGCTGGAACTGGCCGGCGGCGCGGACGACCAGGCGGTGCTGCGCGCCGCGCTGGCGACCGGCCCGGTGCGGGAATTCGCCCGGAAACTGCCGTCCCTGACCGAGTTGTTCCGTTCCGTGGTGTCCGATCAGCAGGAGGCCGCGGCATGACCGGGTCCAACGTAGAAATGAGCCCGCTGTCCGCGGTCGGCCTCGTGGCCGGCCGGGAGATCAGCACGCGGGTCAATTCCAAGGCTTATCGCATCACCACGCTGGTGATGATGCTGCTCATCGTCGCGATGGCGCTGATCTTCAAGTTCATCGGCGGCGGGACCAGCGCCGACGCGACGGTCGGCTACGTGCCGGCCGCCTCGCAGCTGGCCGAGCCGCTGACCGCGACGGCGAAGTCGATCGGCCAGAACGTCGCGACGCAGCAGGTGCCCGACGAGAAGGCGGGCCAGGCGAAGCTGCAGGACGGCTCCATCGACGCGCTGCTGGTGCAGGACGCGAAGCGGGTCCACGTCCAGGTGAAGAAGACCCTGGACGCGAAGCTGAAGAACACCTTCACCGTGCTCGAGGGGCAGCTGGCGCTCAACCAGCAGATCGAGTCGCTCGGCGGTGATCCGGCGAAGGTGCACCAGGCGACCGCACAGGCGACGATCGACGAGCTGCCGCCGCTCGAGAAACCGTATGACTACAACGGGCAGCAGCTGGTGCTCGGCATCATCGCGGGCATCCTGATCTACCTGTCGCTCATGATCAACGGGCAGACCGTCGCACAGGGCGTCGTCGAGGAGAAGACGTCCCGGGTGGTCGAACTGCTGCTGTCGACGATCAAACCGTGGCAGCTGATGGCCGGGAAGGTGCTCGGCATCGGCGTCGTGGGGCTGATCCAGATGCTGGCGATCGGCGTGGTCGGCGTTGCGGCCGGGCTCGGGTTCGGGGTGCTGACGATCTCGGTGAACGCCGCGGTGGGCACCGTGGTGTGGCTGATCGTCTGGTACCTGCTCGGGTTCTTCATGTATTCGATCGTGTTCGCCGCGCTGGGCGCGCTGGTGTCGCGGCAGGAGGACGTGGGCGGCGCGACGATGCCCGCGCTGATGTTCGTAATCGCCGGGTACGTGGTGGGGATTTCGATCCTGCCGTCGAATCCGGGGAGCCCGCTGGCCGAGGTGCTTTCGGTGATCCCGGTGTTCGCGCCGACGCTGATGCCGATGCGGCTGGCGATGGGCGGCGTGCCGGTGTGGGAGGCGGTGCTGTCGGTCGGCCTGGTCGTCGCCCTCATCCCGGCGCTGATCTGGCTGGCCGCGCGGATTTACCGCAACGCGGTGATGCGCACCGGCGCGAAGGTGAAGCTGCGGGACGCGCTGAGCGCTGCCTGACGGACGGTTTCCGACGGCGGGCCGCGGCTGAGAAGCCGCGCCCGCCGTTTTCGTCTCTACTCTCGGTGGACGCTTCGCCTGGTGCAGGACCCGGGAAGCGGGGCCGCTCACCCACGTGGGTTAGCGGCATCGGGTGAGTTGCGTGAACTCCGCCTCCGCGAAGACGCCGTCCGCGGTGCCGCGCCACTCCGCTGCCGCGTCCTGGTTAATGCCCTTAGCCCTCGCGCGTTATTGACACTCCGCCGTTATCCGGGGACCGGCCGGGAGAACCGAGCAATTCGCCGCCGCCGGTCGTCCGGCACCGCGAATTCGGACCGCACAGACCGCACGCCGCCCGGATTTCCGTCCGGACATCTCCGGCACGCCGCCCAGGCCGGGCCGCGAATCCGTTCGGCCGTCCGGCAATGGTCCGAACAGTCTCGTCCGTGAAGGCCAGATGAACACCGGAGAAAACCCGAACCCCATTCGGCTCGGCGGGGCGGTGGCGCGGCGATAAAGGGCGGGAAATGTTCGAGGCCGCTCGGCGCTTGCGGTTTTCGCTGCGCCGAGCGGCCTCGTCTCCCCGGTCCCCACCGGTAGGACAAGTATGGCGGCGATTGATCTTCCCGCGCCAGTCGTCTCACTCGATCGTGGTGCACAGCACTCGGGTGCAGTGGGTACCTGTCCTGCGACCCGGTGCGACAGGACGGTGCCGGAATCCACGTCGAACCGCGGCGAAGGGAGCCAGCGTGGGTGAACAACTCAAGGACGGACTCGGACAGGCCTGGAATCTGGTGGCCACGTTCGTCCCGAAACTCGTGGGTTTTCTGATCATCCTCCTGATCGGCTGGCTGATCGCGAAAGCCGTGTCCAAAGCCCTCGGGCTCGTTCTCGGAAAACTCGGATTCACGCGGCTGGTGGAGAAGACCGGGCTGACCGGAATGGTGAAGGGCGCGAATCTCGACGCCACCACGGTGCTCGTGAAACTCGTCTACTACTTCATTCTGCTGATCGCGCTGCAGCTCGCGTTCGGGGTGTTCGGGCAGTCGAACCCGGTGAGCCAGCTGCTGAACGACATCATCGCGTTCCTGCCGAGGATCCTCGTGGCGGTCGTGCTGATCATCGTGGCGGCGGCGATCGCGAAGGTCGTGCGGGACGTCGTCTCCGGCGCGCTCTCCGGGCGTCCGGCGGGACGGCTGCTCAGCACGGTCGCGTACTGGCTGGTGATGGCGTTCGGCATCATCGCGGCGCTGGGCCAGGTGAACATCGCGACGTCGGTGACCGGCCCGGTGCTGATCGCGGTGCTGGCGACCGCCGGCGGCGTGATCGTGGTCGGCTTCGGCGGCGGCCTGATCAAGCCTGCCCAGGAACGGTGGGGCGGCTGGCTGGCCAACCTGCAGGGCCAGGTCGGCTCGGGCTCCGGCGACGGCTCGAAGGGCGAGGTGAGCGGACAGCACGCGCAGGCCGGGCAGACCCGGACGCAGAACTACCCGCAGGCGCAGTCGGGCAGCCTTCCGCAGCCCGGCGAGCAGACCCGCCAGATGCCCGCGGACGGCGGCCGCCCGCCGGAGCCGCCCACCCCGCCCGCCGGTTTCGGGCGCGTAGACCGCTGAGCTGGCCCGCTTCGCCGGCGATGTCCGGCGGGGCCGTGCCGCCTGCCTGATCCGAGCTGGCTGGTGGCTTCGCTGACGGCCCTTTCCCGGATGTGCCCCAACGAGAAGACGAAGGCCCGGCGCCACCGCGGCGCCGGGCCTTCGCCGTGCCCGCGGGCGTCCACTCAGCGGGACTGTCTGCAGTCTCACATCGGCACGGGAATGGCCGCTCCGTGTTGCATGTTGGGAGGCGTAGATCGGAAGGGGTGCCGACGTGGACTTCCTGTTGCACCACGGCGTGACCGTGTTCGGCCAGTGGATCTCGATCGCCGAGCTGGCCGGGCAGGTGTTCGCGCTCGCGGTCGTGTTCCTCGCGCAGCGGCGGACGCTGTGGACCTGGCCGGTGCAGGTCGGCGCGACCGTCCTGCTCTTCTCCGTTTACGCGTCCGCGCACCTCGGCGGCCTCGCCGGGCGGCAGGTCGCGATCCTGCTCATCTCGCTCTACGGCTGGTGGGCCTGGAACCGCCGGACCGACCCGGTGTACGGCGTCGTCGTGCGCAAGGGCCGCTGGACGGAGCGGGCCGTGATGCTCGGCGCGTTCGGGCTGGGCACGGTCGCGATGGCGCTGACGCTCCAGGCACTCGACGCCTCGTGGGCGCCGTGGCCGGACGCCGCGATCTTCGTCGGGACGCTCGTCGCGTTCGCCGCGCAGGGCGTCGGGCTCGTGGAGTTCTGGGCGGTGTGGCTGGTGGTCGACGCGATCGGCGTGCCGCTGCAGATCCGTTCCGGCCTGTATTTCTCGGCCGCGATCTACGTCGTCTTCGCCGCGCTGGTGGTGCACGGCTGGGTGACCTGGAACCGGTCGGCGCGCACCGCGGTGGCCGGCCAGAAGGCCGTCCCCGCGGCGCGCTGACTCAGACGCGGAGCGCGAGCTGCCCGTCCGGGGTCAGCTCGGCCCGCGTCCATTGCCCGACCGCGCCGCCCAGCGCGGACGCCGGGCGGACCAACCCCTCCCGCACCAGGTCGTGGGCGGTCGTCTGGTCACAGCATGGCAGGCCGTCGACCCGCAGGTCCGGCTCGCAGCTACGGGTGAGTTCGGCTCGGCCGGCGGCGATCGCGCGCAACATCGCCAGCGCGCGGCGGTTCAGCGTGACGGACATGGTCTTCTCCCTCAGGTGTTCCGAAGGGAGGAGACGTGATGTCGGTCACTGGATACCTGGTTACGTCGACTGCGCCAATCCGGGCTGAAAGTCCGTGAAGGGGTCCTTCACGGACGGCCGAGGTCCAATGCCTGGGCTTGAAGTGGCGCGGGGTCGTCGTCCGTGAAGGACTCCTTGAGGGAATCTGGGTCCGATGCCGGGGGCTTAAGGCGGCGTTGTGGGTGTGGCTGAGGCGTGTCCGCCCAGGTGGAAGCGGCTGGCGGACCGGGTCGGCTTGCGTCGGGGCCGTTGTGAGCGGCGGGAGCTGGGTGTGTCGTCCGTGAAGGGCACCCTGAGGGAATCTGATTCCTTCAGGGTGCCCTTCACGGACTTGAAGAAACGGGCATTCCGGCATTAATGGGGCATTTCACCGAGGTTGACGTCCTTTGTGGACGGTCGGCAGGCTGACGCCACCCGGCTTAAGTCCCGGCAAGGGAGCTGGAGTCCCTCAAGGAGTCCTTCACGGACCCGGGCTCAGCGGAGGGTCGCGTGGCTGGGACGCAGGTCGTCCACCCGCCGGACCCCGAGCAGCTGCATCGTGCGGATCATCTCCGTGCGCAGGATGTCCACGCACCGCTGCACCCCGCGCTCGCCGCCCGCCATCAGGCCGTACAGGAACGCGCGGCCGATCAGCACCGTGTTCGCGCCGCGGGCGAGTGCGGCCACGATGTCGCCGCCGGACAGGATGCCGGTGTCGACCCACACCTCGGCGCTGTCCTGGATCTCGTCCAGCACCGCGGGCAGCAGTTCGATCGGCGTCGGGGCGCGGTCGAGCTGGCGGCCGCCGTGGTTGGACAGCAGCACCGCGTCCGCGCCGTGCTTCACCACCTCGCGTGCGTCGTCGACGTTCTGCACGCCCTTGACCACCAGTTTTCCCGGCCAGGTCTGGCGCACCCAGTCGAGGTCGTCGAAGTTCAGAGTCGGGTCGAACAGCTTGTCCAGCAGTTCCGCGACGGTGCCGCCGAAGTGGTTGAGCGACGCGAAGCTCAGCGGCTCCGTGGTCAGCAGGTTGAACCACCACGCCGGGTGCGTGGCGCCGTCGGCGAACGTCTTCAGCGTGAGCGCGGGCGGGATGGTGAGCCCGTTGCGGACGTCGCGCAGCCGCGCGCCCGCGACCGGGGTGTCGACGGTCAGCAGGAGCGTGTCGTAGCCGTTCTCCCACGCGCGATTCATCAGATCTTCGCCAGCGCCGTGGTCGCGCCACACGTACAGCTGGAACCACTTGCGCGCGTCCGGAGCCGCCGCCGCGAGGTCCTCAATTGACGTGGTGCCCATCGTCGACAGCGCCATCGGCATGTTGTTGCGCTGCGCCACTCTGGCCACCGCGCGCTCGCCCTCGTGCTGCATCATCCGGGTGAACCCGGTGGGCGCGAACGCGAACGGCAGCGCCGAGCGCCGGCCGAGGATCTCCCTGCTGGTGTCCACATCGGACACTCCGCGCAGCACGTTGGGCTGGAATTCGACCCGGCGGTAGGCCTGCCGGGCGCGGCGCAGGCTGTCTTCCAGTTCGGCCGCGCCGTCGGTGTAGTCGAAGGCCGCGCGCGGGGTCCGCTTGCGCGCGATCATCCGCAGGTCGGCGATCGTGTGCGCGCCGGCGAGGCGCCGATCGGTCGGGTTGAGCACGATCGGCTTCGGCCGCAGGATCTCTTTGAGTTCGCTCGGCCGGGGCAGGCGCCGCTGGGTCACGCTCGACCACCTTTCGTCAGGCATCCGGATACATCCGATGTCTACCTTACTAATCCGACCAAAAGTAGGCCGACCCCCGCGCGGCACGTAACCGTTGCTGCAAAGCCATTCGGCCGTGGCTGTGGTCGGATTAGTAACGATCGGCACAGTAGGCAGAGGCCCCTCCGGGACACTGTCCCGGAGGGGCCTCTGGAGTCAGGCAGCGGTCACGCGTTGCCGGAGTCGGACGTCTGCGGCCCGGCGGCCGCCACGTCGTCGAGCCGGTAGCGGCGCGCCGCCTCGGCGACCTTCGCCTGGTCGAACTCGCCGCGCTTGGCGAGCGCGGACAGCGCGCCGACGGTGATCGACTCGGCGTCCACCAGGAACTTGCGCCGCGCGGCCGGGCGGGTGTCGGAGAAGCCGAACCCGTCGGTGCCGAGCGTGAGCATGTCGGTGGGCACCCACGGGCGGATCATGTCCGGCACCGCGCGCATCCAGTCCGACACCGCCACGACCGGGCCGGAAACGCCCGACAGCTTCTGCGTGACGTACGGGACGCGCGGCGTCTCGTCCGGGTGCAGCAGGTTCTCGTGGTCGATCTCGACCGCTTCGCGGCGCAGTTCGCCCCACGACGTGGCCGACCACACCGCGGCCCGCACGCCCCACTCCTCGGCCAGCAGCTTCTGCGCCTTCAGCGCGTCCGGCATCGTGACGCCGGACACCAGCACCTGCACCTCCGGGCCGTCGCCCGCGGGGGCGTCGGCGTACCGGTAGAGGCCCTTGAGCACGCCGTCGACGTCCAGGTTCTCCGGCTCGGCCGGCTGCTGGTAGGGCTCGTTGTAGATGGTGATGTAGTAGAAAATGTTCTCGCCGTTGCCGTCCGGGCCGGTCTCGCCGTACATCCGGCGCAGGCCGTCCTTGACGATGTGCGCGATCTCGAACGAGTACGCCGGGTCGTACGCCACCACGGCCGGGTTGGTCGCCGCCAGCAGCAGCGAATGCCCGTCCGCGTGCTGCAGGCCCTCGCCGGTCAGCGTGGTGCGGCCGGCGGTGGCGCCGAGCACGAAGCCGCGGGCCATCTGGTCCGCCGCCGCGTACAGGCCGTCGCCGGTGCGCTGGAACCCGAACATCGAGTAGAAGATGTAGATCGGGATCATCGGCTCGCCGTGCGTCGCGTACGACGTGCCGACGGCGGTGAACGACGCGGTGGAACCCGCCTCGTTGATGCCCTCGTGCAGCAGCTGGCCCTTCTCGGACTCCTTGTACGCCAGCATCAGGCTCGCGTCGACCGAGGTGTAGGTCTGGCCGTGCGGGTTGTAGATCTTGGCGGTCGGGAACATCGAGTCGAGGCCGAACGTGCGCGCCTCGTCCGGGATGATCGGGACGATCCGCTTGCCGATCTCCGAGTCCTTCGCCAGCTCGCGGATGAGCCGGACGATCGCCATCGTGGTGGCGACCTCCTGCTTGCCCGAGCCCTTGCGGACGCCCTCGTAGACCTTGTCGCCGGGCAGCACGAGCGCCTTGGCGGTCTTCGGGCGGCGCTCCGGCAGGAACCCGCCGAGCGCCTTGCGGCGGCCGCGCATGTACTCGATCTCGGGCGAGTTCGCGCCCGGGTGGTAGTACGGCGGCAGCTTCGGGTCGCGCTCGAGTTCCTCGTCGCTGATCGGGATCCGCTGGGTGTCGCGGAACAGCTTCAGGTCGTCGAGGGTGAGCTTCTTCATCTGGTGCGTGGCGTTGCGGCCCTCGAACGCCGGGCCGAGGCCGTAGCCCTTGATCGTGTGCGCCAGGATCACCGTCGGCTGGCCGGCGTGCTCCATGGCCGCCTTGTACGCCGCGTACACCTTGCGGTAGTCGTGGCCGCCGCGCTTGAGGTTCCAGATCTCCTGGTCGGTGAGGTCCTTGACCAGGTCCTTCGTGCGCGGGTCGCGGCCGAAGAAGTGCTCCCGGACGAAGGCCCCGTCGTTGGCCTTGTACGTCTGGTAGTCGCCGTCCGGCGTGACGTTCATCAGGTTGACCAGCGCGCCGTCGCGGTCGGCGTGCAGGAGCGAGTCCCACTCGCGGCCCCAGATGACCTTGATCACGTTCCAGCCGGCGCCGCGGAAGTACGCTTCCAGCTCCTGGATGATCTTGCCGTTGCCGCGCACCGGGCCGTCGAGCCGCTGCAGGTTGCAGTTGATCACGAAGGTCAGGTTGTCCAGGCCTTCGCCCGCGGCCACGTGGATCAGGCCGCGCGATTCCGCCTCGTCCATCTCGCCGTCGCCGAGGAACGCCCAGACGTGCTGGTCGGAGGTGTCCTTGAGGCCGCGGTCGTGCAGGTAGCGGTTGAACCGCGCCTGGTAGATCGCGTTCATCGGGCCGAGGCCCATCGACACCGTCGGGTTCTCCCAGAACTCCGGCATCAGCCGCGGGTGCGGGTACGACGGCAGGCCGCCGCCCGCGCCGGCGTGGCTGTACTCCTGGCGGAACCCGTCGAGCTGCTGCTCGGAGAGGCGGCCCTCGAGGAACGCGCGGGCGTACATGCCGGGGGAGGCGTGGCCCTGGAAGAAGACCTGGTCGCCGCCGCCGGAGTGGTCCTTGCCGCGGAAGAAGTGGTTGAAGCCCACCTCGTACAGCGCCGCCGACGACCCGTAGGTGGAGATGTGGCCGCCGACGCCGACGCCCGGCCGCTGCGCGCGGTGCACCATGATCGCCGCGTTCCAGCGGATGTAGCGGCGGTAGCGGCGCTCGATCTCCTCGTCGCCCGGGAACCACGGCTCGTTCTCGGTGGGGATCGTGTTCACGTAGTCGGTCGACGTGAGCGCCGGGATGCCGACGTTGCGCTCCCTGGCGCGCTCGAGGATGCGCAGCATCAGGTACCGGGCCCGCTGCTGGCCCCCTCGGGCCAGCGCCTCGTCGAAGGAGTCCAGCCATTCGCTGGTCTCTTCCGGGTCGATGTCGGGAAGGTGCGCCGCGAGTCCGTCACGGATGACGCGTACGCGAGCCGGGGTCTCCTTGCCGGAGGCGCCGTCGTTCTGCGGGGCCAAGGGGTCTCCTTGTAGCTGGTTGTAGCCGTTGTAGCTGGTGGGCGGGAGTGCTCGCCGACGTCCATGGTCGTCCCGGTTGGGGTTCCCGTCACCTGTACTGCCCGGTAACATCGGCCGCCCGAGTGTCGCCACTCCCCGCGCACGGTGTATCGCGCGCGCGTTTTCTCTCCTCCACCCTAAAGGAGGCTCCCGGGGAGAGCTTCGCAGTGGTGGGGTACTGAGTGCCACCCGGAGTCGGGCGAGGGGGCGGCGGGCCCCTACGCTGCAGACACGACTTGCCAAAGATCCGGTGTGGACGGTTGCGCGCAGCGCCGCGTCAGTGTTCGCTGTTCGACAACCGTGTATCCGAGTGCGGCGGACCTACTGCCGCGCTCCGTCGTAGTTGGAGGAGTGGAAGCAGTGGTCGCCGCGGGAGACGCAGGCAGTGCCGGCGTCGCCGAAAGCCTTGGCATCAAGCCGGACATGGTGGTCCAGGAGATCGGCTGGGACGAGGACGTCGACGACGACGTTCGCGCGGCGATCGAGGAAACGATCGGCGGTGAGCTCCTCGACGAGGACGCCCAGGAGGTCATCGACGTCGTGCTGCTGTGGTGGCGCGACAACGACGGGGACCTCGGGGACGCGCTGGTAGACGCGCGCGGCCCGCTGGAGGAGGACGGCGTGATCTGGGTGCTGACCCCGAAGACCGGGCAGCCCGGGCACGTCGAGCCCAGCGACATCGCCGAGGCGGTGCCCCAGGTCGGGCTCGCCCAGACGGCGAACATCAGCGTGGGCCCCGGCTGGCTGGGCACCCGGCTGGTGTCGCCGAAGTCCTCGAAAGCCAAGCAACGCTGACCGCGCGATAGGGTGGGCGGCACGCTCGTGTTCGCTCTGGAGAGGAATCGCCGGTATGGCCGTCGAGGTCGGTTCGCAGGCCCCTGACTTCACGCTCAACGACTACAACAAGCAGCCGGTCACGCTGTCGCAGTTCAAGGGCGACAAGCCGGTGCTGCTGGTGTTCTACCCGTTCGCCTTCAGCGGGATCTGCACCGGCGAGCTGTGCCAGCTGCGCGACGAGTTCGGCGACTACGACGGCAAGGGCGTCCAGGTCCTCGGCGTCTCCGTCGACACGCCGTTCTCGCTCAAGGCGTGGGCCGAGGTCGAGGGCTACCAGTTCCCGCTGCTGTCGGACTTCTGGCCGCACGGCGAGGTGGCGCAGTCCTACGGCGTCTTCAACGACCAGGCCGGGCTCGCCGTCCGCGGCACCTTCCTGATCGACAAGGAAGGCGTGGTCCGCTTCGCCGAGGTCAACGCGCCGGGCGAGGCGCGCGACCAGGCCGGGTGGAAGAAGGCCGTCGAGGAACTGACCGCCTGATACTCGCTCGCCGGGGCGGGGCCCTCAGGCCCCGTTTCCGGCGCGCGGGCGCATAGCTCAGCGGAAGAGCACTCGGTTTACACCCGAGCGGTCGCAGGTTCGAACCCTGCTGCGCCCACCGTGCCGACCCCGTCCGGGGGAACTTTCCCGGGCGGGGTTTCGTCGTTGCGCACTGCTCCGTACGGGTAAAGCTGGGCCGTCCGGGTAATGGCGTTCCGCACCGTCGCGACTTGCACAGGCAGATTGCGCCGGCGGCGGGACAGGGGGCCCCATGAGCGAGGGCGACGGGCACGGCACGCCATTTCCTCGGACGCTGAAGGTATTCGGCTCGCGGGTCGACAAAGTGGTGCAGGACACCGGATTCCCGAACGGGCGGTTTTCTTCGCCCAGTCTCGCGGTGTTCCTGCCCTCGGCCGTGCTGCTGGGGTCCGCGCTGATTTCCTGGGGCTCCGGGCACGACGGCGCGGTCGCGATCGTCGTCGTCCGGACCTGTCTCGGCGTGGTCGGCTTCTGCGGGCTCGTCCATCAGGCCTACTGGCTGCTGTTCGCGCGCCGGTTCGTGCATCTGTACGGGCACAAGAAAATCCCGCGGAATCCGGAAGACGGCATCGGGAAATCGGTCCACGACGACATCAACGCCTGGTACGTGCGGAAGCTGCTCGACGAGGGATACGCCCACTACGGTTCGCTCGACCTGAACCTGGCGGTCGAGCTGCTGCTGGAGCCGCACAAATTCAACCTGCGCATCACCGAGGAGATCCTGACCGACGGGCCGGTGGCGAAGCACTCCGTCACCAAGGACATCCGGATTTCGAACGTGCCGGAAAACGGCCCGTTGCTGGTGCCGGTGGCAGATTTCCCGAAGGGGCTGCTGCTGGACGGCCTGGAAGTGACGGTCGACGCTAAACCGGCGACCACGCTCTCGTACGACGAAAGCCTGCGCGTGTCCGCGGCGCTGGTGCTGACCACGCGGGCGGCGGAGGAGCTGAGCGGCGTGGACGTCGGCAGCGGCGACGACGTGGTTTTGCCCGACAGCGAAGCGTTTCTCGCGGAGCTGCGCAAACGAGTGGCTCCGGACATCTACGAGGTGGTGCGCCCGGCCAGCAGCCTCACGGACAAGGACAAGTCGGTCACCGATCTGCTCCCGCCCGCCGAGGACGAGCATTCCGCGCCGCTGCGGGGCGAGTGGCTGGTCTCGCAGCTGCGCTCCAACTACGTCTTGTACGCGCTGGTCGACGAGCCGAAACCGTCGCTGAAGATCACCTACACCCGGATGACGGCGCTGCACGGGTCGGAGGCGGTCAAGACGGAGACCGGGCGGCGGCAGAACTGGGCCGCGGAGATCCGGTTCCGCTGGGGCCAGTTTCCTTCGCGGATCACCCTGACCACCCCGCTGATGTACAAATGCGAGAGCTATCATCTCCGGATTTCGCTGCCGGCCGGGCTTTACGTGCACACCCACGAGATCCACCAGCGGGTGAGCGCCGCGGAACTGGAGCCGATCCAGCAGGAAAGCTTCAAGCGGACAACGGAGAATTCCGGGCCGATCGACGGCGACCGGCAAATGATCCCGACCTACATGCGCGCCCGGGATCATCGGGCGCTGCCGTATGCGCACTTTTATGCCCGCAACGGCTACGACATGAAGCGCATTCTCCACACGCACGTGCTGAATGTCGTCGAAAACCCGTTCGCGACCCTGCGCCTCGCGACGACTCTGCTGTTCTTGTCCGCGCTGGGATTGATCGTCGCCGGAATGACGTTCGTGGATTCCTCGTGGGACTACAACCTCAAGAGCGGCGTGGTCGCGGTCGTGGTGTCGGTCCCCGGGGTGCTGTCCTCGTGGTCACGGCAGGTGTTCGGCGTCGAAGCATTGCAGCGGGCTTCGCTGACCACGCAATTCGCGTTGCGCGCCACGACGATTTTTTCGCTGACCGGTCTCGCGGTCGCGGTACTCCAGGATTCCGGATGGCTGCACTGGAGGATCACTATCCACTTGATGGAATCGGACGGCCTTTCGCTGCCGATCTACGACGGCGTCTGGCTGATCTTGTCCCTGGTGGCGATGACCGCGAGCATGTTCGCCTGGTGCCGCTACCACAAAAGGCGGATGCAGTACCTCGCACTGCGTAGGCGATCTCTTACCTCGGTCCACAATCGGAGTATCGGGGAGGCGGTTTAACCGTGTTACAGTTCGTGGACTGTGTTCGCCCGAGCAGGAAAAGAGTGCAGTCGTGAATGATCCGATGACGGTGGAGATGCAGAGCGAGGCGTTCACGTATCCCGCGGTCATCGAGGAGGACGTCGACGGCCGGGAGCTGGCCAAGGCCACCAAGGTCCTGCAGTCGCTCTCGAAGAGCCAGATCAAGACCCTCATGGGGGAAGTCAAGGACTGGCCCGCTCCGCCGCCGCACATCAACAAGGACCACACCGGCCGCGCCTGATCCGGCACCGGGCGAGGTTCGTTCGCCAGCCTGCTCCCGCGCTTGCCGACGTCCAGTCGCGCCGGGGAAGGCCAAGCGTCCTGACGCAAGAGAAAGCCCCCTGGACCGGGTTCCCCCATCAATCCCGATCCAGGAGGCCTTCTCCTTTTCCTCCCCCGGCCCCGTCGGGCCTGCCCCCTCGACAGGCCCGGCCGCAGCGCACTCCGCGGGTGTTCGCGAAACAGGAGGCGGCTTCGGCGGTGCTGGATACTGCGGCAAACGGGTGATCTTCGCTCACGGCGCGAGCGCGGCCACCTCGTCGGTCAGCCGGTCGATCTCCTCCTCGGTGTTGTAGTAGTGCACCGACGCGCGGACCAGGTCCGGCAGGCGGCGGGCGGTGAAGTCGTACTGCGCCGACGACGGATGCGAGACGCTCGTGTTGATCTTCGCCGCGTTCAGCCGGTCCTTGACCTCGTCCGCGGGCAGCCCGTCGACGCTGAATGTCACGAGACCGCACTTGCGCGCGCCGGCGTCGTGCACGGTGACCCGGTCCAGGCCGGCCAGGCGGGAGCGCAGGGTGGCGGCCAAGGCGGCGACCCGTTCCTCGATCGCGGGCAGGCCCCATTCCATCGCGTAGTCCACTGCCGCGCCGAGGCCGAGCACGGCGGCGTAGTCGCGCTCCCACACCTCGAACCGCTTCGCCGTCGGGTCGACCACGTACTCGGTGGGGGAGGTCCACTTGGCGGCGTGCAGGTCGAGCATCGCCGGTTCGAGCCGGTCGCGCAGGCGCGGGTGCACGTACAGGAAGCCGGTGCCGCGCGGGCCGCGCAGGTATTTGCGGCCGGTGGAGGTCAGTGCGTCGCAGCCGATGCGTTCGACGTCGAGGTCCAGCTGACCGGCTGACTGGCAGGCGTCGAGCAGAAACGGGATGCCCGCCTCGCGCGCGACGGCGCCGATTTCCTCGGCGGGGTTCACCAAACCGCCCTGCGTCGGCACGTGGGTCACCGCGATGAGCTTCACGCGGGAGTCGATCCGGCGGCGCAGGTCGTCGACGTCCAGCTGGCCGGTTTCGTCGTCGTCCACGACCTCCACGACGGCTCCGGTGCGGCGCGCGATCTGGAGGTAGGCGATGGCGTTGCTGGCGTATTCGGCGCTCGCGGTGAGGATCCGGTCGCCCGGCCCGAACGGCAGCGCGTAGAAGATCGCCTGCCACGAGCGGGTCGCGTTGTCGCTGAGCGCGATGTCTTCGGAAGTGGCGTTGAGCAGCCGCGCGATCGAGGTGTACACGCCGGCGATGCGTTCCTGGGCTTGCTCGACTGCCTCGTAGCCGCCGAGCAGGGATTCGGTGCGCAGGTAGTCGACCACCGTGTCGGTGACCCGGGCGGGCGGAAGGGCGGAGCCCGCGTTGTTGAAGTGCGCGACTCCTGCGCACCCTGGGGTTTCGGACCTGGCGCGGTCGACATCGAAAGTGCTGGCCATACCAACTGAATACAGTACGAGCGATCTGTGTGCAATACTCGCGGCATGGACAAGAGGCTCATGCGCGGTGAACTTCTCGAAGAGATCACCGCGCGCGTTCTCGACGGGCGGCTTCCCGCGGACACCCGGATCAACGAGGTCCGCTTGGCGGGCGAGCTGGGCGTGTCCAGGACGCCGCTGCGCGAGGCGCTGATCGGGCTCGCCGATCGCGGGCTGCTCGTCGCCGCGCCCGGGCGGGGATTCCTCGTCGCGCCCTTCGACCCGCAGGAGGCACGCCGGCTGTATCCGCTGGTCGCCGAGCTGGAAGCGCTCGCGCTGCGCTGGACGTCGCCGCTCGAACTCGCCTCGCTCCCGGACGCGCTCGACCGGATTTCGGACGAGATCGCCGAGTCCGCCGACCTGCCCGCGGCGGACGACCGCTGGCACGCGCTGCTCACGTCCCGCTGCGACAACCCGCATCTGCTGCGCTTGATCCAGCAGACAAAGCCGTTGCTGAAACGCTATGAGACGGCATACTTCGGCGGTCGGGACCGAGCGGCGGAGAGCGTGGCCGAGCACCGCGAGATCGCGTCGGCGCTGCGGGAGGGCGACCTGGCCGGCGCGTCCGCGCTGCTCGTCCGGAACTGGGTGAAAGCGTTGACGTATTTGAAGGGGAGCTGATCCGGTGCGGGTTTTCGCGCATCTGTCCGACATCCACCTCGACGGCGGCGACCGCGCCGACGCACGGGCCGCCGCGGTGAGCCGCTATCTGCGGAACCTCGAACAGCCGGTGGACGCGGTGTTCGCCACCGGCGACATCACCGACCACGGCCGGCCCGAGGAGTACCGGCGCGCGGCCGAACTGCTCGACCTGCCGGTTCCGGTGGTGGTCTGCCCCGGCAACCACGACGTGCGCGCGCCGTTTCGCGAGGCGCTGCTGGGCGAACCGGCCGGCGACGCCCCGGTGAACACCGCGACGAAGGTGGCCGGAGTGCTGCTCGTGTCGTGCGATTCGACGATCCCGCGCGAGAGCGCGGGTTACCTCGCCGACGAGACGCTCGCCTGGCTGGACGACACGCTCGCCGGCCACGACGGCCCGTCGTTCGTCGCGTTCCACCACCCGCCGCTCGACGTCGGCGTGCCGCTGGTGGACGCGATGCGCCAGACCGGCGAAGACCGGCTCGCCGCCGTGCTGAAGCGCCATCCCGGCGTGGTGGCGCTGCTGTGCGGGCACGTGCACACCGGCGCGGCGACTGAGTTCGCGGGCGTGCCGGTGCGCATTGCGCCGGGGGTGGTGTCCGGCTCACTGCTGCCGGTGGAACCCGGCTCCGGGCGCGGCTGGGACGAGGGCGGGCCGCTGGACTTCGACAGCCCGCCGTCGCTTCTGCTGCACGTGCTGCATGACGACGGCAGGCTGACGACGCATCAGCGCGCGGTCACCGGGTAAAGACCGGGAGCGTGATCCGCGAGGGACGGGTCTCGTCGTGGAACACCTCGAACCGGTTCGGCGCGCCGCGCACCGCGGACGAAACCCGTTCTCCCGTACCGTGATTGCGCGCGAACCGCGGGAACGCACCGCCCGCGATCTGTACGCGCAACCGGTGCCCGCGACGGAACCGGTACGCGGTCGGATCGAGTTCCACCTCGGCCCGGACCACGCCGTCGGCATCGGCTTCCGGTTCGCTGGGACGCAGCCGCAGGATGCCGTCGGTGACGTTGCGCGAGATGCCGCCGGGGTCGACGTCGCACAGCCGCACGTACACGTCGGCGTCGGCCAATTCGGTCCGCACGAACACGGCGGCGGACACGTCGCCGATCACGTCGAGGTCGTGCACCAGCGGTTCGCCGGTGAAGACCAGCACGTCGTCGCGCGCCTCGACGGCGGAATTGTCGCGCTGCTTGGTCTTTCCCATCAGCAGCGGCCCGCCGACGGCCGGGGTCGGGTCCGCCGGGTCGTAGGTGAACGGCGTGGGCCGGGCCTCGCCGGGCACCGTTTCGCCGAGACCGCCGACCGGGCGCAAATGGGCGGCCGTGGGCGCGGAAGCGGGCGGCCAGTGGTCGAAATCGAGCCAGGCGGACGCCTGCTGCAGGAAGATCCGCACCGGCGAGCGCTGCAGCTGGGTGCGGTCGCCGGCCAGATGCGCGCGCAGGAACCCGAGCTGGTCCTGGATCAGCACGCGGAAGCTCGCCGGTTCGCCGTGCGACCACGGGCCGACGGTGATCCGCGGCGCGCGCCCGGCGTCCTGCAGCGTGCGGAAGTCCCGCAGCTGCGCGCGGATGAACAGGTCGTACCAGCCGGTGACCATGCTGACCGGCACCTCGAGCTTCGCGACTTCCGCGCTGTGGTCGGACATCCGCCAGAAGTCGTCGTCCGGATCCGCGTGCTCGGTGACGTCCTGGAGGAACTGGACCGGTTTGCCGATCGCCGCGACGTCCGCGCCCGCGATCGGCAGGTACGCCATGGCGCTCCGGGTGCGCCGTTTTTGCAGCGGGTTCGGTAGCGCGGCGAACCGTTCTTCTTGCTTCCCGATCAGGGCGGACCAGGAGACCATGTTGTCCGCCGCGAGGACTCCGCCGGGGTAGAACGTGCTGACGAATTCCGAAGCGGTGATGGCCAGGCACATGGCTTCCAGCGGCGGGTCCAGGTACGGGCCCACTGCCCACTGGGTGTGGCCTAGGTAGCTCGCGCCTGCCATGGCGATCCGTCCGTCGCACCAGGGTTGGGCGCGGAGCCATTCGGCGGTGGCGACGCCGTCTTCGCGTTCGTGGTGGAACGGGCGGAATTGGCCTTCCGAGCCGAAGGTGCCGCGGGTGCTTTGGAGGACGGTTTGGAGGCCGTGCCTTGCGAAGGTGTCGCCGAAGAGTTTGGCGAGGGGGCCGGTTCGGCCGTAGGGGGTGCGGATGAGGACTACCGGGCCGGTGGGCTGGGCGGGTGGGGTGTAGCGGTCGGCGAGGAGGTGGGTGCCGTCTGGCATGGGGACGTGCAGGCCCTTGGTGACGATGGGGGCGGGGCCTTCGGCGGGCGGGAGACCTAACAGGCGATCGACTATTCGGGTCAGCACGTTTTCGAACGTACGCGGGTTGTGGTGGGTGTGCTGGGGGCCTTGGTTGCGGCCTTGGTTGCGTGGGGCACCCCGAAGCCCAATTGTGCTGACGGGCGGCGGGTGTTTGTCAAGGCGGGAAAGATGCCTTGACAAACACCCGCCGCCCGCAGGGAGGCTTCGTATCGGGGTGCGGGGGAGGGGCTGGGTGCCTCGCTCGTTGGGGGCATCGGCGGCGGTTTGAGGGCCGTGAGGGGAACCCTGAGGGAATCAGTGTCAGTGAGGGTTCCCCTCACAGACACTACGCGGCTAGTGCGTCTGTCACCCGGAGGGCTGGGTCGCGGAAGGGGGCGAGCAGTTCCGGAGCGACGCCCGCTCGTGCCAGGGCTGCGGCTAGTACCGCTGGTCTTGCCCGGTCGCCGCCGTCCGCGATCTTCAGCGCAACCGCGGTCCCATCTGGCAACGCCGCAAGCTGAACAGCCTCGAAGCCGTCCTTCGCGATGAGTCCCGGCACGGCCTGCATCAGGCGGGTGACGTCACGGCGGCTCCCCGCCACCAGGTCCGGACGCGCCCGAATCCCGTTGGCCACCAACGCTTCCGGTGAACCGTCCGGCGCGGTAGCGATCCGCGAAGCAGCCCGCGCCAACCCTCGCAGCGAGAGCGCGAACAGGGGTGCGCCGCAGCCGTCCGTGGCCACTCGCGGCACGGTTTGCCCGGTCAATTCCTCGACGGTTTCCCGGATCTTGCGCTGCAACGGATGCGCCGGGTCCAGGTAGCCCTCGACGTCCCACCGCTGTTCTCGGCAGACGGCCAGCATCGCGGCGTGCTTGCCGGAGCAGTTGTGCGCGAGCTTCGACGGTTGCCGTCCGTCGGCGATCCAGGTGTCCCGTTCGATCGGGTCGTATGGCAGGTCGGCGGGGTTGCCCAGGTCGGTTTCGGCGAAGCCATGGGCCGCGAGCACGGCGGCCGCCGCGTCGAGGTGGCGTGGTTCGCCGGAGTGGCTGGCCGCGGCGATCGCGAAGCCTGCCGGAGCCAGGCGCAGTCCGAGGCGGGCCATCGCGGCTGCCTGCAGGGGTTTCGCGGTCGAGCGCGGGTACATCGCGACGTCCGGGTCGCCTGCCTCGAAGACGGTCGAACCATCGGGGGCGAGCACGACGACCGAACCGTGGTGCACGCCCTCGACCATGCCGTCGCGCAGAAGGTGGACCAGCGGGACGTGCCGCGGTTCGCGTTCCTGCGGGGTCACGACGCCTCTGCCTTGTCGAACGCGCTCATGTCGATCCGCTTGCGCACCACGAACCAGCCGACGACCAGCGCGACGACGATCACCGGCAGCGCCAGCAGGGTGATCCGGCCGGTCTTGTCGAAGCCCATCAGCACGACGACCGCGGCGAGGAACACGAGCGTCGCGATTTCGGTGTAGGGCGAGAACGGCAGCCGGAAGTGCGGTCGCGTGACCTCGCCGCGCTTGGCCTTCCGCACGAACAGCAGGTGGCTCAGCACGATGATCGCCCAGGTGCCGAGGATGCCGACGGCGGCGAAGTTCAGCACGATCTCGAACGCGTCCTTCGGCACCACGTAGTTCAGCCCGACGCCGACGACGCACACCGACGACGTGAGCAGGATCCCGCCGTAGGGCACCTGGTTGCGGTTCATCACGCCGGTGAACTTCGGCGCGGACCCGGCCAGCGACATCGAGCGCAGGATTCGCCCGGTCGAGTACAGGCCGGAGTTGAGGCTCGACAGCGCGGCGGTCAGCACGACCAGGTTCATGATGCTGTCCGCATACGGCACGCCCAGCTTCGCCAGCACTGTCACGAACGGGCTCTGGTCGGCCGAGTAGGCGTCCCACGGCAGCAGCATCGCCAGCAGCACCACCGAACCGACGTAGAACAGCGCGATCCGCCACATGATCGAGTTGATCGCCTTGGGCACGATCGCCTTCGGGTTCTCCGTTTCGCCCGCCGCGACACCGACCAGCTCGCACGAGGCGTAGGCGAACACGACGCCCTGCACGATCAGGATCATCGGCACGATGCCCGCCGGGAAGACGCCGCCGTGGTCGGCGATCAGCTGCGGGCCGGGTGCGTGGCCGTCGATCGGATGCTGCGTCACCAGCAGGAAGATGCCGACGAGCAGGAACAGCACCAGCGCGGCGACCTTGACGATCGAGAACCAGAACTCCATCTCGCCGAACAGCTTCACCGAAACGAGGTTCAGCGACAGCACGACCGCCAGCGCGATCAGCGCCAGCACCCACTGCGGGATCGGTGTGAAGAACGACCAGAAGTGCGCGTACAGCGCGATAGCGGTGATATCCGCGATGCCGGTGGTCGACCAGTTGAGGAAGTGCATCCAGCCGGCGACGTACGCGCCCTTCTCGCCCATGAACTCGCGCGCGTAGGACACGAATGCGCCGGACGACGGCCGGTGCAGGATCAGCTCGCCGAGCGCGCGCACCACGAAGAACGCGAAGAGCCCGCACACCGCGTACACGATCGCGAGCGCTGGGCCCGCCTGCGCGAGGCGTCCGCCCGCGCCGAGGAACAGACCGGTGCCGATCGCGCCGCCGATGGCGATCATGTTGATGTGCCGGGATTTCAGCGCCTTGCGGTATCCGGCGTCGCCCGCGTCGGCGGGACCCGCCTCGGCAGTCGCGGGCAGGGTTTCTTCAGTCACGCGGTGGTTCCTGTTTCTGCTTCGCCGGCGCGGGCCGGTCGGACGATCGTGGTCAGGGTCTTCTCGACGTGATCGAGATGCTCGGTCATCGCGGCCGCGGCCGCATCTTCTTCTCCCTCGGCGATCGCCGTGACGATGCGCCGGTGCTCGACGTTTGACTGCGCCCGCCGTCCGCCGAGCTGGTTCAGGAACGCCGACTGCCGGGCCAGCGCGTCGCGGATCTCCTCGATCACCTTCGCGAACACCGGGTTTCCCGACGCGCGCGCGACGGTCACGTGGAACTGCGAATCGAGCGCGACCCACGCGGCGTCCCCGGTCTCGGCGTCCATCCGGTCGACGAGATCGGCGAGCCGGGCGAGCTGGTCCGCGTCGCGGCGGCGCGCGGCGTATCCGGCCACCGGGACCTCGACGTGCCTGCGCACCTCGACCAGGTCGCGGGCCGAGTAGTCGCCGAACGTAGGGTTCTGCGGCGGGCCGCTCGCGGTGACGAACGTGCCCCGCCCGGTGCGCGACACGGTGAGCCCGAGCGCCTGCAGCCCGCGCAGCGCCTCGCGCACCACGGACCGGCTGACCTCGAACTCCCTGCTCAGCGCGGCCTCCGACGGCAGCTGGTCGCCGACCGCGTACTCCCCGCGCTCGATCGCGTCCCGCAGGTAGCCGAGCACGGCCTCCATCGCGCTGACGCGCCGGGGGAGCAGTCCGGCTGCCCGGCTGTCAGACAGGTTCACGCGACGGATCGTCGGTTCCGGCCCGCCCGCTGTCAAGCGATGCGTCGGCCCTGTGCACGGCGGCTGTGGCCTGGTTCACGCTCCCGGGTGACTCTCGGCGGCCCGGCTTCCGGCGGCCCCGGTCTTGTCGGTGCCGGGTGCGACCGTGTGCGGGTACCGGTGATCACCACCGGGAACGCGTCCGGCCCGCCGCCCGGCGCGTCGGAGCCGCGCCCGGCCGTCCGCGAGAGGAGGATGCAGCCGTCGCGCTCGAACCGCGGCGGACTAGGGTGGGCAGCCCGGGCCCGCCGCGTCGACCGGAGCCGGGAAGCCGTCTGCCTAGGGGAGGTTTTCGCTGGTGTCGAACGATTCTTTCGTCCACCTGCACGTCCACACCGAGTACTCCATGCTGGACGGTGCGGCGAAGATCGGTCCTCTTTTCGCGGAGGCGGCC
>NZ_JBHUKS010000015.1:0-329757 GCF_042684085.1 Amycolatopsis silviterrae
ATCACCCTAGAGGCGAGAGCTTGGTTCGTGTCCCGGCGGCCACCCGGTTTCCCTGGCGACTTGGAGAACACTACACGGCTCAAAACGGCCCTGAACAGGGGGGTCCCTTAAAGCGATCTTCGCAGGTCAACCGGACCGAATGGGGCAGTCTGCGCCGATCCGGCCGGGAGTCTGCGGGGACAAGCGCGCGGGGAATCCGGCTCGGGAAGCCCGCGATCCGGAGAAACAGAGCGAGGAATAGCGGCCAAGGCACTCCGGCGGAGGAGTAGACCCAGCCCTAATCGACGGCGGGACGGTTCTGCCGAGAGCATCATGAGCGGAGCCAGTGGCCTGGGTCACTCAATCAGGCATCGGGGCGATGTCCGGTCCGGGCCGGGCAGCTTCGTTCTCTTCGCGACCGACGGCCGAGCAAGCAACGGGAGGACCCCATGAAGTACCTGATCCTGGCGTACGGGAACCAGCAGGACTACGACCACCTCGGCGGCAAGGACGGCGCGGAACCCGCCGCGACCCCGGCGGAGATGGCGGCCATCGACGAGTTCCTCGCCGGGTTCACCGGGGCGCTGGCCGAATCGGGCGAGCTGGTCGACACGCAGGGGCTCGCCGCTCCGGTGCTGGCCCGCCGCCTTGACCTGCGGGACGGGGCTCCGGTCGTCACCGACGGGCCGTTCGGCGAGACCGAAGAGGTCATCGCCGGGTACTGGATGGTCGACTGCGCCAGTATCGACCGGGCGACCGAGATCGCGGCCGGGCTGCTCACCGCGCCCGGGCGGTTGTCCGAGGCCGGGGTGGTGGTCCGGCCGGTGATGGGTGCGGAAAGCGACGTCTGAGCCGGTGCGCCGAGAAGAGACCGAGCCGGTCGCCGACACGTTGCGCACGCTCGCGCCGCAGGTGCTGGGTGCGCTGGTCCGGCGCTACGGGCGGTTCGACCCGGCCGAGGACGCGGTGCAGGAAGCCCTGCTCAAAGCGTCCCAGCAGTGGCCGGACAGCGGAATTCCGGAGCGGCCGTTCGGCTGGCTGCTGCAGGTCGCGAGCCGGAAGCTGATCGATCTGCTCCGGGCGGAACAGGCGAGGCGGGAGCGCGAGGTCCGGGCGGCCCGCGAGGACGTCGGCGCACCGGCGGGCGACGCCGACGACACCTTGATCCTGCTTCTGCTCTGCTGCCATCCGTCGTTGTCGGCGGCGTCGCAGATCGCGCTCACGTTGCGGGCCGTCGGCGGGCTCACGACCAACGAGATCGCGCGGATGTTCCTCACCTCCGAGGACTCGATGACGCGCCGGATCTCCCGGGCCAAACGGACCGTTCAGGACAGTGGCGTGCCGTTCCGGATGCCGCCGGAGGAGGCGCGGGGCGAGCGGCTCGGCGCGGTGCTGCACGTGCTGTACCTGATTTTCACCGAGGGCTATTCCGCGACGTCGGGGCCGGACGTGCGGCGGGGCGAGCTGGTCGCGGAGGCGATCCGGCTGGCGGAGATGACCGCCGCGTTGCTGCCGGACGACAGCGAGGCGGCGGGGCTGCTCGCGTTGATGCTGCTGACGGACGCGCGGTCGCCGGCGCGGGTTACGGAGCAGGGCGAGCTGGTTCCCCTGCACGAACAGGACCGGACGCAGTGGAAGGCCGAGTCGATCCGGCGTGGGGTGGAGCTGGTGACGGCGGCGTTGCCGCGCGGACCGGTCGGGCCCTATCAGGTGCAGGCGGCGATCGCGGCCGTG
Source organism: Amycolatopsis silviterrae (assembly GCF_042684085.1). Lineage (NCBI taxonomy): Bacteria > Bacillati > Actinomycetota > Actinomycetes > Pseudonocardiales > Pseudonocardiaceae > Amycolatopsis > Amycolatopsis silviterrae. The sequence continues at coordinate 1,714 of NZ_JBHUKS010000015.1, forward strand.
CACGACGAGGCGCCCAGCGCGGCGGAGACCGACTGGCGGCAGATCGTCGGGCTTTACCGGCTGCTGCTCAAGGTTTCGGCGAGTCCGGTCGCGAAGGTGAGCCACGCCGTCGCGGCCGGGATGGCGGACGGGCCGGCGGCGGGGCTCGAATTGCTGGCAGCGCTGGAAGACCGTGACCGGCGGTTCTATGCGGCGCGGGCACATCTTCTGGAACGGGCGGGCGAGCGCGAAGCGGCCCGGGGCGCGTACCTGCGCGCGGCCGAACTCGCCACCAACATCCGTCAGGTGCGGTATCTCAACGCCTGCGCCCGGCGGCTCTCCGAAGGAGCTGAACATGACTGACATCCGGCCGTATCGGCTTGAGATCCCGGAAGCGGACCTGGTCGACCTGCGGGAACGGCTCGATCGGGCGAAGTGGGCACCCGAGCCCGCCGGCGGCGACCAGGGGTACGGCGTCAGCGTCGGCCGGGTGCGCGAGCTGGCCGAGCACTGGCGGCATCGCTTCGACTGGCGGGCGCTTGAGCGGCGGTTCAACGAGTATCCGCAGTTCACGACGACGATCGACGGCAGCAACGTCCATTTCCTGCACGCCCGTTCGCCCGAACCGGACGCGATCCCGTTGATCCTCAGCCACGGGTGGCCGGGGTCGGCGGCGGAGTATCTGGCGGCGGTCGGGCCGTTGAGCGATCCGCGGGCGCACGGGCTTGATCCGTCGGTCGCGTTCGCCGTCGTGCTGCCCTCCTTGCCGGGGTTCGGGTTTTCCGGTCCGACGGCCGACACCGGCTGGGGCCCGCGGCGGATCGCGCGGGCGTGGGCGGAGCTGATGCGCCGACTCGGCTATGAGCGCTACGGGACTGCGGGCAACGACTGGGGTTCGGGGATCGCGCCGGAGGTCGGCCGGGTGGCGCCGGAGCAGGTGATCGGCGCGCACGTGACGCAGACCTGGGACCCGCCGCCGGACGACGATCCACAGTGGATCGCCGACCTGTCGCCCAAGGACAAAGCGGCTTGGGACGCGTTCCACCACTACTTCACCCACGAGGCCTCGTACGGTGTCGTCCAGGCTCAGCAGCCGCAGACTCTCGCGCACGCGCTTTCGGACTCCCCCGTCGGGCTGCTCGGCTGGAACGCGCAGGCAATGCACGACCACGGCCTCGACGCGGACGGGATCCTTGCCCACGTCACGATCCACTGGCTGACCGGCACCGCGGGTTCGGCGATCCGGATCTACGCCGAGGAAGCCCGGGAGACGCCCGCCGAGGAACGCAATCCGGTGCCGCTCGGGGTCGCGCAGTTCCCCGGCGACCTGCCGTCGATCCGGGTGTTCTCCGAACATCACCGGAACCTCGTGTCGTGGCACGAGTACGACCGCGGCGGGCATTACGCGGCGCAGGAGGTGCCGGAGCTGTGGGTCGGCGACGTCCGGCAGTTCTTCACGAAGCTGCGCTGAAAAACATTGCTCCGACTACATTGCGCCTTATTGCACTGAGAAATCGCCCCGATTAGCGTCGGGGACATGCAGACAGTCCTTCTCCCCTCCGGCGCGCGGATCGCCTACACCGACCAGGGGTCGCAGCCGAAGATCCCGGTGCTTCTCGTGCACGGGCACCCGTTCGACCGGTCCATGTGGAGTCCGCAGGCCGAGTACGCCGCGCGAAACGGGCACCGCGTCGTGGTGCCTGACCTGCGCGGATACGGGGAGAGCACGGGACCGGAGGTGTCCGGGCTCGACAGCTTCGCCGAGGATCTGATCGGGCTGGCGGATCACCTCGGGCTCAGCCGCTTCGTGCTGGGCGGGCTGTCGATGGGCGGGCAGATCGTGATGCAGACCGTCCGGGACCACCCGGAGCGGATTGCCGCGCTCCTGCTCGCCGACACGTTCGCCGAACCCGAGACCGCAGAAGGAAAGACGGCCCGCAACGCGGCCGCGGACCGGGTGCTCGCGGAGGGGATGGCCGGGTACGCCGACGAGCTGTTGCCGAAGATGGTGTCGCCAGCCACTCTCCGCGAAAACCCCGAGGTGACCGCGCACGTACGGAAGATGATGCACGACGCACCGGCAGCAGGCGCGGCGGCGGCGTTGCGGGCGCGGGCGAATCGGCCGGATTACCGCGATTCGCTGCAGCAGGTCAGCGTGCCGACGCTGGTCGTGGTCGGCAGCGAAGACGAGTTCACTCCGGTCGCCGACGCGCAGCTGCTGCACCAGCTCGTGCCCGGCTCGGAGCTGGCGGTGCTCGACGGCGCGGGGCACCTGCCTAACCTGGAACGCGTGGCCGAGTTCAACGACGTGTTCGGCCGCTTCCTCGACCACGCGGAAGAACGGTGACGCACTCCATGAAGACCGTATTGGTGACCGGCGCGAGCGCCGGGTTCGGTGCCGCAATCACGCGCCGGTTCGTCGCGGAAGGCGCGCGGGTCGTCGCCGCGGCCCGCAGCGGCGACCGCCTGAAGACGCTCGCGGACGAACTGGGCGACGCGGTGTACCCGCTGGTGCTCGACGTACGCGACGCAGCCGCGGTCGCGGACGTCGTCGCGGAGCTGCCCGGGGAGTGGGCGAAGATCGACATCCTGGTCAACAACGCCGGCCTCGCCAAGGGTCTGGAACCCGCGCACGAGGCGAAGCTGGAGGACTGGGACCAGATGATCGAGACCAACGTGACCGGTCTCGTCCACCTCACGCGAGCGGTACTGCCCGGCATGGTCGAGCGCGGTGCCGGGCACGTGATCAACATCGGCTCCGTCGCGGGCAGCTACGCCTACCCCGGCGGGAACGTCTACGGCGCGACCAAGGCGTTCGTGCACCAGTTCAGCCTCAACCTGCGCTCCGACCTGCGCGGCACCGGCGTGCGCGTGACGAACGTCGAGCCCGGTTTGGTGGGCGGCACCGAATTCTCGACCGTCCGGTTCGGCGGCGACCAGGACAAGGCGGCCAACGTCTACGCCGGGACCACTCCGCTGACCGCGGACGACGTCGCCGAGTCGGTGTACTGGGCCAGCTCGCAGCCGAAGCACGTGAACATCAACGTCATCGAGCTGATGCCGGTGGTGCAGACGTTCTCCGCGCTGAACATCGACCGCGAGGCCTAGGCACGGTCCGTGAGGGCCACCTTCACGGACTCTGATTCCGTCAGGGTTCCCCTCACGACCCACTGCCACCGCGGAGGCGGGCCGACTTGCGCCGGGACCGACACAGGCTCCCGAACTGAGCGTGTCGTCCGTGAGGGACTCCCTGAGGGAATCAGATTCCCTCAGGGTTCCCCTCACAGACTTGAAGAAACGGGCATTTCGGCATCAATCAGGCATATCGCCAACCCTGGCGTCCTTTATGGACGGTCAGCAGGCCGACGCCACCCGGCCTAACCTCCGAGCACTGCCCCTCTGCCGTCCGTGAGGGCCACCTTCACGGACTTGGATTCCCTCAAGGAGTCCTTCACGGACCGAAACCACCGCCGCCGATGCACCCAACGAGCGAGGCACCCAGCCCCACCCCCGCACCCCGATACGAAGCCTCCCTGCGCTCGGCGGGTGCTTGTCAAGGCATCTTTCCCGCCTTGACAAGCACCCGCCGAGCGTCAGCACACTCGAGCTTCGGGGTGCCCCACGCAACCCCATCAGCCGGGCGCAAACCGCTCCAACCCGAACAGCTCGAACAACGCCTGCTGCCGCCCAGTCCGATCCGACAAAATCCTTCGCGTCCGCGGCCTCCCCCCAGTAGACCGATGCCGCAGCACCGTCTCCCCGATCCCCCGCAGCTGATCCAGCAACTCAGCCACCGACAGGTTCATCCCGGCCCGGTCCGCCTCCCGCCGCATCAAGTGCGTGACCGTCGCCGCCAGCACCGACACCAGCGTATGCACCGAAATCCGATGCGAAGTCCAATCCCACCGCGGCGAAGGCCCCGCCGCGGCCGGACCGGTCAACCACCGGAACGTCGACTCCAGGTGCGTCCGAGCCCGATAAGCAGTAACCACCTCGGCAACGGGCCAATCCCGATCAGTCACCAAAATCTGCTTACCGAAAAACTCCTCCGCCAACCGAGCCACGGCGGCCTCATCCACCCGCCGCTCCAACCGAAGCTCCCCAGCCCGGGTCCCGGTGAGCGTCGTATTCAACACTCGCTCCACCCGTCGCCCGCGGATGATCCGCGACATCTCCGCATGCACCTGCGTCCGGTCCCCGCGATGCGTCCCCGCCGCGAGCGCAGCCGCCAGCCCGTCCAGCTCCCGCACCGTAGTGCTCAATTCGCTGGTGAACGCCCGGTACTGCGCCGCATGCAGCGTCGCGGAATGGGTGAGGATCACCCGCCGATGCGCACCGTCCACAGTCGCCACCGTGTCGAACGCCGTCAGCCCCGCGAACCGCTCCGGGTCCACCCGCCGACGCACCGACGCCGGCCGCGCGAGCAACTCCGGATGATCAGCCAGCGGAAGCGAGCCGACGAACCCGGTCCGCGCACCGAGGTCCAGCTGCGCAGCCTGGCCAGCGTGGAAAATCAGCGTGACGTCAGTAGTCGGATACCGCTCCCCCAGCTCGGCGGCCAGCGCGCCGAAAGTCGGGGAGTTTTCCCTGCGATAGACCCGAGAAGCCAGCGGAATCGCCCCGTCCCGCGTGACGACCAGGCCGAGCCCGGCCAGCACGTCCTGACACGCCGACGGCAGCGTGCAGTCCGCGGCGGTAAACGCGGCGAACTGCGCGACATCGACGGCTAGCGCTTCCGTCCCGTCGTCCACCAGCAGCTCCAGAACCGCTTCCGCGACAACGGTTTCGACACCGGCGATCCGCTCCGGGCCGAGCCGCTGCAACGCCCGCCAGTGGCTCGCCGTGGTGATCGTTCCCTTCGGCGGCCGCGGCCGGACGAGGTCCTGCGCGAGGCAGCCGGTCCACCACTCCTCGAAGTCCGTCTCCGGCGCGGTCGCCCGGTGCAGCACGGCGAGCGCGACGTGGAGGCCGAGCGTCGGGCGAGCGCGTTGCGGTCCGGCGACCGCGTCTACGCGCCGGACGAGGTCCAGCCGTTGCAGCGTCCCCCACACGGCGGAAACATCGCCGAACGACCGATGCCGCGCCCCTGCTGCCTCCGGACCGCCGCCAGCTACTGCGGCGGCGATGTCCTCGGCCGTCCCGAGATAACGCTGGCCCACCACGCGCGGCTTGCCGTCGACGCGCGCGGACTCGGCGAAGTAGTAGTACGTCCGCCCGCCGATGCGCTTCCCGATCACTGACGCCACCCTTTAGGTAATACCGGCGCGATCGGCCGCCGACAAGCCCTCAACCTGCGTCGATGATCACCCTGGACCGGCTGGGCGCGCAGCGGCGGGCGGAGAGCTGGCTGGTCGCGGCGGCCGGGTCCTAGCGTGGCGGGAATGGAGCCCGAAGCTGGCGTGACCACGCCCACCCCGTCGGCCATGCGCCGTGCGCTCGCCCGGGCGCGAGACGGGAAGACGCTCGACGTCGCCGAGGCGGCGGTGCTGCTGCACGCCCGCGGCGACGACCTCAAGACTTTGTCCGACCACGCCTCCCGCATCCGCGACGCGGGCCTCGAAGAAGCCGGTCGCGCGGGGATCATCACCTACAGCCGCAAGGTGTTCATCCCGCTGACCCGGCTGTGCCGGGACCGGTGCGGCTACTGCACGTTCGTCACCGTCCCGGGCAGGCTCGAATCGCCGTTCCTGTCGCCGGACGAGGTGCTCGACATCGCCCGCAAGGGCGCGGAAATGGGCTGCAAGGAAGCCCTGTTCACGCTCGGCGACCGGCCCGAGGACCGCTGGAAGGCCGCGCGCGAATGGCTGGACGCGCACGGCTACGACGACACCCTCTCCTACGTCCGCGCGATGGCGATCCGCGTGCTCGAAGAGACCGGCCTGCTGCCGCACCTCAACCCCGGCGTCATGAGCTGGCAGGACTTCCAGCGGCTCAAGCCGGTCGCGCCGTCGATGGGCATGATGCTGGAGACCACCGCGCGCCGGCTGTGGAGCGAGAAGGGCGGGCCGCACTACGGTTCGCCGGACAAGGATCCCGAGGTCCGGCTGCGCGTGCTGGAGGACGCCGGGCGCAGCTCGGTGCCGTTCACCACCGGCGTGCTGATCGGGATCGGCGAGACGCACGAGGAACGCGCCGACGCCCTGTTCGCGATCCGCAAGACCGCGCGCGAGTACGGCGGCATCCAGGAAGTCATCGTGCAGAACTTCCGGGCCAAGCCGGACACGAAGATGCGCGCGACCCCGGACGCGGACCTCGAAGAACTCGCCGCGAACATCGCCGTGGCGCGGCTGGTGCTGGGTCCGCGGATGCGCATCCAGGCGCCGCCGAACCTCATCGGCGACCAGTACGACCTGATGATCCGCGCGGGCATCGACGACTGGGGCGGCGTTTCGCCGCTCACCCCGGACCACGTGAACCCCGAGCGCGCGTGGCCGCAGATCGACCTGCTGGCGCGGCAGACCGAGAAGGCCGGGTACGCGCTGCGCGAGCGGCTCACCATCTACCCGGAGTACGTGAAGCGCGGCCAGCCGTGGCTCGACCCGCGCGTCACCCGGCACGTCGCGGCGCTGGTCGACGGCGAGACCGGGCTGGCCCGCGACGGCGCGATGCCGGTCGGGATCCCGTGGCAGGAGCCGGACGGCGGCTGGCAGGAGTCCGGCCGCACCGATCTGCACACCGAGATCGACACGACCGGTCGCACCGAGGACCGGCGCGGCGACTTCGATTCGGTCTACGGCGACTGGAAAGAGATCGGCCGGAAGATCAAGACCGGGCCGCAGCGATTCGACACCGACATCCGGGATGCCTTGCGCAGTGCGGAAAAGAACCCGGCCGGGCTGTCCGACGACGCCGCGCTCGCGCTGCTGCACGCGGACGGGCCGGAGCTGGACGCGCTCACGAAACTGGCCGACGACCTGCGGCGCGAGGTGGTCGGCGACGACATCACCTTCGTCGTCACGCGGAACATCAACTTCACCAACGTCTGCTACACCGGATGCCGGTTCTGCGCCTTCGCGCAGCGGAAGACCGACGCGGACGCGTACACGCTGTCGCTGGAGCAGGTCGGCGACCGGGTGGACGAGGCGTGGGCCGCGGGCGCGACCGAGATCTGCATGCAGGGCGGCATCCACCCGGACCTGCCGGGCACCGCGTACTTCGACCTCGCGGCCGAGGTGAAGCGGCGGCAACCGGACATCCACCTGCACTCGTTCAGCCCGATGGAGGTCGTGAACGGCGCGTCGCGGACGAATCTGTCCATTCGCGACTTCCTGATCCGGGCCAAGGAGTCCGGAGTGGACTCGCTGCCCGGCACCGCGGCGGAAATCCTCGACGACGACGTCCGCTGGGTGCTCACCAAGGGCAAGCTGCCGACGGACGCGTGGATCGAGGTGGTCACCACCGCGCACGACGTCGGCCTGCCGACCACGGCGACGATGATGTACGGCCACGTGGACAACCCGAGCCACTGGGTCGGCCACCTCAAGCTGCTGGCCAAACTGCAGCGCGAGGGTGTGGAACGCAACGGGCGGCGCGGGTTCAGCGAGTTCGTGCTGCTGCCGTTCATCCACCAGAGTTCGCCGATCTACCTGGCCGGCCTCGCCCGCGCGGGCACGACGCTGCGCGAGAACCGGGCGGTGCACGCGCTGTCCCGGCTCCTGCTGCACGGCACCTTCGACAACATCCAGAGCTCCTGGGTGAAGCTCGGCGAGGAAGGCAGCCGGGCGGTGCTGCAGGGCGGCGTCAACGACATCGGCGGCACGCTGATGGAGGAGACGATCAGCCGGATGGCGGGCGCGGCGAACGGGTCGTACAAGACGATCAGCGACATGCGCGCGATGGTCGAGCCGCTCGGGCGCCGGTTGCGGCAGCGGACCACGTCCTACGGGACGCCGACGGACGAGCGGATCGCCGCGGCGAACGAGTCCGACGGGGTCGCGACGGCGGTGCGGAAGCCGTTGCTGCCGCTGCTCACTCCGTGATCAACCGTTGCGGTGCAGCCGCCACAGCGCGATAGCCAGCTGCAGCCGCAACCGGCCGGCGGGATCGCGCACTGGCCAGCCGAGCAGCTGTTCGGCGTGGGCCAGGCGCTCCTGCAGGGTCGAATGGTGCACGACCAGCGTGTTCGCGGCGGCGCGCAGGCTCGGCGCGCCCGCGACGGCGACCAGCGTGGGCAACACCCACGGGGCCGTCGCGCGGGCGTCCTCCAGGCAGTCGACGTCCGCGACCGGTTTGGTGGCCGGGCCGACCGCTTCGGCGAGCACGGCCAGGCCGCCGAGTTCGGCGTAGTCCACAACGGACGGTCCGGGGTCCTCTTCGGTCGCGGTGAAGCGGAAAGCGGCCCGGGCCTGTTCACCGGACAACGGCAGGTCGACGAGCTTCACCACCGTCCCGAGTCCCATCCGCGCGCGCTCCGGCGGAGTCCACTGTGGAGGGACGACCAGCTGGCCGGTATCGCTGACAACGGCGCGCGCGGTGGTGCCGAGGCCGAGCCGATGCGCGGCGAGAAGCCGGGTTTTCTCGTCCGCTGACGCGTCGAGCACCACCTCGACGGACGCTGGGTCCACGGCCCGGCCGCGCGTGCGGTCCAGCACCGACCGCGCCGCCGCGGACGCGCGCTCCAGCACCATCGCGTCCACCGGGCTCGCCGGACCGGGCCGTTCCAGCCACAACGCGGGCGGGCCGTCCGCACGCACCGGTGCCGACAGCCACTCCGGATCGGGCACCTCGGCGGACGGCACCACGCGCCCGTCCGGTTCGACGCGGACGCGCACCCGGCGTTCGTCGTCGGCGAGCCGCGCGGGACAGCCGGACAGCACCGCCGCCCCGCGCACGATCGGCTCCAGCCCGGCTCGGCCCTCGACCAGCCGGTCGAAATACGCGATGACCTTGACCGTCTCGGCCGCGCCGGGATCGAGCGCGCTCAGACGCGTGACCAGCTCCCTCATCGGTCCATCATCGCGCGTCCGGTTCAGCCGAGCAGCCTCCGCAGCCACGGGGTCCGTTCGGCGCGGGCCTGCTGCGACAGCGCCGCCTGCGGGGCCGAACCGTCGAACCCGTGGAAGGCGCCGGGCCAGACGTGCAGCTCCGCCTGCACCCCGGCCAGCCACAGCCGGTTCGCGTAGGCGATGACCTCGTCGCGGAAGGTCTCGGTGCTGCCGACGTCGAGGAACGCGGGCGGGAGGCCGGACAGGTCTTCGGCGCGCGCGGGCGCGGCGTACGGCGAGACGTCCGGACCGCCGCGCGCGTCACCGAGCAACGCGGTCCAGCCGACGTTGTTCGCGGTGCGGTCCCAGCTGCCCATTTCGGCCATCTGGATCGCCGACGGGGAGTCGTTGCGGTCGTCGAGCATCGGGTACACCAGCAGTTGGCCGATCAGCTCCGGGCCGCCGCGGTCCCGGGCGAGCAGCGCGGTCGCCGCCGCGAGCCCGCCGCCCGCGCTCGCCCCGCCGATCACGACGCGGGAGGCGTCGAAGCCGTACTCGGCGGCGTGTTTGACCGTCCATTCCAGACCGGCGTAGCAGTCCTCGACCGGAGCCGGATGCGGGTGTTCGGGCGCGACCCGGTAGTCGACGCACACGAAACCGAGGCCCAGTTCGGCCGCGTACTCCTTGAGGAAGTACAGGTCACCGCCCTTGTGCCCGCCGATGATCATGCCGCCGCCGTGCAGCCAGTACAGCACCGGGACGTCGGCCGCACCGGCAGGCCGCGCGACGATCAGCGGGATCGGGCCGCGCGGTCCCTCGGCGTCCACTTCGGACAGTTCGAGGGCGCCGTCGGCGGTGATCTCGTCCAGCGAGACCTGCCGCTTCGCCGCGGCCGCGCGGACCGCCGGGATCGACTCGAGCGTCTTGATCGGCGGACGCTCGGACTGGAGCGCCTCGAGTGCCGCGGCCAGTTCGGGGTCGAACGGGAGCTGCGGATAGCTGGTCATCTCGGGCGCCTCCAAGGGGTCGGGTGCTGGCCCCATCCTCGCCGCCCGGGAGCAGGCCGGGGACAGCCGGGCGGCGGGAATCTCCCGCCAGGTGGCGGGTCAGCGGGTCAGGCTGATCGCGTTCTTCGCCCGCTCGACGGATTCCTCCGGCGCGGGCCCGGTCGCGTTCTCCGTGGCCAGCGCCTGGTTCAGCTCGACGAACGGCCGCATCCGGGTCTCGTAACCCTCGGGGTCGTCGGCTAGGACATACGCGCCCACCAGGGCAAGGCTCGTGCCCTGGCCGGACAGCACGGAGGCGCAGTACCCGGCGTCGCCGACCAGCGCGACCCGGCCGGTCGTCCAGCGGTCGAGGTGGATCTGAAGCATCGCGTCGAAGAAGAACGTGCGGGACTCCGCCATGGCTTTGACCAGGTCCGGCACCGGGCCGCCAACCTCGGCCAGCCGCTCGGCGACGAGCTTCTTCTGGTCCGCGACGTCCCGGATCTCGCGGTACTCCGGCTCGCCGAAGCCGAGCGTCACGCGGATCTCCTCGTTGCCGGGCACCGGGTAGACCGCGCCGCCGGCCCCCTCGCCCTGGAACCAGATCTGCCAGTCTTCGAGGCCGAGGGTGTTGGCCGCCGGGAAGATCGCCAGGTACTGGCCGAGGTAGCGGCGGAACTGGTCCTCGGGGCCGAAGGCGAGCCGCCGGACCGCCGAATGCGCCCCGTCCGCGCCCACGATCAGGTCGAAGGTGCGCGGCTCTCCCTTGGCGAACTCGACCCGGCCGGACTCGGCGTCGAGCGCGGTGACCTCGTCGCCGAAGCGGTACTCGGCGTCGGTGTGGTCGTGCAGCAGCTGGACCAGGTCGTCGCGGAGGATCTCGATGTCCGCGCTGTCGAGCCGTCCGCTGCTGAAGGTGCGCTCCTCGGAGCGGAACACTTCGTTGCCGGACGCGTCGAGCATCGACATCCCGCGCATCCGCGTGCGCGCGGCGCGGACCTGCTCCCCCAGGCCCATCCGCTCCACCACCTCCAGCGCGACCCCGCGGATGTCGACCGCCTGACCCCCATTGCGCAACCCGTCCGCGCGCTCGACGACCGTCACGTCGTATCCGCTGCGGCGCAGCCAGTAGGCCGACGCGCACCCGGCGACTCCCGCGCCGCACACCAGTGCTTCAGGCATTTCCTCACCCCTCGATACAGTGCTGTATTACCCTGCTGAATCTGCACTGACCTGGCTTTCACTGCCAAAACTGATCTAGTACAGCTGGCTTGCTGATCTAGTACAGATGGGATACCGATGCCGACCGAACCGCCGTACCTCCGCATCGCCGCCGCGCTGCGCGAGGAGATCGCGCAGGGAGAGCTGCCGCCGGGCGCGAAGGTGCCGTCGACCCGTCAGCTGGCTGCCGCGCACGGCGTCGCGACCGCCACCGCGGCCAAGGCGCTCGACGTGGTGCGCCGCGAAGGCCTGGTCCGCGCCGAACCGCGATCGGGCCATGTCGTCGCCGGTCAGCACCCTGCGGCCGATCCGAAGCGTCCGGTGCTGACGCGGGATCGGTTGGTGCGCACGGCAATCGCGATCGCCGACGCGGAAGGCGTGGCCGCGCTGTCGATGCGCGGGCTCGCGGCGCGGCTGGGCGTTCCGGCGATGGCTCCGTACCGCTATCTGTCCGGAAAGGATGAACTGATCTTCCTGATGGCCGACACCGTCTACGGCGAAATCGGCTATCCGGCGCGGGAGCCGGAGGGGTGGCGGGCGCAGCTGGAACTGTCGGCGCGCACGTTGTGGTCAGTGCATCGACGGCATCCGTGGCTGGCGCATCTCGTGCCGCTCACCCGGCCGCTGCCGCTGCCGAACCTGGCCGCGCACAACGAACGGGCGCTCGCCGCGTTGTCGGTCTTCGGGCTGAACTCGGCTGATCTGTGCGATCTGAATGTGCTGTTCTTCAACCACATCCAGGGCACCGCGATCCACCTGGAGCGCGAGCGGCACGCGATGGGGGCGACCGGGATCACCGAGGACCAGTGGATGGAGACGCAGGAGCGCGGGTACGCGGCGCTGACCGGGTCCGGGCGGTATCCGGTGCTGGCGCGGATGGTGGCGGATCTCGCGGAGGGATACGACCTCGACCTGGACCATCTGTTCGAGATCGGGCTGCAGGCGCTGCTGGACGGGCTGGCGGTTCGATACTCGTGAGTGTTTATGCCGGTTCTAACCGGCTTCGCCACTCACGAGACCAGCCACGGGGTTGCCAGAGCGCGGCCCGGAGAGAGTCGGCGGGTTACGCGGGGCTCGTGAGTGGCTATCCCGGTTAGAACCGGGATAGCCACTCACGACGCCTACCCCAGCTTCAGAATGTCGATCCCCCGCTTGTTGTCCGCCACATACGCGTACCCGTCATGCCAGTACGGCGCCCACGAAGCCGCGTCCGCCGGGCGGAAGTACGCGATCTGGGTCGGGTTCGACGGGTCGCTCACGTCCAGGAACCGGGTCCCCTGCGCGTAAAACGACTGCACCAGCACGTCCCCGCGCAGGTCGAAGTAGTGCGCCGAGCAGTCGTCGGACACCGGGTCGCTGCCCTCCTGCCCGGCGACGGTCCAGGTGCCGACGCTCCGCATCCGGAACGGCTTCTCCGGCGTCGACCGCCAGCCTTCGCCCTGGTACGAACCCTCCAGCGACGAAATGGTCAGCACGCCGTCGCCCGCGCAGCCGGGAAGGAAGCTTTCCTCGGTGGCGTACACGAGGTCGTGGCCGCGCCAGGCGCCGTCGTCGCGGGGGCCGACCGGGTGGAAGCTGTTGTGCAGGAACTTCGACGGCGCGGCGGTTTCCGACACTCCGCCGCCCGCGTACGGCACCGGCTTGAGCGCGGTCGCCATGCGGTAGCGGTGCTGCACCGGGTCGCGGTGCATCCCGGACGTCCAGTAGCCGCGCACGCCGCCCGCGCCGGACACCCACGCGACGCCCATCTTGTCCACCTGCACGTCGTGCACGTAGTCGGTTTTGCCGTCGTTGCGGGCGAGTTCGATCGGATCGGGATGCACCTTCGGGGCGCGCGGGTTGCGCACGTCGGTGACCCAGATCGGCCGGCCGCCCCAGTCCGCGGGCTGGTTGTCGGCCTTCGCCGGGCCGCCGGTCCACAGGTAGCGGCAGTCGTCGACGCAGCTGGTGGTGTGGCCCGCCGGAACCTTGACGTAGCTGAGGATCTCGGGCTTCTCCGGATGCGAAACGTCGACCACGTAGATCCCGGACTCGCCGGTGTGCGTGTTGCCCTTGAACGCACGCGGGTCACGGGAAAGGAACACCAGCTTGCGCTTCGCGTCCACCTCGGTGTCTTCGGTTTCCCACAGCCCGGGCAGGCTCAGCTCGCCGATCGCGCGCGGCTTCGCCGGATTGTCCGTGAGGTCGTAGACCTTCAAGCCGAACTGGCCGGACACGACCATCACGTCCCGCTTGCCATACCTGAGGAAGTTCGCCGAAATGGCCCCTTGCGCGTCGGGCACGTTGCCGACCGGCTCCACGCCCTTGATCGCGCCCGGGTCGCCCAGCGTGTGTTTCGCTTCGGTGACCGGCTTGTCGTCTTCGCAGGCAGCGGCGGGCAATCCGGTGGCGACGAGAGTCGCCGCCGCGGTCGCCATCGCCAGTCCGGAACGAATCCACCAACGGCGCACGCGAAACCTCCCGGAGACCCCAGTGTGACGGAAGTACTTTAAGACGGTCCCTAACCGGACACAACCGCCTTTCGTTGCTTTCCACCTGGTAGTAAGACACCATGCGATCGCGTCTGCTGGTCCCGCTCACGCTCGCCGCCGTCGTCGTCGCGGCCGGTCTCGCCGGCTGTTCGTCGTCGGCCGAACCCGTCCAGCCCGGCGTGCTGTCGGTCGGCCTCGCCGAACCGGGCACGCTGCTGCCCGCCGACGTCACGGATCCGTCCGGAAGACTCGTCACCGGCGCGCTGTGGACGCCGCTGGCCGACTATGACCCGGCCAGCGGGAAAGTCACGCCGCGCGCGGCCGAATCGATCAGCAGCACGGACCGGGTGACCTGGACCGTGCGGCTGCGTCCCGGCAAGTTCCACGACGGCACGCCGGTCACCGCTCAGTCCTATGTGGACACCTGGAAGGCGATCGCGGGCCTGCACTGGGCAAGCACCCCGGTGCTCACGAAGTCGTTGCGCGCGAAGGAAATCACCGCGGTCGACGCGAAGCAGCTGCGGATCGTGCTCGACCGGCCGTCGAATCAGGTGCCGGCATGGCTGTCCGCGCCCGGGCTGGTGCCGTTGCCCGAGTCGGTGCTGAAATCGCGCGACTGGAACGGGTTCGCCCGCCATCCGATCGGCAACGGCCCGATGCGGCTGGAAGGCGATTGGCAGTACGGCTCCGGCGGCAAGCTCGTCCGGGTCGCCCCGGATCCGAGCCGGGCCAGGGAAATCATGTTGCGCGTCGGCAATCCGGCGGAGCAGTATGACGATGTCAAAGAAGGAAGCCTCGACGTCGCCACGACCGTACCCGGCGAACGGCACGACGCGATGCACACCGATTTCGCCGACCGGCACGCGATGTGGGCGCTCCCGCGCAGCGGGTACCTGGTGTTTCCCGCCGAGGCGACGCGGTTCGCCGACCCGACGGTGCGGCACGCGTTCGCGCTCGGCACCGACCGCGGCGCATTGGAGTCCGGGCCGCTAGCGCATCAGGCGGACGCGGCCAAGGGGCTGCTGCCGCCGATCGTCGCGCCCGGCGAGCGGTCCGGGACCTGCCGTCCGTGCACTTTCGACGGTCCGGCGGCCAAATCCCTGTTGAGCCAAGCGGGATTCGCCGGCGGCGCGACGGTGTTCTACGAAAGCTTCGACGGCACGTGGCCGCAGGCATTGGCCAACGGCCTGTCGAAGAACCTGGGAATCCCGGTCACCGCACAGCGAAAGGCGAACGGGGGCAAGCTGGCTGGACCGTTCACTTGGGAACTCAAGGCCGTTACGCAGAGCCCGTCCGACATCCTCCGCGGACTCGCCGAAGCCGCCGGATACACCGATGCCGGGTTCGCCGCCGACCTCAACTCCGCCGAAACCACCGCGTCGCCGGAGGAATCCGCACAGCTGTACCGGATCGCGGAGAACGAAGCCCTTCGCGACCTCCCGGCGATTCCCGTGTGGACCGGACACGGCCACGCCGTCTGGTCCGCCCGGGTCCACGACGCGGTCACGACGCCGTTCGCCGGAATCGACCTGACCCAGCTGCGCGACTAAACCCGCGCGTGCCGCGTCAGCACCTCGCCGAACGTGGCGGTCAACGGGTCCGGCTCGCTCCGGCCATAAGCGACCAGCTCTCGCCGGATCGGCTTGCCTGGCCGCAAAACCCGGCCGCTGAACTCGGCGGGCAGGACGTTCGCCGGGACCAACGCGGGCCCCAGCCCAGCCGCCGCGAGCAGCGGTGCGGCGGCGGTCTGCTCCGTGCGCACCGCGGGCCGAGGCCGGAATCCCGCTGCCGCGCAGGCAGCGTCGAGGAGTTCCGCTAAGCCGTGGCCAGGCGCGTAGTGCACCCACGCGCAGTCGGCGAGATCGGCCAGCTCGACCGTACCGTCCGAAGTGGACTCCATCGCGCCATCGGCCGGGAGCACCACGACGAACTCCTCGACGCCAAGCGGCCGCACCGGGCCCGTCCAGCCGGCCGGACGCGGCCCGATCGCGAGATCCGCTTCTCCGGCCAGCATCGCGTCGCGCAGCTCGTCGGCGTGGCGGTACTCGAAAAGCCGCACGTCGACGTCCGGCCGCTCGCGCCGCCACACCCGGAGCGCGGGCGGCAGCACCCCGAGGCTCACCGAGTAGACCGTCGCGACCAGCAGTTCTCCGGCGACCTGGCCGGACGCCTGCCGGGCGGCGCACCGGGCGCGTTCGGCGTCGGCGAGCGCGGCGCGGGCGTGCGGCAGCATCGCGCGGCCCATCGGCGTGAGCCGGACCGAACGCGGCAGCCGTTCCAGCAACGGCCCGCCGACGCTGTGCTCCAGCGCCCGCATCTGGTGCGAGAGCGCGGGCTGCGTCACGTGCAGCTGCTCGGCGGCCCGGGTGAACGAACCGGTGTCGACCACCGTGACCAGGTACTCGAGCTGCCGCAGGCTTGTCATAAACCCAGCTTATCGAAGCAGTGAGAAGTAAGCCTTGGATTTATCTCCGCGACGAGGACAGGATCGGAGACATGAGCAGCACACGCGTGGCCCTCGTGGCCGGGGCCAACGGGATCATCGGCCGGAAACTCATCTCTCACCTGCGCACTCTCGACGGCTGGGAGGTGCTCGGGCTGTCCCGTCGCGGCGGGCCGGGCAGTCTCGCCGTCGATCTGCTCGACCCGGCGAGCACCCGAGCGGCGCTGGCCGGCGTCGGCGCGACGCACCTGTTCTACGCGGCGTACCTGGACCGTCCGACGTGGGCGGAACTCGTGCCGCCGAACGTGGCGATGCTGGAGAACCTGGTGAACGGCCTCGACGAAGGCCCGCTGGAACACGTCAGCCTGATGCAGGGCTACAAGGTCTACGGCGCGCATCTCGGCCCGTTCAAGACTCCTGCCCGCGAAGCCGACGCCGGACAGCACATGCCGCCGGAGTTCAACGTGGACCAGCAAAAGTTTCTGGAACGCCGGGCCGCGGCGGGCGGCTGGTCGTGGTCGGCGATCCGGCCGTCCGTGGTCGGCGGGACCACGCTGGGCAACCCGATGAACCTCGCGCTCGTGATCGCGGTCTACGCCTCGATCTCGAAGGAACTCGGCCTGCCGCTGCGGTTTCCCGGCAAACCCGGCGCGTACGACAGCCTGTTGGAGATGACCGACGCGCAGCTGCTCGCCGAAGGGACGGTGTGGGCGGCGACGTCAAGCAGCAACGAAGCGTTCAACATCGCCAACGGGGACCTCTTCCGCTGGCGCGAACTGTGGCCGAAGCTGGCCGCGTACTTCGATCTCGAAGTCGCGCCACCGTTGCAGCTTCCGCTCACCACAGTCATGGCGGACAAGGAACCGCTGTGGACCGAGATGTCGGCGAAGCACGGGCTCACCGCGTCCTACGCCGACGTCTCCTCATGGGCCTTCGGCGACTTCGTGTTCTCCTGGGACTACGACATGTTCGCGGACACGTCGAAGTCGCGCCGCGCCGGTTTTCACTCCTATGTGGACACTGAGCAGATGTTCTACCGGCTGTTCGACGAGTTGCGCCGCGACCACGTCATCCCCGGCCAATGAACGGCATCGTGGTGGCGGTGATGGTGAGGAACTGGACATTGGCGTCCAGCGGCAGTCCCGCCATGTAGAGCACCGCGTCGGCGACGTGTCCCGCGTCGAAGGTCGGTTCCGCCATGAGCCGTCCGTCGGCCTGCGGGATGCCCGCCGCCATCCGCTCGGTCATCTCGGTGGCCGCGTTGCCGATGTCGATCTGTCCGCAGGCGACATTCCAGGCGCGGCCGTCCAGGGAGATCGACCGGGTGAGCCCGGTGACCGCGTGCTTGGTGGCGGTGTAGGCGACGCTCGCCGGGCGGGGCGCGTGCGCGGAGATCGAGCCGTTGTTGATGATCCGGCCGCCTTGCGGATCCTGGTCGCGCATCAGCCGCACGGCCTGCTGCGCGCAGAGGAACATGCCGGTGAGGTTCGTGTCGACGGTGCGCCGCCAGTCGTCGACGGACAGCTCCGCGACCGTTCCGCCGAGCGACACCCCGGCGTTGTTCACCAGCAGGTCCAGCCGCCCCCATTCGCCCTGCACGGCAGCGAACAGCGCCGCCACCGAAGCGGGATCGGCGACGTCCGTGGGCACCACCAGCGCGTTGGCGTCCGGACCGGCCGTCTCGCGCAAGGCGTCCTCGCGGCGTCCGGCGAGCGCGACCCGGTACCCCGCACCGAGCAGCGCCCCGGCGATCCGGCGGCCCAGCCCGGAACCGGCCCCGGTGACCACAGCAGTCTTCTCCGACACGTCGCCTCCTCAAAAATCCGTTCGCCCGCACGCTGCCATATCGCGGCACACTGGACGCATGGGACCACGTGACGCACTGCTCGCCGGGCTCGCCAAGCAACTGGGCCACCCGAGCGGCCGAGCCGGGCAGGCGGTCGTCCGGCTGCTCAACAAGGTCAACCGCACCGAGGTCTCCGGCGCGGTCGACGCACTCGAGATCCGCCCCGGCGAAACCGCGCTCGACCTCGGTTTCGGCGGCGGGATCGGGCTCGACCTGCTCCTGCGCGCCACCGCGGGCGGCACGGTGCACGGCGCGGAAATCTCCGAGACGGCGCTGGCCAGGGCGCGGAAGACGTTCCCGAAAAACCTCGCCGCCGGACGGCTGGTGCTGCACCAGGCCGAAATGGCGAAGCTGCCGCTGGACGACGGGACGATCGATGCCGCGCTGACCGTCAACACGGCCTACTTCATCCCCGACCTCGTGCCCGCGTTCGCCGAAGTCGCCAGGGTGCTCGCCAGCGGCGGCCGGTTCGTCGTCGGCGTCGGGGACCCGGACATGATGCGCAAAATGCCGTTCACCAGCCACGGATTCCGGCTGCGCCCGCCGGAGGAAGTCGGGAAAGCGCTCGTCGACGCGGGTCTCGAACTCCGCCGCCACGACCGGCTCGGCACCGGGCCGCAGGCGTCGCACCTGCTGATCGCCGGGCGATGAACCAAGGCCAGGGCCTTAAGGCGGCGCTGTAGGTGCCGGTGCGGCTCGCCTCTCGGCGCGGGAGCGGACTTGGTCGTCCGTGAGGGGAACCCTCACGGACTCTGATTCCCTCAGGGTTCCCCTCACAGCCCTTCGAATTTGGCCGTGCGGGGAAAGGGGCGGGTCCCCTCAGGCGAGGAACCCGCCCCTTTCTCCGTACCGCTACTTCTTCGGCACGCCCAGCGCGGCCAGCGCCGGACCCGTCATGATCACGCCCTTGCCGGTCACCGCGTCGAACCCGGGCGCGCCGAGGTCGATCGCGCTCGACTCCAGCGCCGTGCGGACCTCCGCCGGGGTCGCGGACGGCTTGCCGGACAGCAGCAGCGCCGCGATCGCCGCCGCGTGCGGGGCCGCTGCCGAGGTTCCGAAGAACGGCTGGAAGCCGGTGACCGAGGTGGCCACGCCGTCCGCCGCGGTGATGTCCGGCTTCGCGCGGGTCGCGCCACCGGTCGAGGAGACGTTGCCCGGGGTCAGCTCAGTGCCGTCGGCGTTGTAGAAGAGGTGCCGCTGGCCGTCGGAGGTGAAGCGCTCCCACTTGCTGGCCGAGGTGAACAGACCCGGGTACGGACCGGCCGGGTTCGCCGGGTCGCCGGTCTCCAGCGGACGGCCGAACGCGGTCGCCGCCGGAGCCGCGGCCACCGAGAACGCCGCGGCCGCCGCCGAGTGGCCCGAGGTCACGCCCGCCGTGCTGAAGCCCTTGAGCGAACCGGAGTCGACGAACCGGCCGCGGACCACGTTGACCGCGAAGAACCGGTCCGCTCCGCTGTACTTGACCACCGCGAGGCGGTAACCGGAGCCGGACGTCGGCACGGTCAGGCTCTCGTACGGATTCTGCGAACCGTCCTGCGGGTTGGCGCTGGAAGCGACGACGCTGCCGGAAGCGTTGAGCAGGAACAGGTCGTAGTCGTTGGCCGAGTGTCCCCACGGGTCCGACCAGAACAGCGTGACCGGCCTGCCGAGCGAACCCGGCGACAGCGGGTCGGTGGTCTGCACGCCGCTGCCGGGGTCGAAGTCGTGCGGGGTGCCGGTGACGCCCGGCAGCGTGGTCCCGGACGAGCGGAAGTCGCCCTCGTAGTAGCCGCTGGTGCCGTCGGTGAGGTTGCCGGAGTTGCCCGCGGAGGAGAAGTAGAGCGCGCCGGCCGCGGTCACGTCGTTGACCGCCTGCGCGACCTGCGTGTCCTGGAACGGCGACTCGTCGAAGTACGCGACGTCGTCGACGATCACCGTGCACTTGCCGGTGGTGCGCAGCGCGCGGATGTTGTCCGCGAAGCTCGACTCGCTGGTGAACGCGGTCGCGAAGCCGAGCGCCGCGCCCGGGGCGAGGTCGTGGACGATCTCCAGCATCGCGGTGCCTTCGTCGCCGCTGCCCGCCTGGCCGGGCAGCACGTCGACCGCGGGGAGTTCGCCGGCGTCCTGCGACTTCTTCAGCGAGTTGACGCCGTCGGAAAGCACGCAGACCTTCACGCCGGTGCCGTTGACGCCGTACTGCGTGCGGGCGGTGTCCGCGCCGTGTGCTTTGTCCCCTTCGGACACCTGCACGGCGGCGACGGCCTTCTTGGCCAGCCGCTGGCGCTGCGCGTCCGGCTCGTTCCAGGTCATCGCCTGCGTCGCGGGCTGGACCTGCTGAACGTCGCCGCGCGCCGCGATCCGGTCCACCGCATTGAGCGGCAGCTGGGCGCGAACCGAGCCATTGGCCGATGTGGACTGAACGGTGCCGCCCGCGGCGCGCACGGCCTTCGCGATCGCGGCGCCCGCGGTGCCGGCGATGTCCACCGAGACCGTGCCAGCCTGGTTGACCGGCAGGCCGGTGCGGTAGTCCGGCAGCAGCGCGGCGAGCCCGCGGTCGGCGCGCAGGCGCTTCTCGACGACGAGCTGGCTGGACTGCTTGCGCTCAGCCGGGCTGAGCGTCTTCTTGATCCCCTGCAACGCGCTGATCCCGGCTCCGGAGCGCGCGTTCGCCGTGTCCGCGGCGGACGGCTGCGCGGCCGCGACCCCGCTCCCGGCGAGCAGCACCCCGACCGCCAGCGGCGCGGAGTACGCGACCACCCGGCTCGTTCTTCTCATGACAACTCCTGTCCTCGCCCCCGGCCACCGACTGTGGTCACGTGAATCTAAATAGCGACACCGACAAAGACCACCGACCAAAGTGGTATCTGCCCGGATGGCCCATCTGGTGAGACTCCAACGGCCCCTTCCGCGCCCTGAAACGGAGCTGGCACTCTGCTCTGGTGGCGAACCTGGGGAGGGATTTCGCGCGGCTGTGGACCGCGTACGCGATCAGCACGGCGGGCAGCACGGTCGGCGCGGGCGCGCTCGGACTCGTCGCGGTCCTCGTGCTCGACGCGCCCGCGTGGCAGGTCTCCCTGATCACCGCCATCTCGGCCGCCGCCAGCGCGGTGCTCGCTTTCCCGCTCGGACCGCGCGTCGAGTTCGCCCGGAAGCGTCCCACCATGATCGTCGGGGACCTGGCCCGGTGCGCCGCGCTGGCGAGCGTGCCGGTGGCGGCCGCACTGCACGTGCTGACCATGCCGCAGCTCTATGCGGTCGACATCGTCGTCGCCACCGCGGCCGTCATCTTCTCCGCGGCCAGCGGTGCGCACCTCAAAGCCCTTGTCACGCCGGACCAGCGGGCTGTCGCATTGAGCCGCTTCGAGAGCACCGATTGGGTCTGCTGGTCGGCCGGTCCCCCGTTGGGCGGCGTCCTGATCAGCGCGCTGGGAGCGACCGCGACGATGCTCATCGACGCGTTCTCGTTCCTGCTGTCAGCGCTCGGAATCCGTCGGTTGCGTACGCCGGAACAGCCTCCGGTGGTCGCTTCGGACCCTTCGCGACGAGGCTTCACCGACGGATGGCGTTACCTGCTGCGCAGCCCTGAACTACGGCCGCTGTTCTTCAACTCGGTGTTGTTCAGCGGCGCGGTCCTTTGGGTCACGCCGTTGCAAACCGTGTTGATGCTGCGGGATCTCGGCTTCGCGCCGTGGGAATACGGGCTCGTGCTCGGCGTCCCCTGCCTCGGCGGACTTATCGGCGCCCGGCTCGCCCCCATGCTGAGCACTCGGTACGGCGTGCAGAAAGTGTTGTGGTGGACCGGTTTCGCCCGCACCCCATGGCTGTTCGCGGCCCCGTTCGCCTTCCCCGGACCAGCCGGAATCGCCCTGCTGATCGCCGCCGACCTCGGGCTGCTGCTGGTCGCGGGCATCTTCAACCCGACCTATTCGGCGTACCGGCTGACGATGATCGACGACACCGTCCTGACCCGAACGCTCACCGCCTGGTCCACCGGAACCCGCACGGCCAAACCGCTTTTCATTACTTTGGGCGGGATCGCCGCCGGGGTCTTCAGCGTGCGCTTCTCGCTGGGAATCGGCGCCGTGCTCTGCCTGCTCAGCGCTCTCGCGCTGCCTGCCCGCCGGGTGCGCTGATCCGTCTTTGTCGGTGGTGGCGGTTACCGTGTCGACCATGTTCAAGATCGACCGCGCGACCGCTGCCGACGCCGCCGCGCTCACCGACCTCATGCACTCGTCCTCGGCCTATCAAGGCCAATACGCCTCGATCCTGGAGGGATACGCCGTCACCCCGGATTACCTTCGCCAGCACCAGGTTCTGGTCGCCCGCGGCCCCTCCGGGCCGCTCGGGTTCGCCGCGCTCGCCGATGCCGAGCTAGACCTGCTGTTCGTCGCCGACGAAGCACAGGGCACCGGCCTTGGCGCCCGGCTGGTCGAACAGATCCTCGACGTGGCAAGGGAACTCGGGCTGGCCGAGGTGCGCGTGGTGTCGCATCCGCCCGCGGTGAAGTTCTACGAACGCGTTGGCGCCCGCCGAGTCGGGACCATCCCGCCGAAACCGCCGAAGATCTCGTGGTCCCGGCCGGAACTGGTGTTCTCGTTGCCCTTGCCCGAAAACGACAGCGCCCCGGCCCGCGAAACCACCGCGGGCCAGGGCGAGTCGTCGAAGAATCAGAAGTTGATCATATGACCGGCCAGTCCGTGCACCGCTTCCTTCACCGCTTCGCCCAGTGTCGGATGGGCGTGCACGTTGCGAGAAATTTCGTGCACCGTAAGGTCCCACTGCTGCGCCAGCGTCAGCTCCGGCAGCAGCTCCGTCACGTCCGGGCCGATGAGGTGCGCGCCGAGCAGTTCGCCGTACTTCGCGTCGCTCAGCACCTTCACGAAGCCCGCCGCGTCGCCGAGGCCGTGCGCCTTGCCGTTCGCCGTGAACGGGAACTTCGACACCTGAACGTCAAAGCCCTTCTCGCGCACCTGCTCCTCGGTCCAGCCGAAGCTCGCAATCTGCGGCTGGCAGTAGGTCGCGCGCGGGATCATCACGAAGTCCAGCTCCATGGTCTCCGCGCCGGCGATCGTCTCCGCCGCCACGATGCCCATCGACTCCGACGCGTGCGCCAGCATCAGCTTCGCGGTCACGTCGCCGATCGCGAACAGGTGCGGCACGTTCGTCCGGCCACGGCCGTCGATCGCGATCGCCCCGCGCTCGGTCAGCGCGACGCCGGTGTTCTCCAGCCCGTAGCCCTCGACGTTCGGCCGGAACCCGATGGCCTGCAACACCTTGTCGGCCTCGAGCACCTGCTGCTCGCCGTTCTTCGACACGGTCACGGCCACCTTGGCCCCCGAGTCGTCGATCGCCTCGACCTTGGTGCCCAGCAGCACCTTGATCCCCAGCTTGCGGTAGCGCTTGGCCAGCTCGGCGGACACCTCGGCGTCCTCGAGCGGCACCATCCGGTCGAGGAACTCGACGATCGTCACGTCCACGCCGTAGTTGCGCAGCACGTACGCGAACTCCACGCCGATCGCGCCCGCTCCGGCGATCACGATGCTGCCCGGCAGTTCGCTTTCGAGGATCTGCTTTTCGTAAGTGACCACGCGCTCGCTGCGCTGCGTTCCCGGCAGCAGCCGCGCCGTCGCGCCGGTCGCGATGATGCCGTAGGTGAAGGAGATCCGCTCGCCGTTCACCTCGAGGGTGTTGGCGTCCACGAAGGTGCCGCGCCCGTTGTACTCGGTGATCTTGTTCTTCTTCATCAGGAAGTGCACGCCCTTGACGCGCCCGTCCGCGACCTTGCGGCTGCGCTCGTACGCCGCGGTGTAGTCGAACCGGATCTCCCCGTCGGAGGAGATGCCGTAGGTCGCGGCCTCCTCCTTCACCGTGTGCGCCAGCTCGGCGTTGCGCAGCAGCGCCTTCGAAGGGATGCAGCCGACGTTGAGGCACACCCCGCCCCAGTACTTCTCTTCCACGACCGCCACGCTCAGCCCCAGCTGCGAAGCCCGGATCGCCGCGACGTACCCACCGACTCCGGCCCCGAGGACCACCACGTCATAGTCTGCGCTCATACCGTTGAAACTACCCGCCACGCCCGCGCGGGGCGGCGTGACGGCGCCCGCTTTCCGACGAGCGGCCGCCCCGACGTGGCGTCGGCACGCAGCCCACTCCAACGCACCAAGATCGAACCGGGCACATCCCCCGCACCGGGACAGCGCCCGGTTCCCAGCCGCGCATCCGCCTCAGCAGCGATGCCCGCCCAGCAGCCGCGCCGCATTGTCCACAGTGGCCGCCCCGAACCGGCCGCTCAGACCGGCGGCCGCACGCCCCGGATCCCGGCCAGCAGCTCCGTCACCGCGGCCATGATCCGCGTAGTCGCCTCGTCCAGCACGTCCCTGGTCAGCTCGCGTCCGCGCAGATCGTCGAGGTCCACCGGCTCTCCGGCGACGAACTCGATCGTCGGCCGGGGCAGGACGCGCGGGAACCAGGAGCCAGCGGGCAGCAGCTTGTGCGTGCCCCAGTTCGCGACCGGGACCACCGGCACCCCGGTCTCCAGCGCGATCCGCGCGGCACCGGTCTTGCCCTTAGCGGGCCAGCCGTCCGGATGGGCGGAGAGCCCGGCCTCCGGGAAGATCGCCACGCATTCGCCCGCCCGCACCGCGGCGACGGCGTCGCGGTACGCGCCCGCGGCGGTCGGCGCGCCGCGGTGCACCGGGATGTGCTTGCCGGACCGCATCACCGACCTGATCACCGGCGCGTTCCAGAGGCTCGCCTTCGCGAGGTACCGCGGCACCCGGCCGGAGCCGAGGCAGAACGCGGTGAGCGTCGTCGGGTCGGCGTTCGAGAGGTGGTTGGAGGCCACCACCACCCCGCCCGTTTCCGGGATGTTCCGCGCGCCGCGCACGCGGAACCGGCTCGTCGCGGCGAGCAGCTGCCACACGACCTCGATCGCGAAGTGGTACCAGGCTCCCCGGCCGGACCGGGCGAACCGCCTGCCGTACGCCTGCATGCCGCGGAAGCCGAGCAGCTCCCCTTCGAGCGGGGTCCAGTTGTCCCGGGTCCGGGTGCGCAGCGCCATGAGCGTCATTCGTAGCGGAAGACGCCCCGGTTCGGTGCCGCGCGAACCCCGGACGCGGCACGGATCACACTCGCTCGAGCACCACCACGGGGATCTCGCGGTCGGTCTTCTTCTGGTAGTCGTTGTAGGCGGGCCACACGGCGGCGAGCTTGTCCCACAGCCGGGCGCGCTCCTCGCCGGTCGCGGTCCGGGCGCGCGCGGTGAACTTGTCCGCCCACACCTGCACTCCGACCTCGGGGTTCTCCTGCAGGTTCAGGTACCAGCCAGGGTGGTTTTCCGCGCCGCCCTTCGAGGCGACGATCACCGGGTTGCCGTCGTCCTCCTGGTAGATCAGGGCGAACTTGCGGTCCTGCCCGGTCTTGCGGCCCTTCGTGGTGAGCACCAGCGTCGGCACGCCTTCCTGCCAGTCGTGCCCGACCTGCCCGTCGGTCTCCTCGTAACGGCGAACGTGCTCGTCACCGAACAGCATGCGGATTTCCTTTCGTTCGACTTCCGCGCTCGACAGCCCGGACGTGCCCTCCCACCCTGCCGCGAACCGGTCGGTCGCGCTGATCAGCTCGTGCAGCGTGCCCGGCTCGTCGAAGGCGTGCCCGGCGTCGCCGATCATCTTCAGCTCGGCGCCCGGCAGCACCTGCGCGAGTTCCCAGGCGGTGGTGGCGGGAGTGACCACGTCGTACCTGCCCTGCACCAGAACGCACGGGATGCCCGACAGCTTCCCGGCCCCGCGGATCAGCTGGTCCGGGGCGAGCCAGCCGCCGTGCCGGAAGTAGTGGTTCTCGATCCGCGCGATCGCGAGCGCGAACTCCGGCTCGCCGAACGCGGCCACCACCTCGTCCTGCGGCGTGAACTTCACCGTCTCGCCCTCCCACCGGCTCCACGCGAGCGCGGCGGGCCCGTGCACGTTCGGGTCCGGGTGATTCAGCAGTTCGTGGTACACCTCCAGCAGGTCGCCGCCGCGGCGCGCGTACGGCACCGGAGCGAGGAAACGCGACCACGCCTCCGGGAACATGCACGCCGCGCCCCCGCCGAAAAGCCACTGCACTTCTTTCAGCCGCAGCGTCGCGACGCCGCGGAGAATCAGTTCGGTCACCCGCTCCGGATGCGTTTCCGCGTACGCGAGCGCGAGCACGCTGCCCCACGAGCCGCCGAACAGCTGCCAGCGGTCGATGCCGCGGTCCTCGCGGAGCTGCTCCATGTCGGACACCAGGTGCCAGGTCGTGTTCACCGACAGGTCGACGTCCGGCTCGCTGCAGTGCGGCGTGCTCCGGCCACAGCCGCGCTGGTCGAACAGCACGATCCGGTAGCGCTCCGGGTCGAACAGCCGCCGGTGCCGCGCGGACGCGCCGCCCCCGGGACCGCCGTGCAGGAACGCGACCGGTTTGCCCGCGGGGTTGCCGCATTCCTCCCAATACAGCGTGTTGCCGTTGCCGACCGGCAGCATCCCGTGGTCGTACGGATCGAGTTCCGGGTACAGACCGAGCATGCAGCCACTATGCCCGACCTCGGCCGCATCCCGCTGGGGGTCCACTGTGGACGCGCGGACGCGGCCAGGGTGCTCCGGTTAGGCTTACCTCATGGCGAAGGTACTGGTGGTAGAGGACGACGCGGCGATCGGCAGCGTCCTCGACTCCGCACTGCGCGGGCACGGCCACACAGTGCAATGGTGCCGGGACGGCCGCAGCGCGCTGCGCGAGACCGCGGCCGATCTCGTCCTGCTGGACCTTGGCCTCCCGGACGTCGAAGGCGTAGAGGTGTGCCGGCGGCTGCGTTCGGCGATTCCGGGCGCGGTGCTGGTGATCCTCACCGCACGGGCGGACGAAATGGACGTCGTGGTCGGGCTGGAGGCCGGTGCCGACGACTACCTCACCAAGCCCATCCGGCTGGCCGAACTGCTCGCCAGGGTGCGCGCGCACCTCCGCCGCGGCGCGCCGGCCGCACCGTCGACGCCGCTCGTGCGGATCGGCGCGCTGGAGGTCGACATCGCGAGCAGGCGGGTCAGCCTGAACGGCCGGGAGGTCGCGCTGCGGGCGCGGGAGTTCGACCTGCTCGCGCGGCTGGCCGTCCAGCCCGGGCAGGCGGTGAGCCGCGACACGCTGATGTCCGACGTGTGGGATTCGCACTGGCACGGCTCCACCAAAACGCTCGACGTGCACATCGCCGCGCTGCGCCGCAAACTCGCGTCGGCCGCCGAGTCGCCGTACGAGGTGCCGAGGATCGCCACCCTGCGCGGGCACGGATACCGGCTGGAAGGGGACTGACCGGAGTGCGCCGCCGGATCGTGACGCTCACCGTGCTGGCCGCGGTGCTGGCCACGAGCCTGTTCGGGCTGCCGCTCGCCATCGGGGCGCTGTGGTACTTCCGCACGCACACCACGGCCGCGCTGGAACGGGCCGCCGACGGCGTGGCCGTCGAGGTGTCCGACGCGCTCGCCGCCGGCCAGCCCTTCACCATCCCGGACAACGAGGACGGCGCCGAGGTCGGCGTCTACGACCCGTCCGGCAAGCTCCTCGCCGGGACCGGCCCGACGACCGCGGACGACGTCGTGCGCGGAGTAGCCGCGACGCGCGACGACATGGTCAACCAAAAGGTCGGGGACGAGGACGTACTGGCCGTCCCCGTGCTGACCGGGGCCCGCATGACCGGCATCGTGCGCGCGGCGCTCCCCCGCTCCGTGCTGACCCGCGACGTCGGCATCACCTGGCTGGTGATGGCCGGCTGCGCGATCGGCGCGGTCCTAGCGAGCTGGCTGGTCGCCCGCCGCATCGCCGCGCGACTGACCCGTCCGCTGGAAGACCTGGCCTGCGCCGCGACCCGGCTCGGCGAGGGCGATTTCTCCGCGCGCTCGCCACGTTCCGCAATCCCCGAAATCGACCGCGTGGGCGCTGCCCTGGACGTCACCGCGACCCGCATCGGCGAAACGCTGGAACGAGAACGCGCTTTCTCCGCCGAAGCTTCCCACCAACTGCGCACCCCGCTCGCCGGCCTGCGCCTGCAACTGGAATCCGCCCTGGAAACCCCCGGCCGCGACCCGTATGCCGCGGTACGCGCCGGAATCACCGCCGCCGACCGGCTGGAACGCACCGTCGAAGACCTGCTGGCGCTGTCCCGGGAACGCCGCGCTCCACGCGACCGGCTGGACCTGACCGCGCTCCTGGAAGAACTGGCCGACACCCCGCTGCCCGGCGGCCGGGAACTACGCCTGGAAATCACCGACCCGCCACCAGTCCGCGCGTCGGCCCCCGCCGTCCGGCAAGTGCTCGCCGTCCTGCTGGACAACGCACTGAACCACGGCGAAGGCACCATCACCGTCCGAGCCCGCGACGCCGGTGGCGCTCTAGCGGTGGACGTCGTAGACGAGGGCCCGGACCTGGGCGAACGCGACCCGTTCGCCGACCACACCCCCGGCGGGCACGGCATCGGCCTCCGACTGGCCCGAAGCCTGTCCGAAGCCGAAGGCGGCCGACTGCGCCTCTCACGGCCCGATCCGCCGACGTTCACGCTGCTGCTTCCGGAAGCACCCGCTCCCTGACCCAGCCCAGACGGCCGCGGTGCGACCGGCGACGGACAGACACCGCCCGAGCAGCCGATACCCGGCCACGGCACCACGATCGGGACCGCACCGCGCCCAGCCGTCCTCGCCAGAACCGCTCTCGGCCCCCGCGCGCACGACAGCGGCCCTCACGTCGGCCCGCATCACTGGCACAGCATCCAGCGAACGCGCCTGCTCCCCGGCCCTCACCCACGACCCGCAGGCACGCCAGCCGACCCCCACCCGCAGTTCCAGACCTCCCTCCCCGCCCCCTGACCAGCCCAGCCAAACCGCCGCCGACAACCCCCATCCCCGATCACTTACAGTCAGGACCGGCCCGAACGCCGACCCGAACCGGCCCAGGCCTCCCACCACCCCGCGGAACCGACACCGAGAGCGCAATGAATCACCCACCACCGCCGTCAATCCACAACAGATCTCGGTTTTCGGGGCGCTTCTCGATCGATACCGTGGCTCGAAGCCGACATCGACGTCACGATTCACTAGGAGCCGCCCGGTGAGCACCACCTCCCCCCGTCCCGCGCGCGGGCGGCTCGGCACCGCGGTGCTGCGCCGCAAACCGGTCACCGAGCTGGTGGCCGAGGCGGATCACGGGCCGTTGAAGCGGTCGCTCGGGCTCAGTCAGCTGACCATGCTCAGCATCGGCGCGACCCTGGGCAGCGGGATCTTCGTGGTGCTCGGCGAGGCGGTTCCGGTGGCCGGGCCCGCGGTGGTCGTTTCGTTCGTGCTGGCCGGGATCACCGCGTTGTTCTCCGCGCTGTCCTACGCCGAACTGGCCGGCATGATCCCGCTTTCCGGGTCCTCCTACTCCTACGCGTACGCGACGCTCGGCGAGCTGGTCGCCTGGGTGTGCGGCTGGTGCCTGGTGCTGGAGTACGGCGTCTCCGTCGCGTCGGTCGCGGTCGGGTGGGGGCAGTACGTCAACGAACTGCTGCATCTCGCATTCGGTGTCGCGTTGCCGGAGGCGCTCAGCGGGCCGCCGGGGGACGGTGGGCTGGTGAACCTTCCGGCGATTGTCGTGGTGCTGCTGGCGATGGTGCTGCTGCTGTCCGGCGCGAAGGAGAGCGCGCGGGCCAACGCGGTCATGGTCGTGGTGAAGATCGGCACGCTGATTCTGTTCTGCGCCATCGCTTTCACCGCAGTCCGGGCGCAGAACTTCACTCCGTTCCTGCCGCTCGGGCTGGCGGGAATGAGCGCGGGCGGGGCGAAACTATTCTTCTCCTACATCGGGTTCGACGCGGCTTCCACCGCCGGCGAGGAAGCGCGCAACCCGCAGCGTGACCTGCCGCGCGCGATTCTGTTGTCGCTCGGCATCGTCACGGTCCTGTACTGCCTGGTCGCGGTCGCGGCGATCGGCGCGTTGCCCTGGCAGGAGTTCGGCGACCAGCAGGCCGCGCTGTCGCACGTGCTGACCACCATCACGAGCAACCCGCTCTGGGCGATCCTGCTCGCGATCGGCGCGATCGTGGCGATTTCCAGCGTCGTGCTGACCGTGCTCTACGGGCAGACGCGAATTCTGTTCGCCATGTCCCGCGACGGGCTCGTGCCGAAGGCTCTGTCCACAGTGCACCCGAAGACCGGTGTGCCGCGCACCAACACGCTCGTGGTGTCCGGTTTCGTCGCGGTGCTCGCCGCCTTCATCCCGCTCGGCAAGCTCGCCGACGCCACCAGTATCGGGACGTTGTTCGCGTTCGGGCTGGTCAACGTCGCCGTGCTGATCCTGCGCAAGCGCCGTCCCGAAGCCGAGCGCACCTTCCGGGTGCCGTTCTCGCCGGTCACGCCGATTCTCGGGGTGATCTGCTGTGCCTACATGATGTTCAGCCTCGACGGGGCAACCTGGATCGTGTTCGGCGCGTGGATGCTGCTCGGTCTCGTCATCTACTTCGGCTACAGCATCCGCCGTTCGCGGCTCGCGGAGGTCCGATGATCATCGCTGTCCACCAAGGACCGCACGAGCGGCTGCCCGAGGCGATGGCCGCTGCGGCGGAGCGCGGTGCCGAGCTGGTCGTGACCGCGGAGATGGGTACGACTGGCTACAACATCGGCGCGAAAGCCGTCGCCGAGCGGGCCGAAGCGGCGGACGGGCCGCGCGCGGGCGAGCTGGGCGCGTTGGCGGCCGAGCACGGGGTCGCGTTGGTCTACGGCTATCCCGAACGCGACGGCGACGCGGTGTACAACTCGGCGCAACTGCTGTCCGCGCAAGGGGAACGGCTCGCGAACTACCGCAAGACGCACCTGTTCGGCGACCTCGACCGCGACCAGTTCTCGGCTGGGGACGAGCCGGTGGTGCAAGCTGACCTCAACGGTCTCCGCGTAGGCATGCTGATCTGTTACGACGTTGAGTTCCCCGAGCTGGTCCGCGCGCACGCGCTCGCGGGCACGCAGGTGCTGCTCGTGCCGACGGCGTTGATGCGGCCGTACGAGCGCATTGCCGACCTGCTCATTCCGGCTCGCGCGCACGAAAGCCAGCTGTACGTCGTGTACGCGAACCGCTGCGACGACGAAGGCGAGCTGAGCTACTGCGGACGCTCGACAGTCGCGTCGCCGGACGAAGTCGTCGCGAAGACCGGGCCGGGCGAAGAGCTGCTGTTCGCTGAAATCGACCCGGCCGTGCTCGCTCAAGCGCGAGCCGAAACCCCGTACCTGGCCGACCGACGGCCGTCGCTGTACCGCTCTCTCACCGAAGGACCCCGGGCATGACCTCCGCAGTTCCCGCCGCGATCCACGCCGAGGAACCGGCCGGGCGGCCGATCACGATGTTCGGCCCCGATTTCCCGTTCGCCTACGACGATTACCTCGCCCATCCGGCCGGGCTCGGCACCGTGCCGGAGCAGGTGCACGGCACCGAGGTCGCGGTGATCGGCGGCGGCCTCTCCGGCATCGTGGCCGCCTACGAGCTGATGAAGCTCGGGCTGCGGCCGGTCGTGTACGAGATCGACGGGATCGGCGGGCGGCTGCGCACGCACCGCTTCCCCGGGCTTCCCGACGACGTGGTCGCCGAGATGGGCGCGATGCGGTTCCCGCCGTCCTCGACGTCGCTGTTCCACTACATCACCAAGACCGGGCTGGAAACCACGCCGTTCCCGAACCCGCTTTCGCCGGCGACGCCGAGCACAGTGGTCGATCTCAAGGGCGAGAGCCACTACGCGCGCACGCCCGAGGATCTGCCCGGCGTATACGGCGAAGTGGCGAAGGCGTGGCAGCGCACGCTGGACGAGAACGCGTCGTTCGCCGAGATGCAGACCGCGATCCGCAATCGCGACGTCGCGACCGTCAAAAAGATCTGGAACGAGCTGGTGCCCCGGCTCGACAACCAGACCTTCTACGGATTCCTGTGCGATTCCCCGGCATTTTCGTCGTTTCGGCATCGAGAGATCTTCGGCCAGGTCGGATTCGGCACCGGCGGCTGGGATACCGACTTCCCCAACTCGATTCTCGAAATCCTCCGGGTGGTCTATACCGGCGCGGACGACGAGCACCGCAGCATCGTCGGCGGCAGCGAGCAGCTTCCGCGGCGGCTGTGGGAGCGCGTCCCGGAGCACCTCGCGCACTGGCCGTCCGGCACGAATCTCGCTGCCCTGCACGAAAACGGCCAGCCGAGGCCCGGGGTCACCCGGCTGCACCGCACCGCGCCGAACAACATCACCGTCACCGACGCCTCCGGCCACATCCGCACGTTCGGCGCCGCGGTGTTCACCGCGCAGAGCTGGATGCTGCTGTCGAAGATCGAATGCGACGAGGCGCTCTTCCCGATCGACCACTGGACGGCCATCGAGCGCACCCATTACATGGCATCCTCCAAGGTGTTCGTGCCGGTCGACCGCCCGTTCTGGCTCGATCCGGACCCGGTCACCGGCCGCGACACGATGAGCATGACGCTCACCGACCGGATGCCGCGCGGCACCTACCTGCTCGGCGACGACCCGGACCGGCCCGCGGTGATCTGCCTGTCCTACACGTGGGCCGACGATTCGCTGAAGTGGCTGCCGCTCAGTGTGTCCGACCGGGTCGAGGTGATGCTGCAGTCGCTGCGCGAGATCTACCCCGGCGTCGACGTTCGGCGGCACATCGTGAGCGACCCGGTGACCGTGTCCTGGGAGGCCGAACCGCATTTCATGGGGGCGTTCAAGGCGAACCTGCCCGGGCATTACCGGTACCAGCACCGGCTTTTCACGCACTTCGTGCAGGATTCACTGCCCGAGCGGCACCGCGGCTTGTTCCTCGCGGGCGACGACATTTCGTGGACAGCGGGCTGGGCCGAGGGCGCGGTGCAGACCGCGCTCAACGCGGTGTGGGGCGTGCAACGGCACTTCGGCGGCGCGAGCGATCCGGCGAATCCCGGTCCGGGCGACCGGTTCGCGGACCTCGCCCCGCTCGAACTCCCGGACTGACCGGAGCCGTCAAGCGATACCGCGCGGTAGCAGCCGAACGTGTTTCCGCGGCGACATTCGGCCCGATTAATCCACCGTACTGAACCGATCATGCCAAACTGATGCCATGAGCACCGATCCGGCGCCGAAGTGGCGGCGACTCGAACCGGACGAACGCAAAGAGCAGATCTACGCCTGTGCGGCGAGACTGTTCGGCGAACGTCCGTATTCGGAAGTGTCCACTTCGGACATCGCGGCCGAGGCAGGCGTGGCCCGCGGACTGATCAATCATTATTTCGGAACGAAAAGGGAGTTGTACCTCGAAATCATTCGGCGCGCGCTTACCGTGCCGCGGATTGCGGTGCAGATTCTGCCGGACGGCCCGCTGGAAGTACGCGTGGACGCCGCCATCAGCTGGCTTCTCGACATGGTGCGCGAGCAGGAGAAGCTGTGGCTCGCCGCGATCGCGCCGGAGGGCATCGGACGCGATCCGGAGGTGGACCGGATCGTCGCCGAGGCGGACCGCGCGTCGGCCGACCGCGTGCTGGAGGCGGTCGGCCTCTCCCGCGACAGCGCGCACGGCGAGGAGCTGAACGCCGCGGTGCGCGCGTTCGCCGGCATGGTGAAGGCGGCGGGCCGGGAGTGGCTCGTGCACCGCTCGCTCGACCGGCACCAGGTGCACACCCTGCTGAGCATGTCGCTCGTGACCGTGATCGGCGGGGTGTTCCCGGCGATCCAGCATCCGCCCCAGCACTGAGGAGACCGGAAGGAGAGCCCCCGGCACCACGAGGGGGGAGGAAAGTGCCGGGGGCCCCTTCCGGAGGCGAGGCCCCCGGTAGCTGTCCACGCTACGCCGGGAAAGCGTCGAATCGGTGTCGGTCGGCGCAGCGACAGCCCGACTTTTCACCATGACCACGCGGACGGACCAGTGCATCCGCTCGGGCGGAGCAATTTCGCGAATTTCAGGCGCGCAACTGGGCCAATCGGCAGGTGAGCCCGTCGAGGCAGCGGCGGATCGCGAAGTCGAACAGGTACGGATGGTAACCGGCCGCCGCTTCCGGGTCGGTGAGCAGCCCGTGCATCGCGCGGCCGTGCGCGGCCATGCCGGGCAGGTCCTCGCGGTCGCGGTAGGAGGCGTACTCCTCGGTGTTGTCCAGGCGCAGCGCGAGGCCGCAGTCCCGGTCGTCCTCGATCGCGACGTACTGGCACGCGGTGGCGGTGAGCATCGTGTAGGCGAGCGGGCTCTCGTCGCCGAAGCCCGCTTCGAGCAGGATCCGCACGCCGCGGTCCAGCGTGGGCGTCGCCGCGGCCACCGACGGGCCGAACGACGCCATCCGGCGCGCGGTGCCCGGGTGTTTGCGCAGCACCTCGCGCAGGCCGGTCAGCAGTTCGACGAACCACTCCTGCCACTCCAGCTCGTCGTCAGGCAGCCGCAGCTGGCCGACGACCCGGTCGAGCACCGCGCACACCACCGCGTCGCGGTCGCCGACGTGGTGGTAGACGACCGCCGGGTACGCGTCGATCGCCGCGGCCAGCTGGCGCAGCGTCCAGTTCTCCAGCCCGCGCTCGACGGTCAGCTGCACCGCCGCGTCGATCACCTTCTTCGCGGTGACCGCGGGCAGCCCGGCGGCCGAACGGGACCGGGCTCGCTGTCCGGCACGCGAAGTCGGCATGCCGTGCACCGTAACCGGCGACCGGCCGGCTCGGCCACACGCGGTTCCGGGCTGCGGCATGATCGGGGCATGCCACGCGCACAGGCCAACGGCCTCGAACTCGAGTACGACACGTTCGGCGATCCGGCCGCCCCGCCGGTCGTCCTGGTGATGGGCCTCGGCGCCCAGATGATCACCTGGGAGGAGGGTTTCTGCGAACTCCTCGCGA
The DNA here is from genome assembly GCF_042684085.1 of Amycolatopsis silviterrae. Classification (NCBI taxonomy): domain Bacteria; kingdom Bacillati; phylum Actinomycetota; class Actinomycetes; order Pseudonocardiales; family Pseudonocardiaceae; genus Amycolatopsis; species Amycolatopsis silviterrae. Next base: position 36,424 of record NZ_JBHUKS010000015.1, read on the forward strand.
GCCGCGGCTTCCACGTCGTGCGTTTCGACAACCGGGACGCCGGCCTGTCGACCTGGTTCACCGAACTGGGCATGCCGGACCTCGCCGGGATCGTGGCGGGCACGGCTCCGGCGCCGTACCTGCTCTCGGACCTCGCGAACGACATCGTCGGGCTGTTCGACGCGCTCGGCTTCGCGAAGGCGCACGTCGTCGGCGCGTCGATGGGCGGAATGGTCGCGCAGCAGCTCGCGATCGACCATCCGGACCGGGTGCTGAGCCTGACGTCGATCATGTCGACGACCGGCGACCGGTCGGTCGGCCAGGTCTCGCCCGCCGCGCTCGCGACGCTCACCGCGTCGGTGCCGGAAACGCGCGAGGCGCAGATCGAACAGAGCGTCGCGAACTACCGCGTCACCGGCTCGCCGGGCTATCCAGCCACCGAGGAATACTTGCGGCACAAGGCAACCCGGAACTACGACCGGGGACGGAACCCGGCCGGGATGCAGCGGCAGGCCGCCGCGGTCGTCGCCTCGGGCGATCGTACTGAACGACTGCGCGACCTCCGGCTGCCGACGGTCGTGCTGCACGGCGACTCCGACGTGATGATCGACGTCAGCGGCGGAAAGGCCACCGCGGCGGCGATCCCGGACGCGGAGCTGGTCGTCGTTCCCGGCATGGGGCACGACCTTCCGGAACCGCTGTGGCCGGAGATCGTGGCCGCGATCGTCCGCGCGACCGCTCGCGCCTGAGCAGGTCAAGAAGCCGTCAAAAACCAGCAGCGGGGCGTACGGAACTCGTCCGCGCCTCCTGCTTTACGCGCCCGCGCGGGATGCCATGGGGCATGCGTACTGAACGGCTGTCCGGCGGGTTCGGTTTCCCGCTCGGCTGTGTGGCGGTAGTGGCGGCGGCGATCGCGGCGAATCTCGCCGGGGCCACGGCGCATCCGGGCTACGCAGTCGCGGCCGTCGCGCTCGCGGTCGGCGCAGTGGCGGTGATCACGGCCCCGCTCGCCGCGGCCGGGGTCGCGGCGGTGGGATGGGCGGTGCTTTCCGGCTTCGTCTACAGCCGGGCCGGGGACCTGCTTTTCGCCGCGGCGACGGGCTGGGTCGCGGTGATCTTGGCTGGTGTGCTGGTGTTCGGGCTCCTCGCCGGCGCCGCGTGGCGGGCGGCGCAGCGGGTTCGGCCGGTCGCGCCGGATGCGGTCGTGCCGCTGCCGCGCCGGGCCGCCGAACCTGGCCACCGCCGGGTGGCGTCACTCTGAAATGGCTCGCCAAGGTGCGCTGATGGTGCCAGGCTGACGGGGTATCACGTCGTCACCTTCGGAGGTCAGCCATGAGTGAAGCGCAACCGGCACCCAGCGACGGGGAGGGCGACGTCAAGCGGAAGTTCCGCGAGGCGCTGGAACGGAAGCAGGCCAAGGCGCGGGAGGGGGCCGCGCACGAGAATGCTGGGCAGCAGAGCCAGCATGCGCATGGGCCTGCGGCGAACAAGCGGACGTTTCGGCGGAAGAGCGGCTGATCCTTTCGGGGGCTTAGGGCACCCCGAAGCCACATTGTGACTACGGTCTGGGGCTGCTTGTCAAGGCGGGAAAGATGCCTTGACAAGCAGTCCCAGACCGCGTTTTGGCTTCGTATCGGGGTGCGGGGGTGGTGTGGGCACCTGGATGCGTTGGGTGCATCGGTGGCGGTTCGGATGGGGCGGGGCGCATGGGCGGAGGGCGGTCCGTGAGGGGAACCCTGAGGGAATCAGATTCCCTCAGGGTTCCCCTCACGGACGTTTGCGGGAGCTACACCGTGAGGATGGAGCGCAGGCGGCCTACGTCGGTCATGCGGCGTTCGGCTAGGCGGTCGGCTGCGGCGGCGGGGGGTACGCCGTCGGCCTTTGCCAAGTCGTACACCGCTTTCGTGGTGTCGAAGATGGCCGCGGTTTTGCGTTGCGCGCGGGCGAAGTCGAAGCCGTGGCGTTCGTCGTCTACCTGGATCACGCCGCCCGCGTTGACCAGGTAGTCGGGGGCGAACAGGATGCCCCGGTCGTTCAGCAGCTTGTCGACGCCGGGGTGCGCTAGCTGGTTGTTGGCCGCACCGCAGACGATTCGGGCGCCCAAGGCGGCCACGGTCTCGTCGGTGAGCACGCCGCCCATCGCGCACGGGGCGAAGACGTCCAGGTCGGTCCTGATCATGGTGTCCACATCGGACACGACCTCGACGCCGGGGTAGGCCGCGCGGGTGCGTTCCACCGCGCTGGTCGCGACGTCGGTGATCACCACGTGTGCGCCGGCCTCCACGAGGTGGCCGACGAGGATGTGGCCTACCTTGCCGACTCCGGCCACGCCGACGCGGCGGCCGGTCAGCTCGGGCACGCCCCACACCTGGTCGGCAGACGCGCGCATGCCCTGGTACACCCCGAAAGCGGTGAGCACGGACGAGTCGCCGGCGCCACCGTCCTCAGGGGAGCGTCCGGTGACGTGCCGGGTCTCGCGAGCGACCACGTCCATGTCCCGGACGTAGGTGCCCATGTCGCAGGCGGTGATGTAGCGGCCGCCGAGCGACTCCACGAACCGGCCGTAGGCGCGCAGGAGCGCTTCGGACTTCAGCGTGTTCGGGTCGCCGATGATGACGGCCTTGCCGCCGCCGAGGTCGAGGCCGGCGAGTGCGTTCTTGTACGCCATTCCCTTGGAGAGCGCCAGAACGTCGTCCAGCGCGGCGTCCTCGGTGGCGTAGGGGTAGAACCGGGTGCCGCCCAGGGCCGGGCCCAGTGCGGTGGAGTAGATGCCGATGATGGCTTTCAGCCCGCTGGCCTCGTCGTGGCAGAACACGACTTGTTCATGGCCGCTGTGCCGGCCGAACACGCCTTCGGTCACGGTGGTGACTCCTTTGTCTCCCACGCGGCTCGTGGCCGCGCAAATGTGTGAACGGTGCGCACCGGGGGACGAGGGTTGCCCATCCCGCGGTGCACACCGTCAACCTACTTCGCCGTTCTCCGGGCCACCACCCGCATCCCGGGTCTTCATCCCAGATCCGAGACAGCTTCCCGAAGGGTGGAAATCGCCGTCTCTAGCTGTTCATCCGAGAGGTAGGGCGCGGGGCCGAAGCGCAGGTAATGGCCCCGGCTGTCGGTCCGCACGCCGCGCGCGGCCAGGCGTTCGCAGAGCTGTCCGGCGACCGGGCTGCGCAGCGAGAGGAAGCCGCCGATGCCGTCGAGCGGGGTCTCGCGGTCGCGGGTGACGACGTTGTCGGGGAGGGCGAGATCGTCGAAGCAGCGGGCGAGCAGGCCGACCTGGTGCTGCGACACCTCGCGCAGGAACTCGGCGGTGAGTCCTTGTTCGGTGAAGAACTGCTGCACCCGTACGCCGCGGTAGTGGCTCGACGGGTCGTAGGTGGCTCCGGCGAACCGGTCGCCGCCGGGTGCGTACGCGACTTCGTCGGGGCGGCGTTCGTCGGCGAGGGCCCCGAATTCCGCGTACCAGCCGGTAATCACCGGCCGCAGCTCCTGCGCGTGCGCGGGCAGCCGCAGGAAGCAGTTGCCCTCGCCGAGCTGGAGGTACTTGTAGCCGCCGCCGAGCACCCACGCGTTGGTGAGGCCGAGGTCGTGCAGCGGGAACGGGACCGCGCCGATCGCGTGGTAGGCGTCGACGACCAGTTCGACCGAGCGGCTCCGGCACGTTTCGGCCAGGTACGCGAGACCCGGCACGATCCAGGACGTCTCGAACAGCACGGCCGACGTGAACACCGCCGCGGTCCGGTCGTCGACCTGCTCGGCGAGCCGTTCGGCCAGCGTGGCCACCGGGGCCGCGGGTACGCGGACGACCTCGACGCCCTCCTCGGCCAGCCGGGTGAGCTGGCGGCGCAGGGTGTGGAATTCGCCGTCGGTGGTCACCAGGCGCGGCCGCTTCCGCAGCTCGATCGCGGACAGGAACCGCAGCACGAGTTCGTGCGTGTTCTGGCCGAGTGCGTAGTCGCCGTGCGGATCGGACAGCCACTGCCGGAAGCCGTTCCGCAGCTCGTCGGCCTTCGCGAAGGCCCGGCCCCACTTCTCGTCCACGTCCCGCGCGGCGTCGGCGAACGCCTCGCGCAGACCTTCCTCGGCGACGTCCGGCCAGGCCTGGTGCGAATGCGCGGACAGCAGCAACCGGTCGGCGACCTGGAACCGCGCGTAGTGCGGGGCGAGCGCGTTCTCCTTGGCGCGCAAGGAATCCACCGTGGTCACAGTCGGCTCCGGACGGCCCACAGGTCCGGGAACATCGGGTTGAACAGCGTCGTGCGCAGGTAGGTCGCGCCGGAGGAACCGCCGGTGCCGGTCTTGTCGCCGATCGTGCGTTCGACCATTTTCACGTGCCGGTAGCGCCATTCCTGCAGGCCCTCGTCGAGGTCGACCAGTGCCTCGGCGAGCACCGACGGACCGCCGTCGTCCTGGTAGACCTTCAGCAGCACTTCCTGCAGCTCCGGCGACGCCTCCAGCGGACGGGTCACGTCGCGGTCGGTGGCCACCGGGTAGCCCTTTCCGGACAGGTAGGCCAGGAACGAGTCGAACACCGACGGCCGCCGCATCGCGTCGGCGATCCGGGTGCGCTGCTCGCCGCCGTCCGGGTAGTGCGCGAACACGCGCTCGTCGCGGCGGCCGAGCACCGCCTCCAGCTCGCGGAACTGGCCGGACTGGAAGCCGCTCGAAGCGTCGAGCCGGGCGCGGAAGCTGGTGAACTGGCTGGGCGTCATCGTCTCCAGCACGTCGATCTGCGCGACCACCACCTTCAGCACGGTCAGGATGCGGCGCAGCGTGCGGATCGAGTGCGCGGTGTTGCCCGCTTCCAGGTTCTCCTGCAGGAACGCGGCCTCGTGCAGGATCTGCTTGAACCACAGCTCGTAGACCTGGTGGATCACGATGAACAGCAGTTCGTCGTGTTCGTCCGAGCGCGGGCGCTGCGCGGTCAGGACCTCGTCGAGCGCCAGATAGGACGTGTAACTGAGCGCGGCTTGGGTGTCGTCGGTTCCGGTCATCGGGTTCCTCATCTCGTGGACAGGGTTCGGTCGAAGTGGCGCTGAGCGGGTGGCGCGAGCGCCGAATACAGGTCGTGGAACAACTTGACCGCCGCCGCCCGGGTCTCGGGCGCGGGGATCAGCTCAGACGGTAACTCCGGGTCCAGCGAAGGGAATTCGCGGTAGGTGTGCACCAGCCTGGTGCGTACGGCAAACGCTTGCGCGTCGCCGAGGTCGCGCGGGCAGTCGCCGAATTCGGCGACGAACGCGGCGTATCGGGCGGACAGTCCGTCGAGGTCCCAGGCCCGTCCGGCGAGCCGGCGCACGTCCAGTGCGGCGGACGGCGTGCCGAGCATCAGGCCGGCGTGCTCGGCGACGTCGAGTTCGGTGAGCAGAGCGAGCACCTCGGCCTCGCGGTCGTGCGGGGCGAGCCAGGTGCCGTCCTGGACCGGGCCGAAGCCGAGGAACCGCAGCCGCCGCACCAGCCGTTCACGGGACTGGCGGCGGGTTTCCGGGATGTTCTGCCACAGCACGGTCCAGGTCCCGGCGGGTTCGTCGCGGCGGCCGAGGCCGAAGATCCGCCGGTCGCCGTCGTCCAGCAGGGCGACGGTGCGCGGGGTCAGCGAGTAGTGCACCAGCCGTCCCTCGCGGTGCCGGGACAGCAGGCCGCGGCGGACCAGCCGGGTCAGCGCGATCCGGGCCGCGCCGTCGGAGAAGCCCAGCTCGTGCAGCAGCGCGACGAGGCCGCCGGACCACACGCGCTTGGTCTCGCGCGGGCGCACGTAGCTGCCCAGCAGCGTCATCACCAGCTCCTGGGGCGTACGGGCGGGTTCGGGATCGGGCACGAGGCAACTCTATACACCCCAGCCCGCTGCAGTGTAGCTTTCGGGAGTGAGCAGTTTTTCCGACCGAGTCGTGGTGGTCACCGGCGGCACTCGCGGCATCGGCGCGGCCGTCGCCGAACGGTTCCGTGCCGCTGGCGCGACGGTGCACTCCCCCGGCCGCGCCGAGTGCGACGTCACCGACGAGGCCGCGGTCCGCGCGTACTTCGCCCAGCTCGGACCGGTCGACGTGCTGGTCAACAACGCTGGCGTGTCGTCGAGCGCGCCGCTGGCGAAGACGGGCCTCGACGACTGGCGCGGCCAGTTCGAGGTGAACGCGACCGGCGCGTTCCTGTGCACTCGCGCGGTGTTGCCGGGCATGCGCGAACGCGACTTCGGACGGATCGTCACGGTCGCGTCGACGGCGGGCCTGGCCGGGGCGCGCTACACCTCGGGCTACACCGCGTCGAAGCACGCGGCGGTCGGCTTGATGCGCGCGGTTGCGGCGGAAGTGGCGGGCACCGGCGTCACGTCGAACGCGGTGTGCCCGTCGTTCGTCCGCACCGACATGACCGCGACCTCGGTCGCCCGGATCCGCGAACGCACCGGCCGCGACGAAGCCGACGCGGAAGCCGCGCTCGCCGCCGCGTCCCCGCTCGGCCGACTGCTCGAACCCGGCGAAATCGCGTACGCCGTGGAGTTTTTCGCCGCTCCGGAAGCGGCCGCGATCAACGGACAGACCCTCGTACTCGACGGTGGAGGAATCCAGAAATGAGCCCGTTCCGCGCCAGTGCCCCGCTCACGAAATCGTGGGAGCACTTCGAGTTCACGGTGGACGACGGGGTCGCGACGGTGACCTTCGACCGTCCGGAAAAGCTCAACGCGCTCACCTTCGACGTTTACGCCGACCTGCGCGACCTCGTCGCCGAATTGCCGCACCGCGGCGACGTGCGGGTGCTCGTGCTCTCCGGAAAGGGCCGCGGTTTCTGTTCCGGCGGCGACGTCGAGGAAATCATCGGCGAGCTGCAGAAAATGGACACCGCGGAACTGCTCGAATTCACCCGGATGACCGGCGCGGTGGTGAAAGCCATGCGCGAAACGCCGATCCCGATCATCGCGGCGATCAACGGCGTCGCGGCGGGCGCCGGTTCGGTCCTCGCGCTGGCCAGCGACTTCCGGCTGCTGGCCGAATCGGCGAAGTTCGCGTTCCTGTTCACGAAGGTCGGCCTGGCGGGCGCGGACATGGGTTCGGCGTACCTGCTGCCGCGCCTGGTCGGGCTCGGCCGCGCGACGGAATTGCTGATGCTGGGCGACAAACTCCCCGCCGCGCGCGCCGAAGCGATCGGCCTGGCGAACCGGGTGGTGCCCGACGCGGAACTGGCCGGCGAGGCCGCCGCGCTGGCCCGGCGGCTCGCGGACGGCCCGGCGCTGGCGTACTCCACCACGAAGGTGCTGCTGACCCGCGAACTCGACAGCGACCTCGGCAGCTCGATCGAGCTGGAAGCCATCACGCAGGCGCTGCTGATGACTGCCAAGGACCACAAGGAGTTCTACGCCGCCTGGGCCGCCGGTCGCAGTCCACAGTGGACCGGCCGCTGACCGTCCGTGAAGGGAACCCTGAGGGACTCTGATTCCCCCAGGGTTCCCCTCACGGACAGCTAGAGGTCGGTGTAGGCGATCGCGTTCTCTTCCAGGGAGCCGAACCACAGGCGGCCGTGGTACTCGCGGATGCCCACCAGCAGGTGGAAGCCCGGGATCTCGCCGCGCAGTTCCCGCACCACCGAACCCTCCGGGGTGACCGCGACCGCGCCCACCTGGCGTTTCGGCGCGGGCTGCAGGGCGTCCGGCAACGCGCGAACCGCCGTCCGGACCGGTGTGGGAAGCCGGCGCACGACGTCGAGGGCCCGGATGCGCGGGCTGGCCTCGGTGATCCAGATCAGCCCGTCCGAACCGGTCGCGATGTTGTCCGGGAAGCCTGGCAGATCGTCGATCAGGACGTCGCGGTCGCCCGCGCGCGGACCGGTCAGCCACACCCGGCTGACCCGGCACGCGCCGGTTTCGGCGACCGCCACAAAGGACTCGTCCGGCGGCAGCGCGACGCCGTTCGCGAACTGGAGGCCGTCGGCGAGCAGGTCGATCTCGCCGTCCGGGGTGCGGCGCAGCAGCCGTCCGCCGGCGGTCTGTTCGATGAGGTCGTCGCGCCAGTTGTCGATGCCGAAGCGGCGCGAGGAATCCGTGAAGTAGACCGTCCCATCGGCGGCGACCGCGGCGTTGTTGCAGAACACGAAATCCAGCCCGGCACCGGACGTCGCGAGCGTCGTGGTCTCGCCGCCGGCCAGCGGCATGGTCAGCAGACCGGCGCGGGCGTCGCAGATCAGCAGCTCGTCCTCGCCGTACAGCTCCAGGCCGAGCGGGCGGCCGCCGGTGTCGCCGACCAGGTCGATCCGCCGTCCGTCCGGCGACACCCGCAGGATCCGGCCGTCGTCGACGCCGGTGTAGACCCGGCCCTCGGCGTCCACGACCACGTCTTCCGGACCGTGCCCGTTCACCGGGACGATCGTGACCTCACCGAACCGCACGACGGCCTCCTACCGGTAGCTGAGCAGCCGCGCCGTCTCGCCTTCGAGATGCGGATGCTCGTTGAAGGACAGCAAAGTGACCCCGCCGCGCCCGGACGTCAGCTTGGTGATGCCGGTGTTGACGGTGACGCGGTTGAGCTTCAGCAACCCCGGCCCCGGCGTGCCCAGCAGCGCCCCGGCGACCGCGCCCAGCACGCCGCCGGAGGTGAACACGAGCCCGTTCTCGCCCTTGCCCAGCGAGCCGGCCAGCTCCGCCAGCGCCGCCGTGCAGCGGCCGAGGAAAGCAGGCCAGCTTTCCGCGGCCGGGCCGTCGTCGCCGGCATCGACCCACGCGGTCAGCGCGGCGTCCAGCAGCCGTTGGTATTCGCGCGGATCTTCTTGCGGCGCACCGCCCGCGTAGTGCCGTCCGATGTCGACGTGGTCGTACTCGTTCCAGCGTTCGTCCTCGACCACCGGCACGTCGCAGCCGAGGGTTTTCAACGCCGTCGCCGCAGTGTCCCGCTGACGGGCCAGCGTTCCCGAACGCACCTGCGCGAACTCGACCCCGCGCCGTTTCAGCTCCGCACCGACCAAGGTGGACTGTTCGAAACCCAGCGGCGACAACGCGTCGTAATCCGCCGCGCCGAACGACGCCTGGCCGTGCCGGATCAGGTAGATCGCACCCATTTATGCCCGTCCCGTCAGGAAAACTTCCGCAGCAGCCGGCCAGGGGCCCAGCGTACCGCGACACTCAGCGGCACCCAGGGCCACGAAGGCACGTACGCGCGCTTCGGTTCCGCTTCGATCGCCTTGACCAGGGCGTGCGCGCCGGCTTCGGCCGACACCATGAGCGGATTGCGTTTGGTGGAGCGAGCGGTCATCTCGGAGCTGATGTAGCCGGGCCGCACGTCGGTGACCGTGACGCCGTGACCGCTCAGCTCCAGCCGTGCGCCTTCGGCGAACGCGGAGATCCCGGCCTTCGACGCGGCGTACGCGGTGAGGTTACGCGGAAAACCGCGCAGCGCCATGAAGGACGAGATCACCGCGAGGTGCCCGTCGCGCTGCTCACGGAAGATGCCCGCGGCCGCCTCGATTTGCGCCACCGCGCCGACAAGGTTGGTCTCCAGGGTCTGCCGGTTGGCGTCGAACCGGCCGGAACCGACGGGCTGTCCCTTGCCGAGCCCGGCGTTGACGATCACGCGGTCGAGGCGGCCGAGTTCGGTCCGGAACTCCTCGAACACCGTGAAGACGCGGTCGTGGTCGGTGACGTCGAGCGCGCGCGTGACGACGGTGATCCCGGGGTAGGCGGCGCGCAGCTCGCCGGCCAGTGCGTCGAGCCGTTCGGTGCGCCGGGCGCACAGCGCGAGATTGCGGCCGCGAGCGGCGAACTGCCGGGCCATTCCCTCGCCGAGCCCGGAGCTGGCTCCGGTGATCAGGATGTTCTGCCGCAGGACCATGCCGGGAGCCTACCCGCTGGTAACCCGCTCGGCGGTGCTGTGTGACCGCGTCGGGGTCCCGGCTGCCGGGAATCGGCAGGAAAGGAATTCCCCCGTTCCGGAGCCGCCCGCCGGGAGGGACGTGCTCGCGGCGGGAGGGATGCGGCTCCGGCACGGATGACCGGTGGCCCGGCTTCTGGGGGCATGCCGGGCCACCGGTTCCGGGCACGGCCGCCGGCCAGGTGCGGGGCGCGGTCCGCAAGCCGGGGCCGAGGCTCCGGACGCGCCGGGGGCGGCGCGTTCCGTCCTGGCCATGGAAGCGCGACCGCGCAGGTCACGGCAATGGTTCCCAGTTGCCAGTACTAGCCCGTTCGTCCGAGTGGCGCGGGCGCTGCGCCTGGTCCGGCGGCTGCTACCGTGCCTGTGTCGGGCTCGGCACGGTCGGTTACCAGCGGGGGCGGTCGGCGGGACATGACGCAGCGAGAGCATGCGGACCACGCCGGTCCGGACGCCGGCGGAGGCGCCCGGACCGCGTTCGCGAGCGCGCTGCGCGCCGCGATCGGAGCGAGCGGCCTTTCCCTCGACCGGATCCAGGCGCGATTGCGCGCCCGCGGCGCGACGGTCAGCGTCACCGCGCTCAGCTATTGGCAGTCGGGCAAACGCCAGCCGGAGCGGGCCGGATCGCTGTCCGCGGTGCGGGTGCTGGAGGAAATCCTCGACGTTCCCGACGGCGCGCTGCTCGGCCTGCTGCCGCCGCCCCGTCCGCGCGGCGCGAGCAGGCGCGACCGGGCGGGCGAGGAGCCGGTCACTTTCACCCGCGAGATCCTGCAGCCGCTGCTGGACCGCGTCGGCGCGCCCGACGCGCTGGACCAGCAGCACCAGCTGCGGCTCGTCGGCCTGCACGACCGGTGCGACATCGCGGCCGACGGCGGCCAGCTCGCGGTCACCTCGCGCGCGGTGTTCCAGTCCGGTGCGGACGGTCAGGACCGCTGGCTGCTGGTGTACGCGCAGGGTGACGCGACCGCGGTGCCCGACTTGCACCCGGTGCGCAACTGCCGCGTCGGGCGCGCCGAAGTGGACGACGACCACGGCATCCTGGTGGCCGAACTGCTCTTCGACCGCGCGCTGGAACGCGGCGAGACACATCTCATCGAGTACACCCTGCGCAACGCCGGGCCGCCGTATCCGCACTGCCGCGCCACGCACTACCGGGAATTCCGCCGTCCGGTCCGCGAGTACCTGCTGGAGGTCCGCTTCGACCCGACCGCGGTGCCCGCGCGGTGCTGGCAGTACGCGAACGCCACCGACGAAGCCCCGGCCCGGCGGCGGCTGCGGCTCGACAGCGGCAACGGCGTGCACGCGATCGCGCTGGACTTCGGGCCGGGGATCTTCGGCATCGGCTGGGGTCCGTGATTCCGGCCGCCGAACTGCGCGACCTGACGGTCGACGTCGACACGGGGCGCTGGAGCGAGCGGGTCCTGGACTCGGTGCGGCTCGTGGTGCCGGCCGGGCGGATCACCGCGTTGCTCGGCGAATCCGGGTGCGGCAAGTCGATGGTAGCGGCGGCGTTGACGGGGTCGCTTCCTTCGGTGGCGCGCCGCACTGGGGACGTGTGCGTCACCGGCAGGGTCGGTCTGGTGCCGCAGTCCGGGGTCACGGCGTTCGCCGCGGAGCGAACTGTCGGCGAGCAATTGCGTGGCCAGAATGTCGAGGACGTCTGCAAGGCAGCGGTCTATCCGATGGAGGCGCTGGACCTTTATCCGCACCAGCATTCGAGCGGGCAGATCCAGCGGGCCGCGCTTGCCTTGGCTTTGCTGGCCGAACCGGACGTGCTCGTCGTGGACGAACCCAGCGCCTCCCTCGACCGCGGCACCGCCTACGAGGTGTGGGCGAGCCTGCGCGCTTACGCCGATGCGGGGGCTGCCGTGCTGACCATCACCCACGACGGCGCATTGCTGACGGAGACCGGGTTCGCCGACTCGATGACGTTCCTGCGCGACGGCCGCGTCATCGCCGCCGGACCACCCGCCGAGATCCGCGCCCTCGAAGATCCTTACGTAGCGGGCTTTTTTCAGTGACCGCGCTCAGCTCAGCTTGGTGCGCAACACCTTCCCGGTAGCGTTGCGCGGCAGCTCGTCCAGGAACTCCACGTCCCGAGGCACCTTGTAACGCGCCAGATTCGCCTTCACGTACTCACGCACGCCGTCCTCGTCCAGCGTCGAACCTTCGGTGCGCACCACGAATGCCTTCAGCCGCTCGCCGAAGTCCGGGTCCGCCACGCCGATCACGGCCGCTTCCAGGACGTCTTCGCGCTCCACCAAGAGGTTTTCCACCTCGATCGGGAACACGTTCTCGCCGCCGGAGACGATCATTTCGTCGTCGCGGCCGTCGATGAACAGCAGGCCGTCCTCGTCGAAGTGGCCGACGTCTCCGCTGGAAAGCAGGCCGTCGATGATCTCTTTGTTGCGGCCGTCGGTGTAGCCGCCGAAGCTGAGCCCGCTGCCGACGAACACTCGCCCGGTCACGTGCGGTGCGGTGATCTTGGTGCCGCGCTCGTCGTACAGCGCGACGCGACAGCCGACCGGCGCGCGGCCGACCGTGCCGGGTGCGCGTTTCCAATCCTCCGGCGTCGCGACCGTCGCCACTGCGACTTCCGTGGAGCCGTACAGGTTGTGCACGACGTCGCCGAATTCCTCGTTCGCCCGGTTGCCCAGATCGGGCGACAGCGCGGAGCCGGCGACGAAGATGATCCGCAGGCACGAGGTGTCGTAACGGTCGCGGACTTCTTTCGGCAGGTCGACGATCCGCTGCAGCATCGTCGGGACCAGCACGAGCGCGGTGCACCGGTGCTTGGCGACGCCCTTCAGCGTGGCCTCCGGGTCGAACTTCCGGCGCATCACCACCGTGCAGCCGAGCGCGAAGCTGAGGATGAACTGCGACAGCCCGGTGCCGTGGAACAACGGCGCGCCCATGAAGGTCGCTTCGCCGGAGCGCAGCGGGATGCGGTCGAGGAACTGCGCCGAGGCCAGCGCGGATGTGTGCGGTCGCGGCGCGCCCTTGGGGGTGCCGGTAGTCCCGCTGGTGAGCAGCACGAAGCCGCCGGGCTTGGCGGGCGCGGGCAGCGGCCGGTCGTCGGTGCTGGCGATGATCTCCGCGAGCACCGGAATCTCGTGGCCGCCCGGTTCGTCGACCCAGGCCAGGTAGCGGTCGACGTCCCCGTCGATCGCGTCGAGGAGGCCGGTGAACTCCTGGTCGTAGACGAGCGCGGTGACGCCCTCGCGCTGGGCGACGTCGGCGAACTGCGGTTTGGCGAAACCGGTGTTCATCAGCAGCAACCGCGCGCCGAGCTTGCCGGAGGCGGCCATCGTGAGCACCAGGCCGCGGTGGTCGCGGCACAGCGCGGCGATCACCGAACCGGGGCCGAGACCGCGCTGCGACCAGGCGCGGGCGAGCGCGTTGGACTGGTCGTCGAGCTGCTTGAAGGTGAGCGGGCCGAGGTCGTCGACGATCCCGACGGCCGTCGAATCGCGCCGGGCCGCGATGTGGTTCGCGCCGGCGAACGGACCGTACCTGCGGATCGCGACGAGAGAACGCAGGCCCTCGTCGAGGCGGGGAAACGGCACCAGCCCGGCGCGGCGCATCACCTCGACGCTGCGCACGGTCTCGCTCAGCTTGTCGGCCACCTGGCCGGCCAGCTCGGCCACACTCATCCGGGCACCTCCATTGCTGCTGCGGGAGCGCCCACGCCGACGGTCTCCGTACCGCCGGTATGGGAGTTACTCGACAGTAAAGCAAGGCCCGGCCGCGCACCAGTGCCCGGCCGGGGAGGAAATTCCCGGCGCTGGTCACGGACCGTTCGGGCGGGTGGCGGGGTTCGCCGTCCGTGAGGGGAACCCTGAAGGAATCTGAGTCCCTCAGGGTTCCCCTCACGGACCGTCCGGGCGGCGGGTGCGCGGAAATTGTCGGTGCTGGTCCGCACAATGTGACGGTGCAGGTGATCACCGGCCTGGAGGAGGACTCCGGCTACACGATCGAGGGCCCCGCGGGGACCCTCCGCGGGCTGTCCCGCGCCGACTGGGCCGACGAGGTGCGCCGGCTGGAGGCGGCCGACAGCCCGCGCTGGGTGCTGCCCTCGGCCGAGGAGATCTACCCCGCGCTGGTCAAGGCCGGGGTGCGGCTGGGCCGGTGCTACGACCTGTCGCTCGCGGAGGGGCTGCTGCTCGCGTACGAGGGCCGGGAGGGCGAATCGCGCAGTTTGCGGGCGGCGTGGGCCCGGGCGAACGGGGAGGAACCGCCCGACGACGGCCCGGCCTTCGGCGAGGACGCGCAGCCCACGCTGTTCTCCCCGCGCGGCCCCGGCCTCCCGCCGGGAGTCACGGTCGTCGCCGCGGCCCGCCGGGTCCTGGCCGAACAGGAGAAACGCGTCGCCGCCACCGAGGCCCCGGCCCGGATGCGGCTCCTGCTCGCCGCCGAATCGGCCAGCGCACTGGCCGCCGCCGAAATCTCCGCGGCCGGGCTGCCGTGGCGTGCCGACCGGCACCTGCAGTTGCTGGAAGAACGCCTGGGCCCGCGTGTCCCCGCTGGCCAGCGACCAAAAGCCTTGGTCGACCTTGCCGCGAAAATCTCGGCGGCGCTGGGCGGACGACCGGTCAACCCGGACTCCTCGGCCAGCGTCGTCCGCGCGCTGGCCAGGGAGGGCATCGAAATCCCGGCCGCGCGGAAGTACCTCCTGCAGGACATCGACCATCCCGCGGTCGCGCCGCTGCTGGAGTACAAGGAACTGTCGCGGCTGCACTCGGCCAACGGCTGGGCGTGGCTGGACGAATGGGTCACCGACGGACGCTTCCGCCCGCACTACGTCGTCGGCGGCGTGGTGTCCGGCCGCTGGGCCACCCGGGGCGGCGGGGCGCTGCAGATCCCGCGCGCGCTGCGCTCGTGCGCGTCCGCGGACCCGGGCTGGAAGCTCGTCGTAGCCGACGGCGCGCAGCTGGAGCCGCGCGTTCTCACCGCGCTCTCCGGCGACCGCCGCCTAGCCGAAGTCGCCGCGGCTACTGATCTGTACGCCCGGCTGGCGGAAGCCCTGTTCTCCGGCACGCGCTACGTCCCGCTCCGCCCTGGCGATACGAGAGACGACCGTTCCCGCGCGAAGATCGCCATGCTGTCCGCGATGTACGGCGGCACTTCCGGGGAGGCTGGGCCACTGCTTGCCTTGCTGCGCCAACGTTTCCCGGACGCAGTGTCCTATGTGGAGCATGCGGCCGCGGCGGGCGAACGGGGCGAGCGGGTCCGCTCCCGGCTCGGCCGCACGTCCCCCGCTCCGTCCGCTGCCTGGCGAGCGCTGACCGGCGGACTCACCGAGGACGAGGCAACGGAAACCCGCGCCCGCCGAGCGTCGCGAAGCTGGGGCCGGTTCACGCGGAACTTCGTGGTGCAGGCCAGCGCGGCCGATTTGACGGCGGTGTTGCTGGCCACCCTGCGCGGCCGACTGCCGGAACCGGCGCATCTGGTGTTCTTCCTGCACGACGAGGTGATCGTGCACGCACCTGCCGAACTGGCGGACGAGGTCGCGGAGATCGTGGAAACCGCGATCCAGGAGGCGGCCCGGCTGGTGTTCGGCGAGGCGTGCCCGGTGCGATTTCCCATGGACGCGAAATCGGTGGACAATTATGCGGAGGCGAAATGATCAGCCGACACATCTTCCCCACCCACCACATGGGCGAGGCCGGGAACTCCGTTTGGCGGAGCGCCATGTTGCCGTCGGTGGCGCTCACCGCGGCGCATTCCACCGCAAAGGCGCTATCCACCAGACGACGATGATCAGTACCTTCGTTCTCCATGGCGGGGAGAAAAAGGAAAAAGAAATTCGGCAGCCTCTGGAGCTTTCTGGCTTTTATCGCGGTCATCGCCCTGTGGGCGATCCCGGCGATCGGGCCGGGCGTCATCGCGGCCCTGTCGGCCTTCGCGGTGCTGTACGGCCTCTTTCAAGCACCGACCTGGTGTTGCGCGCCTACCCGGAAAAACGAGTTCTGCCGCAACAATGCCAGCGGAATCCTCCTCGGGTGTCACCTCCGGCAGCACAAGTGGCAGAAGCTCAAGATGGCGTTCAAGGAGCAAGCACCGGCGAAAGCGCTCAGGAGAATGCTCGGCAACATGAACGGAGTGGCGGCTTCGCTGTCCGCCGTCGCGGGCACGGTTTCAGCCAGCGCCGCCACCGTCACACTCCTGGTCAAATGAGCCTTAAGCCAGCGCTTCGTCCAACGCCTTCGTAATCCGCTTCAACGAAACCGGATGCGCCGTCCCCAGTGTCTGCGCGAAGAAACTCACCCGAAGCTCCTCGATCATCCACCGCACCTCCGCCAGAGCGGGCGAAGACGTCCCCGGCGGCAGCGCACCCACCGCGTCCTGGTACTCCTTCGTGATCCACGCGACGTCGGCCATCCGCTGCAGGTCCCGCGTCTGTTCCAGCGGCAGCTTCTCCAACCGCCGCTCGATGCCGCGCAGATACCGGACCACGTTCGGCAACCGTCCGGCACCCGTTTCCGTCACGAAGCCCTTGTGCACCAAGCCGTCCAGCTGACGACGGATGTCCGCCAGCGACTCGGCCGGGCCGCGGGTGTCCGAAAGGCGCGTCTCGACGTCGATGGCCGCGCGCAGGATTCGCTCGACCTCCGTCAGCACCTCCAGCACCTTCGGGTTCAAGCCCGCCCGCACCTTTTCCAGCAGTGCGGCGAAACCCGCCTCATCCCAGACCGGGCCGCCCGCGGAGGCCATCAGTGCGTCGACCGCGCAGTCGACGCAGTCCTCCAGCAGGCCCGCGACACTGCCGTGCGGGTTGCGGTTCAGCACGAGCTTCGAGGAGTTCGACAGCGAGCGCGTAATGAACTTCATCGGCGAGTTCAGGTTGAGCCGCAGCATCCGGCGCGTGCCCGTCCACATCGCGTGTTGCTGTTCGGCGGGCGTGTCGAGCAGCCGCACGGCCACCGAAGCGCCTTCGTCCACCAGCGCCGGATATGCCTTCACGTCGTGGCCGCGCCGGGTGGAGGCGAACACCTTCGGCAGCTCGCCGAACGACGGCTGCACCAAGCCTGCCTTCTCAATACTGTTGGCAGCCTTGGAAATCGTCTCCCGCACGCGCGGCGCGAGACGGCGCTTCAGCTCGTCCAGGTCCTTGCCCTCGGCCACCCGCTTGCCGCGCTCGTCCACCACGCGGAAGGTCATCCGGAGGTGGTCCGGCACCGTCGAAAGGTCCCACGCCGAATGCGGGACGTCGATGCCGCGCATCGCGTGCAGCTCGTCGCCGAGGATGTCGAGCAGCGGACCGTCCGAAGGGGACATTCGCGTCAGCGCGTCCGCGGCCGTGTCGGGAGCCGGGACAAAGTTGCGCCGCAACGCTTTCGGCAGCGACTTGATCAGCTGCGTCGCCAGTTCGCCGCGCAGGCCGGGCACCTGCCAGTCGAACCCGTCCGGCGTCACCTGGTTCAGCACCGGCAGCGGAATGTGCACGGTCACGCCGTCGGCGTCGGCGCCGGGTTCGAACTGGTAGGTCAGCGTGAAGACGTGCGTGCCCTGCGTCCACGAGTTCGGATAGTCCGATTCCCGGACCGCGCCCGCGATCTCGTTGATCAGCATGGACTTCTCGAACGACAGCAGGTCCGGCTCGGTCCGCCGCGCCTTCTTCCACCAGCTGTCGAAATGCCGCACGGACACGACGTCCTCGGGCACCCGCGCGTCGTAGAACTCGAACAGCGTCTGGTCGTCCACCAGGATGTCGCGCCGCCGGGCCCGGTTCTCCAGGTCCTCGACCTCGTCCAGCAGCGCGCGGTTCTCGGCGAAGAACCGGTGGTTCGTCTGCCAGTCGCCCTCGACCAGCGCGTGCCGGATGAACATCGCGCGCGAGATCTCCGGGTCGATCCGGCCGTAGTTCACCCGGCGGTCGGCGACGAGCGGGACGCCGTACAGCGTCACCTTTTCGGTGGCCATCACCGCGCCCTGCTTGCGTTCCCAGTGCGGTTCCGAATACGAGCGCTTGACCACGTGCTGCGCGAGCGGTTCGACCCAGTCCGGCTCGATCCGGGCGTTGACCCGGCCCCACAGCCGCGACGTCTCCACCAGTTCGGCCGACATCACCCAGCGCGGCTGCTTCTTGAACAGCGCCGAACCGGGGAACACCGAGAACCGGGCCCCGCGCGCGCCGAGATAGTCGCCCTTCGCCGGGTCTTTGAGCCCGATGTGCGACAGCAGCCCGGAAATCAGCGCCGTGTGCACGTGCTGTGGTTCGGCGGGCGTGGTGCTGAGCGTGATGCCGAGCGGTTTGGCGAGCTGGCGCAGCTGGCCGAAGATGTCCTGCCACTCGCGGATCCGCAGGTAGTTCAGGTACTCGGCGCGGCACATCCGGCGGAACTGGTTGCCGGTCAGCGTCTTCTGCTGTTCGCTGACGTACTCCCACAGCTTGAGGTAGGAGAGGAAGTCCGACGTCGGATCGGCGAACCGGGCGTGCTGCGCGTCGGCGGCCTGCTGTTTCTCCGCCGGCCGCTCGCGCGGGTCCTGAATGGACAGTGCGGCGGCGATGATCATCACCTCGCGCACGCAGCCGTTCCGCGCGGCCTCCAGCACCATCCGGCCCATCCGCGGGTCCACCGGCAGCAGCGAGAGCTTGCGGCCGGTCTCGGTCAGCTTCGAGGAATCGCCGGTCTCGAACGCGCCGAGTTCCTGCAGCAGTTGCACGCCGTCGGTGACCTGGCGGCGGTCCGGCGGCTCGACGAACGGGAACGCGTTCATGTCGCCGAGCCCGAGCGACGTCATCTGCAGGATGACCGAGGCCAGGTTCGTGCGCAGGATCTCCGGATCGGTGAACTCCGGCCGCGAGTCGAAGTCCTCTTCGGAATACAGCCGGATGCAAATGCCGTCCGAGGTACGCCCGCAACGGCCCTTGCGCTGGTTCGCCGACGCCTGCGAGACCGCCTCGATCGGCAGCCGCTGCACCTTCGTGCGGTGGCTGTACCGGGAAATGCGCGCGGTGCCCGGGTCGATCACGTACTTGATCCCCGGCACGGTCAGCGACGTCTCGGCGACGTTCGTGGCCAGCACGATCCGCCGTCCGGTGTGCCGCTGGAACACCCGGTGCTGGTCGGCCGCGGACAGCCGCGCGTACAGCGGCAGCACCTCGGTGTTGCGCAGCTCCAGCCGATTCAGCACGTCCGCCGTGTCGCGGATCTCGCGTTCGCCGGAGAGGAACACAAGGATGTCGCCGGGCCCCTCGCCGGACAGCTCCTGGACCGCCTCGGCGATCGCCTGCGTCTGGTCGCGGTTCGGATCGCCCTCGGGGTCGTCCGGGTCCACGAGCGGGCGATAGCGCACCTCGACCGGATAGGTCCGGCCGGAGACCTCGACGATCGGCGCGTCGCCGAAGTGCCGGGAGAACCGTTCCGGGTCGATGGTCGCCGAGGTGATGATCACCTTCAGGTCGGGACGGCGCGGCAGCAGCTGCTTGAGATAGCCGAGGATGAAGTCGATGTTGAGGCTGCGCTCGTGCGCCTCGTCGATGATCAGCGTGTCGTACTGGCGCAGCATCCGGTCGGTCTGGATCTCGGCCAGCAGGATGCCGTCGGTCATCAGCTTGACCAGGGTGTCCTGGCCGGACTGGTCGGTGAACCGGACCTTGTAGCCGACGGTGTCGCCCAGTTCGGTCTTCAGCTCGCTGGCGATCCGGTCGGCGACCGTGCGCGCGGCCAGCCGGCGCGGCTGGGTGTGCCCGATCTGCCCGCGCACGCCTCGGCCGAGCTCCAGGCAGATCTTCGGCAGCTGCGTGGTCTTGCCCGATCCGGTCTCCCCCGCGACGATCACCACCTGGTGGTCGCGGATCGCGTCGCCGATCTCGTCCTTGAGCCTGCTGACCGGCAGCTCGGCGGGGTACTCGATCTTCGGCACGCTTTCGCGGCGCTGCTGCACGCGCAGCAGCGCCGTCTCGACGTCGGCGGCGATCCGCTCAGCCGTCTGCTGCTTGTCGCGAGACCGGCGCGCGCCGTCGAGCCGGCGGCGGAGCCGGTGCTCGTCGCGCAGCATCAATTCGGGCAGCTGGGCGCGCAGCTCTGCGAAGGGAGATGGAGTGGACATACTTGGGCTAAGGATAGCCGTGCGTGACCGTGCTGGCTTCCGAATATGCCGCGAGTGACAGCCCTGGCTCCCCGGCTCACGGCACCGGGGCTGGCCGCGGCCGTACGAGCTTGGCCGGAAGCAGCCAGGTCAGCCGGTCCGAGCGGAGCACGGCGAGCGGTCCGATCACTGCCAGGAGCAGCACGTACCCGGCGACGAACGGGGCCACCCGCGAGTCGAGCCCGGCCGTGGTCGCCATCGCCGCCAGAACCAGCGAGAACTCGCCCCGGGTGAGCACGGTCAGCCCGATGTTCACGCCTTCCTGCCGGTCGAAGCCGTGCAACCGGGCGGCGAACGCTCCGGCGGCAAGGTTCAGCACCACCGTCAGCACGACCGCGGCGAGCACCGGGAGGACGACCGTGCCGACCGCGCCCGGATCGATCGACAGCCCGAAGATGAAGAAGAACAGCGCGCCGAACGCGTCCCGCAGCGGCAGCACCAGCTTGTGCACCCGCGGCGCGACCTGGGAATTGCCGAGCATCATGCCGACCATGAACGCGCCGATCGCATCGGACACGCCCACCTCCTCGGCCACCGCGGCGCCGAGCACGGCCACGCCGACGAAGCAGACGGTGAGCAGTTCGTCGTCGGCCGAACCGAACAGCCGCGACACCAGCCGTCCGCCCCAGCGGGCCAGCGCGGCGAGCACGAGCAGGAAGCCGAACGCCTTGCCGAAGTCGGCGAGCGCCGCGCCGAATCCGTCCGCACCGCTGAGCACCGGCTGCAGCAGGGCCAGATACAGCGCGAGGAAGAGGTCTTCCAGCACGATGATGCCCATGATCAGGCGGGATTCCCGGTTGTTCATCCGCCGGGTTTCCAGGAGCAGCTTGGTGACGATGGCCGAGGACGAGATGCCGATCGCGCCGGCGATCACCAGCGCCTCGCGCGCGCCCCAGCCCAGCGCGAAGCCGAACGCGAGCCCGCCGCCGACGTTCAGCACCAGGTACGCCAGGCCCGCGCCGGCGAGTCTGGCGCCGCCGCGGGCGAGGTCGTCGAGCGAGAACTCCAGTCCGAGGTAGAAGAGCAGGAAGACGAGACCGAGCCCGGCCAGTACGCCGAACTCGGCTGGATCGTCCACAAGGGACAGTCCGGGGGTGTGCGGGCCGAAGACGAAACCGGCCAGCATGAACAGGGGAATCGTGGGCAGCCCGATCCGGGCGCCGACGCGGGCGAGGGCGCCGGCGGCGAGAAAAGCGCCGCCGACGGCCAGCAAAGCATGACCGTTGCTCATAGTGTCCTCTTGAGAGCCGGGTACAGGGGGAACCGAGTACTCAGCAGTCGGGAGGAGCCCGCGCCGCGGCGGGCACGGGCGCGCGGTCCAGTTCGACCGGCGGCGCGCCGGGGAACGAGACGGTGCACCACTCCGGCCGGGCGAGGCGGATCTCGCCCGGGGCGTCGGCGAGCGGCAGCGGGTGCGCGGCGACGAGATGCGGGCCCTGTTCCTGCACCAGGGCCGGTTCGGGATCGTGCGGACGCGGGCCCGCCGGACCGGGGCCGGGCACGGCGACGCCGAGCAGCAGCAGGGCGGCGAGCACCACGACGAGGATGGACCGGTGCCGCGGCGCGGGAGCGGCGGCAGGAGTCGTCATCTCGATCCGAGTTTACCATGTCTTTAACCTGCGCCGATGGCTCCCGCTTTAGTCCACAGTGGACGCTCCACTGCCGAGACTTGCGGCATTGGCTGCTTTTCGGCCGCCTTCAGGCAATCTTCATCGTCCATAGTGGACCACTCGCGTTCACATCCGTGAAACCTCGGCGCATCCCTTGCCCTGCCGCTTCACGCTCGGTTATCGTGGCGCTACGCCGCAGCAGTACCCGGAACCGGTCCATTCGCCGGTCCGGCCGCCTTGCCCACGTACCGCGGAAAGGGATTCCCCTCATGCGCAAGACGATGCGGCCCACGCTGGTCGCCGGTCTCACGGCTGCCTCGGCCCTCGCCCTCGTGTTCAGCACTCCCGCGCTCTCGGCCGCCGCCGTGCCCGCCCCGCTCGCCGCCTCGGCGTCCGTGCTGGGTTCGGGCGGCGATCTCGCGTCTCCGGAGAAGAAGGAGATCGCGATGCAACTGGTGTCGAGCGCGGAAAACTCCTCGCTCGACTGGAAGAAGCAGTACTCCTATATCGAGGACATCGGCGACGGCCGCGGCTACACCGCGGGCATCATCGGGTTCTGCTCCGGCACCGGCGACATGCTCGAACTGGTGCAGGCCTACACCAAGTCCGTGCCGGACAACCCGCTGGCGAAATTCCTGCCCGCGCTGGAAAAGGTCAACGGCTCCGATTCGCACGAGGGCCTCGGCTCGGCCTTCGAAAGCGCGTGGAAGGAGGCCGCGGGCACCGAGGAATTCCAGTCCGCGCAGAACAGCGAACGCGACCGCGTGTACTTCGATCCCGCGGTGAACCAAGGAAAATCCGACGGTCTCGGCGCACTCGGCCAGTTCGTCTACTACGACGCCATCGTGATGCACGGCCCCGGCACGAGCAGCGACAGCTTCGGCGGCATCCGCGACGCCGCGCTGTCGAAGGCGAAGCCGCCGGCACAGGGCGGCGACGAAACCGCGTACCTCAAGGCGTTCCTCGACGCGCGCAAGGTGGTCATGAAGCAGGAAGAGGCGCACGCGGACACGTCCCGGGTGGACACCGAACAGCTGGTGTTCCTCAACGACGGCAACCTCGATCTGCACACGCCGCTGAAGTGGAAGGTCTACGGCGACCCGTACGAGATCAACTGACCCTCGTGAGTGGCAATGCCGGTTCTAACCGGCATTGCCACTCACGAGCACCTCGGCTGTCCGCGCATTAATCACCCGCTCCGCCCCAATCCCCGCCTTCTCCGCCCGCTCGCACCCGTAAACCTGCCAGTCGAGCTGCCCCGGCGCGTGCGCGTCGCTGTCGATCGCGAACTCGCACCCCAGCTCGACCGCCTGGCGCAGCAGCCGCGTCGGCGGGTCGAGCCGGTCCGGCCGCGAGTTGATCTCCACCGCCACCCCGTTCTCCCGGCAGGCGGTGAACACCTTCTCCGAGTTGAACTGCGACTCCGGCCTGCTGCGTCCGCCGACGAGCCGTCCGGTGCAGTGGCCCAGCACGCGGACGTGCGGGTTCTCGACCGCGGCCAGCATCCGCGGCGTCATCTCCCGCGCCGGCATCCGCAGCTTCGAATGCACGCTCGCCACCACGAAGTCCAGTTGCCCCAGCAGTTTCTCGGTCTGATCGAGCCCGCCGTCGTCAAGGATGTCGACCTCGATGCCGTGCAGTACGCGAAACGGCGCCAGCTGCTCGTTCACCCGTGCGACCTCGTCCATCTGCGCACGCAGCCGTTCAGCGGACAGGCCGCGCGCGACCGTCAGCCGCGGTGAATGGTCGGTGAGCACGATCCACTCGTGCCCCAGCTCGCGGGCCGTCTCGGCCATCTCCGCGATCGGGCTGCCGCCGTCGGACCAGTCGGAATGCGTGTGACAGTCTCCGCGAAGCGCCGTACGCAACGCACCGCCGTCCGGCAGCGTGCTGTGAGGCAGCTTCGCCGCGTACGCGGGCGTACGGTCGTGCCACGCGTCCTCGATGACTCCTGCAGTGGCTTTGCCGATCCCCTTCAACGCCTGAAGCGTCTTCGCGCCGACGCGCGACGCCAGCTCGTCCTCGGACAGCCGGTCGACCACTGCGGCGGCCTGACGGAACGCGCGCACCCGGTAAGTCGGTTCACCGGCGCGTTCGAGCTGGAAGGCGATGTCGCGCAGGGCGCGGGCCGGGTCCATGCCTCCTGTTTTACCCGCTCAGCCGCGCCGGGGCAGCTCGTGCAGCTCCACGTCGCCGAGACGGCCGTCGCGGATCTCGGCGGTCTGGTAAGTGCAGAACGGCTGCCGTCGCCGGTCGGTGGGCGAACCGGGGTTGAGCAGCCGCAGCCCGCCGGGCGTCACCGAATCCCACGGGATGTGGCTGTGCCCGAAGATCAGCACGTCGACGTCCGGATACGCCGCGTCGCACCGTGCCGGGCGGCCCTTCGCGTCGCCGGTCTCGTGGACGACCGCCAGCCGGACGCCCTCCAGCGTCTCCCTGGCGACCTCCGGCAGGCGTTTCCGCAGTTCGGGGCCGTCGTTGTTGCCGTAAACGCCGATCAGCCGGGCGCTTCGGGCGTCAAGAGCGTCGAGAGTGTCCACGTCGACCCAGTCGCCCGCGTGCACCACGACGTCCGCTCGCTCGACTTCGTCCCAGACCTGCGCGGGCAGTTCCTTCGCCCGCTTCGGCAGGTGAGTGTCCGCGAGAAGCAGCAACCGCACGCCGTCACTCCTCCCCGATCGCCTCGAGCACATGGTCGAGGAACGCCGCGATGTGCGCGCGCAGCAGCTCGGCCGCGCCGTCCTCGTCGCCCTTCTTCGCGGCGGCGAGCACCGCCTTGTGCTCGTTCCATTCCTTGCGCCAGCTGGGATTCGCGTCCCAGCCGACCACGGTGATCAACGCCGCGCGGTCGCGCAGGTCGTCCAGCATCGACACCATCAGCGGATTGCCGCAGCCCGCATACAGCGCACGGTGGAACCGCCGGTTCAGCAGGCTCAGCGTGGTCTGGTCGGCGTCCGCGGCCGACGCTTCCTTGAGGATCTGCCCGGCCTCGTCGAACGACGCGCGGTCCGCGGCGCGCACGGCGCGGCGCAGCGCTTCCGGCTCCAGCACCATCCGCACGTCGTAGACCGACCGCGCCAGCTCCGCGTCGACCACGCACACCGACGCGCCCTTGTAGGGGCTGAACGTGACCAGCCCGGTGTTGGACAGCACCTTGAGCGCCTCGCGCACCGGCGTCTTCGACACCCCGAGCCGCGCGGCCAGCTCCGCCTCCACCAGCTGCTGGCCGGGCAGCAGCTCGCGGGCGAGAATGCCGCGCCGGATCTCCTCCAGCACCACCTCGGTGCGGGAGGCGGGGAGGCTGAACGTGGACGGCATGCCGACCCTCCTGGCTTTCGCGCTCGTCCCCGCACATTCAACCAGGCGGGCGTCTCCGAGCGTCGACACGTACGATCATATATCAGATGCCATCCGTCGGCGAAGGGACCGCAGCAGCGATGAAAGCACCCGAGGACCTGCGCAGCCACCGCTGGTTCGGCGGCGGCGACCTGCGGAATTTCAGCCACCGCACCCGCGCCCGGCAGCTCGGCTACGAGCCGGAAGAGCACCTGGGCAAGCCGGTCATCGGCATCCTCAACACCTGGAGCGACATCAATCCGTGCCACCAGCACCTGCGCGAACGCGCGGAGCAGGTCAAGCGCGGCGTGTGGCAGGCGGGCGGATTCCCGCTGGAGTTCCCGGTCGCGACGCTGTCGGAGACCTATCAGAAGCCGACGCCGATGCTGTACCGGAATCTGCTGGCGATGGAGACCGAGGAGCTGCTGCGGTCGTATCCGGTCGACGGCGCGGTGCTGATGGGCGGCTGCGACAAGACCACCCCGGCGCTCCTGATGGGTGCGGCGAGCGCCGGGTTGCCGTCGATTTTCGTGCCCGCCGGTCCGATGCTGCGCGGAAACTGGCGCGGCGAGGTGCTCGGCAGCGGCACCGACATGTGGAAGTACTGGGACGAACGGCGCGCGGGCACGATCGGCGACCGCGAACTGGCCGAGCTGGAACGCGGCCTCGCCCGCTCCCCCGGCCACTGCATGACGATGGGCACCGCGTCGACCATGACGTCCGCCGCCGAGGTGCTGGGGCTGACGCTGCCCGGCGCGGCGTCGATCCCGGCGGTCGATTCCGCGCACCACCGGATGGCCGCGGCGAGCGGCGCGCGGATCGTGGACCTGGTGTGGGAAGACCTCACGATCACGAAGCTGCTCGACGAACGCGCGTACGCCGACGCGATCACCACCGTGCTGGCGCTCGGCGGGTCGACCAACGCGGTGATCCACCTGATCGCGATGGCCGGGCGCAGCGGGATCTCCTTGTCCCTGAAGGATTTCGACGCGATCGCGCGCCGCGTGCCGGTGCTGGCGAATATCCGGCCGGGCGGCGACTGGCTCATGGAGGACTTCTACTACGCGGGCGGCCTGCCCGGATTGCTGTCCCGCCTGACCGATCTGCTGCACCTCGACCGCATCACCGTCACCGGACGCCCGCTCGCCGATTCCCTCGCCGAAGCCCGCGTGCACAACGACGACGTGATCCGTCCGCGCGACAATCCGGTGGCGAGCGAAGGCGGCGTGGCCGTGCTGCACGGCAACCTCGCTCCCGGCGGAGCGGTGATCAAGCACATCGCCGCCGACCCCGCCCTGCTCACGCACACCGGCCCGGCGGTGGTTTTCGACAACTACGCGGACCTGAAGAAGCGCATCGACGATCCCGCGCTGGGCATCACCGCCGATTCCGTATTGGTACTGCGCGGGTCCGGTCCGCTCGGCGGTCCCGGGATGCCCGAGTACGGCATGCTGCCGATCCCGGCGCACCTGCTGGAGCAGGGCGTGCGCGACATGGTGCGGATCTCCGACGCCCGGATGAGCGGCACCAGTTACGGCGCGTGCGTGCTGCACGTGGCACCGGAATCACACGTCGGCGGACCGCTCGCGCTCGTCCGCGACGGGGACCTGATCACCCTGGACGTGCCGTCCCGGACCTTGCAGCTGCAGGTCGACGACGCTGAACTGGAGCGTCGTCTCGCTTCGTGGGCCGCCCCGGCGCCGCGGTTCGAGCGGGGTTACGGTGCCCTGTACGCGGAGCACATCACGCAGGCTGATCAGGGCTGCGACTTCGACTTTCTCGCCCGCGCCGGTGCCAATCCGGAGCCGGACGCAGGGTGACGCTCGGACCCCGCCACCCACGACACAGGGTGACCGGTTTGTTCCGCTGGGGGCAGTAGTCCGGCATGTCCGGCTCGGCCCGTACTCTGTGCCCTTGACCGCAGCGAATCGAAGGGGTCGTGAGGTGCAGTACGAACCGCGCTGGCCGGAAACCGACAGCGACCAGACCGAGATCCTGCCGGTCGTGCCTCCGGAAGAACCTCCGCCCCCGCCTCGCGGGCGAGGCCTGCGCAAAGCGGGCTGGATCAGCGGCGGCGTGCTCGGCGTGCTGGTCGTCGCCTACCTCATCGACCTGCTGACCAGCCAGGGCCGGGTGCCGCGCGGCGTCGTCGTGGCCGGCGTGGACGTCGGCGGGCTGGAGCGGCCGGTCGCCGAACGCGAGCTGCGCGGGAAGATCGAGCCGCGGCTCACCCAGCCGCTCACCGTCACCGCGGGCAACGCGCACACCAAGCTGTCGCCGACCGAGGCCGGGCTCGGCCTCGACTGGAGCGGCACCCTCGACCAGGCGGGCGACCAGCCGATCAACCCCTTCACCCGGCTCACGTCGTTCTTCAGCACCCGGGAACTCGGCGTCGTGTCGCACGCCGACGACGCCAAGCTCAACCCGGCGCTCGAGGAGCTGCGCGGCCGCGTCGACCGCGATCCGGTCGAGGGCACGATCCGGTTCGACGGTGCCAACCCGGTCGCGGTCCCGCCGCAGCCCGGGCAGAAACTGGACGTCGCGGCGGCTCGCGCGAAGGTGCTGAGCGGCTGGGCTTCCAGCAGCGAACTCACGCTTCCGGTCGCGCCGGCCCCGGTGCGCACCACCGCCGAGGGCGTCCAGCGGGCGCTCGCCGAATTCGCCAAGCCCGCGGTGTCCGCGCCGGTCGTGGTCAAGGGCGAAGGCGCGGACGCGACGCTGACGCCGGAGCAGATCGCCGGCGCGCTCACGTTCGTGCCCGGCGACGGCGGCAGCCTCGCCCCGCAGATCGACCCGAAGAAGGTCACCGACGCGCTCGCGCCGCAGCTGAAGTCCACCGAGCAGGAGGGCAAGGACGCGGCCATCGCGTTCTCCGGCGGCAAGCCGGTCGTCGAGCCGTCCGCGGACGGCAACACGGTCGACTGGGAGCAGAGCCTCAAGCCGCTGCCGAACACGCTCAAGCAGACCGACGCCCGCGAGCTGAAGGCGATCTACAAGAAGACGCCCGCGAAGGTCACCACCGAGCAGGCGGACAAGCTGGGCGTCAAGGAAGTCATCGGCGAATTCAGCACCGGCGGGTTCGCCCCCGACTCCGGCACGAACATCCGCGTGGTCGCCGAGAAGGTGAACGGCGCGATCGTGAAGCCGGGAGAAACGTTCAGCCTCAACGGGTTCACCGGTCCGCGCGGACGTCCGCAGGGCTACGTCGAGGCGGGCGTGATCGAGAACGGCGCGCCCGCGCGCGAGGTCGGCGGCGGCATTTCGCAGTTCGCCACCACGCTGTACAACGCGGCGTACTTCTCCGGGATGAAGGACGCCGGGCACAAGGAACACAGCTACTACATCAGCCGCTACCCGGCCGCGCGCGAGGCGACGGTGTTCCAGAATCCCAATGGCGCCAGCGTGATCGACCTGAAGTTCACCAACGACTCGGACACCGGCGTCGCGATCCAGACCGTCTGGACGTCGTCATCCATCACCGTGAAGCTGTGGGGCACCAAGCGATACACCGTCGAGTCGGTCCCCGGCGAGCGGACGAATCCGACGCCGCCGCCGACGAAACCGGGCCCGGCGGAGAACTGCCACGCGTCCAACGGCGCGCCCGGGTTCACCGCGAGCGACACCCGGATCCTGCGCGACGCCGCGTCGGGCCGGGAGGTTTCGCGGCACACGCGGTCGGTCCGCTACAACCCGCAGCCGAAGATCACCTGCGGGGAGCAGTAAGCCGCCGCACCACCGCGGAAACCGCGAGATCGACGGCGAAAGCGAACTCCGCCTCGTGATCGCACCGCGCCAGATGCGGCGCGGATTCGACGACGGCGGGCAGTTCGGTCTGCTCCAGATCGGCGCGGCGGCGGGCGATTCCGTCCTCGTCGGTGACGCCGAACGCCGGTCCCGCGCCCGCCTCGCGCAGGAGCGAGCCGACCACGACGGCCAGGAGCGAGCGCAGCAGGTGCACCGCTTCCTCGGGAGACGCGCCCGCCTTGCGCAGCACCGAAAGCACCGCCTCGACCGGCGCGAGCGCGGCGATCGAGGGCAGCTGCCTGGTGAGGACCAGCGCGGCGGCCTGCGGATGCGCTCGCGTCGCGGTCCGGAAGGATCGGGCGATCGCGCGGAGGTCTTCTTCGGGCTGCCCGGTCAGTTCCGGGAGGCCGATCCCGCCGAGCACGTGCCCGGCGACCGCGTCGAGCAGACCCTCTTTGCCGTCGATGTGGTGGTAGAGGCTCTTCGCGTCCACGCCGAGGCGCTGCCCGACGGTCCGCATGCTCACCGCTGCCGCTCCGCCGGCGTCGACCACTTCCAGCGCGACCGTCAGGATCGCCTCCCGCGTCAGCCGGGCGTCGCCCTTGCGCGGACGTCCCCGGCGAGTCGTGGTGTTCACGGGTCCATCATGGCGCACTTGCGTTAAACCCACGGCGTGGATTAAATTGCGGCTTCGCTTTCCCGGCTTGGAGGAACCCGTGGACCCGTTGGCCATGCCCGCGCCGGAAGTGCTGCACGCCCGGCAGAAGCTCGTCCTCGACCACTTCCGCGACGAGGTGCGCCAGGACTGGGACGACGTGCTGGCGACGTTCCCGCATCCGCGCTACGAGATCGTCCCGACGATGACCGTGCACGACGGCGATTCCGCGGTGCGCGGCTACTACGCCGAAACGCGCCGCGCTTTTCCCGACCAGGACCACGAAATCATCGCGCTGCGGCACAGCGCTGATGCGGTAATCGTCGAGTTCTGGCTTCTCGGCACACACCGCGGGCCGCTCGGCAAGATTCCCCCGACCGGACAGCGATTCCGGGTCCGGATGACCGCGTACTTCCTCTTCGACGCCGACGAACAACTGGTGTGCGAACGGATTTACTTCGACACGCTCACCATGCTGCGCCAGCTGCTGAGTGCGTACGACGTCCGGAAACCAGCCTCGTGGCCCAAACTCGTTCGGGCGGTGCGCGGGCTGCTGGCGATGTCCGGAACTCCGGATCCCCGTCTCTCCGACACCACTCCGCCCGCTTTTTGTCGGTGACCCCGCGTACAGTCGGGCGCACACCACGGGAAGGGGGAACCGGTGTCCGACGACGCGGCCATGGGGCTTTACGGACTCACCAAACGGTTCGGGACCACGCTGGCAGTAGACAATGTGGGGCTGGAGGTGCCACGCGGGTCGTTCTTCGGCCTCGTCGGCCCGAACGGCGCCGGGAAAACGACGTCGCTGTCGATGGCGGTCGGCCTGCTGCGGCCGGATGCCGGCGAGGCGCGCGTGTTCGGAGTGGACGTGTGGCGAGAGCCGGAACGGGCGAAAAGCCTGATCGGCGTTCTTCCGGACGGATTGTCCATTCCGGAGCGACTGACCGGGCGGGAACTGCTCACGTACATGGGCCTGCTGCGCGGGCTCGCGCCGGACACGGTCGCCGAACGCGCCCAGGAACTGCTCGGCGTGCTGGAGCTGACGGACGCCGAGCGCACGCTCGTCATCGACTATTCCGCGGGGATGCGCAAGAAGATCGGCCTCGCGACGGCGTTGCTGCACGGGCCGCGGCTGCTCGTGCTGGACGAGCCGTTCGAAGCGGTCGACCCGGTGTCGGCGTCGACGATCCGCACGATCCTGCAGCGGTTCGTCGCCTCCGGCGGCGCGGTCGTGCTGTCGAGCCACGTGATGGCGTTGGTGGAACAGCTGTGCAGCCACGTCGCGGTGATCACGCGCGGCCGCGTCGTCGCCGCTGGCGCGGTGGCGGACGTGCGGGGCGAAGGCACGCTGGAAGACGCGTTCGTGCACATTGTCGGCGGGCGGACCGGTGGAGCGGAGGGGCTGGCGTGGTTGGCGTCCTCGTCCGACTGAAGCTGCGGGTCCTGCGCAATTCGCTGCGCGGGCGGCAAATCGCCGGCATGATCATCGGCGGGATCTTCGGTCTGCTGGCGGCTCTGTTCACCATTGGTGTCGCGGTGGTCCCGGTGCCGGAAGCCCGGATCACGGTCGACCTGCTCACCTCGATCTACGCGGTCTGGATGGCGGGCTGGGTGCTCGCGCCGATCGCGACCGGCGGCGGGGACGACACCCTGCGGCCAGAACATTTCGCGCTGCTGCCCATCGGCCGGCGCAAGCTCGCGGTCGGCCTGCTGGCGGCGAGTTTCGTGGGCGTCACCGCGTTGGTGAGCCTGCTGGCGTTTCTCGGATTGGTGTTCTACGGGCTGCGTTTCGGGGCTGGCGCGGCGTTGGTCGGGCTCGTGTTCACCGTGCTGCAGCTGGCGTTCGTGGTGTTGCTGTACCGCGTGGTGATGGCCGCGCTCGGTGCGCTGCTCACGTCGCGCAAGGGCAAGGAGCTGGGCATCATCCTGGTGGCGCTCACCGGGTTGTCCGGCGTCGCGGTCAACTACGTCATCAACAGCCTCGGCCCGGCGATCGTCTCCGGCCGGATGCCCGGCTTCGTCAGCGTCGTGGACGCACTGCCGTCTGGCTGGGGCACGCTCGCAGTGCACGCGGCCGGGGCAGGCGAATGGGGCACCGTCGGCGGCCTTTTCGCCGCACTGCTCGGAGTCGTCGCGGTCTTGGTCGTCCTGTGGGGCGCGCTGCTGGCTCGCCAGGTCACCACCCCCTCGTTCCGCGGAGCCTCGCGCACCCGCGCGAAAAGCACCCGCACCCGCCGGAGCCTGCTGCCTCCTACTCCAGTAGGTGCCGTGGCACGCAAGGAGCTCTACACCTGGTGGCGAGACGCCCGCCGACGCGTCGCCCTGCTGTCGACGCTGCTCATCGGCTTCGCCATTACCGTGGTGCCATCCTTTTCCAACGGCCCGCAGTCGGTGATGCTGCCGTACTTCAGTGTCGCCGTGGTGATTTTCGCGTCCATGCAGTCCGGCAACCTGTACGGAATGGACGGCAGCTCGCTGTGGCACACGCTGGTCGTCCCCGGCGCCGAACGCGCCGACATCCGCGGCCGCCAGCTGGCGTGGGCACTGATCGTCGCCCCTCTGGCCGTGGTGCTGGCCCTAGTCCTGCCCGGCGTCACCGGCGTACCAGGTGCGTACCCGTGGGTCCTCGGCCTGGTCCCGGCAACGCTGGGCGCGGGAGCCGGAGTCCTGATGCTGCAGTCCGTCTTCCTCGCCTTCCCGCTGCCAGATCAACGCCGCAGCGGCAGCCCGTGGTCGTCCGGCGGACGCCCCGGCTGCGCCCGAGCCGCCCTGATGCTGGCGACGACGCTGCTCATCGTGCTCGGCGCGTTGCCGGTAGTGGCGCTGTGCGTGGCCGGGCAACTGGCGGACCTGCCGGTGCTGCAGTGGCTGGGCGTCCCGGCCGGGATCGCGACCGGCGTCGCACTGGCGTGGTGGTGGGGTTCGCTCGCACAACAACGGCTGGTGACCCGGGGCCCGGAACTGCTGGCGACGGTCTCCAAAGAACGGTGACGTTTTTCTTGCCGAGGTGTCGAATGGCGTCCAGCGCGTTCGTAGCCAAGGTAAGAGACCCCGTTTGAGGAGTTCGCCATGAAGCAGTACCTGCTAGCCGTGCACGCAGACGAAACCGCCCTGGAGACCGGTGCCGAACTAGCCGCCCAGATGGCCCGCACCACCAAGGTCACCGACGACATGAAGGCCGCCGGCGCCTGGGTGTTCGTCGGCGGCCTGCGTCCTTCGCACGCCACCACCGTGGTCCGCCCCGCGAACGGCGGCGTCACGATGACCGACGGCCCGTTCGCCGAAACGAAGGAGCAGCTAGGCGGTTTCTGGGTCATCCAGTGCGCGGACCTGGACGAAGCCCTGTCCTGGGCCGACAAATGCGCACAGGCCTGCGGCCGCCCCATCGAAGTACGCCCGTTCGCCGACGGCCCGGAAGACGTCGCGTGACACTGGCCGCGATCTACCGAGCCGAGTACGGCCGCTGCGTCGCCACCCTGACCCGCCTCCTCGGCGACATCGGACTAGCCGAGGAAGCGGTTCAGGACGCCTTCGCCACCGCCGTCACCGCCTGGTCCGAGTCGTTGCCAGCCAACCCCGGCGCCTGGATCGTGACCACCGCCCGAAACCGCGCGATCGACCGCCTGCGCCGGGAATCCACCCGCGAAGCCCGCCACGCGCAAGCCTTGCTCCTCCACCAACCCGACGAACCAGCCGAGGTGGGCCCCGTGCGCGACGACCAGCTTCGGATGATCTTCACCTGCTGCCACCCCGCGCTGTCCCCGCTCGCGCAAACCGCCCTGACCCTGCGCCTGCTGGGCGGCCTGGAAACCGCCGAGATCGCGCGGGCGTACCTGGTACCGGAACCGACGATCGCCCAGCGCATCGTCCGCGCCAAAAAGAAAATCCGCGACGCCGGCATCCCGTACCGAGTCCCCGACGAAGCCGCCTTGCCAGACCGCCTGGCGTCCGTCCTGACTGTCCTGTACCTGGTATTCAACGAGGGCTACACCTCGACTTCCGGCACGCTGGTGCGCACGGACTTATGCCTGGAAGCCGTCCGCCTGACCCGCGCCCTGGCCGACCTGATGCCCGACGAACCGGAAGTCCAAGGCTTGCTAGCCCTGCTCCTCCTGACCGAAGCCCGCCGCCCAGCCCGCGTCGACTCCGCCGGTGCCCTGGTCGTCCTGGCCGCACAAGACCGCTCCCTCTGGAACCAGGACCTGATCGCGGAAGGCCACGCTTTGGTACGCCAATGCCTGCGCCGCGGACAGCCCGGACCGTACCAACTGCAAGCCGCCATCAACGCCGTCCACACCGACGGCGCGACAACAGACTGGCCGCAAGTCCTGGCTCTCTACGACCAACTCCTGGCCCACACCCCGACCGCCGTCGTCGCACTGAACCGCGCCGTCGCCGTCGCCGAGGTCCACGGCCCGGAGCTGGCCCTGGCCCTCGTGGACACCCTCGACCTGCCCGGCTACCACCTGCTCCCCGCCGCCCGAGCGGATTTCCTGACCCGATTGGGCCGCACCACCGAGGCTTCCGCCGCCTACACCGAGGCGATCGCGCTGGCCACCAACGAGACCGAACGGACTTTCCTGGAAACCCGGCGGTCCCGCCTCGCTGAGGGCTGAGCCTGGCCTCGGCTGCTGCCCAGACGGTGGCCCTGTCGAGGTCCATGCCATGACTGGGTTCGGCAGGGCTGTTCGGCTTCTGCCACCGGATCTGGGGCTGCCGCCGGGTCCGGTTCTGCCCCCGGGTCTGGGGCTGCCGCCGGGTCCGGTTCTGCCGCCGCGTCCGGCTGATCCCGCTCGCGCGCCATCGCCTGCGCAGGTGGACCCGCTCGCGCGCCATCACCTGCGCAGGTGGACCCGCTCGCGCAGCGTCGCCTGCACCCGCCAGCCCGCCACCACGGCACTGCCCGCGCAGGTCACCATCAGCGCGTCACCGCCCACGCAAGCCAGCCCTCGCCAGCACAGCACCATCCGCACAGGTCAGCCCATCACCGAGGCATCACCCGCGCGCACACCGGCCACCAGCCCCAGCGTCGCCTGAACAGCCCACCAACACGGCACCGCACGCACCCGTCCAGCCCGCCAACAGAGCACCGCACGCACCGTCCAGCCCGCCAACACAGCACCGCCCACGCCCGGCAAGCCCGCCAACACAGCACCGCCCGCGCCTGGCAAGCCCGTCAGCCCAGCGTCGCCCTCCGTCTAATTCCCTCAGCCACTCCTCTCCATCCGCCACCCGCACCCGCTACGGAAGCGCCGCCAACGACTCCTCCAACGCCGCGTCCGGAAGTTCGTTGTCCACCATGTTCCCCGCCAGATACGCGCCGTACGCGGGCAGATCGAGGTGCGCGTGCCCGCACAGCGCCGTCAAAATGACCTTCTCCTCTCCAGTTTCCTTGCAGCGCAACGCCTCCTGAATACACGCCGCCAAAGCATGCGTTGGCTCAGGCGCAGGGATGATGCCTTCCGTGCGAGCGAACTGCACTCCTGCGGCGAAACATTCCTGCTGCCCGATCGCGAGCGCCTCGATGAGACCCAGTTCGTAGATGTGCGAGATCAGCGGCGACATCCCGTGATAGCGCAGACCGCCGGCGTGGATCGGGTCCGGGATGAAGCCGTGGCCGAGCGTGTGCATTTTCAGCAGAGGCGTGAGACCCGCGGTGTCGCCGAAGTCGTAGGCGTAGCGGCCGCGGGTGAGGGTCGGGCACGCCGCCGGCTCGACCGCGCGGATCACCGGGTTCATCCGCCCGGCCAGTTTCTCCCGCAGGAACGGGAAAGCGAGCCCGCCGAAGTTGGAGCCGCCGCCGGTGCAGCCGACGAGCACGTCCGGGGTGTCGCCGGCCATCTCGAACTGCCGGAGGGCTTCCTCGCCGATCACCGTCTGATGCAACAGCACGTGGTTGAGCACGCTGCCCAGCGCGTACCGCGCACCCGGATCCGCCGCGGCCTGCTCGACCGCCTCGCTGATCGCGATGCCGAGGCTGCCCGTCGACTGCGGGTTCTCCGCCAGGATCGCCCGGCCCGCCGCCGTGCGGTCCGATGGACTCGGGTATACCTGCGCGCCGAACGTCTCCATCATCAGCTTGCGGTACGGCTTCTGGTCGTACGACGCCCGCACCTGCCAGACCTCGCACGACAGCCCGAACGTCGCGCACGCGAACGCCAGCGCGCTCCCCCACTGCCCGGCGCCGGTCTCGGTGGTGAGCCTCGTGACGCCTTCGGCCGCGTTGTAGAACGCTTGCGGCACAGCGGTGTTCGGCTTGTGCGAGCCGACTGGGCTGACGCCCTCGTACTTGTAGTAGATCCGCGCCGGCGTGCCGAGCGCCTTCTCCAGCCGGCGGGCACGGTAGAGCGGAGACGGCCGCCAGAGCCGGTAGACATCCCGGACTTCCTCGGGAATGTCGATGTACCGCTCGCTCGTGACTTCCTGCTCGATGAGCGCCTGCGGGAACAGCGGAGCCAGGTCCGCCGGCCCGACGGGCTCGCGCGTTCCCGGATGCAGCGGCGGAGGCGGCGGCTCGGGAAGGTCCGGCACCACGTTGTACCACTGCGTCGGGAGATCGGCCTCGTCCAGGATGTATTTCGTCCGTTCCGCCATTCACGCCTCCTCGGTCGCGGAACCCAACGTAAGCCGGGCAGCGGGAGAAGCCAAGACCGAGACCGCGCGAGGGGACCCCTCGTGCGGATAAAACGGCAGGTCCACCCATGTGGGCTACCTGTCCACAATCTGTCCACAATGGAGGGTGTGACCAGTTTCCGGAAGCGGTTTCCGGCGGGCGCCGGTTTTTGTCGGTGGGTGCCGGTAGGTTCGTTTGCATGGCGACACTAGTGACGTTTCACGCTCATCCCGACGATGAAGCCATCATGACCGGCGGCGTGATGCGCAAGGCGGCCGACGAGGGGCACCGGGTGGTGCTCGTGGTGGCGACACGCGGGGAAAAGGGCGAGATCCCCGAAGGACTCCTCGCCGACGGCGAGCAGCTCGCGGACCGGCGGGTCAAGGAAACCCAGGAGGCGGCCGAGGTGCTGGGCGTCTCGCGAGTGGAGTTCCTGGGATACCAGGACTCCGGAATGATGGGCGACCCGTCGAACGACGGCCCGGAGACCTTCTGGAGCGCGCCGGTCGAGGAGGCGGCGGAGCGGCTGGCGACGATCCTGCGCGAGGAGTCGGCCGACGTGCTCACCGTCTACGACGACTTCGGCGTCTACGGCCACCCGGACCACATCCAGGTCCACCGCGTCGGCATGCGCGCGGGCGAACTCGCGGGCACTCCCCGGATCTACCAGGGCTCGGCCAACCGCGACCGGATGCGCCAAGCCGCCGAAGCCGCCCGGGCGGCGGGCGAGGAAGGCATGCCGGACGAGGAGATGACCATCGGCAAACCGGAAGCCGAACTCACCGCGGAAGTGGACGTCACGGCGTACCTGAAGGTCAAGCGAGCGGCGATGCGGGCGCATCAGAGCCAGATCAGCGAGGAGTCGTTCTTCCTGGCCCTGCCGGACGACAAGTTCGGCCAGGCCTTCGGGACGGAGTGGTTCATCCGGGAAGGACAGGGACCGGGGGTGACGGAGACGGATCTGATGAAGGGGCTCTGACTGGGCTCGGGTGCGCCGTTGGCGTGGGTGCCCGGCGTGGGTTCGCAGGCCCGAGGCGGGGCGGCAGGTCGGCTTGGCCACGGTCCAGGCGGGGCGGCACGGGCACGAGGTGGCGACAGGTCAGCGCGGGTCTCTGGCCCGAGCCGGATCGGCAAGTCACCGCGGCCCGTAGGTCAGCGACGGGCCGGCCCGCAGGTCCAGACCGGACGGCAGGCCAGCGCGGGTCCGGCGTGGTGCGGCAGAGCCGCGGGCTCGGGCCGGATCGGCAGGTCGGCCCAGCTCCGCATGCCCGAGCCGGATCGGCAGGTCAGCCCAGCTCCGCATGCCCGAGCCGGGGCAGCAGGTCTGCCTGGCCGCGGTCCAGGAGGGGCGGCAGGTCGGTGGCGGGTGGTGGCGGGCCGCATCGTTGGCCAGGCAGGGAGGAGCCGCGGGCTCGTCTAGGGGCCGACGGCCCAGGGCGAAGCCGGCCATGGGCCGGGTTGGACGGGATTGTTCGCCAGACATGAGCCGGTGGGCCGGCGGCAGGGCACCGGCCGGGTTTCCAGGGCTGAGCGAGCTGGCCATGGCCGGATTGGACGGGATTGTTCGCCAGACATGAGCCGGTGGGCCGGCGGCAGGGCACCGGCCGGGTTTCCAGGGCTGAGCGAGCTGGCCATGGCTGGGCTGGGCCCGCGCGCAGGGCCGCGCACGGGCACAGGCGCGGGTGCGGCCTGCGGACCCGCCGTGGCTGGCTCACGCGGGGCCCGCGGGCTCTCCCACCCGTGCCGCGGCCAGGCGGACCGCGTCGAGAATTTTCTCGTATCCGGTGCAGCGGCAGAGGTTTCCCGCCAGGGCCTCGCGGATTTGCGGGTCTGTCGGCGCAGTCTCCCGGTGTACTAGTTCGTGTGCGGCGACGATCAGGCCCGGCGTGCAGAAACCGCACTGCACCGCGCCCGCGTCGATGAATGCTTGTTGGACTGGGTCCAACTGGTCACCGGTCGCCAAGCCTTCTACCGTGCGGACGTTTCTGCCTTCGGCTTGCCCGGCGGCGACCAGGCACGAGCAAACTGGGGTACCGTCCAAATACACGGTGCACGAACCGCATTCGCCCTGTTCGCAGGCGTTTTTCGAGCCGGGCAAGCCCAACTGGTCGCGGAGCACGAACAGCAGGCTTTGCCCTTCCCAGACCTCGTCGACAGTCCGGTTCTCGCCATTGACAGTGAGGTTCAGGCGCATTTCGGCTGCCCGCCTTTCCGATAGTCTTCCCAGGCCCAGCTCAACGTCCGGCGGGCCAGTACGGCGATCGTGTGGATGCGGTAGTCGGCGCTGCCCCGGACGTCGTCGATCGGGGACGCGGCGCTCGCGGCCAGGTCGCCGAAGCGGCGGATGACCGAGTCCGGCAGTGGCGAGCGGGAGGCCCAGCTGTCGGTGAGGGCGTCGCGGAGGAAGTCTTCGGCTGCGGTGGCTCGGCGCGGGGTCGGGGCGGCCGAACCCACTGCCGCGCCTACCCAGCCGGTTTCCGGGGCCAGGTCCAGTGCGAACGAGCACACCGCGATGACCATCGCGTTGCGGGTGCCGACCTTCGCGAACTGTTGCGGGCCGGTCGCGACTGGGAGGTGGATCGCGGCGATCAGCTCGTCCGGGGCCAGTGCGTTGCGTTTGACGCCTTGGTAGAACTCCGTCGCTGGGATCATCCGGACGCCGCGTATGGACGCCGCCTCGATCGTCGCGTCGCAGGCCAGTAGCGGCGGGTGGGTATCGCCGGCGGGAGAGGCCGCGCCTAGGTTGCCGCCGACGGTGCCTCGGTTGCGGATTTGCGGGGAGCCGACGGTGCGGCTCGCCATCGCCAGCCCGGGGAGGCGGGTGCCTAGTTCGGTGATGATCCGGGTGTACGGCACGCCTGCGCCCAGCCGGATCCGGCCGTCCTGTTCGGTCCATTCGGACAGGGGGCTGATCCGCGTGAGGTCGAGGAGGGCGGCGGGACGGCGGTGGTCGAAGTTCAGTTCGACCAGGACGTCGGTGCCGCCTGCCAACGGGACGGCGTCGGGGTGTTCGGACTTGGCGGCTAGGGCTTCTTCCCAGGTCGCTGGGGTCAGGAAATCCATGGGGCACCTCCGGGAGGCGGGTTGGGGAAGCGAGCCGATGCGATCGTCAGCCAGCGGGTTGGGGACGAAGTGGCCGGTTTTCCGACGCTGCCGGAGCTGGCTACCGTAGAGCGACTTCGCGCATGGCGAACCTGAGCACGAAGGCGGCTTCCAAGCCCGCGCCGAACCTGCTGATCGGACAGGCAACCGCCGCCCGCGACGAACCTTGCTGCCGGTCAACGAGCAACTAACCGCCGCACTGCCATCACGAACCGGCCGCCAGAGCGATGTCGTCCGGGCGGATCGGGGCGTTCGGCAGGGGCAGGCCGGTCGCCGTGCGGAGGGCGTTCAGGATCGCGGGGGTCGACGACAGCGTGGGCGGTTCGCCGACCCCATTCAGCCCGTAAGGCGAGTCCGGATGCGGGAATTCGAACAGGCTGATCGGCATCGGCGGAACGTCCAGCACGGTCGGGATCAGGTAGTCCGTGAAGGAAGGGTTCCGCACCCGCCCCTCGGCGTCGACCAGGATTTCTTCCATCAGCGCCAAACCCAGGCCCTGTACGCTGCCGCCTTCGATTTGGCCTTCTACTGCCAGCGGGTTCATTGCCTTGCCGACGTCTTGGGCGGTCGCCAGTTCTACCACCTTCACCAAACCCAGTTCCACATCCACGTCCACCACGGCTCGGTGGGCGGCGAAGGCGAACGCGATGTGTGCGTCGCCCTGGCCGGTTTCTGGGTCGATGCCTTGAGTCGGGCGGTGGCGGTATTCGAAGGTGTGCTCGACGGTGTCCGAGCCCACCAGGTCGGCTACGGCGCAGACTGGGTGTCCGGAGGTGTCCAGGACTTGGTCGCTGGCTAAGGAAAGCGCGGAAGCGGGGAGGCCGGAAGCCTCGGCGGCGCGGCGTAGGAGTTCGCGGGCGATGTGGCGGCAGGCGCCTTGTACCGCACCGGTCGACATCCAGGTCATTCGGGACGCGGACGCGGAGCCGGCGTCGCCGATTTGGGTGTCGGCGGGGAGGACGACTACGCGGGATACGCCTAGTTCCGTGCTCGTCACCTGTGCTTGGACGGTCGTGACGCCCTGTCCGCATTCCGCGGCCGCGGTGTGTACCGACGCGACCGGGGTGCCGTTGACCACCGCCAGAGTCACGCGGGCTGTTGAGATGTCGTCGACGCCGCCTGAGTAGCCGATTGCTTTCACCCCGACTGCGTAGCCGACTCCGCGGCGCACCCCCTCGCCGTGCGTCGTGTTGGCGGCTCCGCCGGGCAGGGAAAGCAGGTCGGTGCCAGCGGCGGGTGGTAGTGGGCGGTCGCGGAGGGCTTGCAGTAGTTCCGCGACGGGGGCGGGGCCGTCTACGGCTTGGCCGGTTGGCAGGACGGTGCCGGTGGTCATGGCATTGCGCAGGCGTAGTTCTATCGGGTCCATGCCCAAAGCGTGCGCTAGTTTGTCCATATTGGACTCGCAGCCATAAGCTGATTGGACGGCGCCGAAGCCACGCATCGCGCCGCAGGGTGGGTTGTTCGTGTAGACCGCTAGGCCGTCGATTTCGGCGTTCGGGACGTCGTAGGCACCGGTGACGAAATAGCAAGCGTTGGCGATTACTACCGGCGAGGTCGAGGTGTAAGCGCCGCCGTCCAGGACCAGGCGGGCTTTGACGTAGACCAGGCGACCGTCCTTTGTGGCCCCGTGCTCGTAACGCATCTTCGCGGGGTGGCGGTGTACGTGGCCGAAGAAGGATTCGTAGCGGTTGTAGGACATCTTCACCGGACGGCCTAGGCGCAGGGCGAGCATGCAGGCGTGCACGTGGACGGAGAGGTCTTCTCGGCCGCCGAAGGCACCGCCGACGCCGGCAAGGGTCAGCCGTACTTTGTCGGGCGGCAAACCCAGGCAAGGGGCCAGCTGTTCGAGATCTTTGTGCAGCCATTGGGAAGAAACGTAAAGTTCGACGCCGCCGTCTTCGGCGGGGATCGCCAGGCCGGATTCCGGGCCTAGGAAAGCCTGGTCCTGCATGCCGACTTCGTATTCGCCGGTGACTACGACATCGGCCTTAGCGCGGGCCACGTCGCCGTGCCGGATTTTTACGTGTCGTACCAGGTTTCCGGCTGGGTGGATGGGGCGGACGCCGTCGTCTAGAACCGTCATGGGGTCAGTCACCGGGGTTAGCGGTTCGTAGTCGACGATGATCAGTTTTGCCGCCTGGCGAGCGGTTTCCGGGTCATCGGCGGCGACCAGCGCGACGGGTTCGCCGTGGTAGCGGACTTCGTCCACAGCCAGGACCGGTTGATCGGCTGACTTCATTCCGTAGGTTTTCGCGCCGGGCACGTCCTCGTGCGTCAGCACGGCGTGCACGCCTGGTTGCGCGAGGGCTTTGCTTGTATCGATGGACCGGATCCGCGCGGCCGCGTACGGGCTGCGCAGCGTGGTCGCCCAGACCATGCCCTCGATCCACAAATCCGACGAATAGGCGAACCGACCGGTTACCTTCGCGGTGCCGTCCGGACGGAGGGCGCTTTCGCCCACCCCGGCGGCCTTCCCGGTTTCCGCGGCGCGTACCAGCGAGTCCACAGTGACCACCAGCTTTCCTGCGTTGCCGACTGCACGGGATTCAACACGTGTAGATTCGGACTGTCAACGGCTCTTCGGGTATCGTCTGGCGCATGCAGCGGGTCACCCGGGACGATGTCGCACGGCTGGCGGGCACCTCGCCGGCCGTGGTCAGTTACGTGCTCAACAACGGTCCGCGTCCGGTCGCGCCCGCCACCCGGGCGCGGGTCGAGCAGGCGATCGCCGAACTCGGCTACCGGCCGAATCTCGTCGCGCGGGCGTTGCGGTCCACGCGCAGCAATGTGCTCGGGCTGGTCGTGCCGGACAGCAGCGAAGGGTATTTCACCCAGCTCACGCACGCGGTCGAGCGGGCCGCGTTCGCTCGCGGATCCCTGGTATTGCTGGGGAATTCGGCGTTCTCCCGGGAGCAGGAGCTGCGGTACGCCGAATCGCTGGCGAACATGCGCGTGGACGGCCTGCTGCTGGTCCGCGCCGAGATCGCCGGGGCGGCGGCGACGCATTCCACTTTGGACGTCCCGGTCGTCTACCTTCACCACCACGCTCCGGCAGGCACCGCCGCGCCGTCCGTGGTGCTGGACAACAAGGCAGGCGGGCGGCTGACCACCGAACATCTGCTCGGGCACGGCTACCGGGAGATCGGGTGCCTCACCGGAACCGCGCGGTCCGGGCCGGTGGCCGATCGGGCCCGAGGCTGGACGGAGGCGATGCGGGCGGCGAAGAGGAGTGCGGGCAACGTTGTTCGCACCGGTCTCGATCGGCATGCTGCCCGTGCGGACATCCGGCGGTGGCTGCGGTCGCCGGAGCGGCCGCGGGCGATCATGGCGACGGCGGACGGGCTGGCGCTCGACA
Source organism: Amycolatopsis silviterrae (assembly GCF_042684085.1). Taxonomy (NCBI): domain Bacteria; kingdom Bacillati; phylum Actinomycetota; class Actinomycetes; order Pseudonocardiales; family Pseudonocardiaceae; genus Amycolatopsis; species Amycolatopsis silviterrae. Next base: position 78,758 of record NZ_JBHUKS010000015.1, read on the forward strand.
CGCTCACGGTCGCGGCCGAACTCGGCTTGAGGGTGCCGAAAGACCTTGCGGTGATTGGCTTCGGCGGCACCGAAGCGGCCGCGCACAGCTGGCCAGAGCTGTCCACCGCCGGGCATTCCTTCGACGATTTCGCGGACGCCGCGGTGTCCACTCTGGACAAGCTCAAAGAGGACACTCAGCCGGAAGACCGCATCCTCGACGTGCAGCTGACCGCGCGCGCCAGCTGCGGGTGCTGACCCCGCAGCCGGCGCGCCGAAAGCATCAGGAGTTCGCGGTCTCCGCCCACGCCGAGGGCGTATAGCCGAGATAGTGCGACGCGTGCGTATTCGCCGCGGACGCCTGCGGAATGTCCCCGCGCAAATACGCCTCGGCTTCGGCCTTGTCCTTCGGCGGCGGCGTCGGCGCGAGGCCGAGCAGCTTGGCCATGTTGTTGCCGAGATAGCCTTCCAGGTCGTCCTCGGAGAGGTTCAGGCCCTGCGGCGGCTGGTGGCACAGCACTTCCAGCTCCCGCGCCCACATGCCGGGCTCGTTCGGCGGCGAATCGGTGCCGAAGACCAGGTCGCTCTTCTTCATTTCCTTGGCGAATTCGACGATCCGCGACTGCAGCAGCCAGCCCGATTCGCCGATCACGTTCGGCGAGTCCTGGATCATCCAGAACGCCTCGAAACAGTAGACGCCGCCGGTCTGGATGCCGAAGTGGCCGAGGATGAACGTGACGTTCGGGAACTCGCGGATGATGGGGTAGAACTGGGTCGGGATCGAATACGGCCCGTCCCCGGTGTGGATCAGCACGATCACGCCGAGTTCGTCGCACACCCGCATCACCGGCCGCAGCCAGTCCAGCGCCCGGTCCGGGCGGTAGGAATGCATGTTGGCGTGCAGTTTGAGCATCTTGTAGCCGTATTCCTTCACGTGGAAGGCCAGCTCCGCCGCGCCGTTTTCCGGGCCGAAGCGCGGGTTGTACATGAAGTTGCCGACGAACCGGTCCGGGTACCGCTGCACGAGCGAGGTCACGTACGCCTGGTACTCGCGGATGCCCTCGCGACCGGTTTTGTTGCCCTCGCGCCAGGTCGTATTCCCGGGCGGCGGCATGATGCAGCTGACGTCCACGCGCCGCGGCTTGCCGTTGATCCAGAGTGGACCGTCCATCATTTCCAGCGTGCGTTCGCCGGTGAACGGGGTTCCGGTGTGCCGCCAGGCTTCGTCGACCAGATTCGTCGGATGGACATGGGTATCGATAATCACCGGATGTCTCCTTACGCAAGATCCTGAGTAAAGGACTCCCCGGCCGCGCTTCACCGCACCTACGGGACCCGGAAGCGCGATCCGCGCTCCGGCGCAACCGAGTGCAGCACCTTCGCCGCCCGCTGTCAACACATGATCGCCGGATGCCTTGCGCGGCAAGACTTTTCCGGAACCCGCTCTTGACACCGGACGCGGAAGGGCTTTGCATTGAACGACCCGGCGGCGCTGCCGGGCGCCGGTGACCTCCCGTTTGGGCCAACCGTTCGGCCAGCTGCCTCCAGCCGCGCGCTGGAGCCGAACGCCGGGCCGGGTCCGCCCCCGCCCGGGGAAGGGCGGCCCGATGTCGGCTGCGGAACCCTGCGACCTCCTCCTGACCGGCGGCACCGTCGTCACGGTCGACGACCAGCGCACGGTCCACCAGAACGGCCACGTCGCGATCACCGGCGACCGGATCGCTGGGGTCGGAGCGGGAGAAGGCACCGAACGCTGGCAGGCCGGGCAGGTCATCGACTGCCGCGGCAAAGCGGTGTTGCCTGGCTTGGTCGACGGGCACAACCACCTCTACCAAGCGCTCGCTCGCGGCCTCGGCGAAGGCATGTCGATCGTGCCGTGGCTGTGCGAGTTCATGTGGCCGTATTCGATCGCCATCACCGGGCCCGAAGCGGTGGCCGGGGCGCGGCTCGGCGCGGTGGAGGCGTTGCGCGCCGGCATCACGACGGTGATCGACAACCATTACGCGCCAAGCGATCTTGAAACGACGCTCGCGGTCGCGGACGTCATCGAGCAGGCCGGGCTGCGCGGTGCGGTCGCCCGCGGAATGCTGGGCGAACGCACCGAAATCGCCGACCGTCGCGGCCAGCCGGCCGAACTGTTCCGGTATTCGAGCGAGGACGAATTCGCGATCACTCGCGAGGCGATGGAACACCGGCCGCCGTCCTCGAAGGTCGCGGTGTGGCCGGCCGCGCTCAACCTCTGTTATGTGGACCAAAAACTCGTCCGCCGGACGGTCGGCCTGGCCCGGGAATTCGGCACTCGCTGGCACACCCATTGCTGCGAGAGCGCCACCGATCCGGTCAGCTACCTCGAAACCCACGGGGTCCGGCCGGTGGAATGGCTGGCCAAAGAAGGACTCCTCGACGAACGGGCCACCCTCGCGCACGCGATTTGGCTCGACGACGCCGAAATCGAGCAGGTCGCGGCCGCAGGGGCCGGGATCTCGCACAACCCCGCGTCCAACGGCTATCTCGCGTCCGGCACCGCGCGGATCGCGAGCCTGCGGAAACAGAACGTGCCGGTGGCGCTCGGCACCGACGGTCCCAGCTGTGGCCACCGGCAAGATCTTTTCGAGGCCATGAAACTCAGCGTCTTCGGCCAGCGAACGGCCACTTTGGACCCGACCGCGCTGCGGGCCGAGGACGCGCTGGAAATGGCCACCCGCGAGGGAGCCCGCTACGCGGGAATCGACGCGGGAGCCCTCAGCGAGGGCAAACTCGCCGACGTCATCGTCACCGCGCTCGACCGTCCACATGTGCGCCCGGTGCACCGGGCCGTCGCCGCCCTCGTCTACTCCGCCCGCGGGTCCGATGTGGAGCTGACGATCGTGGGCGGCGAGATCGTCTACCGCGACGGACAGTGCGTCCGCGTGGACGAAGCGGCCGCCGCTGACGAGGCGGAACGGCACGCGGCCCGGCTGCTGACGCGCAGTGGCATGGGCGGACTGCTCACTCCCTGGGCGCGGTGATCCGCGCCCCCGTCCCCGCTGTGGAGGAAACCATGCGATTCCGTCCGCGCACCACCCGAGCCGAAACCACCCGCGACGCCGTCGACACCGTCCCCCGGCTGCGGCAGCTGCTCCCGCTCGGCGTGCAGCATCTGCTGGTCGCCTACTCCGGAATGGTCACCGTGCCGCTGCTGATCGGGATCGGCGTCGGCCTGTCCACCGCGCAGATCGCCACGCTCATCACGGCGAACGTGCTGGTCAGCGGCGTCGCGACGCTGCTGCAGACGCTCGGGATCGGCAACGTCGGGGCCCGGCTGCCGATCGTGATGGGCTCGACCTTCACCGGCATCACCCCGGCGATCATCGTCGGCAAGGAGGCCGGGCTGCCCGCGGTCTTCGGCGCGACGATCGTCGCCGGGCTGCTGACCTGGCTGGTCGCGCCGTGGTTCAGCAAGCTGATCCGGTTCTTCCCGCCGATCGTCACCGGGACGATCATCGCGATCATCGGGTTCTCGCTGCTGCCCTCCACCGCGACGCTGATCGCCGGGTCCAATCCGGACGCCGCCGACCACGGTTCGGCCGGACGGCTGATTCTCGGGCTGGGCACCATTGTGCTGACTGTCTGTTTGGAACGGTTCGCCCCACCCGCGGTGCGCCGCTTCGCGATCCTGATCGCACTGGCCGTCGGCACCCTGGTGGCGGTTCCGCTCGGCATGGCGGACTTCAGTTCGGTGGCCAATGCGGAGTGGGTCGGCGTGGTACAGCCTTTCGAATTCGGCCTGCCCGCTTTCGCGTTGTCCGCGCTGCTGCCGATGATCATCGTGCAGCTGGTGAACATGGTGGAATCGACCGGTGACACGCTCGCCATCGGGCAGATCGTGGGCCGCGACGTCGGTCCGCGCGAGATTTCCCGGGCCTTGCGCGCGGACGGGATCGGCACCGCGTTCGCGGGCGTGTTCGGTTCGTTCACCGTCGTCACGTTCGGCGAGAACGTCGGCCTGGTCAGCATTACCCGGGTGATGAGCCGGTTCGTGGTCGCCACCGCGGGCGCGGTGCTCGTGCTCATGAGCCTGGTGCCGAAGCTCGGCGCGGCCGTCGCGTCGCTGCCCGGCCCGGTGCTCGGCGGCGTCGGGGTGGTCATGTTCGGCACCGTCGGGGCGGTCGGGCTGCGCATCATGGGCCAGGCGGATCTCAGCAACGGGCGCAATATCCTGATCGTCGCCATCTCGTTCGGCTTCGGCCTGCTGCCGGTCGGCGCGCCAGAGTTTTACCAGCATCTGCCCGTTGTGGTGCAAACCGTACTGACGAGCGGGATCGCGGCCGGCGGCATCGCGGCCTTCCTGCTGAACCTCGTGCTCAACCGCCGCGAGCGCGCCCCGCGCACCGGACCGGAAGCCGCGCCCGGGTATTGACCCTCGGCGGCTTCCGATGCACCATAGTCGAAACTCCTTGCAGGGAAGGAAAAATCTTCGGACATCCCATAACCCCGTAGGTGCGGCGGCAGGATTCGCGCGCGGCCGGGGGTCTTCGACGCCGGCCGCCCGTCCGGCTCCGGCGACGACCCACGATCCGCCCGGCAGGCCGCTTCCCGGCCCGGCCGGCCCAACGAGGTGAGGGAAGCATGGCCAGTCCCCTGTCCCCAGTGGACGAACGTCCCCGATTCGGTCCGTTGGTGCTGCTGGGTTTGCAGCACGTGCTCGTGATGTACGCCGGTGTCGTCGTGGTGCCGATCGTGGTCGGCGCCGGGCTGGGGCTGCCGCAGGCGCAGATCGCCGACCTGGTCAGCGTCGACCTGGTGCTCGCCGGGATCGGCACCCTGCTGCAGGCGCTCGGCGTCTGGAAATTCGGCATCCGGATGCCGCTCGTGGTCGGCGCCGCGTCCAACGGCATCGTCCCGATGGTGCTGATCGGCAGCACGCAGGGCCTGTCCACAGTGTACGGCTCGCTGCTCGTGGTCGGCGTCCTCTGGGTCCTGATCGCGCCGTTGTTCAGCAAACTGCTCAAGCTGTTCCCGGAAGTCGTCACCGGAACGGTCATCACGTTGATCGGGCTGACGCTGATTCCGGTCGGGCTGAAACTCATCGCCGGCTCCAATCCGTCCGCACACAACTACGGTGCGCCAGCGAATCTCGCGCTCGCCGGGTTCACGCTCGCGCTGATCGCGGTCTTCTACCGGGTGTTCCGGGGTTTGCTCGGCCAGCTCGCGATGCTGATCGCGCTGACCGTCGGGGCGGTCGTCGGCTGGCTGACCGGGCTGGGCAGCCTCGCCGGAGTCGCCGACGGCCCTGTTTTCGGACTGCTGAAACCACTGCACTACGGAGCGTTGCATTTCGACATCCCGTCGATTCTGCTGTTCCTGGTGATCGTTTTCGTGCTGATGGTCGAGGCCTCCGGGCAGGGGCTCGCGGTCGGCCAAGTGGTCGGGAAGAAGGTCGGGCCGCGCGACGTCGCCAACCTGCTGCGGGTCGACGGACTGCTCACCGCGCTCAGCGGCGTGTTCAACGGATTCGCTTACACCACCTTCGGCCAGAACATCGGCCTGGTCGCGCTGACGAAGGTGCGCAGCCGTTACCCGGTCGCGGTCGGCGGCGTGATCCTCATTGTTTTCGGGGTGGTGCAACCGGTCGGCCGGGTGATCGCGGCGATTCCGCAACCGGTGATCGGCGCGGCGGCCGTCGCGACGTTCGCGGCGTTGACGGTCTCCGGCATTCAGCTGCTGTCCCGCGTGGACTTCAACCAGACCGGCAATCTCGTGATCGTCATGCTGTCGCTCGGGGTCGGGCTGATCCCGGCGGGTGCGCCGGAGTTCTATAAGCAGTTTCCGTTCGCCGCCCAGGTTTTCCTGAAGAGCGGCGTGGCCACCGGCACCGTCCTGGCGGTACTGCTGAACCTGCTTTTCTTCGCCCGCCGGAAACAGCGGCCGGAAGAGCCGCTCGTACAGCCAGAACCCGCCGCGAAGCTTTCCCAGTCCTGAAAGGACATCATGGGCACCGAACCGCAGCGGCCCCGGCTGATCGTCGGCATCACCGGGGCCAGCGGCCCGCATCTGGCCGTCCACCTGCTGACCGCGCTGCGCAAGCTCGGCACGGTGGAAACACATCTCGTCATGTCCCGGGCCGCGCACCGCACCATCGAACTGGAAACCGGAATGCCGCCCGCCGAAGTCGCCGAACTGGCCGACGTCCGCCATTCGCGCGGGGACATCGCCGCGTCGATCGCATCCGGTTCCTTTCGCACCATGGGCATGGTCGTCGTGCCGTGCTCGATGAAAACCGTCGCCGGGATCGCGCACGGCTACAGCGACGACCTGCTCGTCCGCGCCGCCGACGTCACGCTGAAGGAACGCCGTCCGCTCGTACTCGTGGCCAGGGAAACCCCGTTGAGCCTCGTGCACCTGCGCAATCTGGTAGCGGTGACCGAGGCGGGCGCGACCGTGCTGCCCCCGGTGCCCGCTTTCTATCACCAGCCCGAGTCCATTGAGGACATCCTCGCCCACCTGACCGGCAAGGTGCTCGACCAGTTCGGCATCGACCACGAACTGTTCGCCCGCTGGCAGGGAACGCCCGTCTCGCAAGGAGTTTCGCGGTGAACCACCGGCAAGATCCCCATGCTTTTATCGACCAGTACCGCCGCGACTTCCCCGGCGACGTGCTCGTCCTCGACGATCCGGTCCCGGCCGACGAGGGTGTCACCGGCGTGATTTACGAACTCGCCGCGGCCGGGCGGCGCGAGATGGTGCAGTTCCGGAAGGTGACCGGACTCGACGTGCCGGTGGTCAGCAACATGTTCGCGTCGCGGCAGCGCATCGCCCGCATGCTCGATACCGGACCGTCCGGTTTGCACAGTGCGTACCAGCAGCGGGCGCGCCGCCCGGTGCCACCGAGAGTGGTCGACAGCGGCCCGGTGCTGGACAACGTGACCACCGAAGTCGACTTGGCGACTGTCCCGATGCTTCGGCATTTCGCCAGCGACCGATCCCCTTATGTCACCAGCGGAATCATCGTCGCCGAGGATCCGGACACCGGCGTCGGCAACCTCAGCTATCACCGTGCGATGCCGCACTCCCGCACCGAGCTGGCGACCAGTCTGCATTCGCGCGGCGATCTGTGGCGGATGCTGCAGAAGTACGCGGAGCGCGGCGAGCCGATGCCGGTCGCGATGGTGCTCGGCGGGCATCCGCTGTTCATGCTCGCCGCGTCCGCGCGGGTCGGCTACGACGTGGACGAGCGCGCGGTAGCCGGCGGGTTGTTCGGCGAGCCGCTGGAAGTCGTCCGCACGCCACGGCACGGCATCGGTGTCCCGGCCTGGTCTGACTTCGTGCTGGAGGGCACGATCGACGCCGCGGAACGCGCCGAGGAAGGCCCGTTCGGCGAATTCTCCGGCTATTCCTCGAACCGCTCGACCAACAACGTGCTCCGGGTGCAGACAATCCTGCGCCGCTCCGACGCCATGCTCATCGACGTTGTCGGCGGCAACACCGATGAGCACCTGAATCTCGCCCGCGTGCCACGGGAATCCGAAATGGCCGAGAAGCTCAAGGCGCGATTCCCGGACGTCACTGCGGTGCATTACCCGACGTCCGGAACGCACTTCCACTGCTATGTCGCACTACGCCAGCGACGCCCCGGCCAAGCCCGGCAAGTGATGCTTGGCCTCCTCGGCTGGGACCCGTATGTGAAGACGGTGATCGCGGTGGACGAGGACGTCGACGTCACCAGCGACAACGACGTCCTCTGGGCACTTGCCACGCATTTCCAGCCGCACCAGGACTTGTTCACTGTGGACGGTCTGCCCGGCTCGCCGCTCGACCCGTCCTCGGGCTCCGATGGCACGACGTCCCGGATGGGCCTGGACGCCACCCGCGGCCCGCATTTCGACGGCAACCGCATCGTCGTTTCCGAAGAAGCACGTCAGCACGCTCGCCGGATTCTCGGCGAGAATGGTTAAGGAGGGAATCAGCATGACCAAAATCCCGGTGACGGTACTGACCGGCTTTCTCGGCTCCGGCAAGACCACGCTCGTCAACCACATCCTCACCGCGAACCACGGGCACCGGATCGCCGTGATCGAAAACGAGTTCGGCGACATCCCGATCGACAACGCACTCGTGCTCGGCGGTGACGAGAAGATCATCGAAATGAGCAACGGCTGCTGCCTGTGCTGCACCGCGCGCACCGACCTGATCGAAATCCTGCAGTCGCTGCTGCGCCGCCGCGAACGGTTCGACCGGATCCTCATCGAGACCAGCGGCATGGCCGACCCGAACCCGGTCGCGCAGACGTTCTTCGTGGACGACGAGGTGTCCGCCGCCTTCGCACTGGACGCGATCGTGACGCTGGTCGACGCGCGGCACGTCGGCAGCCACCTGGAAGAGGGCGAGCACGACGGCGTCGGCGGCCAGGTGAGCAACCAGATCGCGTTCGCCGACCGGATCGTGCTCAACAAGATCGACCTGGTCACCGAGCCGGAAATCGAGGAACTGCGCGCGCGGCTCCGTTCGGTGAACGCGACCGCGGACATCATCCCGTCCAGCTACGGCGACGTCGACCTGGACGATCTCCTCGGCATCAACGCCTTCGACCTGAACCGCACCGTCGCCGCCGACCCGGACTGGCTCGAAGACGAGTCCCACCACCACGATCCGACGCTGGAGTCCGTCTCGCTGGAACTCGGCTGCCCCCTGGACCGCGCCGCGTTCGAGCAATGGCTCACCGCCCTGCTGGCCGAACGCGGCGACGATCTCTACCGGTTCAAGGGAATCCTGGCCTTCGACCGCCGGACGGTGCTGCAAGGCGTGCACCGGATGTACGAATTGACCGACGCCGGCGAGTGGGGCGCGGCACCGCCGGTCAGCAAACTCGTCCTCATCGGCCGGAACCTGGACCGCGCGGAGCTGACCGACACGGTGTCCCGCTGTCACGCGGGCGCCGCGGTCACGTCCAGTTCGACGAGCTGACCCCGGAAGCCAAGACAAGTCACGCCGACAAGGGTGCTCGCCGTGGTGAACGCCGCCGCGATCGGGGAGTTCACGAACCGTTGCCACACCTCCGCGAGAGTCGGCTCGTCCGAGGTAGCCACGTAGATCACCGTCCGCACGACGTCCTCCGGGGTCGCGCCAGCGTGCGCGAGCGCGACCTCGGTGTTGGCGACGACCTGGTCCACCTGTGCGAGGACGCCACCCGGCACGACCTCGCTGTCGGCCGTCAGCGGACACTGCCCGGCAAGATGCACGGTGCGGCGCGAGTCGACGGTGGTCACGTGGTGATAGCCGGGTGTCGGATGCAAGGCGGGCGGGTTCTGCCGTTGAATGGTCACCGGCGGATCGTCGCTCATCGCGACAGCGGATCGCCACGGGATTTTTCGACCGGGAGGGCGTATGCGCAGGACCATCGACTGGGCCGACGGGGCGATCGTGATCGTGGACCAGGTCGCACTTCCGGCTGAGTACCGCACACTCACGCTACGCACCGTCACCGAACTGGTCGACGCCATCCAACGGCTCGCCGTACGCGGAGCACCAGCACTGGGCGCAGCCGGCGCGCTCGGTGTCGCACTAGCAGCCACTCAAGGCGGAGACGTCCGAGCAGAAGCCGACCGAATCGCCCACGCCCGGCCAACCGCCGTCAACCTGGCCTGGGGCGTTTCCCGAGCACTAGCCCAGCTACCCCACGGCCCCAACGCGGTACTGGCCGAAGCACAAGCCATGCTCGACGAGGACGAACAACGCAACCGAGCCGCCTCGGCACACGCGGCAGAGATCGTGCTGGACTCCTGCCCCCGAAGGACATTGCGGTTTCTCAGCCACTGCAACACCGGCCATCTGGCGACCGTCGCCTGGGGAACAGCACTCGGCGTCGTCTGGCACCTGCACGCTAGAAACTTGGTGGAATCGGTACTGGTAGACGAAACCCGGCCGCTGCTGCAAGGCTCCCGACTCACCGCCTGGGAGCTAGCGCAAGCCGGAGTGCCCTACCGAGTACAAGCAGACGGCGCGGCCGCCGCAGCAATGGCGCGCGGGTTAGTGGATTGCGTGCTGGTAGGCGCAGACCGAATCGCCGCGAATGGGGATGTGGCCAACAAAATCGGCACTTACGGACTGGCCATCGCCGCCGCACACCACCGAATCCCGTTCATAGTAGTAGCCCCAACGTCCACTGTGGACACATCCCTGGCCACCGGCGCAGACATCACCATCGAAGAACGAGCAGCCACCGAACTAACAGAATCCGCACCCCCCGGAGCAACCGCCTTCAACCCAGCCTTCGACGTAACCCCGAACGCACTAATCACCGCAGTAGTAACCGAAAACGGCGCGTTCCACTCGTAGCCGTCCGTGAGGGGAACCTTCACAGACCCAGATTCCCTCAGGGTTCCCCTCACGACCCATTGCCACCAGCGAAGTCCGTGAGGGGCCCCTTCACGGACGTAGATTCCCTCAAGGAGTCCTTCACGGACCGCACCCGCCCGCCGCCCGAAGCGCCCCAATGTGGCATTGGGTGCATCCCACGCAACCAACGCCACATTGGGTGCGTCACATGCACCCAACGCCACATTGGGGCGCAAGCCCCCACCCCGAACCGCAGCCGATGCACCCAACCAGCGAGGCACCCAGCCCCACCCCCGCACCCCGATACGAAGCCTCCCTGCGCTCGGCGGGTGCTTGTCAAGGCATCTTTCCCGCCTTGACAAGCACCCGCCGAGCGTCAGCACAATCCGGCTTCGGGGTGCCCCACGCAACGCACTAAGGCCGAGGCCCCACCACCTCAACCCCATCCCGCACCAAAATCGCCATCGCAGGACAAGAATCCGCCGCGTCCAACACAGTCTCATCCGCCTCAACAGACCCAACCACCGGCCGAGCCGTAGCCCCCTCCAACACAAACACCTCAGGCATCAACGAAGCACACATCCCACTCCCGATGCACACCCCGCCGTCAACCTCAACACTCCAGCTCACAGTCACCACCCCACCGGCATAGACCGAGGCCCGCGAACCAACATCTGCGTCTTCCACTCAATCCCCCCAGCCAGCCGCAACTCCGGCAATTCCCGGGTCAACGCCCGCAACGCCTCCTGCAGCTCCAGCCGCGCCAGCGGAGCCCCCAAACAGTGATGCACCCCGTGCCCAAACCCAAGATGATGGTTGTCCCCACGATCCAACACCAGCTGATCCGCGGTCCCGAACTGCAGCCGATCCCGGTTAGCCGCCCCAATCGCCACCAGCACCGGCTCCCCTTGGCGCACCAGCACGTCCCCGACCTGGACATCCTCCACCGCATACCGGGCAAACCCAGCCCCCGCGCCCAGCGGCACGAACCGCAGCAACTCCTCCACCGCGGTCGGAATCAACCCAGGATCAGCACACAACCGCTCCCACTGCGCACGCTCATTCAGCAACGCATACACAAAGTTAGGAATCTGGCTGGCAGTAGTCTCATGCCCCGCCACCAAAATCCCGACACATAGATCGACCAGCTCCAGCTCAGTAAGCCGATCCCGCACATCCCGAGCCTCGATCAGCGCAGTCATCAAGTCATCCTGCGGCGCAGCACGATGCTCAGCGATCAACCCAGCCATATACGCCCGCAGCTCCTCACGGCTGCGCTCCGACTCCTCCGGAGTGAGGCGCGTGGTCGACAGCGCCGCGTCGCTCCACTCGCGGAACTGCGGCCGGTCGCCGACCGGGACGCCGAGCAGTTCGCAGATCACCGCGACCGGGATCGGCAACGCGTACAGGTCGACCAGGTCGGCCGGCTGCCCGTGCTCGCGCAACTGCTCGATCAGCTCGCCGGCCAGCCGCGCGACCCGGGGCCGCAGTTCCTCGACCCGCCGCGCGGTGAACGCCTTCGCGACGAGTGTGCGCAGCCGGGTGTGATCGGGCGGGTCCATCGAGAGGATGCCGCCCGGACGGCGGTAGTCCGACATCCGCGGCTCGTCGTTTTCCTGTGCCAGGGCGCGGGAAAACCGCCGGTCGCCGAGCACCAGCCGGGCGTCGGCGTAGCGGGTGGCGAGCCAGGCGGCCTCGCCGTGCGGCATCTGGACGCGGATCATCCCCTCGCTCTCGCGAGCGGCGGTGTAGGCCTCGTTGAGCGCGAGACCCGCCTCCTCGTTGAACGGGTAGGCGAGCGGTTCGGTGTGCGTGGTGGTCATGCCAACGACTCCCCGGGTCCCTTTGTAAGCAGGTGCTTACATGCTTACTCCTGGGACCGCTTCCCGGTCAACCGCGCGGAGGGGTAATCCCGCGGGCGTAGTCCCGCGAGCGGATGTGGACGGCGGCGCGCTGGCTACGATCAACGGCATGCCCGAAGCCAACCTGGCGCGACCGCCGACGGGCGCGAAAACGGTGGTGGCGTGGGCGGCTTTCGCACTGTCGCCGTTGGTGCTGGCCGCCTGGGCGGCGGTCGGCGGCCCGCCTTCGGTAGTGCCGGTGCTCGCCATGGCGCTGCCGTTCGGGGTGGTTCGGCGGCAGCCATGGGCAGTGCTGGGCCTGCTGGTGGCAGAGCTGGCACTCAGCCCGCTGGTGCCGGAGTCGCACTCCTTCGTCCGTTATCTGCAGATCGTCAGCATCGACCTCGCGGTCGGCTGTCTCGCCACTGTCCGCCGGCCGCGGGTGTCGGTCGGCGCGGCCGCGGCGGTGCTGGTCGCGCAGGCAATCGTGGCGAACGTCTTCCCGCTGTGGCCCGGTTACGGCGCGCGCGGGTCGGTCGAAGCGGTCGCTGGGCTGGTCATCGCTTGGCTGGGCGGGAACACGCTGCGCTTGTGGCGGCAGAACGCCCAGGCACGGCGAGCGCATGCCGCCGCCGAAGCGGTACAGGCCGAACGGCTGCGGATCGCGCGGGAGCTGCACGACATGGTCGCGCACAGCATCGGGGTCATCGCGATCCAGGCCGGCATGGGCCGCCGCGTCATCGACACCCAGCCCGGCGAGGCCGGGGCCGCCCTGCACGCCATCGAAGACGCCAGCCGGGACACTCTGGCCGGGCTGCGGCGGATGCTCGGCGCCCTGCGCAGATCGGACGCCGAACCCGTCGCCGCGCCGCTGGGCCTGGCGGACCTCGACGCTCTGGTCGCGCGCTCGGCGGACGCCGGGCTCCGCGTGCGGCTGCGCCGGCTCGGCGATCCGCGCCCGCTGCCGCCCGAGATCGATCTGTCCGCGTTCCGGATCGTCCAGGAGTCCGTCGCCAACGTGGTCCGGCATGCTGGCACCAGCGAGTGCCAGGTGGTGCTCGACCAGCGCGACGAGGAGCTGTTCATCGAGGTGACCGACAACGGACGCGGCCACGTTCAAGGCGACGGCTACGGCATCCCCGGAATGCGCGAACGCGTCGCACTGCTGCGCGGCGAGTTCTCCGCCGGGCCGCGTCCCGGCGGGGGTTTCCGGGTGACTGCCCGGCTCCCGACGTTCGAAGGCGCCCGGTGACGGTCCGCGTCCTGCTCGCCGACGATCAGCCGCTGATCCGCAGCGGCCTGCGCGTCCTCATCGCCGACCACGACGATCTGCTCGTGGTCGGCGAGGCCGGGACCGGCGCGGAAGCGGTCGAACTCTCCCGCGAAACCCGGCCCGACGTGGTGGTGATGGACATCCGGATGCCCGGCATGGACGGCATCGAGGCCACCCGCCGCCTCACCGCCTCGGCCGAACCGCCCCGGGTGCTGGTGCTGACCACCTTCGACGAGGACGACTACGTCTACGGCGCACTCCGCGCCGGAGCCAGCGGCTTCCTCGTCAAAGACATGGCGCTGGAAGAGATTCTCTCCGCGATCCGGGTGGTCGCGGCCGGAGACGCGCTGCTCGCGCCGAGCGTCACGCGCCGGCTTATCGCGCACTTCGCGCTCCGCCCCGAACCAGCCCGGCCGCACCGGCCGTCCGACGGCATCACCGGACGCGAGCGCGAAGTGCTGACGCTGGTCGGCTCGGGCAAGACGAACCACGAAATCGCCGCCGAGCTGTTCATCAGCGCCGCCACCGCCAAAGCGCACGTCGCCCGGCTGTTCACCAAGCTCGATGCCCGCGACCGCGTCCACCTCGTCATCATCGCGTACGAAATGGGCCTCGTCCGGCCGCCCGGATGACGCGCGCTTACTCCCGCGGGCGTATCCCGGTCGCTGGCAATGCGTCCTGGCGGCCGATGAAGCAGCGGGCCGCGATCGGCATCGTCGAAGACCTCATCTTCGCCGACCGACAGCCGAGGAACCGATGCCCCGACTCGACCGCTCCGCACTGACCGCCGCGACGGTCAACCTGCTCGCCCGGCGGACACCCTGGCTCGAAACCGAAGTGCACACGCTGCGCGGCCTGGTCCGCCCCGGCGACGTCTGCGTGGACGTGGGCGCGGCGGCGGGCCTGTACAGCCAAGCCCTCGCGCACCTGGCCGGGCCCGCCGGGAAGGTGCACAGCGTCGAACCGCTGATGTTCTCCCATCCGGTGTGGTCTCGCGTGCTGGGCGCCTGGGAGCGGCCGAACGTGGTCCGGCACGCCGTCGCGCTGGACACGCACGCCGGGCAAGCGACGATGCGGGTTCCCTTCACGTCTTACCGACCGGCCACCAGCCGCGCTTTTCTCGGCGTTGACGCCCGGAATCTGGGCTCTACCCGGGATTTCCCTTATCACGTCGACATGCGGGCCGAGGTCAGCACGCTCGACAAGCTTCGCGCGGACGCGGGCTTGACCCGGCTCGACTTCCTCAAGATCGACGTCGAAGGAGGCGAACTGCGCGTCCTGGAAGGCGGCGAGCGCACCATCGCCGATTTCCGGCCCTCGGTGCTCGTCGAAATCGAGGCGCGGCACACCGTGCGCTACGCCTATTCACCCGACGACGTCGTGCGCTGGTTCGCCGCGCGCGGCTACCGGATGTACACCTGGCGTCGCGGCTGGCAGGCCGTCGACCAGGTTTGCTTGCACGCCAACAACTATCTCTTCCGCCCGGCCTACTCCCCCGGAACGACCGCGGCGCCGGCATTGTGAACGACGGGCCGATGCCGTGAAGCCGCGCGGCCGACACCGTTGTCCTCGTGACCAGAATCCCAGACCTCAGTGCAGCGCAGGTGTTCGGAAGTCCGGCGACCGCGGACCGGATCGCCATCCTGGTGCCGGGGGTGGCCAACCGGCCGGACACCTTCTGGACCGGCGTGGGCGGCTTGCGGCACCGGGCTCCGGCCGTGCAAGCGGCCGATTTGCACCGGTCCGCCGCCGAGCAGGGCATCGCGGACAACTTCGCGGTCATCGCCTGGCTCGGTTACGAACCTCCCGGCGGAGTGGGAATCGCCGCCGCGCGCCAGGATCTGGCCCGCGCGGGAGCCGCCGCGCTGAACCGGTTCGTCCGCGGCCTCCTCGCGGTCCGTCCACAAGCGACAGTCGCGCTTCTCGGGCACAGCTACGGATCGACCGTGCTCGGCCTCGCCGCTCCGGACCTGCCTCGCCAGGTGACCGACCTCGCCAGCTTCGGCAGCCCGGGCATGGGCGTCCGCCATGTCACCCAATTGCGCACCACCGCGCGGGTCTGGGCCGGACAGTCCTCCCGAGACTGGATCAAATGGGTCCCCGGGGTCCGGTTCTTCGGCCTAGGCCACGGCACCAAGCCAGCCGACCCCGCCTTCGGCGCCCGGGTTTTCGCTACGTCGGACGTCGCCGACCACGACCATTACCTCAGCCCCGGGACCGATTCGCTGGCCGCACTGACCCGGATCGCGACCGCCCGGCAAATCACGAGACAGGTCCCTCCCGCCACCCTAGGCTCGATCCAATGACTTCCGCGTGGACGAACGAAGCCGCCATCCAGCAGTGGGACACCACCAGCACCCGGGAATCGATGGAAGCGACCGCCGAACGCGGTGATTTCGCGAAGCAGCATCTGGTCAACCCCGTCCTCCTCCGGCTTCTCGGCGACGTGCGCGGCCGAACGGTGCTGGACGCGGGCTGTGGCAATGGCTACTTCAGCCGGATCCTCGCCGCGCGCGGGGCCGAGGTGACCGGGGTCGAACCCGCCGGGAGCCTGATCTCGTTCGCGCGGGAGAAGTCTGCGGAAGATATTTCTTACCTCCAGGCGGATCTCGCCCAACTGCCGGAACTGGAGCCGTTCGACGCTGTCGTGTGCAGCATGGTCTTGATGGCGATTCCGGACTGGAAGCCCGCGATGCGCGCCTGCGTCGAGGCGGTGCGGCCGGGCGGGCTGTTCGTGTTCGCGATCGTCCATCCGGCGTTCGAGGAGCTGTTCGGCACCTGGCGCGAGCACGGCGAGTACCGCCGGAAGGAGTACCTGGCGGAGTACGAGATCGCCAGCGGCCACGCGGCCGACTTCCATCGGCCGATTTCCGCGTACCTCAACGAGGTGGCCGCGCTCGGCTGCCGGGTACGGGAGGTCGTCGAGCCGGGGCTGGACCCGGAGGTGGCCAAAGCGAGCGGAATCGAGAGTTACGTGCGGATGCCGAACTTCCTGATCGTCGCGGCGGAAACCGGCTGCCCGTCTGGCCTATAACCGCTTCCCGAAAGGCCCAGCGACGGCCGCGTTGCCGATAGCGTGGTCGCATGCTTGATTACGGCCTGGATTTGTCCGAAATAGCCCGCGAAGTCGCCTTGCCGGACTTGCTCGCCGAAGGCGACGACCTCGACGCGGTCGCGGCCGCGGAACCCGACTGGTCGAGACCCACCCCGGCGAAGGGCTGGACGATCGGCCACCAGATCGCACATCTCGCGGCGGCCGACGCGAACGTGCTCCTCGCCATCCGGGACCCGGAGAAGTTCGCCGCGGTTCTCGACGAGAACGCCGACGACGTAGCGGCAGAAGGGGCCGCGCGGCCGCGAAAAGAACTGCTGGACCAGTGGCGCGCCGGACGTGCCGAGGTGGCGGCGGCGCTCGGCGAAATCCCGCTGGACCAGGCGTTCCCGTGGTATGGCTCGGAGGCCACCGCGACGCTCCTGGTTCCGCTTCGGCTGCTGGAAACGTGGGCGCACGGGCAGGACATCTACGACACCGTCCGAATCGAGCACCGCCCGACGGACCGGCTCAAGCACATCGCCGCGCTGGGCGTGGCCGCGTGCGGGCTCTCGTTCTACGCCGCCCAGCGCCCGCTGCCGACCGAGCCGATCCGGGTCGAGCTGACCGGCCCGGACGGCACCGTCTGGACCTGGGGCCCGGAGGACGCCGCGCAGCGGATCCGGGGCAGCGCAAGGGATTTCTGCCTGCGCGCCACTCAGCGCCGCGCCCTGTCCGAAACCGCGCTGGCCGCGGTCGGCGAGGACGCGAAGACGTGGCTGCAGAACGCCCGGGTCTTCCTCTGACGGCTGACGGCTAACGGCGCTTGGGCCGCAGCAACGCGACGCCCACCGTCAACGCGCTTGTCGACGCCACGTGGATCGCCAGCGCTTTCCGGTTCGGCGCCCACACCCCGGTCGTCGGGCCGCCCGACCACATCGCCGCCACGAAACCGCCTGCGGCACAAGCCATTGCCCGCCACAACGCCGGCGACCGGCGCGATCCGGCCGCCAGTCCGCTGCCTACCGCACCGAACGCGCCCGCGGTGATCAACGCTTCGCGCGCCATGTGGTACTGCACGTGGCCTTCGCCGTGGCGGACCTCCGGTGCGCGGTAGCTCGGATCCGTGATGTGCGTGACTGTCTGCCACACCGACGGCACCGCGGCGGCCACGCCCGCGAGCATCGCCGCCGTGCCAAGGACTTCCCGTTTCATGAAGACTCCTTCCCCTTGAGGTGATGCGAAACCCGCCGCAGCGCGTCGTTCACCACGTCGATGGTTTCCTGGTCGAGAACGTTCGCGATCTCGCGTTCGATCTCGGTCTTGAGCTCGAACGACGCGAGCGCCTGCCGTTTGCCCTCCTCGGTGAGCGACACGAACACCGAGCGCCGGTCGCCGGGGTCCTTGTCGCGGCGGACCCAGCCGCGCGATTCGAGCCGGGTGATCCGGTGCGTGACCGAACCCGAGGTCAGCTCGACCGCGGCCATCACCTGCCCCGGCGTGAGCCGGTGCCCGGGCGCGCGCTTGAGCGCGGCGAGCATTTCCAGCTCCCACAGCTCGATCCCGTGCGCGGACAGTTCGCGGCGCATCGCGAGTTCCAGCTGGTGCGCGACCCGGCGCAGCCGGTAGGACAGCGATTTCGCGCCCAGCACGCTCTCGTCGCCGCCCCCGCGCCGGACGGCGTCGACCAGGTCGTCGACCGCGTCCCTCGGCGATGCGTTCACCGGCACGGCCCTTTCTCTCGACATCAAGACAGTGAGATAATACCTTGACGTCAAGAGAGTTCGCGAGGCGAGCAACGGAGGGGAACCATGGAGATCGAGGTCGCAGTGATCGGCGCCGGGCCCGTCGGCATGGCGGCGGCAGCGTTCCTGCACCGGGCGGGGGTCGCGGTCCGGGTGTTCGAGGCGAATCCGGACCGCGTGTGGCAATCGAGGGCGACCACGATCCACCCGCGCACCCTGGAAATCTTCGACTCGCTGCCGGACGAACGAGGGTCGCTGGCCGCGCGCATGGTCGCCGAGGGAAACCCGGTGCCCGCCACCCATTTCGCCGCCCTGCCGAACCGGCTGAGCTACGCCGGGCTCGACACGTCGTTCCCGTTCGTCCTCCTGCTCCCGCAGCCGGACACCGAGCGGCTGCTCGCCGGGCATCTCGCCGAACAGGGCGTCGGGATCGAGCACGGGTGGAAACTCGCTGACCTGACCCAAGACGAGCAAGGCGTCACCATCGTCTCGGAAACCGGCGACACCCGGCGGGCCCGCTACGTCGTGGGCGCGGACGGCGCGCACAGCGCGACCCGGCACGCGCTCGGCGTCGCCTTCCCCGGAAATCCCGCGTCCACCATGGGTTTCCTCGCCGACGTCCGCCTGGAGCGCCCGCCCGCGCAGCCGCACAACTGGGACTACCAGCGCGGCTCGTACAGCGCGCTTCCGCTGCCCGGCGGCATTTACCGCGTGTTCGGCCACGAGCCCGGCGACACCGGCCTCACCCCGGAGGAAGCCGCCCGACGCCAGGCCCAGATCCCCGACGAAGCCGAACTGCGCGAAACCCTCAAACGTCTCGCGGACGACGATCTCGGCATCACCGAGGTGCTCTGGGCGTCCCGGACCGGCGACACCACGCGGCACGCCGAGCAGTACCGCACCGGCCGGGTGTTCCTCGCCGGCGACGCCGCGCACGTCCACCTTCCGGCGGGCGGCCAGGGCCTCAACGTCGGCGTGCAGGACGCGGCGAACCTCGCGTGGAAGCTCGCCGCGGAGGTGCACGGCCGCGCGCCGCGCCGGATCATCGACGGCCCGCAGTCCTACGACGCCGAACGCCGCCCCATCGCGGCCCGGCTCGCGGCGAACACCCTCGCACAGGCCGCGCTCATGGTCACTTTCACGCCGGGCGGGAAAGCGTTGCGGGACTTGATGTCCGACCTCATCGGCCGCGACGGCGACACCGCGGACGAGCTTCGCGGCTGGCTGTCCGGACTGGACGTTTCCTATGCCGAGGACGGCAGTCTCGCCGGCCGTCGCGTGCCCAACCTTCCGCTGACCGACGGTCGCACGCTCCACCGTGCGCTGCGACCGGACCGTCTCACGCTGGTCGCCTTCGGCAGCACCACCGTCCCGGAGGCCGCCGTGCGCTCTACCCGGGACTGGCACGGCTTAGCCGCCGTCCTCGTCCGCCCGGACGGTTACGCCGCCGAAGTGTGGGTGCCGGACGAGAAGATCACCAACGACTGGATGGAGCACTGAATGGGTGCCGACACCGCACGCGGGCGCTTCGGGATTCTGGCGATCCTGTGCTCCAGCATCCTCGTCGTCGCGATGGACAACACCATCGTCAACGTCGCACTCCCGGTCATCCGCACCGATCTCGGCGCCTCGATCAACGGTCTGCAATGGACGATCGACGCCTACACGCTCGTCATCGCCTGCTTCCTGATGCTCGGCGGGGCCACCGGAGACCGGTTGGGGCGCAAGCGAACCTTCATGGCCGGATTAGTCCTGTTCGGACTCGGCTCGCTGCTGTGCAGCCTCGCCCCGTCGATCGGCTGGCTGGTGGCCGCCCGGATCGTGCAGGCGCTCGGCGGCGCGATGCTGAACCCGGTCGCGATGTCGATCATCACGAACGTCTTCGCCGACCCCGGCGAGCGGGCGCGGGCGATCGGCGTCTGGGGGTCGATCGTCGGGATCTCGCTGGGCGTCGGCCCGGTGCTCGGCGGCGCGCTCACCGAGAGCATCGGCTGGCGGGCGATCTTCTGGGTCAACGTTCCGGTGGTCATCGCCGCGCTCGTGCTGACCGCCCGCTACGTGCCGGAATCCCGCGCGCCGCGGCCCCGCCGGCCGGACCCGGTGGGGCAGGTGCTGGTCGTGGTGCTGCTCGGTTCGGTGGTGACCGCGGCGATCGAGGGCCAGCGGCTCGGCTGGGATTCGCCAGCGATCCTCAGCCTCGCCGGACTCGGCACGCTGGCCTTGCTCGTACTGATCCGCTGGGAAACCCGCCGCCGGGAACCGCTGGTCGAACTGCGGTTCTTCCGGAGCGTGCCGTTCTCGTCGGCGACCCTCAGTGCGGTGTTCGGGCTCGCCGCGTTCGGCACCTTCCTGTTCCTCTCCCCGCTGTACCTGCAGGACGTGCGCGGGCTGTCGGCGCTGCAGTCCGGCCTGATGCTGCTGCCGACCGCCGCTGCCGCGACCGCCGCCGCGATGGTGGCCGGCCGGCTGATCGCCACTCGCGGCGCGCGGATCCCGATGCTGACCGCCGGGATCTCGATGACCGCCGTCGCCGTCGTGCTCGCCACCGCGTCCGCCGACACGCCGCTGTGGGTGCTCGCGATCGCGTACGGCGTGTTCGGCATGGGGTTCGGGCTGCTGAACCCGCCGATCACCAATGCCGCGGTGAGCGGCATGCCGCGCTCGCAGGCCGGGGTCGCGGCGGCAGTCGCGTCCACTTCGCGGCAGGTCGGGCAGACCCTCGGCGTCGCGGTCGCGGGCACCATCCTCGCCGCCGCGGTCACCCCGCTGACCGGCTACGCCACCGCCTGGTGGACCGTCGCGGGCGGCTCCGTGCTCATCGTCGCGCTCGCCGTCCTCGCCACCACCGCGTGGGCGCGCGCCGGAGCCGAACGGGTCGCCCGCCGTTTCGCCGACGAGCCGATCGCCGAACCGGTCTAACCGGGACGGGGTGAATCGGGCAGAGCTGTGGTCCTTACGTCGTCTATCCAGGGCGATCGCGGCGCGACGGGGCGGACGTCTCCAGAGTGGAAGATGCCCGCACCGTCGGAGGAAAGGCGCCATCCGCATGCCGCACAAGACCCCGGCTCTCCCGACTGAACGCACCGCTGGCTGCCCGTTCGACCCGCCCGCCGGGTACGCCGAACTGCGGGAGACCGCGCCGGTGTCGCGGATCCGCTGCCCGGCCGGGTTCGACACCTGGCTGGTCACCCGCTACGACGACGTCCGCGCCGTGCTCGCCGACCCGGCGCTCAGCTCGCGCGGCGCCTCGTCGGTGCACGTCAAACCCGATCTGGACCCGTACGACGACGTCGACCCCGGTTCGATCATCCAGCTCGACGGGGCGGAGCATTCCCGGCTGCGCAAGATGGTCGTCGCCGAGTTCACCGTCCGGCGGGTGGAGCGGCTGCGCGAATACGTCCGCGAGCAGGTCGAGAGCCACCTGGACGCGATGCTCGCCAAGCCCGGCCAGGCCGACCTGGTGCAGGACTTCGCGCTGCCGATCCCGTCGCTGACGATCTGCGAGCTGCTGGGCGTCCCGTACGCCGATCGCCAGCGGTTCCAGAGCCAGAGCAGCCTGCTGGTCAGCACCGACCAGGAGACGGGCACCACCGACCAGGCCTACCGCGAACTGGCTGGCTACCTGGGCAAACTCTTCGCCGGCAAGCAGCAGGACCCGCAAGACGACCTGTTCAGCAAGCTCATCGTCCGGGCCGAGGCCTCCGGGGAGCCGCTCGACCTGGACGAGCTGATCATGCTCGGGCTCAGCCTCCTGGTCGCCGGGCACGAGACCACCGCCAACATGATCGCGCTCAGCACGCTTCTGCTGCTGGAGCGCCCGGAACAGCGCGCGCAAGCCCTCGCCGACCCGCCGCGCGCGGTCGAGGAACTGCTGCGGTACCTGTCGGTCGTGCAGTTCGGCGTACTGCGTTACGCCACCGAAGAGGTCAAGGTCGGCGACCAGACGGTGGCCGCGGGTGACTGGCTGATCGCCGCGCTGAACTCGGCCAACCACGACGAGGACCGCTACCCGCACGCCGATCAGCTGGACTTCACCCGCGAATCGCCCCGGACGCACGTCGCCTTCGGGTTCGGCGCGCACCAGTGTGTCGGCCAGCAGCTCGCCAGGGTCGAGATGCAGGAGGCGTTGACCGCGTTGTTCCGCCGCGTGCCGGACCTGCGGCTGGCGGTGCCGAAGGAATCTTTGGCGTACAAGCACAACACGCTCGTCTACGGCGTCGAGGAGCTGCCGGTGGCCTGGTCCGCGTAGTTCGCCCGGCCGCAACGCGGCCCGCCGGGTTAACCTCGTCGCGCACACCAGCGCACACCAGGGGGAAACGGGATGGCCGCGGACCAGCCTTCGCGCAAACGCGACGCCACGGCCACCAAGGCCGCGTTGCTGGACGCCGCGGCCGACCTGTTCGCCGAACGCGGCTTCGACCGGACCACGGTCCGTGACATCGCCAACCGCGCGGGTGTCAACCAGGCGCTGCTGTTCCGGTACTTCGGCAGCAAAGACGCGCTGTTCGAGCACGTGATGGCGCGCGGCGGCCTGGCCCAGGTCGAAACGACGCCACCCGAACGGCTGTTCTCCGCGGCCCTGCGCAGCCTGCTCGAACGCGACGACGCGGCGTCCCGCTCCATCGAGACCTACCTGCGGTCGTCCGGCACCAACCGCGCCGACGAAGCCCTCCGCGCGCAACTCGACGCCGAGTACACCCGCGCGCTGTCCGGGCTCACCGACGCGCCGGACGCCGAACTCCGCGCCGACCTCGCGATGGCCTGGCTGCTCGGCATCGGGCTGGTCCGCTCGATCACGCGCAAGGAACCGCTGGCCACCGCGCCCGCGGACGAGATCGAACGGCTCATCGGGCCGGCGGTGCGCACCTTGCTCGAACGCAGCCGGTAATCCACCGCCCTCGCTGACCTGCCTGAAGTCCGTGAGGGGAACCTTCACGGACTCTGCGTACCTAGCCAGGAACTTAATCTGCACGGCCGCACACTTGCCAACCATCCACAAAGGACGCCACCTTCGTCGAAATGCCCTATTTGTTCTCCCGTGACCGTCTCCGGAGGTCCGTGAGGGGAACCCTCAGGGACTCTGATTCCCTCAGGGTGCCCCTCACGGACGACAAACCCGGCCCCGGCAACAGCCGAACTCGGCACCGTCAGGCCTCTCGGTCTGGGCAGAAGCACCTCAACCACACCCGCGGTGCTGCCTTAGCCCTGGCCATGGGCGGCGGAGGGTCGTGAGGGGAACCCTCAGGGACTCTGAGTCCGTGAGGGTTCCCCTCACGGACCGGTGGCAGCGGATACGGTCACCGCATGTTCCCGCCCGCCGCCACCGCGGCCGAGTTCGACGAGCTGACCCGCGAGGGCCTCCTCCCCGCCGCACGCGACCTCCTCCGCACCCTCGGCGAGCCCGGCGAACCAGTGCCGTTCGCCGACGGTTCGCTGCCGGTGTACGCCGTCGGCGAGCAGCTCGTCCTGAAGCTCTATCCGCCGCTCTACCTCGACGAGCTGGCCACCGAACGCACGATGCTGGAGGTCCTGCACGGCAAGCTCCCCATCCCCACGCCGGGCGTCGTGCATGCCGGAACGCGCGACGGCTGGGGTTACGTCGTGATGGAACGGCTGCCCGGGCGCACGCTCAAGCAGGTCTGGCCGGAACTGTCCACAGCGGACCGGCTCGCGCTCGCCCCGGAGATCGGCGAGGCGCTGTCCACTTTGCACTCCGTGCGCGACCCGGCGCTGTCCGTGCTCGGCCCGCCGGACTGGGCCGCGTTCCTTGCCGGGCAACGCGAAAAGCTGGTCGAGCACCACCGCAAGACCACTTTGGACGAACACTGGCTCGCCCAGCTCCCCGAGTTCCTGCGCACGGTCGACCTTGGCACGCCGGAAACCGCGCCGTTGCACACCGAAGTCATGCGTGACCACCTGATGGTCGCCCGGGACGGGGACAACTGGCGGCTGACCGGGCTGTTCGATTTCGAACCGGCGATGCGCGGCGCGCCGGAATACGAGTTCGCCGCGGCCGGCCTGTTCGTTTCCGGCGGCGACGCGACAGTTTTCCGGCGGCTTCTGCTCGCTTACGGTTACCGCCCCGCCGACCTCGGCCCGGACTTCTCCCGCCGTTGCCTCGCGTACGCGCTTCTCCACGTCTACAGCAACTTCCGCTGGTACCTCGACGTGCTCCCGGCACCGCCGGAACCTACTTTCGTATCGCTGGCGCAGGCATGGTGGGGCGTATGAGGGGTACCCCGAGATTACCCCGCGACATACCCCCGTAAAAAGGAGTGAAATACGCGACAACCCGGCAATCGCGACGGACACTGGAACCGTTCCCGGGGTACTCAGGGGCCGGGACAGAAGGAGGGACCGCCGTGACTGCCGAGCTGAACCATCGGGAGCGGGCCACCCTGCGTGCCGTCGCCGAAGGGCACGCGGAAATCAGCTGCAGCTGCGAACCGGACTTGTTCGTCGACGGGCTGAGCTGCTGCGACCAGGGCACCGTCCGCGACCTCGTCCGCAAGGGGCTGATCGCCCGCGCCGAGGACGGAGAGTGCGGGGAACGGGTACGCGCGGTGCTCACCGAGGCCGGGGCGCGCGCGTTGGACGGAAAGCCCGTGGCAGCTTGATCTTCGGGGGCGCGGCTACCCGCGCACCCACTCCTCCCCCAGCTCGACCGCGACGGCCTCGCCTCCGGTGAGGTCGGCCAGCCAGCCGCTGAATCGTTCCTCCTCGCCGGGCGTCAGCCCGACTTCGAAGTGCGCCGCCGCCTCGAAACGCGTCTCGTGCAGCACGTACGGCGAGGCGCGGAGATCGTTCTCGAAGCGGCCGGCTCGCGTGTAGTCCATCGTTACGTCGAACAGCCGCAGCCGCCGGTACTCCACCAGGCCTACCGCGTCGAGCGCGTCCGACACCGCCTGCCCGTACGCGCGGATCAGCCCGCCCGCGCCGAGCAGCACGCCGCCGAAATGCCGCGACACCACCGCGACCGTGTCGGTGACCTCGCGGCGGCGCAGCACCTCCAGCATCGGCACTCCGGCCGTCCCGGCGGGCTCGCCGTCGTCGCTGGAGCGCTGAGTGCGGCCGTCCGGGCCGAGCACGAACGCGTGACAGTGGTGCCGGGCCGAGGGCTCGGCGCGCCGCCGCCCCGCGATGACCTCCCGCGCGGCGGCCTCGTCGGCCGCCGGAGCGAGCGCGCACAGGAACCGTGAACGCCGTATTTCGATCTCGTGCAGCCCGGATCCCGCCACGGACAGATAACGATCAGTCATCGGCGTTCCCCCTCATGACCCCCAGTCAACCAGGAGCCACGGCGGGGTTGACACCGGGCAGGCGGGCAGGTTTATGCAGGTCAGCGCGCTGGCTGACCGCGTGCCGGGAGAGACGGCCCGACATATGGGAGTACCCCGGAGGGCGTCAACGTATGCGTGGTCTTTCCCACGAGAGCGCGATGACGTATGTCGATCACAGCGAATTCACACTATCGTCATAAGACCCGGCGAACCCGGGAGTCACCACCACGCGCCCGGCAGGCCCCCACCACACAGGCCTACCGACACCGGCGCGTGCGCCTGTACAGCGACGTGCAGAACGTTTTTCCGCCGCCCATCGCCGTGCGGTGACAAACCATCCGGCACCCGGACCGGTCCGTGACCGGCCGCGGTCAGCCACGCATCGCGACGCAGTGCCGCGCCTCGCGAGTGCGAAGGCACCGGATGGTTTCCCTTCTCGACTGACCATCGCGGTTTCGGACCACTTCGTTAACCGGTTCAGTGCTGAACCCCTCTTCGGAGCAATGAAACCGCGCCAACGCCTTGGGAGGCGGCCAGCCGTGACCCACCGTTCGAGCACCCCGGCCACTGACGGCCTCTACGACCCCGCCTACGAGCACGATGCCTGCGGGGTGGCGTTCGTCGCGGACCTGACCGGTCGCCGAGACCATCAGATCGTGGCGAAAGCCCTTGTCGCGCTGAAGAATCTGGAACATCGGGGGGCACGCGGGGCGGAACCGGACACCGGGGACGGCGCGGGCCTGCTCATCCAGGTTCCGGACGCCTTCTACCGCGAGGTCGCCGGGTTCGAACTGCCACCGGTTGGCAGTTACGCCGTCGGCACCGCGTTCCTTCCGCAGGACGACAAACGCCGCGGCCGCGCCATGACCACCATCGAGCGGATCGCCGCCGAGGAGGACATGCGCGTGGTGGGCTGGCGCGAGCTGCCGGTCGACACCGCGCACTGCGGTCCGACCGCCGCGCAGACCATGCCGCATTTCACCCAGCTTTTCCTGGCCGGGCACAAAAACGATCTCGACGGCCTCGCGCTCGAGCGCGCCGCCTTCTGCGTGCGCAAGCGCGTCGAGCACGAACTGGTCGAGGACGACGTGTACTTCCCGTCGCTCTCCTCGCGCACGATCGTCTACAAGGGAATGCTGACCGAGCCGCAGGTCGAGAGGTTCTTCCTCGACCTCACCGACGAGCGTGTGACGAGCGCCATCGGCCTGGTGCACTCCCGCTTCTCCACCAACACTTTCCCGTCGTGGCCGCTCGCGCACCCGTACCGCTACGTGGCGCACAACGGCGAGATCAACACGCTCAAGGGCAACCGCAACTGGATGGACGCCCGCGAGGCGCTGCTGGAGACCGATCTGGTCCCGGGCGACCTCAAGCGGATCTACCCGGTCATCACGCGCGGCGCGAGCGACTCGGCGTCCTTCGACGAGGTGCTGGAGCTGCTGCACCTGGGCGGCCGGTCGCTGCCGCATTCGGTGCTGATGATGATCCCGGAGGCGTGGGAGAACCATCAGGAAATGGACCCCGCGCGCCGCGCCTTCTACGAGTTCCACTCCACGCTCATGGAGCCGTGGGACGGGCCGGCGCTGGTGGCCTTCACCGACGGCGCGCAGATCGGCGCGGTGCTGGACCGCAACGGCCTCCGTCCCGGCCGCTACTGGGTGACCGACGACGGGCTCGTGGTGCTCGCCAGCGAGGTCGGCGTGCTGGAGCTGGACCAGGCGAAGATCGTCCGCAAGGGACGGCTGGAGCCGGGCCGGATGTTCCTCGTGGACACCGTCGCCGGGCGGATCGTCGAGGACGAGGAGATCAAGGGCGAACTGGCTTCGCAGCACCCGTACGACGAATGGGTCGACGCCGGGCTGCTCCGCCTGGAGGAACTGCCCGAGCGCGACCGCGAGGTCCCGCTGCACGCCGCGCTCGTGCGGCGGCAGCAGGCGTTCGGCTACACCGAGGAAGAGCTGGAGACGATCCTCGAGCCGATGGCCCGCACCGGTGCGGAGCCGATCGGG
Organism: Amycolatopsis silviterrae; assembly: GCF_042684085.1. Classification (NCBI taxonomy): domain Bacteria; kingdom Bacillati; phylum Actinomycetota; class Actinomycetes; order Pseudonocardiales; family Pseudonocardiaceae; genus Amycolatopsis; species Amycolatopsis silviterrae. The sequence continues at coordinate 106,229 of NZ_JBHUKS010000015.1, forward strand.
TCGATGGGCAACGATTCGCCGCTCGCGTCGCTCTCGTCGCGTTCGCGGCCGTTGTTCGACTACTTCATCCAGCTCTTCGCCCAGGTGACCAACCCGCCGCTGGACGCGATCCGCGAGGAGCTGGTGACCGCGCTGGGCACGCAGATCGGCGCGGAGCCGAACCTGCTGGCCGCGGACGCGTCGTCGTGCCGCCGGATCGTGCTGCCGTTCCCGGTGCTGGACAACGACCAGCTGGCGAAGCTGGTGCACGTCAACGACGACGGCGACCTGCCGGAGTTCCAGGCGGTCACCGTCATGGGCCGGTACAACGTGCACGGCGGCGGCGAGGCGCTGCTGCAGCGGCTCGACGAGATCCGCAGCGAGGTGTCCGAGGCGATCGAGGACGGCGCGCGGCTGATCGTGCTGTCCGACCGCGGGGTCGACGCGGACCACGCGCCGATCCCCTCGCTGCTGCTCACCGGCGCGGTGCACCACCACCTGGTGCGGGAGAAGACGCGCACGCAGGTCGGCCTCATCGTGGAGGCAGGCGACGCGCGCGAAGTGCACCACATCGCGCTGCTGGTCGGGTACGGCGTGGCCGCGGTGAACCCGTATCTGGCGATGGCGACCGTCGAGGAGATGGCGCACCGGGGTCTCATCCCGGGCGTGACTCCCAAGCAGGCCACCACGAACCTGATCAAGGCGCTCGGCAAGGGTGTCCGCAAGACCATGTCGAAGATGGGCGTTTCGACGGTGGCCTCGTACACCGGCGCGCAGATCTTCGAGGCGGTCGGCCTCGGCGCCGAAGTGATCGACACCTGTTTCACCGGAACCACTTCGCGGCTCGGCGGCGTCGGCTTCGACACCCTCGCCGAGGAGGTTTCGCAGCGGCACGTGCGGGCGTTCCCGGCCGACGGCGTCCGGGCGAGCCACCGCGAGCTGGAGACCGGCGCGGACTACCAGTGGCGGCGCGAAGGCGAGCCGCATCTGTTCAACCCGCAGACGGTGTTCAAGCTGCAGCACTCCACGCGCGCCGGGAAGTACGACGTCTTCAAGGAGTACACGAAGTCGGTCAACGACCAGGCCGAGAAGCTGCTGACGCTGCGCGGGCTGTTCGACTTCAAGTACGGCGACCGCACGCCGGTGCCGATCGAGGAGGTCGAACCGGTTTCGGAGATCGTGAAGCGGTTCGCCACCGGGGCCATCTCGTACGGCTCGATCTCGATGGAAATGCACCAGACGCTGGCGATCGCGATGAACCGCCTCGGCGGGAAGTCGAACACCGGCGAGGGCGGCGAGGACCCGGAGCGGCTGTACGACCCGGAACGCCGCAGCGCGGTCAAGCAGGTCGCGAGCGGCCGGTTCGGCGTCACCAGCGAGTACCTGGTGAACTCCGACGACATCCAGATCAAGATGGCGCAGGGCGCGAAGCCCGGCGAGGGCGGGCAGCTGCCCGGCGGCAAGGTGTACCCGTGGATCGCGAAGACGCGGCACTCCACGCCGGGCGTCGGGCTGATTTCCCCGCCGCCGCACCACGATATTTACTCCATTGAGGACCTGGCGCAGCTGATCCACGACCTCAAGAACGCCAACCCGGACGCGCGCATCCACGTGAAGCTGGTGTCCGAGGTCGGCGTCGGCACGGTCGCCGCGGGCGTGTCCAAGGCGCACGCGGACGTCGTGCTGATCTCCGGGCACGACGGCGGCACCGGAGCCTCGCCGCTGTCCTCGATCAAGCACGCGGGCGGACCGTGGGAGCTTGGCCTGGCCGAAACGCAGCAGACGCTGCTGGCCAACCGGCTGCGCGACCGGATCGTGGTGCAGACCGACGGCCAGCTCAAGACCGGCCGCGACGTCATGATCGCGATGCTGCTCGGCGCCGAGGAGTTCGGCTTCGCGACCGCGCCGCTGGTGGTGTCGGGCTGCATCATGATGCGCGTGTGCCACCTCGACACCTGTCCGGTCGGCGTCGCGACGCAGAACCCGAAGCTGCGCGAGAAGTTCAGCGGCAAGGCGGACTACGTGGTGAACTTCTTCGAGTTCATCGCGCAGGAGGTCCGGGAATACCTGGCGGAGCTGGGTTTCCGGTCCGTCGAGGAGGCCGTTGGCCACGCCGAGCTGCTCGACAAGCGCAAGGCGGTGGACCACTGGAAGGCCGCCGGGCTCGACCTGTCGCCGATCTTCCACGTGCCCGAGCTGCCGCCGCGCGCGGTGCGGCACCAGACCGTCAAGCAGGACCACGGGCTGGACAAGGCGCTGGACAACACGCTGATCCAGCTCGCCGAGGGCGCGCTGGCGGCGGGCGACAAGGTGCGGCTGGAACTGCCGGTGCGCAACGTGAACCGCACCGTCGGCACCATGCTCGGCTCGGAGCTGACGAAGAAGTGGGGCGGCGAAGGGCTTCCCGACGACACCATCGACGTCACCTTCACCGGCACCGCGGGCCAGTCGTTCGGCGCGTTCGTGCCGAAGGGCATCACGCTGCGGCTGTACGGCGACGGCAACGACTATGTCGGCAAGGGCCTGTCCGGCGGGCGGATCGTCGTGCGGCCGCCGAAGGAATCGCCGATCGTCGCGGAGAACCACATCATCGCGGGCAACGTCATCGCGTACGGGGCCACGAGCGGCGAGATCTTCATCCGCGGCCAGGTGGGCGAACGGTTCTGCGTGCGCAACTCCGGCGCGCTGGCGGTCGTCGAGGGCGTGGGCGACCACGGCGGCGAGTACATGACCGGCGGCCGGATGGTCGTGCTGGGCAACGTCGGCCGCAACTTCGCGGCGGGCATGTCCGGCGGCGTCGCGTACGTGCTGGACCTGCCGGCGCACCGGGTCAACCCGGAGATGGTCGACATCGACCCGCTCGACACCGCGGACGTCGACTTCCTCCGCGAAACCATCGAAAAGCATTACAACGAAACCGAATCCGCCGTCGCGCGGGCATTGCTGGCGGACTGGGACAGTGCGGTCGACCGGTTCGGCAAGGTCATGCCCAAGGACTACAAGCGCGTGCTCGCCGCTCAGGTGGCCGCCGAACGCGAGGGCCGGGACGTGAACGAGGCGATCATGGAGGCCGCACATGGCTGACCCCAAGGGCTTTCTGACCACCACGCGCGAAGAACCGAAGCGGCGTCCGGTGGACCTGCGGCTGATGGACTGGCGAGAGGTCTACGAGGACTTCGCGTCGACCAAGCTGGAGAAGCAGGCCGGCCGCTGCATGGACTGCGGGATCCCGTTCTGTCACCAGGGCTGTCCGCTCGGGAACCTGATCCCGGAGTGGAACACGCTGGTGTGGCGGGAGGACTGGCAGCAGGCCGCAGACCGGCTGCACGCCACGAACAACTTCCCGGAGTTCACCGGCACGCTGTGCCCGGCGCCGTGCGAAACCGCTTGTGTGCTCGGGATCAACGACGATCCGGTGTCCATCAAGCGGGTCGAGATCTCGATCATCGACCGGGCCTTCGAGGAGGGCTGGGTCACGCCGCAGGTGCCGGTCACGAAGACCGGCAAGAAGGTCGCCGTGGTCGGGTCCGGCCCGTCCGGGCTGGCCGCCGCGCAGCAGCTGACCCGCGCGGGCCACAGCGTCGTGGTCTACGAGCGGGCGGACAAGATCGGCGGGCTGCTGCGGTACGGCATCCCCGAGTTCAAAATGGAGAAGTTCCGCCTCGACCGCCGACTCGACCAGATGCGCGCCGAGGGCACGGAATTCCGGACGTCGGTGAACGTCGGCGTGGACGTCACCGTCGAGCAGCTGCAGTCCGACCACGACGCGGTGGTGCTGGCGGGCGGCGCGACGGCGTGGCGCGATCTGCCGATCGAGGGCCGGTCGGCCGAGGGCATCTACCAGGCGATGGAGTTCCTGCCGCCGGCCAACCGGGTCGCTTCCGGCGACCTGGAGGAGTCCCCGTATTCGGCCAAGGGCCTCGACGTCGTGGTCATCGGCGGCGGCGACACCGGCGCGGACTGCGTCGGCACGTCGCACCGGCAGGGCGCGAAGTCGGTGACCCAGCTGGAGATCATGCCGAAGCCGCCGGAGTCGCGTTCGGAGGCGCACCCGTGGCCGACGTACCCGATGATCTACCGGGTCACGTCCGCGCACGAGGAGGGCGGCGAGCGGCTGTACTCGGTCAACACCCAGGAGTTCCTGTCCGATGAGGACGGTCGGGTGCGTGCGCTGAAGCTGGTGGAGGTGCGCAACGAGGGCGGCAAGTTCGTGCCGGTCGAAGGCACCGAGACCGAGCTGCCCGCGCAGCTGGTGCTGCTGGCGATGGGCTTCCTCGGCCCGCAGCGCGAGGGCCTGCTGACCGACCTCGGCGTGGAGCTGGACCAGCGCGGCAACGTCGTGCGCGACAAGAACTTCCAGACCACTGTGGACAATGTGTTCGTGGCGGGCGACATGGGCCGCGGGCAGTCGCTGATCGTGTGGGCGATCGCGGAAGGCCGCTCGTGCGCGGCCGGCGTGGACGCCTTCCTCACCGGCCGGGGCGTGCTCCCGGCCCCGATCGCGCCGACGGACCGGCCGATCTCCTGATGACTCGGAGCAGGCGCGTCAACGTCGCCGCGCCTGCTCCGTTCAGTTTCGGGACCAGCGCGTCACTGCCGCCGCGCTGATCCCGGCTGCCGGGCGGGTGCGACAATGGCGTCGCACCCGCCCTTCTTACTGCGCGGGCCGCGACAGGTCCGTGAGGGGAACCTTCACAGACGCTGATTCCCTCAGGGTTCCCCTCACGGACTTTCGGATATGGCCACACGGGCATCAATCGGGCAATCCGGCGGATCTGGCGTCCTTTATGGATGGTCCAGCAGTCGCGGAGTGCCCTCCGCTGTCCGTGAAGGGCCCCTTCACGGACCTAGATTCCCTCAAGGAGTCCTTCACGGACTTCCGAGTGCGGCCCCGTCGTTGTAGGCGACCTCGCCACCCACCACAGTCGCGCCAACGCTGATCTCCCCGATTCGTTCCGGCGCAACGGTAAGCAAGTCATCACTCAACACCGTGAAATCGGCCAGCTTCCCCCGGCTCAGCGTGCCCTTAACCGTCTCCTCATGCACCGCATACGCCGACCCAACCGTGTAAGCGCGCAACGCTTCCTCCGGAGTCACCGCCTCGTCCAGCCCGATCGGCTGCCCCGACGCGGTACGGCGGTTGACCATGTCGTGGATGCTCAGCAACGGCGACGCGGCGACCACCGGCGCATCCGTGCTGCCCGGCAAAACCACTCCAGCGTCGAGGAAACTCCGCATCCGATACGCCAGCCGACTACGCTCCGGGCCAAGCGCGGCGAGCAGCCCGTCGCCGATCTCGGACAGGAATCGCCCCTGTGGCACGGGAATCACGCCGAGCTGGGCGATCCGGGCCACCGCGGCGTCGTCGGCGACCGCGCAGTGTTCGATGCGGTGCCGGACATCCTTGCGCGGGTACTTCTGCTGCGCCTCCTCGTACGCATCGAGCACGGCACCGAGGGCCGCGTCGCCGATCGCGTGTGTGGCGATCTGCCAGTGACACCGGTGCGCTTCCAGGATGTAGCGACGCAGTTCGTCCGGCTCGAACAGCATCAACCCCTGGTTGCCGGGCGTGTCCTCGTACTCGCAGCACATCGCGGCGGACCGGCCGATCAGCGAGCCGTCGGAGAGGATTTTGACCGGGCCGATGCGCAGCCGGTCGTCGCCGATTCCGGTGCGCAGGCCGAGATCGAGCCCGAACCAGTCGCCGCCCGGTTCGAACGGGCCGCAGTCGCGCAGCGCGGTGATGTAGGGCATCACCGTCATCCGCACGCCCAGCTGGCCGCGTTCCCGGGTGCGTTGGAAGGAGTCGAGGTCCGCACGGCCGTGGCCGATGCCGTCGACGGTGCCGATGCCGGGTTCGGTGACGCTGGTCAGTCCGTCAGCGAGCGCTGCGTGCGCGCCGGCGGCGATGTTGGCGATGACTTCCTCAGTCGCCTCGGGGCGCAGCAGGCGGTCCACAAGCACGGTCGCGCGTTCCTGCAACAGCCCGGTGGCGCGGCCGTTCTCATCGCGCACCACCGTGCCGCCGGGGACGTCCGGCACGCCCAGCCGGTCCGGATAACCGGCCAGGGCAAAGGCTTCGGTGCTTGCGACCGCCATGTGCCGCGACGTGTGCGTAAGCCAGACCGGACGTCCTCCGGCGGCTCGGTGCAGGGCCTCCGCGGTGGGGTGCGCGCCGATCTTGTTCTGGTCGTAGCCAGCGCCGGTGACCCAGGCGTCGGCGGGCAGGTTCGCGGCTCGCTCCTCGACCGCGCGGTAGAGCGCGTCGAGCGTCGGCGCGGCCTCGGCGGAGACGTCCAGCTCGCGGATCCGCTTGCCGCGCATGCTCAAGTGGTGGTGCGCGTCGTTGAGGCCGGGGACGACCGGGGCACCGCCAAGGTCGACCACCACGTCCGCCGAGAGGCCCTGGACGTCCTCGTCGAAGCCGACGATCCGGCCGCCGATAACACCCAGCGCGGTCGCGTGTGGACGGTCGCGGTCCAGCGTGGTGAATCGTCCATTGTGGAATAAAGCGTCGAGACGCACTTGACTCATCCTTGTCGGGTCGGGATTTTCTCGGCTTCGGCGACGGCCGCGGTCCGGCGGGCCAGCGCGAGCACACAGGTCAGGGTCAGCGCGAGCAGCGCGACGTGGTAGATCACGACCGGCCAGATCGCGCCGTGCGTCGCGTTGAGCAGTGCTTGCGCGATGAACGGCGTGGTGCCGCCGAAGATCGTGCTGCACAGCTGGTAGGACAGCGAGATTCCGGTGTAGCGCAGATGGATCGGGAACCCGCGGGTGAGGAATCCGGCGAGCACCGCGTAATAGCCGGAACCGAACACGGTCGCGACCGCGATGCCAACGAACGCCAGTCCCGCGTCGCCGGACGCGATCAGCAGGTACATCGGCACCGTCACCACGATGTTGCCTGCCAGCGAAACGGCCATGAACCGGGTTTCGCCGAAGCGTTCGGCCAGCCGCGCCGCGAACGGCTGCCAGCAGAACTGCACGACGGACACGCCGAGCAGCACGTACAGCATCGTCTGGCGGCCGATGCCGAGTTCGTTCGTGGACCAGGCGAGGACGAAGGTGTTGCTGAAGTACGCGGCCGCGATGCCCATGATGCTCGCGCCGATGCCGAGCAGCACAGTACGCCAGGCCGTCCGCAGCACCTCGACCAGCGGCACCTTCGCGACGGCCGCGTTCGCCTTGGCCCGCACGAACGCCGCCGGTTCCTCGACCTTCAGCCGGATCACCAGCCCCAGCGCGACAAGCACGCCGGACAACAGGAACGGCACCCGCCAGCCCCAGGTCAGGAACTGCTCGTCGGGCAGTGCGCTGACCGCCAGGAAGACCACTGTGGACAGAATCGACCCGGCGGGCGAGCCCTGCTGCGCGAACATCGCGAAGTACGAACCGCGTCCGGCGGGCGCGTTCTCCGCGGCGAGCACGACCGCGCCGCCCCACTCGCCGCCGACCGCGACGCCCTGCACCGCCCGGAGCACGACGAGCAGCAACGGCGCGGCGATGCCGATCTTGGCGTAGGTCGGCAGCAGCCCGACCGCGAAGGTCGCGAAACCCATCAGCAGCAGCGTCACGACCAGCGTGTTCTTGCGCCCGACCCGGTCGCCGAGATGCCCGAACACGATCCCGCCCAGCGGCCGGGCGAGGAAGCCGACCCAGAACGTGCCGAACGCGGCGAGCACGCCGGTCGCCGGGTTCAGCTCCGGGAAGAAGAGCTTGCCGAAGACCAGCGCGGAGGCGGTCCCGTAAAGGTAAAAGTCGTACCACTCGATCGCCGTGCCGGCGAAGGAGGCGAGCGCGGCCCGGCGCCCGGCAGTCGGTGCGGCGGCGTGATTCATGGGCTACTCCCTGGCGGCGGTGTTCCCCAGAGTCTTCGTCCCGGGACCTATGCTGTCCAATACCTATCCGGACCGATTCCGATACCTCGGAGGCATAGCGTGGAACTGCGCGTGGTGCGTTATTTCCTGGCCGTCGTCCGCGAGGGCTCGGTCACCGCCGCGGCGCGCGCGGTCCGGGTCGCGCAGCCGTCGCTGTCGCGGCAGCTGCGGGCGCTGGAAACCGAACTCGGGGTGGCGCTGTTCTCGCGCTCGCCGGGTTCGCTGACGCTCAGCGCGGCGGGCACCCGCTTCGTGCCGATCGCCCAGGACCTGGTGCGCCGCGCCGAGGAGGCGGGCGCGGTGATGGCCGCGATCGGCCGCACCGAAGACACTCCGCTCACCCTCGTCGCGCCGCCGAGCACGGTGGACAGCCTGCTGGCCCCGTTCATGGCCACCGGCAAGGCCGGGCCGGTGCTGCGGGACGCGTTTCCGGTCGCGCCCGACCAGGTTTTCGACCGGCTCCTGCACAGCAGCGCCGACCTCGGCATCTCGACGTCCCCGCCGCCCGCGCAGCTGGAAACCGCCGCACTGGGCCGGGTACTGGTCAGCGCGCAGGTACGGCCGGATCACCGCTGGTACGAGGCGAAGTCGATCCCGCTGACAGAGCTGGCCACCGAGCCGTTGCTGGTGATGAACCGCAGCAACGCGGCGCGGCTGGTCGTGGACGAGGCGTTCCACCGGGCCGGGCTCGTGCCGGCGGAGCTGAACGAGACCGGCTCCCCCAGCGTCGCGCAGGCCCGCGCGGCCGGTCGTGGCGAGGTGTGCCTGGTGACCGACCTGGTCCGGTTCGGCCCGCGGGCCATCCCGATTGAGACCGCCGACGGGCGGCTGACCGTGCCGCTGTACGCGGGCTGGCGGCCGGATCACTACGCCCGGCCGTCGATTCTGGCGTTGATCGAAGGACTGCGGGAGTTCCGTGGTGCACTGGCCTGATTCCCGAAAGCGGGCCGACCGCCGGACGGATCCGTGCTAAACAGTGCGGCGATGGGAAAACTGACCCGCCGGGCCCGGGCCACGGCCGACTATCTCTTCTTCGTCGGAGCCGGGGAATGGCCGGTCGCGGTGTCCGCGCTCGGCGTCGTGCTCGGAGCGGTCACGATCCTGCCGAGCGCGTTCGGCGTCGCCGTGTCGATCGTCGCGCTCCTGCTCGGCCTGCTGACCCTCGTACGAGACATCCGCCTGCTGCGGAAACGCTGGGCGGGCTACGAGTTCACCGCGATCGCCGCGCCGTTCCCGATCGCCGAAACACCGCCGCCGCGCGCCTATCCCGACTCGCAGTACGTGGCGATTCCCGCCCGTGGCACCGCATTGGTCAGCGACGGCATCGACGCGGCGCTCACCGAAAGCACATTTAGCATCACCCTCGCCGAGGACCCGTACCGGCTGCCCGCGAAGCTGAAAGCCACCGCTCCGCACGTGCTGCCGCTGCGAGCGCGCGGACGGCTGCTGTTCAACGGCCCGATCATCGGCATGCGCGGCGAACCGCTGCCCGCGTCCGGCGCGCGCCCGGCACCGATCGCCCTGCATCGCGCCCGGTTCTTCGACGCCGTCTGCAGCAACGAACTGGCGTCGCTGCGCATCACGAACACCGCCGACGGCCGCGAGTACGACCTGCGCCACGAGGAACTGACCGACTCGTCCGGCGCCCTGCGCAGCCTCGCCGCGAGCACGCTCGCCGATCTCATCGGGGTGTCCACGATCGCGTTCACCTCCGACGGCCTGCTCGTCGTCGTCCGCCAGTCGGCCCGGAACTCGGCCAGTGGACTGCTGCTCGCCCCGTCCGGAAGCGGCAGCCTCGAACCGCAGGATCTCCTTACGCCGCAAGGAGGAACCCGGCGAAACCTGCACACCGCGGTGTCCGCCGGTATGGAACGCGAGCTGTGCGAGGAAGCCGCCGTCCGCCCGGACGAGATCTCGTCGACCCGGCTGACCGGCTTCGCCCGCTGGCTCGAACGGGGCGCGAAACCGGAGTTCTTCGGCGTCACCCAGCTGTCCGTCGACAGCGCCGAGTTGACCAGCCGCCGGACGAAGAGCGCGGAGCGGCTCTACAGCGCCGGAGTCACCGTCCTGGAAGTCGATCTGGCCGCGCTGGGCCAAGAACTGACCGACGGCGTACCGCTGATCGACGCGAGCGCGCTGCCCGCCCGGCTGCGCGACGACGGTTCGCTGCCTTTGCTGCTGTGCCTGCGCAGCGCCGCGCTTCGGGTCAGTACTCGTTCTTGATGACGAAGTAGGACCCGCGAATCGTCCCGGCCAGCTTCGACTTCTGCCGCGCGAACTTGAACGTGCCGGCGAGTTCTTCGGGAACGTCCATGCCGTCGGAGAGCTTGAACCCGACGGCGCGCTTGCCGGACTCTTCGAGGGTGTACATGACGTTGATCGAGAGGCCGCTCTCGTAGAAGACGTACGCCATCCGGATGCCATCGACCTCGAATTCGGTGGCCTCCAGCGGCCGCGAGGAAATGACCAGGTCGCGCTCCTCTCGGAGAATCCGGTGCACCCAGTCGACGGTGGCCCTGGCCTCGGTCGCGGGCTCGACGGTGAAGACGTGGTCGTACTTGTTCTTGAAGTAGCGCGCCTCATTGGCCCGCAGCCCGGCGAGCGCGTCCGCGACCGGAGAGGACTCCAGGCCGACGGTCGATACGGTGGTGAAATCGACGGCGTAAGACACGATCGGAGAATAGCCCCTCGGCACCTGGAGCGCGCCATGACGAGCACGTTTCTCCTGGTCCACGGCGGTCTGTGGGACGAGGTGGACGCCGAGCGGTTCTGGATGCGGCCGTGGCACCGCCGATCGCTCCGGCGGCTCCTGCCCGGCTGTGCGGAGGGGGGTCGTGAGCGGCGATGCCGGTTCTAACCGGCATGAACACTCACGACCCCCTGCCCTACGGTGGCCTGGTGCGCAACCACCTGATCGACCTGGCTGTGGCGCTCGCCGTGCTCGGCCTCACGCTGGCCGGCGACCTGCCGGACGCGAGCCATCCGTGGTTCTGGCCGATCGCGGTCGCGGCGACGTTCGTGGCGGTGCTGCTGCGGCGGCGGTTCCCGCTGATCACGATGCTGGTGTCGGTCGGCGTCGCGCTCGCCACCCCGCCCCTGTGGGCCACCACCGTCACCCTCTACACCGTCGCTTCGCTGCGCGGGCTCCGCTGGCCGACCGCGGTCGCCGTGCTGGCGGAAGCCGGGCTGATGGCCTCGTTCTCCCGGCTGTCGACCGGGGAGGACTGGAAGTCGCTCGGCTTCGCCCTCGTGGGGATGATCGCCGTGCCGACGCTGGCCGGGCTGTGGATGCACCAGCGCGCGGCCTTGCTCGCCGCCCTGCGCGACCGCGCGGAGCAGGCCGAACGCGAGCGCGACCTGCTCGGCGAGCGGGCCGTGACGGCCGAGCGGCGGCGGATCGCGCGCGAAATGCACGACGTCGTCGCGCACCGGGTCAGCATTGTCGCGCTGCAGGCGGGCGCGCTTTCCGTGCGGGCGAAGGACGCCGAGACCGCGCAGCTCGCCGAGGTGATCCGCGAATCGAGTTCCGCCGCGCTCAACGAATTGCGCGACATCCTGCAGGTGCTCCGCGACGACGGTCCCGAGCCGCGCGCGCTGCCCGATCCGACGCTGAGCGGGGTCCGCCAGCTCGCCGACGACCTCGCCGCCGCCGGCGCCCAGGTGCGCGCCAGCCTGCCGGATCCGATGCCGGACGTGCCCGATCCGGTCGGGCGCGCGGCCTACCGGATCGTGCAGGAAGCGCTCACCAACGCCGTGAAACACGCGCCGGGAACGGTGATCGACGTGCGGCTGGCCGCCTCCGGCGACGATCTGGTGGTCGAGGTGGCCAACCCGCTCGCCGATTCGGCCGGGCTGCCCGGCGCGGGCTACGGGGTGATCGGCATGCGGGAACGCGTCACGCTGACCGGCGGGACGCTCCACGCCGGTCCGGACGGCGCGGGCAGCTACCGGGTGCGGGCCGCGTTCCCGTTGCGAGCGGAGGAATCGTGCTGAAGGTCCTGCTGATCGACGACGAGGTGCTCGTGCGCAGCGGCATCCGGATGATCCTGGAGTCCGATCCGGGGATCGAGGTCGTCGCGGAGGCAGGTGACGGCCGCGAGGTGCTGGCGCTGGTCCGCCAGCACCGGCCGGACCTCGTGCTCACCGACGTGCAGATGCCCGAGGTCGACGGCCTGGAGGTGACCCGCCTGGTGACCGCCGAACCGGACGCGCCCGCGGTGGTGGTGCTGACGACGTTCGACCTCGACGAGTACGTGCACGAGGCGCTTCGCCACGGTGCCACGGGTTTCCTGCTCAAGGACACCCCGCCGCGCGAACTGGTCAAAGCGATGCACGTGGTGGGCAGCGGCGAGGCGATGCTGTCCCCGTCGATCACGCGACGGCTGCTGACTCACTTCGCCACCGCCGCCACCCCGACGTCCGCCCGCACCCGCCTTGAACCGCTGACGCCCCGCGAACGCGAGGTCGCGGTGGCCGTCGCACAGGGTTCGAGCAACGCCGAGATCGCCCGGGCGCTCGGGCTCAGCGAGGCGACCGTGAAGGTCCACTTGGGACGGATCATGGCCAAAACCGAAGCCGCGAACCGAACTCAGGTCGCCATCCTGGTGCACGACGCCGGACTCGCCTGAACCGTCAAGGCGCACCCGGCGGAACGAACGGCAACCCACCCGGCGCACCCGCCTCCGCCAGCGCCATCAACATCCCAGTGTCCACTTCGGACTGAATCGCATCCGCCAACCGGTCCAGCATGTCCTCACGCAGATCCGCGAACCCCGGCGCACCCTCGGCCGCCCGCCACTCGATCCCGGCCTGCGCCGCCGCTTCGGCAAGCCACGCACGGCGGAACCCGTCGTTCTCCAGCGCGCCGTGCCACGTCGTACCCCACACCGAACCGACGCGGTAACCGTCCAAAAACGACTCCGCGTCCACCGGGGCGGCGCTGCCGTGGTGGATCTCGTACGCCTCCACCCGGTGCCCGCGCCATTCGCCGACCGGACGGGCGAGCACTTTCTCCCCCGCGAACGTCACCCGGGTCGGCAGCAGGCCGAGCCCGTCGACGAGCCCGGCCCCGGATTCGACATCGTCCTCAATGGACTCCGCGAGCATCTGGTACCCGCCGCAGATCCCCAGCACCGGACGCCCCGCGGCGGCCCTGGCGGTCACCGCGTCCGCCAAACCTCGGGCACGCAACCAGTTCAGATCGTCCACAGTGGCCCGAGAGCCAGGCAGCACGACCAGATCCGCCGCGGCGACCGTGTCCGGGTCGGCGGTCAGGCTCACCGTCACACCGGGCTCGGCCGCGAGCGCGTCCACATCCGTAGCGTTGGAGGCACGGGGGAAGCGCACGACCGCGACCCGCAGCCCGCGTTGCGCGGCTTCGTGGCGCCATCCGGCCGCGGCGAGCGCGTCCTCGGAGTCGATCCACACCCGGTCCAGCCACGGCAGCACGCCGAGCACCGGCCGTCCGGTGGCCTTCTCCAGACTGTTCAGGCCAGGCTGCAGCAGTCCGACGTCGCCGCGGAACTTGTTCACCAGCCAGCCTGCGACCAGTGCCTGGTCCTCGGCCGAAAGCAGTGCGAGCGTGCCGAACATCGCGGCCAGCACCCCGCCGCGGTCGATGTCGCCGACCACCAGCACCGGCAAGGAAAACCGCCGCGCCAGCCCCATGTTCACGTAGTCGCCGGAGCGCAGGTTGATCTCGGCCGGACTGCCCGCGCCCTCGCATACAACGAGGTCAAACCGTTGCTGCAACTCGGCAAACGCGCCGAAAGCGATCTCCGCGAGCCCGGCGCGGCCGGTGGCGTACTCCCCGGCTTCGAGGGTGCCGTACGGCTTGCCGAGCGCGACGACGTGACTGCGCCGATCGCTGCCGGGCTTGAGCAGCACGGGATTCATCGCGGCTTCCGGCTCCACCCGCGCGGCCCGCGCCTGCAGCCACTGGGCCCGGCCGATCTCCGCGCCGTCCGCGCAGACCATAGAGTTGTTCGACATGTTCTGCGCCTTGAACGGCGCGACCCGCACCCCGCGCCGCGCGAACCACCGGCAAAGTCCGGCGGTGACCAGGCTTTTCCCGGCGTCCGAGGTGGTCCCGGCGATCAGCAGCCCGCTCATCGCGCCACCGCGATCCCGGCCGCGACCGCCAGCGCCGCCGCCCCGACCAGCCTCGACAACCGCACCGCCCGGCGCAGATCGCTCGCCCCCGGCGGACGGCCGTCCCCCAGCGTGCTCCGGCGTTCGACCTCGCCGTGGTAGGTGTTCGTGCCCCCGAGCCGGATGTCCAGCGCACCCGCGAAAGCGGCCTCGACCTGGCCCGCGTTCGGGCTCGGATGCGAGCCGCCGTCGCGTCGCCACGCCCGCCAAGCCGCCCGCGCGCGGCCGCCGGCCAGCGGCGCGGCCGCCACCGTCAGCACCGCGCCGACGCGCGCCGGCACCAGGTTGACCCAGTCGTCCGTGCGCGCGGCGAACCAGCCGAAGCTGCGGTGTCTCGGTGAGCGGTAGCCGACCATCGCGTCCAATGTGTTCACCGCGCGGTAGCCGAGCAGGCCCGGCACGCCCGCGACCGCGCCCCAGAGCAACGGCGCGACGACCGCGTCGGACGTGTTCTCGGCGATCGATTCGGTGGCCGCGCGGGTCAACTCGGCCGCGTCGAGACCGGTGGCGTCGCGCGCGCAGAGGTGGCTGAGCCGCTGCCGGGCGGCGGGCAATTCACCCGATTCGAGCAATCGCGCCATTTCGCGCCCCTCCGCGGCGAGCCCGCGACCGCCGAGGACGGCCCACGTCGCCGCAGCGATCAAGACAAAACGGACACCCGGCCGGTTCCGGACGGCTCGTTCGGCCAGCATGCCGAGCCCGGCGATCGATCCCGCGCAGACCGTCGCGTAGCCCGCGCCGCGCGGCTTGGAATCGGCCCACCACCAGCGTTCCAGCTGGCCAGCGGCGGTGCCGAAGACCGCGACCGGATGGCCCCGGCGAGGGTCGCCGAACCACGCGTCGGCGACGTATCCGGCGATCATCCCGGCCGCGGTGACGGATTGTCGGAGTGGCACGTGGCGAACCGTAGCGCGCGGGAGAGAATGCCGGGTATGACCAAGCTGACGCACCGGCTCGCCGGGTCTCTCGAAACCCTGGCGCAGGCCCTCCGCCGGTACGGACGCGACGACGGCAAGGTGCTCGTTCTCGGCGGGGTTCGCTCGGGCAAGTCGAGGCACGCGGAGCGGCTCGTCGCGCACCACCCCCACCTCGTGTACGTCGCTCCCGGGCTGCCCCCGTCCGCGGAGGATCCGGAATGGGCCGCCCGCGTCGAGGCGCACCGGGCCCGGCGCCCTCGCCACTGGACGACGGTCGAGACCACCGATCTCGCGACCGTGCTGCGCAACGCGACGAGCCCGCTGCTGATCGACTGCCTCGGCACCTGGCTGTCCCGGGTGCTCGACGAGGTCGGCGCGTGGACGGGCAAACCGGGCTGGGAGCGCAGACTGGACGACCGGCTCGAGGATTTCCTCGCCGCGTGGACCCAGGCGCGGGTGCCGGTCGTCGCGGTCAGCAACGAGGTCGGCAGCGGTGTGGTGCCCGCAACGGTGTCCGGACGGCTTTTCCGTGATGTGCTGGGCGCACTCAACAACCGGGTGTCCGCCGACAGCGACCGGGTGTCGCTCATCGTCGCCGGGCGGGTGCTCGACCTTCCGTGAGGAGCTAGCCGTGCCGCGTTTCGCCATCCCCGTCCCGGACGCCGCCGCCCGCGCCGCCGCGCTGGAACGACTGGACGGCCTGGTCAAACCGGTCGGCGCGCTCGGAAGGCTGGAAGAACTCGCGGCGTGGCTGAGCGCCGCGCACGGCGTGGTCCCGCCGCGCCCGCTGGACGACGTCCGCGTGGTCGTCTTCGCCGGCGACCACGGGGTGTCGGCCCAGTCGGCTTACCCCCGCGAGGTCACCGCGGCGATGGTGCGCGTTTTCCTGGCCGGGCGCAGCGGGGTGACGGTGCTCGCCGCGCAGGTCGGGGCGCGGGTGCGGGTGGCCGACATCGCGGTCGATTGGGACGCCGCGGATATCCCGGAGGAAGTCACCGCCCACAAGATCCGCCGAGGCTCGGGCGCCATCGACGTCGAGGACGCTCTGGCCCCCGGCGAGGCGCTGGCGGCTTTCGAGGCGGGACGGGAGATCGCTGCCGCAGAGTCCACTGCGGACGTTCTCATTCCCGGCGACATGGGCATCGGCAACACGACCGTTTGCGCCGCGGTCGTGGCTTCGGCGTTGGGGCTGCCCGCTGCCGAGGTGGTCGGGACTGGGACTGGCGTGTCCGGGGAGGCTCTGCAACGCAAGACCGCGGTGGTCGCGGCGGCGCTGTCCCGGCGACCGGTGACTGACCCGTTCGACCGTCTGACCGCCCTCGGCAGCGCCTGCCTGGCCGCGACGGCCGGGTTCCTGGTGGAGGCGGCGGTCCGGGGAATCCCGGTGGTACTGGACGGGATTTTCTCCGCGACGGCGGCGCTGGTGGCCCGGGACATCGCGCCCGGTGCGGAGCAGTGGTGGCTGGCGGGGCATCGTTCGACTGAGCCGGCGCAAGCGTTTGCCCTGAAGGCGCTGGGGTTGGTGCCGATCCTGGACCTCGGGTTGCGGCTCGGGGAGGGCAGCGGGGCAGTCCAGGCCGTGCCGACGCTGCGGGCGGCTCGGGCGGCTATCGCGGACATGGGTTTGCTGGCGGACCTCGGGTGATGGGGTTGGGTTTGGCTGGGGCGCGGTTCACGGCTCGGCCAGTAGCTATGACCGGGCTTCGGCCCAGAGTCCAGCTCGGGGCTGGGCCGACGGCTCGCCGCGTGGTTCGGCCCGCGGCCCCATGGCGTTGGTCCGCGACTCGGCTCGGAGTTCGCTTCTCCGAGGATCGCCCCCATGAGGTATTCCCAGTAGCGGATGGAGGATCAGCTCTGCGCCGGGTCCTCCCGGCTGAGGCGGTGGAAAGGTCCGTGAGGGGAACCCTGAGGGACTCAGAGTCCCCCAGGGTTCCCCTCACGGACATCGGCGGAGGTGGAGCCGCTTCAGCCGCTCTCGTCCCGAGCGGTGCCCGGGCGAGCATTGCGACAGCGAACCAACGCACGCCGCGCTACCGAAAAACCCCCAATGCGGCATTGGGTGCATCTGACGCACCCAATGTGGCGTTCGGTGCATTCATCGCGCCCAGTCCGGCATCCGGCGCACCCAATGTGGCGTTCGGTGCGTCCCACGCACCCAATGTGGCATTCGGTGCATCCGTCGCGCCCAGTACGGCATCCGGCGCACCCGGTACGGCGTTCGGCACCCGCGGTACGGCGTTCGGCACCCGCGGCATCCGCGGTTCCGCGTCTGGCACGGCTTCGGCTCCGCCGCCGCATGCACCCAACGCCACATTGGGTGCATCTCACGCACCCAACGCCACATTGGGGCGCAAGCCGTGACCCAGCTCAGCGACGGCATCCGGCTGGCCGTCGGCACCCTGACCACCGTCCCGGTCCCGGCCCCGCGCGTGATTGATCGGCGGGTGGCTGGCGTGGCGATGACGCTCGGCCCGCTCGCGGCGCTTCCGCTGGCCGCGGCGGCGGGGCTGATCGTCGCGGGCGGGGTCGCCATCGGGCTGCCCGCGCTGGCGGTCGCGGCGTTGGCGCTCGGGGCGGTAGCGCTGGGTAGCCGCGGATTGCATCTCGACGGGCTCGCCGACACCGCCGACGGGCTCGGTGCCTCCTACGACCGCGCGAAAGCCCTTGACGTCATGCGTCGCGGCGATTCCGGACCCACCGGGGTCGCGACGCTGCTTTTCGTGCTGCTCGTCCAAACCGGCGCGCTGACCGGCGCGATCACGCACGGGCACGGGATCGCGGCGGCGGTCCTGTCTGTCCTGTGTGGACGATGTGTGCTCTCGCTGTGCTGTGCGCGAGGGGTCCCCTCGGCCCGGCCGGAGGGGTTGGGCGCGACGGTCGCCGGATCGGTTCCGGTCGTGGTGGCTGCGGCGGTGTTCGTGCTCGCGGCGGGGTGTGCCGCGTTGACGCCAGGATTGCCGTGGTGGCGTGGGGTTCTCGCGGTCGCGCTCGGGTACGCGGCGGCGGCGGTTTTGCTCGCCCGGTGCGTCCAGCGGATCGGCGGGGTGACCGGCGACGTTCTCGGCGGGTGCGTCGAGGTCGCGGTGGCGGCGGCGTTGCTGGCGACGGCTTGAATCACGCCAACGCAGGCAAGTCCCGGACGAAGTAGGCGGCACCCGAGTAGGCCTCGCCAGCGGCGATCTCCTCGGGGTCCCGCCAGTACCGCACGTAAGCGTAATCCGCGCCGTCGACGCCGGGCAGCGGGAACCGGTGTTCCTCTACGTCCAGCTCGACGATACGCATCGCCGCTGTCTGGATTACTGCCACTGACGGCGGTTCCTGATCGTGCACAGTGGACTTGACCAGGTCCCAATCTACCTGGGCCGGAACGGTTTCCCGGAGCTGCAGTGGCACGACCACGGCCACGGTGCGGTCGGTCCGGGCCAATGCCGTCGCGGACGCGGCTAGCACGGTCAGCCATTGTGCGGGGTCCTGCCAGCTCAGGCCCAACTCGTCGAAGTGTGCCGATCCGCCCTCTTCCGCGATTCGGTTCAGCCAGTCGGGCAGTTCCGCGATCACGTCCGGAAGAGAAATCGCCGACGCATCCGGCAGGGCGGTCGGCGGGTCGAGGTACCAGGCGTATTCCAAACCGGACAGTACGCCCTCGGTGACCCACACCAGGATCTCGCCGGCCTCCGCCACCATGGCTCGCTGGGGAAGAACGCCGTCCAGGTCGCCGTCCGGGATCGCGTTCCGCACTACGAGGTCGACGCTCACCGAGTCCGGCCTCCAGTGCGAGACGACCTCCGCCTGGTCCACTTGCGCCAGCAGCAACGGGCGTCCAATCAGGACTCGGCGCAGCACCGCGCGCTCGTCCGGGGTCAACGGCCGCTTCATACGAAGAACTCGTCAATCCACGGGCCCTCCATGGACCGGGATTCCGCGCGCACCTCTAGCGCGAAGTCGTCAATCGCCGCGTCGATCTCCGCGGCCGGACGCGCGGTGCCACGCACTACCGGGCCTTCGTCGTCGACCGCCTGCCAGCCGCCGGGAGCCCTGCGGATCCGCAGCGACCACCGTTCCTCCAGCGAAAGCGACTCGAACTCGAAGTCCGGCCGGTCCGCCTCGGGGCGCGACTTCCACTTCCGCAGCGCCACGGCAAGCTCGACCACCGGAAACGACTTCTTGGTGTACAGGACGGTTCCGTCGTCCACGACGTCCAGGTCGGCTTCCACATTGACGAAGACGTCGGCCTCGGACCGGTAATGCAGGTCCGAGGTGTCGAAACGGGAGCACGCGAACTTCAGCATCCGACCGGCACCGTCCCGGCGGTGATCCGGCCCGAATGCCAGTACTCGACCAGCACGTTCCGGTCCGGCAGGTAAATCCACACGTCGTCTCCGGTGTCCATCAGTTCGCCCGCGTTCGCGGCGGCCAGGCGGGCGGGCAGGCGCACCGTCGGGATCGACAGGTTTCCCCAGAACACCACCGCGTCGGCGTGCTTCGGCGAGTGCTGGCGGATGAGGTCGCCCAGCAGCCGCGCGGCTCGCTCGTAGTCCGGTTCGGCAGCTTGCGTCAGCACATTCTCGTCCGGCCAGCGGAGGCCGTCGAAACGTCCCGGGAAAAGCTCCAGGCTGACCGCTGCCAGAGCTTGATCTTCCTCCCAGGAAAGCTCGTGCAGCAACCGGTTTTCCGGGCCCAGAGCGGTGCGCAGGTCCTGCAGGGCTTGAGGGTAGGTGCCGTAGTTCGGGCGCGCGGGATCTCCGGACATATCAGGCAGATTACCGCTGTTCAGGCTGCGGTGCGAGCCATTTTCGTGTTACCAAGGATCTCGTGGCACCCAGCTTACCCCTCAACCGGCGACGTCTGTTCCAGTTGTCCGCGGCGGCCGGTCTTTCGGTTTTCGGCGCGGCCGCTTGTTCGACGCCGGACAGCCCGGCACCGGACAAAACACTGCCGCCGCCGGACGGTGCGCTCGGGGCGAACTTCAACGCCGATCCGGACACGATGGGCTGGGACGAGCTTCAGCGTTCCGGCGCGAAGTGGGTCCGCGGATTCACCGCGATGCCCGATCTGGACAAACACGGTGCTACCGAAAACCCGACGGTCAAGACTTTGCTGCAGGCTGGCGACCGGGGATACGGAACGGTGCTGTCCCTCAACTTTCCGTACTTTCCCGATTCCCACAAGCAGATTCCGCGGCCTGGAACCCCGGCTATGCAGGCCGATCTCGCGCGGCTCGACAAGCTGCTGCCGGCGGTCATGGACAAGGTCGACATCCTGGTGGTCGGCAACGAGCCGTTCATCGAATGTCCCAAGTCCGACTGGAACAACGGGGCTCTCAACGATTTCTACGAGACCGTCGCCGGCCACGTGATCAAGGCTCGCAAGGGCAAGACCGTCCTGCACATGGGCGCGCTCAACAATCTCGACGATCCTAAGTGGACTGGAGCCGGTACCGAACGCTGGATGAAGTACGTCCGCGACACCCCGGAAATCGCCGGAACCGACATCCATCCCCACGTCGGTGCGCCGGGCGACGTGCAGGCCTTCCTCGACTACGTGCTGCCCAAGCTGGGCGAAAAGAAGTTCCTCGTCACCGAGTTCTCACTGGTCCAGCTCTGGAAGAAGCACCTCGCCGACCGGATCTCGGCCGAGTACGCGGCCAAGTACCACGTCCCCGCGGACACGAAGGTCTGGCAGGTTATCCGCAACGCGCTGCGTCAGCCGTTCCCGAAACCGCGGTGGGACGACTTCCTCCGCACCAGTCCGTGGTTCGAGAACAACAAGCACTTCCTGACCGACCAGATAACCAAGTTCCGCGCGACCGGCAAGCTCGCCGTCGCCGCGTACGGCATCGACCAGGGCATTGCCGCGCTCAAGGGCGCGGACTTCGGTCCGGAAACCCCGCCGTGGCTGCTGAACAGCGTGTTCGCGAGGGCGACCGTCCAGAAGAATCCCGACGGCACCGCAGCGCCGAACTACGCCTGGCTGGAGGAATTCACCGCGCTCCAGAACCGTTAGCCCAGCGCGGCGAGGAAAGCATCCGTCGTCGCGCGGTCGCGGACTGCGATGCGCAGGTGGTCCGGTCCTAGGCCAGGGAACGTGTCGCCGCGGCGGACGGCGTAGCCCGCTTCGCGCAGTCGCAGCCGGACGTTTGCCCCGTCGGGGATGCGGATCAGCACGAACGGTCCGCGCGGAGTGCCGAGCACGGGAATTCCCCGTGCGGTTAAGCCGGATTCCAGGTAGTCGCGGTCGGCTTCCGCGGCGGCGGCCAGTTTTTCGGCCTCTTCCAAGGCGGCGGGGCGGCAGCAGGCGACCGTCGCCACTGCGGCCAATGTGGACACTGACCAGGGTGGCTGCACCGCGCGCAACCGGGCGATCAGCGACGGTTCGCCTAGGACGTAGCCAGCCCGCAAGCCCGCGAGCCCCCAGGTCTTGGTGAGGCTCCGCAGTACGACGACGCCCGGGATGCGTTCTCCGGCAAGGCTTTCGACCTCTCCGGGGACCGCGTCGAGGAACGCTTCGTCGACCACCAGTACCCGGCCGGGACGCGCCAGGGCACGCAGGGAATCGGCGGGGTGCAGGACCGAGGTCGGGTTGGTCGGGTTGCCGACGAACACCAGGTCCGCGGAAGCGGGGATGAGCGCCGGATCCAGCCGGTAGCCGTCCACTTCGGACAGGATGACCCGGTCGACGGGATGCCCGGCGGCACGCAACGCGGCTTCCGGTTCGGTGAATTGCGGGTGGACCACCACCGCGTGCTTCGCCGGAATAGACGCCAGCAGCGTGAACGCTTCCGCGGCGCCAGCGGTCACCAGCACGTCGTCGAAATTCCGGCCGTGCCGGGCGGCGACGGCTTCCGTAGCGCGCGTCGGGTCCGGGTAGGCGGCCAGATCGTCCAGTGCCGCAGCGAGTTCCGTGCGAAGCCACGCGGGCGGAACCGGCAGCCGGACGTTCACCGCGAGATCCACAAGACCGTCGCCGACCTCGCGATCGCCGTGATGGTGGAGGTCGTACTCAGCCATGAGCCGCCGCCAGGGAATGCGCGCGCACCTGCGACGCGAAACGGTCCGCCAGCTCGGGATGCCCAGCCCAGTGGACGTGCAGATACGACGCGTGCAGCGAGGCCGACACGAACCCGTCCAGGCCGCGATCCCAGCCCCACGCCGCCGTTTCCCCGTGCGCGGGAGCGATTTCGGTGCGGTGGAATTCGTGCCCAGTGACCCGCTGTCCGGCCACGGCGAGGACATTGTCGGCCACCGAAACCGCACGGCGGTAACCGAGCTTTCCGCGCGCAGTCATGGTCGCTTCCGCGGCGACAGCACCCACCATCGGCAGACCGTCCAGGGATTGGCACAGATAAAGCAAACCCGCGCATTCCGCGCTTACCGGCATCCCCGCGTCGATCGCGGCACCGACCGCATCCCGAAGCTCCACATTGGACGACAGCTCAGCAGCGTGCACTTCCGGGAACCCGCCGCCGAAGTATAGGCCAGCGCAATCCGGCGGCAATGCCTTGTCCCGCAACGGGTCGATGTCGACCACGTCGATCCCGCGCGCGGCCAGCAGTTCGATGTTCTCGGCGTAGCGGAAGGTGAACGCCGGACCTCCGGCGGCGGCGAGTGTCGCACGTGGACCGTCCCACACCGGACCGGCGTTCCACAATGGACCGCTCAGCGCCGGAGCACTTCGGGCGACCCGCACGACGGCTTCGATATCGACGCCCGCAGCGACCCACTCCGCCAGCTCCGGCAGCAGCCGCTGCGACTCCGCGGCTCGTTCCGCCGCCGGAACCAGTCCGAGGTGCCTACTCGGTGCATGCACATTCTCGTTGCGGCGCAACGCACCCAGCAACGGAACGCCAGTCGCTTCCAGCGCGGTGACGATCTCGTCCTCGTGCCGCTGCGAGCCCAGTTTGTTCAGGATCACCCCGGCGAGCCGGACACGAGTGTCGTACTGCGCGAACCCCAGCACCGTCGCCGCGACGCTCCGCGAGGCCGCCGAAGCATCGACCACCAGCACGACCGGCGCGTCGAGCAGCCGCGCGACGTGCGCGGTCGACGCATAGCCTTCGGTGCCCAAAGCGCCGTCGAACAGGCCCATCACGCCCTCGATGACGGCGATGTCCGCGCCCGCGGAACCGTGTCGCAGCAACGGAACCAGCGCTTCCTCGCCCTGTAGGAACGGGTCCAGGTTCCGGGCCGGGCGGCCGGTGGCCAGGGAGTGGTAGCCGGGGTCGATGAAGTCCGGCCCGACTTTGTGCCCGGACACGGTGTGCCCGGCGGCGCGCAACGCGGCCATGAGCCCGGCGGCGATGGTGGTCTTGCCGTGCCCGGAACCGGGCGCGGCGACGACGACCCGCGCTACCACTCGATCCCCCGCTGGCCCTTCTGCCCGGCGTCCATCGGGTGCTTCACCTTCGTCATCTCGGCGACCAGGTCCGCGGCCTCGATCAGTTCCGGCGGCGCGTAGCGGCCGGTGATCACCACGTGCTGATGCCCGGGCCGGGAGGCCAAAGTGGACACGACGTCGTCCACTTCGAGCCAGCCCCATTTGAGCAGGTAGCTGAATTCGTCCAGGACATAGAAATCGTGCGTCTCGGCGGCGAGCCGGCGCTTGATTTCCGCCCAGCCCTCGCGGGCGTTGGCGGCATGGTCCTCTTCGGACCCTTGTTTGCGCGACCAGCTCCAGCCCTCGCCCATCTTGTGCCACTCGACCGCGCCGCCCTGTCCGGTGTCGTCGTGCAGCTTGCCGAGCGCCTTGAACGCGGCTTCCTCGCCGACGCGCCATTTCGCCGACTTCACGAACTGGAACACGCCGATCGACCAGCCCTGGTTCCACGCGCGCAGCGCCATGCCGAACGCCGCGGTGGATTTCCCTTTCATCTCACCGGTGTGCACGGCGAGCAGCGGGCGGTTGCGGCGCTGCCGCGTGGTGAGCCCGTCCTTCGGCACGACCTCCGGTTTGCCCTGTGGCATCAGGCAGCCCTCCCCGTTCGTTCGCGCACCGCCGAAGCGAGCGATTCAGCGGCCACTTCGGACAGTGGCACGTGCTCGGCTCCCAAGTGCCCGGCCAATTCCGCGGCGAGACCGAGGCGCATCCGGCCGGTCTCGCAGTCCATCACGATCGTCGTCACGTCGGTCAGCAAGCCCGCGGCGGCCTTGGCCCGGGCCACCGCGTCGGAACCGCTCGTGGCCCGGCCGTCGGTGACCAGCACCAGCAGCGGCCGACGACGCGGATCCCGGATCGACTCGACCCGCAGCACCCGCGCGGCCTCCAGCAATCCCTCGGCGAGCGGGGTGCGCCCGCCGGTCGGCAGGCCGTCCAGCCGGGCCGCGGCGGCTTCGACGCTGATCGTCGGCGGGAGCGCCAGTTCGGCGTCCGCGCCACGGAACGTGACCAGACCGACCTTGTCGCGCCGTTGGTAGGCGTCCAACAACAGCGAAAGCACCGCGGTCTTCACTTCCCGCATCCGCGCCCGCGCGCCCATCGAGCCCGACGCGTCGACGCAGAACAGCACCAGATTGCCTTCGCGGCCCTCGCGCAACGCGAACCGCAGGTCCGGCGACCGCACCTCCAGCCCCGGCCCGGACCGGCCCCGCGCCCGCTGATGCGGGGCGGCGGCCCGGATCGTCGCGACCAGATGCGGACGTCCGTCGCGCACACTGGGCGGCTGCACGCCGATCGTCCGGCCGGTGTCGGTGATGGCGCGCGACCGGCGGCCGCGTTCGCCCTCGCCGGTGCCCTTCACCCGGAACACCCGCGCACGAAACGTATCCCCCGCGTTGACCGTCTTCTGCGGCGAAGACCCGTTACCCGAAGGAGCCTCACCAGGAGAAGGCGGAGCCCCCTCGGACGGCCCACCGTCCGGCACCGGCCCGCCGTCGTCCGGACCGGGACCACCGCCAGGGCCGCCGCCGTCGTCGTCCGGTCCCTCGGGCGGCGGCTGCGAATCCTCCAGCGCCTGTTCGAGCTGTTCCTCGGAAATCCCCGGCGCGTCGAACGGATTCCGCCGGCGCCGGTGCGGCAGCGCGAGCCGCGCCGCGACCCGGATGTCCTCGGTGGTGACCTCGTCGCGCCCGGCCCACGCCGCGTGCGCGACCGCGGTCCGCGCCGTGACGATGTCCGCGCGCATGCCGTCGACCTCGAACGACGCGCACACCTCGGCGATCTGCCGCAGCGCCTCGTCCGGCAGCTTGACCGACGGCAAAAGCCGTTGCGCCGCCTCGATCTCCGCCGCCAGCGCCGAGTCCTCCGCCGCGTAGCCGTCCGCGAAACCGTCCGGATCCGCTTCGTAGGCGAGCCGCCGCCGGACCACCTCGACGCGCTGCTCCGGATCACGGCTCGACGCGACCTCGACGGTCAGCCCGAACCGGTCGAGCAGCTGCGGCCGCAGTTCGCCCTCCTCCGGGTTCATCGTCCCGATCAGCACGAACCTCGCCGCGTGCGAGACGGAAACGCCCTCGCGCTCGACCGTCGCGCGGCCCATCGCCGCCGCGTCGAGCAGCGTGTCCACCAGATGGTCGTGCAGGAGGTTGACCTCATCGACGTACAGCAGCCCGCGGTGCGCGGCGGCCAGTAGGCCGGGCTGATAGTCGGTGACGCCCTCGGCCAGCGCCTTCTCCAGGTTCAGCGAGCCGACGACCCGGTCCTCGGCCGCGCCGACCGGCAGCTCCACCAGCCGCGCCGGCCGCCGGTGCGCGGGAAGACCCGCCGCGTGCGGGCCGTCCGGGCACGCCGGGTCCGGAGTGGCGGGGTCGCAGGAGAACCGGCAGCCGTCCACCACGTCGACGCCCGGCAGCAGCCCGGCGAGCGCGCGCACCATGGTCGACTTCGCGGTGCCCTTCTCGCCCCGCACCAAGACCCCGCCGACCGCGGGCGAGATCGAGGACAGGACGAGCGCCAGACGCAGGTCCGGCATCCCGACGACAGCGGTGAACGGATAGGGCTTCAAGAGCACTCCCTTGTGGGTCGGCGTCTGGCCGATCATCGCACAGCGGAGGTCTCGCTTAGGGTGGGAAATCGTGCGCGAAGAATCACGCCTGACGGTGGTCGGGATCGGGGCCGACGGGTGGACCGGGCTCACCCCCGCGGCCCGCGACGCCGTGCGGCGGGCGGACGTCGTGCTCGGCGCGCAACGGCAGCTGAAGTCCTTGCCGGAAGACCTCCGCACCCAAGCCTGGCCCAGTCCGCTGCTGCCCGCGCTCGACGAGATCCTGGCCGGGCAAACCGGCCGAGTCTGCGTGCTGGCCAGCGGCGATCCGTTCCTGTCCGGTATCGCCACCACCCTGCGTGACCGCGGCTACGCACTCGACGTCCTGCCAGCGGTTTCCTCGGCGACGCTGGCTCGCGCGCGGCTCGGCTGGTCGTTCGAGGAAACCGAGGTCGTCACGGTCGTCGGACGCGCCGTCCACCGCGTCGCGCGGGCGCTGGCGCCGAACCGGAAAGTGCTGGTCCTCGGCGGCTCCGCACCAGAGCTGCGCGAGCTGCTCAACGCCCGCGGCTACGGCGATTCCGCCCTCACCGCCTTGGAAAACCTCGGCGCGGCCGACGAACAGATCGCCGACGGCTGGGTCCACGACCCCGGCCCGCTGACGGTCTTCGCCGTGCTCTGCCACGGCCCTGGCCTCCCGCTCACCGGTCTGCCCGACGACGCCTTCGAGCACGACGGCCAGCTCACCAAACGCGACCTCCGCGCGTCCGCTCTCGCCCGCCTCGCGCCAAACCCGGGCGAACTCCTGTGGGACGTCGGCGCGGGCGCGGGCAGCATCGGCATCGAATGGTCGCGCGCGCATCCGCTGAACCGCGCCATCGCGATCGAACGCGATCCGGCGCGTGCCGAACGCGTCCAGCGCAACGCCAATGCCCTTGGCGTGCCGGAATTACAGGTGGTCACCGGCCCGGCACCGGAGGCGCTGGCCAGGCTCCCCCGTCCGGACGCGGTGTTCGTCGGCGGCGGCTTGACCGTGCCCGGCGTCCTCGACCACTGTGTCGAAACCGACGCCCGCATCGTCGCGCACGGTGTCACCCTTGAGGCCGAGCAGATCCTGGCCGCCGCGTACGCCCGGTACGGCGGGGAACTGCAACGGATCTCCGTGGAGCACGCGAAACCGCTCGGCGGGTTCACCGGCTGGACACCGTCCCGCGCAGTCACGCAGTGGAGCTGGAAATGACCGTTTACTTCATCGGGGCCGGACCGGGCGCGGCCGACCTGATCACCGTGCGCGGCCGCGACCTGCTCGCGCGCTGCCAGGTGTGCCTGTACCCGGGCAGCATGACGCCGACTGACCTGCTCGCCTACTGCGCGCCGGACGCCGAACGCGTCGACACCGCGAACCTCAGCCTCGACCAGATCACCGAGAAACTGATCGACGCGCACAAGGCTGGTCACGACGTCGCGCGGTTGTGTTCGGGAGATCCGTCGCTGTACAGCGCGGTCGCCGAGCAGGTCCGACGGCTGGAACCGGAAGGCGTGCCGTACGAGATGGTGCCCGGGGTTCCGGCGTTCGCCGCGTCAGCCGCCGTGCTCGGCCGGGAGTTGACCGTGCCGGGGATCGGGCAGAGCCTCGTGATCACGCGCGCGCAAGCGAGGTCCACCGCGATGCCAGACACCGAAACGCTGGAGAATTTCGCCCGCACCGGCACCACTCTCGCACTGCACCTGGCGATCAACCACATCGAGCGCGTCACCGAAGAACTCGCCGGCCACTACGGCGCGGACTGTCCCGCCGCCGTCGTCGCCTTGGCCAGCCAGCCAGGGGAAACCGTGGTGCGCGGCACGCTCGCCGACATCGCCGGCCAAGCGCGTTCCGCCGGAATGACCCGCGCGGCCACGATTTTCGTCGGCCGGGTCCTCTCCGCGGGCGGTTTTCCGGACAGTTTCCTCTATTCCAGCACCCGCGACCGGGCGAGCCAACCGGAGTCGTTGTGACCGAACTGCGCTGGGGCCTGCTGGCCACCGGGACCATCGCCGCCGAATTCGCCGCCGGCGTCGAGCAAAGCCGCCACGGGGTACTCGCCGCGGTGGCTTCGCGCACGGCCGAGCGGGCGCGCGATTTCGCGACCAGGTACGAAATCCCGAAGGCGTACGGCAGCTACGAAGAACTCCTCGCCGACCCGGACGTCGACGCCGTTTACATCGCCACTCCGCACGCGCAGCACGAGGAATGGGCGATCCGGTCCGCCGAAGCGGGCAAGCACGTGCTGTGCGAGAAACCCCTCACGCTCACCGCGCCGGACGCGGAGAAAGTCATCGATGCCGCGCGGCGCAACGACGTTTTCCTCATGGAAGCGTTCATGTACCGGCTGCATCCGCAGACCCGGCGGCTGGTCGAGCTGATCGAATGCGGCGCGATCGGCGAGGTACGGGCCGTGGACGTCACGTTCAGCTTCGATTCCGACGCGAACGACGCGGTCCGGCTGGGCGATCCCGCGCTCGGCGGCGGCGGGATCCTCGACGTCGGCTGCTACTGCACCTCGCTGGCCCGGCTGGTTTCGCAGGCCGCGACCGGAATTCCGGCCGTGGAGCCGACCCGCGTCACCGGCATGGCCCGGCTCACCGAGAGCGGCGTCGACGAGTTCGCGATGGGCCTGCTGCGGCTGCCCGGCGAGATCATCGCCCAGCTGTCCTGCGGGTATCTGCTGACGCAGGACGACCACATCCGGATCTACGGCACCACCGGTCAGCTCTACGTGCCGAAGCCCGCGTGGATCCACGAGCTGCGCACGCCCGGCGTCTCGTCCATCGTGCTGACTCCGTCGGACGGCGAGCCGGAAGTCATCGAAATCGAAGCCACCCAAGGGGTTTACGCCCGCGAAGCGGATTACGTCGCCGCGCACGTCGCGGACCGGCAAGGCCCGGAACTGACCTGGGCCGAAACGCTCGCCAACATGCGCACCCTCGACCGGTGGCGCACGGCCGTCGGATACGGGCGATGACCGTCCTGATCCTCGGCGGCACCGCGGAGGCCCGTGACCTGGCCGCCCAGCTGCACGAACGCGACGTCGAGGTGATCTCGTCGCTGGCCGGGCGCGTCACGCGGCCGCGCCTGCCGGTCGGCGCGGTGCGGATCGGCGGGTTCGGCGGCGTCGAAGGCCTCACCGCCTGGCTGCGCGAAAACCGGATCCAGGCAGTGGTCGACGCCACGCATCCGTTCGCGGAACGCATTGGCGCCAACGCTTTCCACGCCGCCCACGCGGCCAAGGTCCCCCTCCTGCGGCTCGCCCGCCCCGGCTGGCAGCCGGCCGGCGCCGACCGCTGGCACTGGGCCGCCGACCTCGAAGAGGCCGCCGCGCTCCTGCCCGGCCTCGGTGCCCGCGCGTTCCTCACCAGCGGCCGCCAGGGCCTGGCCGCGTTCGCCGACCTCGACCCGCTGTGGTTCCTGATCCGCTGCGTCGACCCGCCGGACCAGCCGCTGCCGCGCCGGCACGAAGTGGTGCTCGACCGCGGCCCGTTCCGCCTCGACGGCGAACGCGCGCTGATGACCGAGCACGACATCGACGTGCTGGTCACCAAGGACAGCGGCGGCGCGATGACCGCCGCGAAACTGACCGCCGCGCGGGAACTCGGCCTGCCGGTGGTCGTGGTCCGCCGCCCGCCGCGACCGGCGGGCGCCGAAACCGCGGACGTAGCCGCCGCCGTCGAATGGGTGCTCAAGCGATGAACGAACAGTTTTACGACGTCCTGCACCGCCGCCGCGACGTCCGCGCCGAGTTCACCGGCGAGCCGATCGACGACGCCGTCCTCACCCGGGTGCTGGAAGCCGCGCACGCCGCGCCGAGCGTCGGGATGAGCCAGCCGTGGGACTTCGTGCTGGTCCGCGACCCGGGCACGCGCGACGAGTTCGCCCGGCACGTGCACGCGGAGCGCGACGTGTTCGCCGCGTCCCTGGACGGCGAACGCGCGGAGACGTTCGCCAGGATCAAGGTCGAGGGCATCCGCGAGTCGAGCCTGGGCATCGTGGTCACCTACGACGCGCAGCGCGGGGCCCCGGCGGTGCTCGGCAGGCACGCGATCGCCGACGCCGGGCTGTACTCGGTGTGCCTGGCGATCCAGAACCTGTGGCTGGCCGCCACCGCGGAGGGGCTCGGCGTCGGGTGGGTGAGTTTTTACCGCGAACCCGCGCTCGCGCAGCTGCTCGGCATCCCCGACGGCATCCGCCCGGTGGCCTGGCTTTGTGTAGGACCGGTAACGAATCTCGCCGAGGTCCCCGACCTCGAACGGCACGGCTGGCGCAGCCGCGCGCCGCTGGCCAGCGCGTTACACCACGAGCGGTTCACGCCGCGCGACGAGGGGTCAGCGTAAACCTCTCGGAGTGACCCAATAGATTTCCTCTAATGCGTCCGATTGCCGTAGTGCTGGGGTTGCTTTCGGCGCTGTGCGCCCTGGCCTATCCCTTCCTGCCGGTCGTGCAGGACACCGCGGAAGTCGCGTGGCCCACCGCCTCCGACACGCGTTCCGTCAACGCGCCCTTGACCGGGTACTGGGCACAGAACCTGAAGGCCGAGCTGCCGTGCGACACGATCCGGTCGCTCGACGCCCGCACGAACGGCTCGGCGCTGCTGTTCGGCACCGTCCCGGACGGGCGCACCGGCAAGAACGCGGCCAACGGCGTCGGCATGCAGCTGCGCATCGACAACGGCGTGCTGTTCGCGTCCAGCCAGGGCCAGCAGATCGCGCAGCAGCCGCTCCCGCAGGACGGCTGCGCGGTCACGCTCGACTCGGACGCGACCCAGATGACGCTCTCGGTCGGCAAGACCCCGATCTTCCACACCACCGGCGACGTCCGGCCGCGCGTGCTCGGCATCTACTCGTCGATCAGCTCCGCCCGCGACCCGATCGCCGGCCTGCACGTGTCGGTCGTCCCGGACACCCGCTACCAGACCTCGCCGACCGCGCTGAAGCTCGTCGTCGGCATCCTCGCCGCGCTGTCGTTCCTCGGCTGCCTGATCGCGGTGTGGCGGATGGACTCCGGCTTCGCCCGCCGCGCTCCGCGCTGGGCCCCGGTCGGCTGGTGGCGGCTCACCGGCCGCGACGCGACAGTGTTCGGCGTGCTCGGCGCGTGGGTCTTCATCGGGCCGGTGACCTCGGACGACGGCTACATCCTCACCATGGCCAGGGTCACCGAGGCCACCGGATACCTCACGAACTACCACCGCTGGTTCGGCGTCGCGGAGGCCCCGTTCGGCTGGTTCTACCACCTGTACGAGCTGATGACGCACGTCAGCACGGTGCCGCCGTGGATCCGGCTGCCCTCGTACCTGCTCGGCGTGATCAGCTGGCTGCTGATCAGCCGCGAGGTGATGCCGCGGCTGGGCACCCAGGTCCGGCGCAGCCGCGCGGCGGGATGGGCCGCCGCGGCGGTGTTCCTGGTCTGGTGGATGCCGTACAACAACGGCGTCCGGCCGGAACCGGTCGCCGCGCTCGGGTCGCTGCTGGCGATCTGCGCGGTCGAACGCGCGCTGGTCACCCGCCGGCTGCTGCCGCTGTGCCTCGGGCTCACGGCGGCCGCCTTCACCCTGGCCGCGACGCCGACCGGGCTGATCGCGGTCGCCCCGTTCCTGGTCGCCGGGAAACCGCTGTTCAAGCTGGTCCGGCAGCGTTCGGCGAGCGGCTGGCTGCCGATGCTCGCGCCGATCCTCGCGTCCGGCTTCCTGGTCCTCGTGGTGATGTTCGCCGACCAGACGTTCGCGACCGTCCAGGAGGCCACCCGCATCCGCACCGCGGTCGGCCCGAACCTGTCGTGGTTCCAGGAACTCGCGCGCTACCAATTGCTGTTCGAGAACCTGCCGGACGGCTCCGCGCCCCGCCGGTTCCCGGTGCTGCTCGTACTGCTCTGCACGATGACCTGCCTGGTGGTGCTGCTGCGCCGCGGCCGGATCCCCGGCGCCGCGCTCGGGCCGAGCCGCCGGCTGATCGGCACCACCGCGCTGTTCTTCCTGCTGCTCGCGCTGACCCCGACGAAATGGACGCACCACTTCGGCGCGTTCGCCGCGGTCGGCGCGTCGATGGCGGCGCTCACCGCGCTCGCGACCAGTTCCACCGTGCTGCGCTCCAACCGCAACCGCGCCGCGTTCCTGGCCGTGCTGCTGGTGGTCGGCGCGCTCGCCGCGACCGGTCCGAACGCGTACTGGTTCGTCTCGCGGATCGGGGTGCCGTGGACGAACGGCGCGCCGTCGATCGGCGGCATCCCGCTGTCGACGATCCTGCTCGGGGCCGCCGCGATCGCCGGGATCTACGCGTTCGTGGAGAACGTCCGGGCGCACCGGCCGGGACCGGCGCCGCAGGAGGGCCGGAGCCGGTCGCTTCGGCTCGGTTCGCTGTCGCTGGTCGTGGTGTGCGGCCTGGTCGCGGCGGGCGAGATCTACACGATGGGCGCGGCGATCTACTTCCAGCGCGACAGCTACAGCCTCGGCGCGGCGAACGTCGGGCATCTGTTCGGCAAGAGCTGCAACCTGTCCGACCACGTGATGGTGGAGCGCGACGCGGCCAAGAGCATCCTGCACGCGCAGCCCGAGCAGCGGACCGTGCCGGAGAAGCCGGTCACGCAGAACCCGCCGAACCCGCTGCCGAACCCGGACCAGGACAACGGCCGGGTCCAGACTGGCTTCCACACCAGCCCGGTCGACGACAAGGACCCGCTGGCCGAGCCGCCGCACGGGTTCAAGCAGGACCAGGTGCCGATGTGGAGCAGCTACCTCGACACCCAGACCCGCGCCGGACGCCTGCGCAGCGACTGGTACGCGCTCACCGACCGGACCGAGAACGGCCAGATCGTGGTCGCCACCGCGAGCCAGCCGCGCCGCCCGGCGTCGGTGAGCCTGGAGTACGGCGTGAACACCCCCGAGGGCGTGCGGGTGCTGCGCAGCCAGTTCGCGCTCCCGCCCGGCGCGGGCACCGGCGGCTGGAACGACACCCGGATCAACCTGCGCGACCTGCCGCCGGAAACCACGTCGGTGCGGGTCGTCATGGTGGACGACGACCTCACCGAGGACGGCTGGATCGCCGCGTCCGCGCCGCGCGTGCCGACCTTCACCACGCTCACCGACAAGCTCGCGGGCAAATCGGTGTACATCGACTGGCCCGCTTCGTTCGTGTACCCGTGCGCGAACCCGGTCACCTCGCACGACGGCATCTCCGCGATGCCGGACTACCGGATCACCCCCGGCCAGCTCGCCGACGAGGCGAAGTGGGCGTCCAGCACCAACGGCGGGCCGAACGGCTGGCTCGAGGAGATCGCCAAGGAGCCGGAGGTGCCGAGCTACCTGAGCGGCCAGCCGTACCAGTCGTGGGGGCAGCTGCTGCAGATCGAGCCGTACACGACGGGGGTCGCGCCGACGGTGCGGCACGGCGAGAAGACGGTGTGGGGCTGGTGGTCGCCCGGGCCGGGGCCGTCGCAGCCCAACGGCAAGGACCCGACAAGGTAGGTCGTGAGTGGCGATCGCGGTTAGAACCGTGATTGCCACTCACGAGGGCTCCCGCAACCTCCGCGCCCCCAGCACCGACATCCCCGGCACCACCGCCAGCGCCAGCAACGCCCACTGCAGCCCCACCGCGTTGGCCAGCGCCCCCACCGCGGGCGCGACCACGCCGCCGGCGCTCACCGCCAGCCCGAGCGTCACCCCGCTTGCCGTGCCAAGCCGATTCGGCAGGTAGTCCTGCCCCAGCGTCACATGCAGCGAGAACGGCGCATACAACGCCAGCGCGGCCAGCGCGACCGGCAGAAACACGCCGTACCCCGGCACGAGCGCGATCCCGGCCATCGCGGGCACCGACACCGCGTATGAGACGTAAACCGTCCGGATCCGGCCCCAGCGTCCAGCCAGCACGCCGCCGAGCAGCGTGCCCACCGCACCGACCCCGAACAGCACCACCAACGCCACTTCCCCGGCGAGCACACTGCCGGTCCGCTGCGTGACCCAGATGGCGAGGAAGGTGTTGAGCGAGAAGGACGCGATGGAGCGTCCGACCACCACGACGGTCAGCCAGCCGAACTGCCGCCAATCGTCCCGGCCGACGTGCGCGCTGTGCCGCGCCGCGGAGTGCAGGTCGCCCATCCGGCGGAACAACGCGGTGACGACCACTCCGGCGACCAGCGCGGGCAGCACGAGATACGGCGTCGCGCCGAGACCGCCCGCCTGCAGCACCGGGGTGACGAGGATCGGCCCCAACGCGAAACCGACGTTGCCGCCCAAGGAAAACCAGCTCATCCCGACGTGCCCGCGCCCGGCGATCCGGCGGGCGATCCGCGCCGATTCCGGGTGGTAAGCGGCGACGCCGAGGCCGGACAGCGCGATCGCGAGCCAGGTCAGCGCGTAGGAATCGGCCAGCCCGGACAGCCCGATCCCAGCGCCGGCGACCGTCATCCCGGCCGGCACCAGCCACGGCATCGGCCGCCGGTCGGTCAGCACTCCGAACAGCGGCTGGACCACCGAGGACAGCAGCGTCGCGGCCACGGTGATCCCGGCCGCGGCGAGGTAGCCGTAGTGCCGTTCGGCGACGAGAAACGGCACGAGCGCGGGGACTGCGCCCTGGTAGAGGTCGTCGACGGCGTGGCCGATGACCATGAGCGGCATCGGCCAGCGCGCGGTTCGGGCCGGAGCGCGGAGTGTTGTCACCCGGTCATGGTCGAACCGGCTGAGTGCTTCGCGATTCCGTTATTATGCCGACTTATGTCGATTTCCGGCCACCAGCCCACCGCGCCCACGAACATCCGGGACCTGGCCGCCACCGCGAGCATCGCCGAGCACTGGCACGACGAGCACCAGGTCGTCTACGCCAGCAGCGGCGTACTGGCCGTGCACACGGACCGGTCGCGCTGGATCACGCCCGCACACCGGGCGCTGTGGATTCCGGCCGGCACGGTGCATTCCCACCGCGCTTACGGCGTCACCCGGCTGCATCTGTTCGGTTTTTCGCCGGAGCTGAGCCCATTGCCGGTGACCGAGCCGACCGCGCTCGCGGTCACCCCACTGCTACGCGAGCTGCTGATCGCGTACACCGAACTCGGCGAGGACCGCGCGACGCCCGCCGGCCAACGGATGCGGGCCGTGTTGTTCGACCAGCTCACCCTCGCGCCGGAGCGTCCGGTGCAGGTGCCCGCCGCACGCGATCCGCGGCTGATCGCCGTGTGCCGGTTGCTGGAGGAAGATCCTTCCGACTCGCGCAGCCTCGAAGCGCTGGGCCGCACTGTCGGAGCCAGCGGCCGGACGCTCACCCGGCTGTTCCGCACGGACACCGGCATGACGTTTCCGCAATGGCGCACGCAGCTGCGGCTGTACCACGCGTTGCGGCTGCTGGTGGAGGGCCAGTCCGTGACGTCCGTGGCGCAACGCTGCGGATTCGCCACCACCAGCGCGTTTATCGACGTGTTCCGGCGTTCTCTCGGCCACACGCCGGGGTCGTATCTCCACAGTGGACTATCCGGTGCCGTACCACGAGACTCGCCGCGAGCCGGTTGACGCCGAACGAGACGAGGATCAGCCCGGTCGCGTCGAGCAGGTGCGCGCCGAGGACGCCGGCCAGCGCGAACGAACCGATCCGGATCGCGAGAAAGACCGCCCACAGCGCGATTCCCGGCCCGGTCAGCCGGTACTGCAGCCCGTCCGCCCGCCGGAACCGTGTCACCCGCCCCATCGCGGCGCCGGTGCCCGCGACCAGGACGAGTTCGCCGGCCAGCAGCCAGTCCGCCGCGCGGAACCCGCCGCCCAGCTCGAACCCCAGGTAAACCAGCCCCACCGCGATCACCACGAGCGGCGTCACCAGCATCCGCCGCGGCTCGGCGGACCGCCAGCGGAACTGCCGCACGATCAGGAACCCGACCGCGAGCGCGATCAGCACGTCGTCGACCATCGGCAACTCCATCACTAGTGATACTTCCTCGAATGTATCACCGGTGATTGAATAGCGCGATGCGCGCCGCCGACCTGCACCGCCTCGCCCGCACCCTCCGCGAAATCGCGCTGACCAGCACCGGGAACACCGGCGCGGACCAGGTCAACGCGGGAGAGCTGGCGGTGATCGAGGACGTCTCCGGCCATCCTGGCGCGACGATCAGCGACGTGACCCGCCGGACCGGGCTGGCGCAGAGCCTCGTCTCCCGGATCGCGCACCGGATGGCGGACGCGGGCGTCCTGCGGATGCGGCCGGACGAGAAGGACCGGCGCAAGTCGAGGCTGGAGATCGAACCGGCCGCGCGCGCGATGTTCCGCACCCGCGCGGACGGTTCGATCGACTCAGCCCTCGCCGAGCACGCCCCGAAACTCAGTGCGGCACGGCGGAAAGAACTCACCCGCCACCTCGCCGAGGCGGAACGGCTGCTCCGGGAAGGTCAGGAATAGCTGCGCGGCGTCCACACGATCGACCGGCCGTCCGGGCCTTCCTCCACCACCGTGCGCGACGAGCCCACGATGAGCAGGCACCGCATGTCCACAGTAGACGGATCGAGCCCGCCGAGCGTGGTGACCCGGATGTCCTCCTCCGGCCCGCCGACGTCGCGCGCGACCACCACCGGCGTCGCCGGATCCCGGTGCCGCAGCAGGACTTCCCGCGCGTTCTCCAGCTGTGTCACCCGCGTCCGCGAGGCCGGGTTGTACAGCGCCAGCACCAGATCCGCCGCACCAGCCGCGTCCAGCCGGCGTTCGATGATCTCCCACGGCTTCAACCGGTCCGAAAGGGACAGTACGCAGTAGTCGTGTCCCAGCGGGGCGCCCACGCGCGACGCGGCAGCCTGCGCCGCCGTCACCCCGGGCACGATCCGGACCCGCGCGCCGGCGCCGTTCCCGGCCGAAACCTGTTCCAGCACCGCCGAAGCCATCGCGAACACGCCCGGATCGCCGGACGACACCACGGCCACCCGCGCGCCCGTCGCTGCCAGCTGCAACGCCTCGACCGCCCGGTCCGCCTCGACCCGGTTCCCTGACGCGTGCCGCTGCTGCCCGGTCCGCTGCGGAACCCGCGCGACATACGGCCCGTAGCCGACGATGTGGTCCGCCGCCGCCAGTTCCGCGGAAGCTTCCGGCGTCAGCCACTCCGGCCCGGCCGGACCGAGCCCGACGACGACCACCTCGCCGCCTTCCGCCGGCACCGAAGGTGCGAGCGGCACCGCGGGCTCACCGTCCACCCGAGACTTGTAAGCCGGACTCGGCAGCAACGCCAAGGAAAAATACGGCACCGACTCCGGATCGACGTCCGCGAACGGCTCCACCCGCTGCTGCTTCCAGGTCGCCCGCTCGACATACCAGGCGTCGTCGAGCTTGCCTGCCTCCGCGAGCGCTTCCCGGACAGAACCGAAGGTGCGGCCCAATTTCAGCACCGCCGCCGCTTCGGTGTCCGCCAGCCGCCGCGCCAATTCGGGCGCGGGCAACGTTCCCGGCAACACGGTGAGCACTTCGTCGCGCTGCACCAGCGGACGGCCGAGCACCGACGACGCCGCGCTCACCGACGTCACGCCGGGCACCACTTCGGTCTCGAACCGCCCGGCGAGCCGTTCGTGCATGTACATGTAGGAGCCGTAGAAGAACGGATCGCCCTCGCACAGCAGCACCACGTCACGCCCGGCGTCGAGATGCTCGGCGAGCTTTTTCGCGCTCAGCTCGTAGAAATCGGCGATCGCGCCCTCGTAGCCGCCGGGATGGTCGGTGGTCTCGGTGGTGACCGGATAGACCAGCCGCTCTTCCAGCTGCCCCTCGCGCAGGTACGGCTCCGCCACCGAACGCGCGATGCTGCGCCCGTGCCGCGCGCAGTGGTAGGCGATGACGTCCGCCTCGCCGATCAGCCGCGCCGCCTTCACCGTCATCAGTTCCGGATCGCCGGGGCCCAGCCCGACGCCGTACAGCCGCCCCGTCATTCGACCGCGCTCGCAATCGCGTTCACGGCGCCGACGGCCATCGCACTGCCGCCGCGACGGCCGTGCACGACCAGGTACGGCGCGGGCGCCCGCTGTGCCAATTCCACTTTGGACTCCGCCGCGCCGACGAATCCGACTGGCACGCCGATGATCGCGGCCGGTGCGCCGACGCCCTCGTCGAGCAGCTCCAGCAGCCGGAACAACGCGGTCGGCGCGTTGCCGATGGCCACCACCGAACCGGGCAGCCGGTCGCGCCACAGCTCCAGCGCGGCGGCCGACCGCGTGGTGCCCAGCCGTTCGGCGAGCCCCGGCACGCTCGGATCGTCCAAAGTGCACACGACGTCGTTCGCCGCGGGCAGCCGTTTGCGCGTGATGCCGCTGGCGATCATCTTCGCGTCGCACAGGATCGGCGCGCCCGCCTCCAGCGCGGCGCGCCCCGCCTCGACGACGTCGAGCGAGTAGCGCAGGTCGTCGACCAGGTCGACCATGCCGCAGGAATGGATCATCCGGACCGCGACGCCCGCGACGTCGTCGGGCAGGATCGCCAGGTCCGCCTCTTCGCGGATCGTGGCGAACGAGTGCCGGTAGATCTCGGCCCCGTCCCGCAGGTAGTCGATCACGAAGGTCCCTTTCTCGCCAACGCATCCGCCAACTCGGACGCCGGGGTCCAGCGTCCGTCGACACGGTAGCCGCCGGGTTCGGCGACAACGTCGCGGTGGGCCCCGGACGGCCGCCCGCAGCGGCGTGCACAGCCCGAGACGTGCACCCGCGCCCCGTCCGCGACCAGTGTCGCCGCGTCCGCGCGGACGTCGGCGAGAGACTTCGCACACCCCGGCGCGCCGATGCACGCGCTAAGCTCCGCCGTCGCCGGATCCGTCGAAAGCCCCGCCGCGTGCAGGCGTTCGACGTCCGCGCCGCCGGGCAACAGCACCGAACGCCACGGCGTGACCACTGCGTCGCCGAAGTCGGCGAGCGTGCGCAACTGCGCGGCAGTCAGCTGGCCGAACCGAGGCGCGACCCCCACCGCCTCGCCGCCGTCGTCGCGCCGGATCCGGCCGACCGTCAGGTCAATGCGGGTCGGAAGGGTTTGCGGCGCTTCGCGCGGACCGTCGGGCAGCAGCATCGAAGGATCGGCCAGTTCTCCGATCCGCCATACCGAACCACGCGTACGCGCAAACGTTTCCGCCACCGTGAGCAGCGCGGACACCGCGTCGTCCCGCGACACGCGCCAGCCCGAATCAGCTCCGGCCAGCAGCACCGCACCGACCGTCGGCCCGGTCGCGCGCCAGCAGACATCCGTGCCCACGACGTCGCCGCGACCGTCGTCAAAGCCGAACAGGAACCGGCCGGGCAGCTCCGCGAGTTCCGGCCGCGCGCACAGCGCGCGATCCAGCGTCGCGGAAAGCCCCCGGACGTCGGCGAGCCCGCCACGCACTCCGCTCAACGGAGAGGCCAGCACGTTCCGCACGCGTTCGTGGCTGGGCGACGGCAGCAACCCGGCTTCGGTCAGCCGTCCCGCCAGCCCCGGCCTTCGCACGCCGCGCAGCTGGACGTTCGCGCGCGAGGTCAGATGGACGTCGCCGTCGCCGAGGTCTTCCGCGCAGGTTGCCAAGGCCCGCAAGCGATCCGCGGTCACCACGCCGCCGGGAAGCCGGACCCTGGCGAGCGGCCCGTCCGCCGCGTCGTGCGTCGCGAAAACCCCAGGGCAGGCGTCGGCGCGCACGCGGGCGGGGGTGGACATGGCACTCACTGTAACCCGAAGCGGATTCAATAGGCTTGCGATCATATGTAGTACATCTGCTACATTCCATCGCACAGGCAGGATGGGGGTCATCCAATGAGAGATCAAGCGGACACCGTGCTCCGCGTCGAAGGCTTACGCATGCGCTACGGCGCGAACGACGTGCTGCACGGCACGTCGTTCACCGCGCACCGCGGCGAGGTGCTGTGCCTGCTCGGGCCGAACGGGGCGGGCAAGACCACGACGATCGAAATCCTCGAGGGGTTCCGCATGCGGTCCGCGGGCGAGGTGTCCGTGCTGGGCACCGACCCCGCGAAGGGAGGCGAGGACTGGCGGGCGCGGCTGGGGGTCGTCCTGCAATCCTGGCGCGACCACGGCAAATGGCGGGTGCGCGAACTGCTCGACCTGCTCGGGTCGTACTACTCGCCCTACTCCACCGACCGGATCCGCCGTCCGTGGGACACCGACGAGCTGATCGAGGCGGTCGGGCTCGCCGAGCACGCGGGCAAGAAGATCCGGATGCTGTCCGGCGGGCAGCGGCGCAGGCTGGACGTGGCGATCGGCATCGTCGGCCGTCCCGAACTGCTGTTCCTGGACGAGCCGACCGCCGGGTTCGACCCGCAGGCGCGGCGCGATTTCCACGAACTCGTGCACCGGCTCGCCGACGACGCCACCACGATCCTGCTCACCACGCACGACCTCGACGAGGCGGAAAAACTCGCCGACCGGATCCTGATCCTGAGCGGCGGCCACATCGTCGCCGACGGATCGCCGGACCAGCTGAGCCGC
The DNA here is from genome assembly GCF_042684085.1 of Amycolatopsis silviterrae. Lineage (NCBI taxonomy): Bacteria > Bacillati > Actinomycetota > Actinomycetes > Pseudonocardiales > Pseudonocardiaceae > Amycolatopsis > Amycolatopsis silviterrae. The sequence goes on from NZ_JBHUKS010000015.1 coordinate 146,514, forward strand.
CAGATCGCGGGCGAGGCCGAGGTGCGCTGGAGCGTCGGCGGGCAACGGTTCGTGCACTCGACCACGGAGGCGACGAAGTACGTGTACGAGTTGTTCAAGCAGCACGGCGAAGCGGTCGCCGACCTGGAGGTCCGGCGCGCGTCGCTGGAAGACACCTACCTGACGCTCGTGCGGCGCGCGGAGTCCGGGCTGGCTGAAGCAGGTGCGCTATGACGGCGTCGGCGCAGCGAACCGCGGCGCGGGTGGGACTCCGCCGCGGGTTCATCGAATTCCGCCAGCTGTGGACGAATCGCGACGACCTGATCGGCCAGTTCGTCTGGCTGGCGATGATCTTCGGCACGCTCATCTTCATGCGCGGTGCGCAGCTGCCGGGCACCTCGTTCTCGCTGGGCGCCGCGACGGTGCCGGGCGTGATCGGCGCCGGCGTCGTGTTCAACGGCCTGACCAGCGTCGCCGGAGCGCTCGTCATCGACCGCGAGGACGGCACGCTGCTGCGGGCGAAAGCGACGCCGAACGGGATGTTCGGCTACCTCGTCGGCAAGGTCACGACGTTCTCGATGGTGCAGGTCGCGAGCATCCTCGTGATGCTGGTGCCGTCGCTGTTCCTGTTCGACGGGCTGGCCCCGGACGGGTTCTTCTCGATCCTGAACCTGCTGTGGGTGCTCGCCGCCGGGCTGGTCGCGACCCTGCCGATCGGCGCCGCGATCGGCTCGCTGATCCAGGACTCCCGGATGCTCGCCCTGGTCATGCTGCCGATGCTCGGGCTCGGCGCGATCTCCGGGATCTTCTACCCGATCACCTCGCTGCCGGGCTGGCTGCAGGACGTCGCGCAGGTGTTCCCGATGTACTGGCTCGGCCTCGGCATGCGCTCGGCGCTGCTGCCGGACCAGGCGGTCGTCGTGGAGATCGGGCAGTCGTGGCGGCCGTTGCCGACCCTGGGGGTACTGCTCGCGTGGGCCGTGATCGGATTGGTGCTGGCCCCGATCCTGCTGAAGCGGATGGCCCGGCGCGAATCGGGGTCGTCGGTGGCGGCGCGACGGGAAAGGGCACTTCAGCGTGTGTGAGGCGCGGTGAGCGAGAACGTCTACAACCGCATCGCGGTGCTGCGCGCCGAACGCGGCATCTCGCGGCGGCAGCTCGCGGACGCGCTCGGCGTGCACTACCAGACCATCGGGTACCTGGAGCGCGGCGAGTACAGCCCGAGCCTTTACCTGGCGTTGCGGATCGCGGAGTTCTTCGAGGTCGCGGTGGAGGTGCTGTTCTCCACCGCGCCCTTCCCGCGCATCGGGGACGAAAGCAAACCCGCGTGAGGGTCTGCTCACCTTGACGGCGCCCGCGCGCCCCGCGAAAGTAGAGCGGACACGCGTCGGCACGCGGAGGAACCCGGTGGAAGTCCGGGGCGGTCCCGCCACTGTGACCGGCGGCCCCGCGGCCGCCGGCAGCCAGGAACTCCCGCCGGCGTGCCCGACGACCCGGGGCGCGGACACCCCGAGTGAGGAACGCCGTGATCCTGCTGCTGTCCACTTCGGACACCGACCTGCTCAGCGCCCGGGCCAGCGGCGCGGACTACCGGCTCGGCAACCCGTCCCGGCTTCCGCTCGGGGATCTCCCCGCGCTGCTGGAAGGCGTGTCGATCGTCGTCGTCCGGATCCTCGGCACGCCGCGGACCTGGCAGGAAGGCTTGGACACGCTGCGCGCGTCCGGGGCGCACGTGGTCGTGCTCGGCGGCGAGCAGACCCCGGACGCGGAGCTGATGAAGCTCTCCACCACCCCGGCCGGGATCGCCGCGCAGGCGCATCTGTACCTCGCGCAGGGCGGTCCGGAGAACCTCACGCAGCTGCACCGGTTCCTGTCCGACACCCTGCTGCTCACCGGCGAAGGCTTCGAACCGCCCGCCGAACTGCCGTCGTGGGGCGTGCTTTCGCGGCCCGCTCCCGAGGGCGATGGACCGGTCATCGGGATCCTCTACTACCGCGCGCACCACCTGTCCGGAAACACCGGTTTCGTGCACGCCCTGGCGGACGCGGTCGAGTCCGCGGGCGGGCGCGCGCTGCCGATCCACACGGCGTCGCTGCGCACGCGCGCGCCGGAGATGATGGCCGAACTGGGCAAGGTCGACGCGCTGCTGGTCACCGTGCTGGCGGCCGGCGGCACCCGTCCGTCGGAAGCCGGTGCCGGCGGGGACGACGAATCCTGGGACGTCGCGGAAATGGCCGCGCTGGACGTTCCGGTCCTGCAGGCGTTGTGCCTGACCAGCGACCGCGAAACCTGGTCCGCCAGCGACGACGGCCTCTCCCCGCTCGACGCCGGCAACCAGATGGCGGTACCGGAATTCGACGGCCGCATCATCACCGTCCCGTTCTCCTTCAAGGAATTCGACGACGACGGCCTCCCCCGCTACATCGCCGACACCGAACGAGCCTCCCGCGTCGCCCGCATCGCACTCGCGCACGCGCGGCTCCGCCACACCCCACCTGCGTCTCGCAAGATCGCCCTGATGCTGTCCGCCTACCCCACGAAACACTCCCGCGTAGGCAACGCCGTCGGCCTGGACACCCCCGCTTCCGCGATCAAGCTACTCCGCCTGATGCGCGAGCGCGGCTACGACCTCGGCGCGGATGCTTTCCCCGGCGTCAACCCGACCGGCACCGACCAGCCGGACGGCGACGCGCTGATCCACGCCCTGATCGCCGCGGGCGGCCAGGACCCCGAATGGCTCACCGAAGAACAACTCTCCGGCAACCCGATCCGCGTCCCCGCCGCCCGCTACCGCTCCTGGTTCTCCCAGCTGCCTGCCGAGTTGCAGGAAGCGATGGAAGAACACTGGGGCCCCGCGCCGGGTTCGCTGTATGTCGACACCTCGGCAAACCCCGAGGGCGACATCGTCCTGGCGTCGCTGCAGTCCGGCAACGTCATCCTGATGATCCAGCCACCACGCGGTTTCGGCGAAAACCCGGTCGCGATCTACCACAACCCGGACCTCCCGCCGAGCCACCACTACCTCGCCGCCTACCGCTGGCTGGAAGAGGAATTCGGCGCACACGCCGTCGTGCACCTCGGAAAACACGGCTCGCTGGAATGGCTGCCAGGCAAAACCGCGGGCCTCTCCGCCGCCTGCGCCCCCGACGCCGTACTCGGCAACCTGCCGCTGGTGTACCCGTTCCTGATCAACGACCCCGGCGAAGGCGCCCAAGCGAAACGCCGCGCACACGCAACGATCGTGGACCACCTCGTCCCGCCCATGGCCCGCGCCGAGTCCTACGGCGACCTGGCCCGCCTAGAGCAGCTCCTGGACGAACACGCCAACATCGCCGCCATGGACCCGGCGAAACTCCCGGCCATCCGCGCCCAGATCTGGACCCTCATCCAGGCCGCCAAACTCGACCACGACCTAGGCGTGGACGAACGCCCGCACGACGCCGAGTTCGACGACTTCCTGCTGCACATCGACGGCTGGCTGTGCGAGGTCAAGGACGCCCAGATCCGGGACGGCCTGCACATCCTCGGCGAAGCCCCGGTCGGCGAGGCGCGCGTCAACCTGGTCCTCGCGATGCTCCGCGCCCAGCAAATGTGGGGCGGCAAGCAAGGCGCGGTCCCCGGCCTGCGCTCCGCACTGGGCCTGAAGGAGAACTCGGACGCCCCACTGTCCGAAGTGGACGCCATCGAAACCACCGCGCACACGCTGGTTTCTCAGATGGAGACCCACTCGTGGTCCCCCGCTTCGGTTTCCTCAGTGGTGAGCGAAGTCCTGGGTACCTTCGATGCCGAAGTCGCCCGAGTCCTGACCTTCGCCGCCACCGAAATCGTCCCCCGCCTAGCCGGCACCTCGGCGGAAATAGACGCCGTACTCCACGCCCTGGACGGCGGCTACATCCCCGCCGGCCCCAGCGGCTCCCCGTTGCGCGGCCTGGTCAACGTCCTCCCCACCGGCCGGAACTTCTACACGGTCGACCCGAAGGCCATCCCCAGCCGCCTGGCCTGGGAAACCGGCCAGGCCCTGGCAGACTCCCTGCTCCGCCGCTACCGCGAAGACACCGGCGACTGGCCGCGTTCGGTCGGCCTCTCGGTCTGGGGCACGTCGGCCATGCGCACCTCCGGCGACGACGCCGCGGAAGTCCTTGCCCTGCTGGGCATCCAGCCAGTGTGGGACGAGGCTTCCCGCCGCGTGACCGGCATCGAACCCATCCCGCTGTCCGAACTGGGCCGCCCGCGGATCGACGTGACCGTCCGCATCAGCGGCTTCTTCCGAGACGCCTTCCCGCACGTCATCACCCTGCTGGACGACGCCGTCCGCCTAGCCGCGTCCCTGGACGAACCGGAATCCTCCAATTTCGTCCGCGCCCACGTAGCGGCGGATTTGGCCGAGCACGGCGACAACCGCCGAGCCACCACCCGCATCTTCGGCTCGAAACCAGGCGCCTACGGAGCCGGCCTGCTCCCCCTGATGGACTCCGGAAACTGGCGAGACGACAAGGATTTAGCCGAGGTATACGCAGTCTGGGGCGGCTACGCCTACGGCCGAGACCTGGACGGCCGCCCCGCGCGATCCGACATGGAAACGTCGTACAAACGCATCGTCGTAGCCGCGAAGAACACCGACACCCGCGAACACGACATCGCCGACTCGGACGACTATTTCCAATACCACGGCGGAATGATCGCCACCGTCCGCGCCCTGACCGGCTCGGCCCCCGCTTCGTACGTCGGCGACTCCACGACTCCCGACGCCGTCCGCACCCGAACCCTGGGCGAGGAAACGGCCCGCGTATTCCGCGCGCGGGTAGTAAACCCCCGGTGGCTGTCCGCAATGCGCCGCCACGGCTACAAGGGAGCCTTCGAACTGGCGGCAACCGTCGACTACCTCTTCGGCTTCGACGCAACCGCGGGCGTCGTGGGCGACTGGATGTACGAGAAGTTGTCGCAGTCGTATGTTCTTGACGAGGAAAACCAGCAGTTCCTGCGGGATGCCAATCCGTGGGCGTTGCGCGGAATCATCGAGCGCCTGACGGAAGCCGCGGATCGCGGACTGTGGGAAGAACCGGATCCGGACCTGCTGGCCCAGATGCGTGAGGTGTATCTGACCTTGGAAGGCGACCTGGAGAACGACTGATCGGGCTTGTGCCTTGGCTGGCTTGGCCGGTTTCTGACGGCCGAGGCTCCCGTCGTGCTGGGCTAGCCGCGCAGAGGCCGAGCACTGCTCCGAACCTCACCACCAAATGAGTCGAGCAGCCCGGCTTTTGCCCCTCTCGCCGGGTGCTCTGCCGACGAATCCGCCAGCCCCGGGCAGCACCCGCCTCCGCCCGCCCGGGCGTCGCGTCCCCTTGGCCGACCGGCCATCGCCACCCGATCCCGCTGGACCACGCCACTCTCCCAGCCACCCGTTGCTCCTTTCCTGGCCAGCCACCACAGCGCCGTCACTCAGGCCCCTCCCGGCTACCCGGCCAAACGCGTCGCGATGGAGACGATGTTCCGGCCACTCGAGTTCCGCCACATCCGGCCCTTAGCCGTCGCCCCTTCCCACCGCAGCCTTGCCCTCAGGCTCGCCGCGCGCCACCACTCGCCCGACCGTCACCCCTTCCCCGCCAACCAGCCACCACGACTCCCGCCCAGCCGCACCACTCACCAGCCGACGCTCCCTCCCTGCCAGCCGCCGCGCCACCACCCGCGCCACCACCAACCGAACCATCGCCCCTTCCCTCACTCCAACCAGCCACCACCGCACCCGCGCCCGACGCACGCCACCGACCATGGCACCACCGACCAAGCCGTCTCCCCTTCCCCCACCAACCAGCCATCACCGCGCCCCGCCCCACGCCACCACCCGCGCCACCCGCCGACCAAGCCGTCGCCCCCGCCGCCCGGTCACCACGGCCCCCGCCCCGCTCCGCCTGCGGGCCCCCGCCCACCCCAACCGCACCGTCACCGTCTCCCCCTCCCCAGCGGACCACTCGCCCTCGCGGTCCGCGTCCCTTTGCCCGGAACCGTTGCGCCGCAAGGGTGAACCCGCCGAACCGAATTCCGGCATACCTCCCGAACCAACCCCGCACCGGACGAGAGCAGCCGCTCGCACCTTGACTTCATAATGGTCTAGTCCAATGCTTACCGCATCAATCCGCACGCCCGCCGGAGGACAGATGCAGCGAAGCAGACTGGCCGCCACCCTCGTCGCCGCCGCCACTGTGGCCGGAGCGGCCGCCGTCGTGGCCGCGACCGCCCACGCGCAAGCCGGAGCGTCGACCGGCCTCGACAACAACTGGTACGCCGCCGCGCCGTACCTCATGCCGCAGAGCAACAACCCGCCCGACCCCGTGACCGTCATGAACGCGACCGGGCAGAAGGCGTTCCAGCTGGCCTTCATCCTCGCCCCCAAGGGCGGCGGATGCAGTCCCACCTGGGACGGCACCTCGCCGGTCTCCTCGGACACGACGGTCGGCGACGCGATCAACCGCATCCGCGGCAACGGCGGCGACGTGTCGGTTTCGGTCGGCGGTTACGGCGGCACGAAACTGGGCCAGACCTGCGGCACTGTCGACGCGACCGCGGCGGCCTACCAGCAGGTCGTGACGAAATACAACCTGAAGGCCATCGACTTCGACCTCGAAGAACCCGAATACGAGGACACCGCCGCGATCGCGAACGAACTCGGCGCCGCGAAGAAACTGCAGGCGGACAATCCCGGCCTGTTCGTGTCGGTGACCATGCCGGGAACCGCGGCGGGCACCGGCTGGTTCGGCACCCAGTTGCTGGACAAGGCGAAGTCGATCGGCTTCTCTCCCAACAACTTCTCGATCATGCCATTCGACGGCGGCTTCAACGGCGGCGGCGCGTCGCAGGTGTCGGCGCTGGAGGCGTTCCACGGCCTGTTGCAAAGTCACCTCGGCTGGGACAGCGAGACCGCGTATTCGCACGAGGGTTTCTCGGGAATGAACGGGAAATCCGACACGTCGGAATACTTCAACGTTTCCGATTTCCAGACCGTGTACGACTACGCGACGAGCCACCACCTCGGCCGGTTCACCTTCTGGGCGGTGAACCGCGACCGCCAGTGCACGACGACGACTGACAACAGCGTGTGCTCGAACGTCCAGCAAAACGACTGGGACTTCACGAAGTTCACCACCCGCTTCGCCGGAGCCACCCCGCCGCAGACCACTCCGCCGACGAGCCCGACCAGTCCGACCAGCAATCCCCCAGGCACCTGCTCGGCACCGGATTGGCAGAAAACGCAGGTTTACACCGGTGGCAACGTGGTTTCGCACAACGGCCACAAATGGACCGCGAAATGGTGGACCCAGGGCGAAGAACCCGGCACGACCGGCCAGTGGGGAGTCTGGACCGACAACGGAGGATGCTGATTTTCGTAATCGGGCGCTGCGCCGCGAATTCCGCGCCGCAGCGCCCGATTCGTTAGGTCAAGGACGAACGCCGGGAAGATGCGTATTCGCCCGGCGGACTTCCGAAGCCAGCGCCGGCACCTCGATCACCCGCCGCCCGGCCGCGACCAGCCGCTCGACCCCCTCAGCCTCGACGAACAACGACGGCTCCCGCCAGGCCATCACCACGCGCGGAATGGCCGTTTCGAGGATCAGCTGCGTGCAACTCTTGGGATGGGACGCGCGATCACTGCACGGTTCGAGCGAGCTGTACATGGTCGCGTCGGCGAGCCGCGGGTCGTGCGGATCGAGCTTCGCCAGCGCCGCTTCTTCCGCGTGGTTACGCGGATCGCCCTCGCCCGAATGCCCGGTGGCGAGCACCGTTCCGTCCGGCAGCCCGACGACCGCACCGACCCGAAACGTCGAACTCGGCGGACACTCGTCGGCCAACTCGATCGCCTGCCGCAACCGCAGCACGTCAAGCGACGACGGTTCAGCAGCGGCGCGATAACGCAACACCGCGACCTCCCCGAGCCGCCGCACCTCCGTCAGCTCCAACGGCCGTGGGAACGCGCCCGGCCCGAGAAACCGCGGCGCCCGCGGGTCACCGACCATGATCGGCGCGATCGCGAGCCGCAGTTCGTCGGCAAGCCCGGCGTCGAGGAACTGCGTGTGCACCGCCCCGCCGCCCTCGACCAGCAACGTCCGAATCCCGCGCGCGCCAAGGTCATCCAGCACGCGCTCAAGCCGCGGCGGGCTGCCGACGTCCACCACAGTCGCTACCGCACCGAGACTGTCCGCGCTGCCCGACGGAGCGTAAACAAGCTTCGCGACATCGCCGACAGTGAAGAACCGCGACGCCGGATCCAGCTTGCCGCTGCTAGTCACCGTCACTTTGACCGGCTGCTCGGGCCGCCCCGCCGCGACCCGCTCCCGGCGCAACTCCGCCGAACGCACGAGAAGCCGCGGATTGTCGGCCCGGACCGTGCCCGCGCCGACGAGGATCGCGTCAGCCTCGGCACGAAGCCGGTCGACCTCGGCGAAGTCAGCCTCGTTGGACAGGAGCAACCGGGTGCTGCCAGCGTCGTCGAGGTAGCCGTCCAGCGATTGCGCCGCGGACAGCAGGACGTGCGGCCGCCCGGTCATCGTGCCCATCCGCTCATCGTGCTCCGGCCAGGTCAGGCAGGCACCACGGCGTACTGGCGGACGTACAGGTCGGTGTACGTCACCGGCCCGCGCGGACCCGGCACCCGGTCGAGGTTGATGCCGGTTTCGGGCACCGCGAGCAGCTTGAAGCCGTCCAGCAGCCGGGTCGGCGCGTTCCAGAACACGCCGGTGCCGGTGTAGCCGTCGAAGAACTGGTCCGCGGCCGCCGGGTTCTCGGTCGCGATCCCCGCGGCCAGGCCGGACGTGCGCTCGTTCGCGATCTCGACCGCGTCGACGAGCCCGCCGACCTTCTCCACGGTGACCGTCGCCTCCCGCTCGGAGTCCAGCGCCCACTCGTAGCCGATCGGATGCTCGTGCGGCGCGAGCGACGGCGTGACACCACGCTCGGCCAGCGCCGACTCGATCTGCGGCCATACGGTGTCGTGGACGTCCTCGTGGATCAGCAGCAGGTTCAGCCGGTTGCAGACGCCGAGCCGGTCCAGGCTCGCGAACACGAGGTCGCGAACCTTGCCCGCATCGGCCGCGGCGTCGACGTACAGCACTCCGCCACCGTCAGCGTGCGCCAACGTGCGCACCCCGTGCACCGCGGCCTCGGTCGCCAGCTCACGTGTGCTGTCCCCGCTGCCGCGCAGGATGACGAGCGGCACCAGCCCAGGCAACCGAACCAGCGCCGACGCCGCTTCCCGCTCAACCCGCGGCACCAGCTGCACGACGTCCGGGTTGATCCCAGCCGCCTCGAGCGCGGGCGCGATCACGACGTCCCGCAGCCGCTGCGCGGACCCCAGCGCCGCCGACCCAGTCCGCAGCACGCCACCGTTGCGCGACTTCACCAGCTGCGACGCCACGTCGACCGTCACGTTCGGCCGCGCCTCGTAGTTCGCGCCGATGACACCCACCGGACGCCGCCGCTCGACCAGCCGCAGCCCACCGTCCAACGTGGACACGGGAACGGACCGCTCCTGGTGCGGCGCGCCGGCCAGCAGCCGCAACTGCGCGGCCATCCCGTCGAGCCGCTCGGGCGTGATGGTGAGCCGATCGAGCAGACCCGCGCTCATCCCGTCGGCCGTCGCCTTGGCAACGTCGGCCCGGTTCGCCTCCAGCACCTCGTCCCGGTGCGCGACGAGCCGCTCCGCCATCCCGACAAGCGCCGCGTCCACCGCGTCGTCCCCGGCGGCGGCCAACGACGGCGCAGCCGCCTTCGCCGCCCGCGCACACTCCTCGACGGCCTTCGCGACCTCGTCCATCGCCTGTCTCCCTCCGGCGGCTCAGCAGACGTCCAGTCTGCCGTACCGCCCACATGGGAAGACGACGGGCTCAGCCCTCGGGACATGCTCGGTGCCGCCCACCTGGTCGACAACGCCGTCGCCCAACTGGCCGTAACACGACGCTCACCTGGCCGACAACACCGCCCGCTCACGACCCAGCACGCCCGGCTGCGACCGGCCAGCCGCCACCAGCCAGCCCGTCAGCCACCGTCCAAGCCAGCAAGCAAGTCACGACGCCACCGGCTGCAGCAACCAGCCGAGCCCGAGCGGACGGGCGGTCGAGCGGTCGAGCGGTCGAGCGGTCGAGCAGCAAAGTCCGAGCGCCCACTACGTCCGCAGCAACCCACCGCTCACAGACGTCGCCACCGAACCATCGCCGGCTCCGCCGCAACCCCGACCGCACCGCGCCGTCACGCCGCGCACTCCAGCCACCAGCCCGCTCCACCTCGCCGCTCGCCAGAAGCAGCGGCCGCATCACAACGCCAATGGCTGCAGCAACCACAACCCGCCAGCAATGACGCAGCTCACCGTGAGCACGCCGAACACCAGCACCCACAGCACCGCCGGCACGGCAGTCAACCGGCTCAGCTGATCGGCGTCAGAGTCCCGAGCCTGGCCACGTCGCCGCTTAAGCTGCAGTTCCACCACCGGCCGGACACCGCCGAACAGCAGAAACCAGGTCAGCAGATAGACGAACGGCGCCTGCACCACCTTCGGCGCGACCAGAGCCACCAGCCCGAGCACAACGGCGCTCGCCACCACTGTGAACACGCCGTAGGCGTTGCGCACCATGATCAGCACACCCAGCAGCAGCAACGCGACCAGCACGAGCACCGCGGTGATCAGGTCCGCCCCGACCAGCGTCGCGAACAGCAGCCCCAGCACCGAGGGCGCGATGTACCCGGCCAGCGCCGTGAACGCCATGCCCGGCCCCTCGGGCTTCCCGCGCGACACGGTGACCCCGGAGGTGTCCGAGTGCAGCCGGATCGACCGCAGCCGCCGTCCGACCGTCACCGCAGCCAGCGCGTGACCGGCCTCGTGCACGATCGTGATGACGTTGCGGGCGAACCGCCACAGCGTCCCGCCGGCAAGCACCACCAGCAAGGCGATCCCGCCGGTGACCAACGTGATGACGCTCGGCGTGTTCGCCTGTTCCAGCGCCGCACCGACTGTCCCAGTGCCCGCTGCCATGGCCACACCGGAGATTTCTCCGGTGCCCAGTCGAGCACTGAGCACAGTCGAGACGGCGAGTACAGGCGTAATCACGCGGACACCTCACCACAGGCCCTATTTGGCCGCTGTGAGTGCCCAGGCGACAACCGTCGACCGCAGTTCGGTATGGGGGCGCGGCCTCACTCCATCACGTCTCCTTCCTGCCGATCCTCGGCGTCAGCGACCGCTCAGTCCCCCACCTCGCCTTCCGCCGTCTTCCTCAGCCGATCGAGCCGGAAAAGATGCGTGACCCACGACCGGTACGGACGCCAGTCCTCAGCCAGCGGCTCAAGCTCGTCCGGTGGCGTATCGGGCGGCAGTGCGTACTCCGCGCACAGACTCTGGTGCAGCTGGGTGTCCAGCCGGGGGAAGAGATCGGGATGTCCCGCACCGTGCAGCAGGATCTGCTCGGCGGAGAACGCTCCGATGCCCGGAATCGTGCACAGCCGCGCAATCGCGTCGGAGATCGGCATCGCCAGCAGCTCTTCGGTGGCCAGCCTGCCATCGATTGCCGCCCGGGCGACAGCTCGGAGCCGCGCGAGCCGGAACGGTCCGACCGACGGTTCTTCCCCCACCTCGGCCAGGATCTGCGGCGAGGGAAAGGAAACCGGCCCGTTCTCGCCGATCTGACGCCCGTGTCGCACAGCGAGCTGTTCGCGAAACCGCATCGCCTGTGGGATGCGCATCCCTTGGGTGAGCACCGCCCAGCAGGCTGCTTCATACGGCGACGGAGACAACACCGGGCGCGCTCCGCTGTGGCGGGCCTGCAATCGCCGGACCACCGAATCGTGGCTCGCGATCTCGTCGAACCCGGACTCGTCGACATCGAGCGAGAGCATCCGGCTCACCTGTGCGACCACCCGCGCGGCGATCTCCACCGGCGCCGCCACGCCGACTTCGACCGTGCCAGGGGATCTCTGCCGGATCGCGGCTCCGGCATGGGTCCAGGCCCCCTCCACCGGGAACGCCAAGCGCAGCACACCCGGCTCGATCGCGAAGGATCCGGCAGGCCCGGCCGCGGCGAGCCACTGCGACGCGGCGCTCAGGTCGAAGGCCCCGTGCACGGCGATTTCACCGGTGGGCAGGTCGATCGGACGCAGGATCGGTGCGGTCATCAGAGTGTCCTCCTCGCTGGTCTCCGCGGGTCGGAGACCGTGCGGACGACGTTAGGAACAGACACCGACAATGCCGGGCCTCGAACGCTTGATCGGACAGATCTTCACTCGAACGAGCTAACGGCTCATGCCGCATACTGCCGGTATCCCCACCGAGAGGACCCCCGTGCCCCACCACAGCACCCAGCAGCGGCTCACCGACCTGCTCAGCGAGCCGGCCACGACGGTCGACGGCTTCCTCGACACGCTCGGCGACGCCGCCCAGGCCGGCCCGCCCACCGGGCTCACTCAGCGGCTCATGCGCACCACCCTGCTGCCGCAGGTCTACGAACGCTACTGGCGGCCCGTGCTCGGCCGCGTTCTCAAAGGCCCCAGCGGCCCGAGCATGACCGGAGAGGTCGAACTCGCCGCCGAACGTCTCGCGCTGCGGCCGGGCCAGGTCGTGCTCGACGTCGCGTGCGGGACCGGACGGTTCACGCGCGCATTCGGGGAAGCCGTGGGGCCGGACGGTCTCGCGATCGGCCTCGACGGCGCGCGCAGCATGCTCGCCCGCGCGGTCGAGGAAACCGATTCGCCAGCCTTGACTTACCTTCGCGCCGACGCGGTCGAACCGCCGCTTCGATCGTCCACTGTGGACGCTATTTGCTGTTTCGCCGCGCTGCACATGTTCGCCGAGCCGGAACGCGCGCTCGATTCGTTCGCCCGGATTCTTCGCCCGGGCGGCCGGATCGTCCTGCTCACCAGCGCTCGACGAGACTGTCAGCTGGCCAGGATCGCCGACACCGCAGGAGGAATCGCGAGCGGACAGCGCATGTTCGACCGCGGGGAGATCGCGGCCAGCTTGCGCGCGCGTGGCTTCGACGACGTGCGCGAGAAGTACTTCGGGGTCGCCCAACTCGTCTCTGGCCGGCTTTCTGACGTGCAGTGATCCATTTTTGTCGGGGTTCGGCGATAGCATTCCCCGCATGACCCACGCCGCTCCCGTCCCGCCCGACGACAGCCACCTCCGTTCCCTCATCGAAGCCACCGCCGAAGCCGTGGCCGCCGCCGAACCGCTCGGCTCCGACCACGCCGGTGCCGACGCGGAAACCCGTGCCGCGGTTGAAGAAGAAGTCCGCGCCCGAGCCGACGAACTCGTCGCGCTCAGCCAGGACCTGCACGCACATCCGGAAGAAGGGTTCGCCGAACACCGGTCAGTCGGCGCGCTCGCCGAACTGCTGCGGGCCCACGGTCACGAGGTCACCGTGGGTCTCGGCGGGCTGGATACCGCGTTGCGCACCGGAACGCCGGACAACGGCGGGCCGCACATCGCGGTCCTGTCCGAGTACGACGCGTTGCCTGGGCTGGGCCACGGCTGCGGGCACAACGTCATCTGCACCGCCGGCGCCGGCGGGTTCCTCGGCGCGGCAGCGGTGGCCGAACGGCTCGGCGGTCGCGTGTCGCTGGTGGGCACGCCCGCGGAGGAAGGCGGTGGCGGCAAGGAAACGCTCGCGCGGGCAGGGATTTTCGACGACGTCGACGCGGTGATCATGCTGCACCCGTTCAGTCATGACATCGCGCTGCATCCGTTCCTCGGCAGGCGGCAACTGGAGATGGTGTTCCACGGCGTCGGCGCACATGCTTCGGCGCAGCCGTTCATGGGCCGCAACGCACTCGACGCGGCGGTAGCGGCTTATCAAGGAGTATCCGCGCTGCGGCAACAGCTGCCGTCGAGCGACCGCGTGCACGGCATCTTCACCGACGGCGGCGCACGGCCGAACGTGATCCCCGCCCGGGCGGCTCTCCTGTTCTATCTCCGGTCGGCGAACCCGGAGACGCTGCGCGACCTGGCCAGCCGGATGACCTCGATCGCCCACGGCGCAGCCGAAATGACCGGCTGCGGCGTGGAATTGCACTGGGACGAACAGCCGGCGTACCTGCCGATCCGGTTCAACACCACACTGGCCGGCCGGTGGTCGGTCAATCAGCTCGGCACCGGGCGGAAGCCGCTGCCGCCGGGCATCGTACCGGAGTTCCTGACCGGGAGCACGGACCTCGGGAACCTGTCTTTCCGGATGCCAGCGCTGCACCCGATGATCGCGGTGTCTGGGCCGACGGTCGCGTTGCACACCAAGGAATTCGCCGAGGCCGCTGGGTCGCCGACGGGTGATCAGGCGGTAGTCGACGGTGCGCTGGGCCTGGCGCTGACCGCCGCCGACTATCTCGCCGACGCGAGCCTGCGCAACGCCGTGCACGACGAGTTCGAGGCATCGGGAGGGGCGCTGGACGTACCGAGTTTCTTCGACTGACAGGTGCTGGGAGACGGCGGATGGCCGTGGTGGAGAGGAGGTGCGTCGACGGGATCGCTGGGAAGCGCCGACGGCGGTAGCACGCGAGGACGCGCTCCCGTGCCCGGTCCTGCGGGCGGGAACCAAGTATTGGGTCCCGACAGTGGGGTTGTTGCGGGTGCTCGGCCTGGAACCGCCGACGGCGCAAAAGTTCGAGGGCGGGCGGTTCGCCGGTTCGGGTGGTCTGACCGCAGCTCGGGCTTCCCCGAGCGGTGGTCGCGGCGCGAGCATGGTGGCCCCGGCGGTCGGATCCGCTGGTTCCCCAAGATGACGTTGCGCCGATTGGCGCGGTGCACGGTGACCGAAGGGCGGTGCACCGGACGTGCGATTGCCAGGACGAGAACCGGAAACCGTTGGGCAGTGCGTGTCCGAAGCTGAAGAACGACCAGCACGGCCAGTGGGGCTTCCGCGTCGAGCTTCCCCCGGACCCGGCCACCGCGGCAGAGAGCCGACTGGAGCACGTGCGCGGGTTGCTGGCGATCGCGGGCGAGGATGACACCGAGTCGCGGCACGACGTCGGTGACGTGAGCACGTTGGCGTTCGCCAAGCGGGACCGGTTACCAGACATCGACGAGATGCGACGGCTGGTTCGGGCGGACGTGACCGATGACCCGTTGGACGCGATGGACGCGATGGACGCGATGGACAACGCGATCGAGGAGCACAACGAGTTGATCGCGGTCTGCCGAGAGAGCGAGAAGAAAGCTGTCCGCATAACACAAAACCCCAGGCCATCGTTTCCGATAACCTGGGGAGTGAGGGTGCGCCATCAGGGACTCGAACCCCGAACCCGCTGGTTAAGAGCCAGCTGCTCTGCCAATTGAGCTAATGGCGCTTGGTGCTTCCCGCCGCCGTGGTTTCCCTCGGCGACGTGGAAAAGATTAGCAGGGCGTTCAGGCCCCGTTCCAGGGGGGTCCCCTTTCTGGTGCGCCGGGGCAACACCCCAGGTCAGCGACGGTAACCCGCCGTGTACCCCGGTCAGCGCCCCGGCCGCCGAGGCGTTCGGGACGGGGATGAAGCCCCAGTGACCTGCGCGACATCGGCATCCGAACCCCGGAAATGACAAAACCCCGGCTCCGCCGAAAGGATCTCGGTGAAGCCGGGGTGCAAGGGTGGCTAACGGGGCTCGAACCCGCGACCTCCTGGACCACAACCAGGTGCTCTACCAGCTGAGCTATAGCCACCATCTGGCAAAAAGATCTCGCGATCGCCTTGCTGGAAGCAATCCTAGCGGGTGCCCGCGAGCGCTTTTCAGGGGGTCACCCTCGGTGGCGTTCCAGCACTTCGGCGGCGGCGGCTTTGGCCTCGTCGCTCGTGGGGCCGGGCTGGGGGACGAAGGCGATCGCGCGGTAGTACTCGAGTTCGCCGACGGACTCCCGGATGTCCGCGAGCGCGCGGTGGGCCAGGCCTTTCTCCGGCTTGGCGTAGTAGATCCGCGGGTACCAGCGGCGCACGAGTTCCTTCACCGACGACACGTCGACCATCCGGTAGTGCAGGTGGTTGTCGAGTTCCGGCATGTCGCGGGCGATGAAGCCGCGGTCGGTGGCGATCGAGTTGCCGGCCAGCGGCGCGCTGGCCGGGTCCGGGACCCATTCGCGGATGTACTCCAGCACGCGCTGCTCGGCTTCGGCCAGCGTCGTCGTCGAGGCGCGGACCTCTTCGGTGAGGCCGGACTTGGCGTGCATGTCGTGGACGACCTGCGGCATGCCGTCGAGCTTGGCGTCGTCGGCGTGGATGACGATGTCGACGCCCTCGCCCAGCACATTCAGGTCGGCGTCGGTCACCAGCGCGGCTATTTCGATCAACGCGTCCTTGCCGAGGTCGAGCCCCGTCATCTCGCAGTCGATCCAGACAAGATGGTCGTTCACCCGCACCACCCTAACCCGACACGGGGATATCAGCGGCGTCACCTGCGCTTCCGGCGCGTTACGCTCGGTCAGCCAGTGCAGCGAGGTGTGATTTCGGACTCGGAACGGGGTGCGGCCAGTGGCCGAGCAAGCGTCGGGACCAGCGGCGGAGATCGCGCGGGGATACGTGAGCGACGGGGCGGCGGTCGAGTTGGGCGCCGTGGTGATCGACGGGAAGACCGAAGCGTCGGCCGCGGTCCGGCTGCCGTTGGCGACATTGAACCGGCATGGCCTGGTCGCGGGCGCGACCGGCACCGGCAAGACCAAGACTCTCCAGTTGATCTCCGAGCAGTTGTCCGCGGCTGGGGTTCCGGTGGTGCTTGCCGACGTCAAAGGCGACCTGTCCGGGCTGTCCGCGCCGGGCGAGGCGAGCGACCGCACCGCGAAACGGTCCGCGGAACTCGGTGACGACTGGGCTCCCGAGGCGGGGCCGGTGCAGTTCATGTCGCTCGGCACCAGCGGTACCGGGATTCCGGTGCGCGCGACGATCACCAGCTTCGGTCCGGTCCTGCTGTCGAAGGTGCTCGGGCTGAACGAGACGCAGGAATCGACGCTCGGCCTGATTTTCCACTGGGCCGACCAGCGCGGCCTCGCCTTGCTGGACACCAAGGACCTGCGATCCGTCATCACCCACCTGACCAGCGACGAGGGCAAGGAAGACCTCAAGGGCATCGGCGGGGTGTCGGCGGCGACGGCGGGCGTCATCCTGCGTGCTCTGTCCAATCTGGAGGCTCAGGGCGGCGAGGAGTTCTTCGGCGAGCCGGAGCTGGACGTCCACGACCTGATGCGCCAGCAGGACGGCAAGGGCGTCATCACCCTGCTGGAGCTGGACAACCTGCAGTCCAAGCCGGCCCTGTTCTCCACGTTCCTGATGTGGCTGCTGGCCGAGCTGTTCGAGGAGCTGCCCGAGGAGGGCGACCTCGACCAGCCGAAGCTGGTGTTCTTCTTCGACGAGGCGCACCTGTTGTTCTCCGACGCGTCGAAGGCGTTCCTGGAACGGATCGAGCAGACGGTGAAGCTCATCCGGTCGAAGGGCGTTGGCGTGTTCTTCTGCACGCAGCTGCCCACGGACATCCCGAACAACGTGCTGTCCCAGCTCGGCGCCCGGGTGCAGCACGCATTGCGCGCGTTCACGCCGGACGACCAGAAAGCGTTGGCACGCACGGTTAAGACGTATCCGAAGTCGCCGCACTACGACCTCGAGACGGCGTTGACGTCGCTGGGGATCGGCGAGGCGGTCGTGACTGTGCTGTCCGAGCGCGGGGCGCCGACTCCGGTCGCGTGGACGCGGCTGCGTGCGCCGCGGTCGAAGATGGGCTCGATCGGGGCGGACGCGATCCGCTCGGCGGTCACGTCGTCGGAGCTGAACGCGAAGTACGGAGAGACGATCGACCGGGAGTCGGCTTACGAGAAGCTGGCGGCCAAGGCCGCGCCCGCCGCCGAGCCTGCTGCGCCGCCTGCGGAACAGGAGGCTCCGGCCGCGCCCAAGGCCGAGAAGGAGGAGCCGGGGTTGCTGTCGCAGGCGTTGAGCAACCCGGCGGTGAAGTCGTTCATGCGCTCGGCGGCGAGTTCACTCGGACGGGAGTTCTCGCGCGGGCTGTTCGGCAACCGGCGGCGTTGAGATACCTGACTGAAGATGGCAGGTATTAGCGGTTGACTGTCCTGGATCGAGTTTCCGTCTATCCAGGAGCTACAGCATGACCAGGACCGCCGTCGCCGCGTTCGAGCTGGACAAGTGGGAGCCGCAGGCGCAGGACGAGACCGGTGGCACGACGTTCGCGCAGGTGCTGATCGAGAAGACGTTCACCGGCGCGGTCGAGGGGACCAGCCGGGTGGAGATGCTGACGGCGTCGAACGAGACGTCGCGCGCGTACGTCGCTTTCGAGCGGTTCGTCGGCTCTGTCGACGGACGGAAGGGCAGCTTCGTCCTCCGGCACACGGCGGGCGACGAGGGGCTGTCACTGGTCCTGCTTCCCGGCTCGGGCACGGACGGTCTGGCGGGCATCTCCGGGACGGCCGACGTTGCCGTGGACGAGGCGGGCAAACACACGTTTACGCTGGTCTACGAGCTGCCGGACGCGTGAAGAAGCCGCTCTCTCCGGACCCCGAATTCCCGGAGAGAGCGGCCAGGTTTCCGCTCTGGCCTGGAGGCGGGCCGCCCCGACCGCGGTCCGCCTCCAAAGATCCGGTCAGCCGTTCACGATCTGGTCGACGATCTTCTTGGCGTCGTTGATCGGGATGGCGAAACCGATCCCGACGCTGCCCGCGGACGAGTTCGGGCTGTAGAGCGCGGAGTTGATGCCGATCACCTGGCCCTGGCCGTCGACGAGCGCGCCGCCCGAATTGCCCTGGTTGATCGAGGCGTCGGTCTGGATCGCGGTGTAGCTGGGCCCGGACGTGACGTTCGAGGTCTGCCTGCCGAACGGCGAGTCCTGCTGGCCGCCGTCGCCGCCTCCGACGTCGGAAAGCGGCCGGTTGAGCGCGCTCACGATGCCGGTGGTGACGGTGTTCTGCAGCCCGCCCGGCGACCCGATCGCGATGACCTGCTGCCCGACGGAAAGCTTGCTCGAATCGCCGAGCGTCGCGGCGGTCAGCCCGCTCGCTCCCTGCGCCTGCAGCACCGCGATGTCGCTCTTGGTGTCCGAGCCGACGACCTTGGCCTGGTACTTTTTGCCGTCCGACGTCGTGATCGTGACCGTCTGCGCGCCCTGCACGACGTGCGCGTTGGTGAGGATCCGGCCGTCGGCGGTGAGGATGACCCCCGACCCGATCGCCGTGCCCCGCCCGGTCGTGACGTTCACCTGCACGACACTGGGCACCACCTTCGCGGCGACCGTACTGACGTCTCCGGAGGCCGTGGTGTTGCTGACGGTCTGGCCGGTAGCCGAGGACGACGCTGTGCTCGAGGACGCGCTGGACCCGCCGGTCAGCCCGACGATCGCGGCACCAGCACCGCCACCAAGGAGAGCCGCGGCGAGCGCGGTGGCTCCCACGAGGGCGGTCAGCCGTCCGGTTCGCTTCCGCGGACCAGCGAGAGCAGCGGGCGGTTGCGCGGGCTGCGGCATCGGTCCGTAGCGCGGGGTGCCGGGCTGGTGGTGCGCGGTGTGCTGGTTTGGCAGAGGAGCAGTGTTCGGTCCGCCTGCCGGGGCGCCGCCGCCAGCCGAGACCGCGCCGGGATCCGGGGTCCTGCCACGATCCGGAACCCCGCCGCCCAGCGGCATCCCGGCTTGCCCGGCCGTCCCGGTTTCGGCATCCGCTGGACGTACCTGCCCAGCGGCGAACGGACTCGACCCGGCCCAGTACTGGCCGTACTGCTCACTGCTCTGGTGCGGCTGGTGCCCACCGTGGGTAGCGGGGCCGGGCCGGCTCTCGTTCTCGGTCATGAACCAAGACTCGCGCTCTTGCTTATGAGCAGCCTGTGGAAACCCCTCAGGCTTTCCTGAGAAGAATCAGCTGAGAATTCTCAGGCATTCTCAGGAAACGCGCATCCTCGTCCGTGCCGTGCCGTGCCGTCGAACCTGAACACCGCCAGCACCTCACCGCCGTCACTGCGAGCGTGTATGCCGTCGTCCGCCCGATCCGCAAGGCCGGCTTCTCCCGGCGGGTCAAGCAACGACGTGGCGACCGTCCACTGTGGTCAGTTAGAACGGCCTAGACCAGTGCGCCCCGTTCCGCCTGCCGCACCGGCACCTCCAGCACCTTGTCCGCCGCGACGATCGCCTCGTACAGCCGTTGCATCGGCGGACACGGCAGCAGCCCCAGCTGATCCCCAAGCACCTCGCTCAGCCGGTGGAACACCCGGACCGCCTCTGCCTGCCTGCCGGAGCGGTAGAGCGCGACCATCAGTTGTGCGTGGATGTTCTCGTGCATCGGGTAGGCGTCGGCGAGCTTGCGCAGCTCGCCGAGGAGTCCGCGGTGGCGGCCCAGCCTCAGGTCGGCTTCGATGCGTTGTTCTAGCACGCCCAGCCGGTACTCCTTCATTTCCAGCTGGTACGCCGCGATCGCCGGGCCGGGCAGCACGTCGGCCAGGACCGGGCCGCGCCAGAGGGCTAGTGCGGATCGGAACAGTTCCGCTGCCCGGTAGTCCTCGTTGCACGCCAGCGCGGTGTGCGCGTCGACGACCAGCTGGTCGAAGATCGTGCGGTCGAACCGTTCCCGGGGGACCAGCAGCTGGTATCCCTGCTTCCGGGTGAGCAGCAGGTCGCCGCCGTTGCCGTCCGGAATGGAGCGCAGCGCCCGGCGGACCTGCAGTACGTAGGTCTGCAGCGTGGACATGACGCTCTTGGGCGGATCGGCGGGCCACAGTTCCTCGATGCAATGGTCCACCGAGACGAAACTGTTCGCGTTGATCATCAGCAGCGCGAGCAACTGCCGCGCCTTCGGGGCGCTCGGCACGTACGAAACACCGTCTTTGACCACGCATAGCGGGCCCAGAACACCTAATTTCATCACACTGCCCCCAAGCCGATTGGCTGCGAAAAGCCAAGCCCCCACCGTCGAGCTGCCATCATATCCGTGGCCCGCTGGTCCACACGAGTGATTCTCGAAACGTGGCCGTTACGCTCCGCCGAGCATCTGGCTAACGGCAAGATCATTAATCTGAATCGTCACAGCAGGCGCCCCGATAAACACACCAGCTCCGGGAATTCAGCCGCAGAAATGCTTAACTCGTTGATCTACGGCGGAAATTAACCGACCCGAGCACGGCCCCGCCGACATCGCTCGATTCTTTAGCCAGCCCTGCGACGGTATGGCCATGAGCCCGACACCACGAGCAGGAGGTGCGCGATGGCGACGCTGCCCCTGACCGGCAAATCCTTGCGACTGGCCAGACTGTCCCGGCACGGCGACGACCGCTTTCTCTTCATTCCCCTCGACCATACGATTTCCGACGGCCCGATCTCGACCGCCTCCGGGTTCAACCAGCTCGTGCGGGACATCGCCGACGGCGGGGCCGACGCGATCGTGGTGCACAAAGGGCGTGCCCGCACGATCCAGCCGGAGCTGCTTTCCCGGTGCGCGCTGGTGGTCCACCTGTCCGCCAGCACCGCGCACGCCCCGGACACCAACGCGAAGGTTCTGGTCGGTGAGGTCGCCGAGGCGGTCCGTCTGGGAGCCGACGCGGTCAGCGTGCACATCAACATCGGTTCGGACACCGAGGCCGCTCAGCTCGCGGATCTGGGGACCATCGCGAAGGCCAGCGACCGGTGGGGCATTCCGCTCATCGCGATGATGTACCCGCGCGGGCCGCGGCTGACCGAGCCCGGCGATCCGGTGCTGCTGTCGCATGTGGTCAACATCGCGGCGGACCTCGGCGCGGATCTCGTCAAGGTGCCGATGGCCGCGCCGCCGGACCGCATGGTCGAGGTGGTGGCCAGCTCCCCGCTGCCGATCGTCGTCGCCGGCGGTTCCGGTGCGGACACCAGCGTGGCCCAGCTCGCGACGAATGCCCTCACCGTGGGCTGTCACGGGCTGGCTGTCGGGCGCCGCGTGTTCACCAGCGCGGCTCCCCGGCAGACGGTGCACGAACTCGCCTCGATCATCCACGGACCGGAGCTCGGCTCCGAATCCACCCCACAATCCAGAATGGCAGGTGTTCCGTGAAATTCGCCTGGATCGACATCCGTTCCGTTCCCGAGAACCAGCGGGAGGCGATCGTCGACGCCGCTGTCCACGCCAGGGTGGACGCCATCGTCGACTCCGACCTCGCCACGCTCGCGACCCTGCCGAACACGGTGAAACGGGTGCTGGTCGGCGGAACTGCCGCGGAAACCGCGGGAGAAGGCATGCTCGCGCTGCTCGAGGTCGCGAACGACGACGAGATCGGCGCGCTCGCCGGCCGGGTCCGCGGCGGGGACCAGAACCTCGCCGCGCTGGTGAACGTCGTGGACGACCCGACGCTCACCCTGGCCTGCCACTCCGCGGTCGCGCTGCCCTACACCGTGGTCCAGTTCCGCGATCCGACCAAGATCCCGCTGGAGATCGTCATCGCCGCGGCGGATCCGGCTCCTGGTTCGCTGATCTGCCAGGCGAACAGCCTCGAAGACGCGCAGATCATCGTGGACGTGCTGGAGAAGGGCTCCGACGGGATCATCCTCGCGCCGCGCAACGCCGACGACGTGTTCGGCCTCGTCCAGCTGCTCCAGGCGAAGACGCCGTCGCTCGCGCTGAACAAGCTGACTGTCGAATCGATCGAGCACTGTGGGCTCGGCGATCGGGTCTGCATCGACACGTGCACGCATTTCGAGGAGGACGAGGGCATGCTCGTCGGCTCCTACGCGCACGGATTCGTCTTGTGCTGCAGCGAAACGCATCCCCTGCCGTACATGCCGACCCGCCCGTTCCGGATCAACGCCGGCGCTCTGCACTCGTACGTGCTCGGCCAGGACAACCGCACCAACTACCTCAGCGAGCTGAAGTCGGGCAGCGCGGTCCTCGCCGTCGGCGCGGACGGCCGTACCCGGCGGATCGTCGTGGGGCGGATCAAGCTCGAGTCCCGGCCGCTGCTGAGCATCACCGCGAGTTCCGAGGAAGGCGTGCGGACGAACCTGATCGTCCAGGACGACTGGCACGTCCGGGTCCTCGGGCCGGGCGGGAGCGTCCTCAACGTCACCGAGCTCAAGCCTGGCGACCAGGTGCTCGGGTACGTCGCCACCGACAAGCGGCACGTCGGCTGGCCGGTCGGCGAGTTCTGCGTCGAGAAGTAGCCCCCGGGCAAGCCGAGCCGTCCGCCGAAAGGAGACCGAGGTGCCGCTGGATTCCTGGTGGGGCGCCGAACTGCTCCGCGGCGGCGCGGACGACGCGGTGTGGGCGCGGGCGGCGCGCCCGGTCACGAACGGCGCCCTGCGTGCCGAAGTGACCCGGCTCGCCGCCCTGTTCGGCGGGCAGGGCATCGGCCCGGGCTGCACCGTCGCGGTGCAGGGCACGCCGAGTTTCACCCAGCTGTGGTCGATCTTCGCGCTGTGGTCGCTCGGCGCGCAGGTGCTCCTGCCGGATCCGCGGCTGCGCGGGAAGGACCGGGCCGCACTGTTCGCCCAATGCGCGCCGCAGGTCCAGCTCGTCCTCGGCGGTGCTCCGCGAACGGACAGGTTCACCGAGGAATGCGAGATCCTGGTGCGGCGGCTGCCCGGCGGCACTCCGGCGCGCACCGGCCACTGCCTGGTCCAGTTCTCGTCCGGGACCACCGGGCGGATCAAGGCGGTCGGCCGGACCCCGGAGTCCCTGCTCGGCGAGCTGAACCGGCTCGCCGCGATCCCCGGCATGCCGGGCCGCGGCGAGCGGGTGCTGCTGCTCGATCCGGTCACGCATTCCTTCGGCCTGATCGGCGGGGTGCTGCACGCGCTCAACACCGGCGCCACCGTCGTGTTCGCCACCGGACCGCTCGCCGCGGCGGCCCGGAACGCCCACGTCATCCTCGGCAATCCGCGGCATTTCGAACTCCTCGCCGCCACCCCGGACGCGCTGTCGCTGCCCAGGCTCCGGCTCGCCGTGTCCTGCGGGGAAATCCTGCCGCAGCGCGGGTACGACGATTTCGCCGAACGTTTCGGGGTGCTCATCGGACAGGCCTACGGCACCACCGAAACCGGGATCGTCGCGACCGATCTCGGCGGCCGGTCCGGGCCGCGGAGCATCGGCCTGCCGGCGCCGGGAATCCGGATCGCCATCACCGGAGGCGTCCTGCACGTGCACGTTCCCCAGTCGCCGTACCTCTACGAGCACCATCCGTGGGTCGGCGGCTGGCTGTCCACTCAGGACCTGGTCGCCTGGAACCCGGAGCACCGCGCGCTGCGGTTGCGCGGGCGCGTCGACGCCGAACGCGCCCGGGGCACCGACGTCGACCTGCTGGAGATCGAGACCGTGCTGCGCGCGCACCGGCTGGTGTCGAACGCGGTGGTGCTCGGCGATCCGGTGGAGGCGCACGTCGTCGGCGCGGCCGGACTGGACGAGGCGGAGCTGCGGGCGTGGTGCCGCGGGGTGCTGCCGGACGGGAACATCCCGTCCCGCTACCACCTCATGCGCGAACTTCCCTTGACTCCCAACGGAAAGACCCTGCGCAGCCGGAGCGGGCTGCGGGAGCACCGGCTCGCGGTGGAGAGCCGCTGAACAGGTCCCTCGGGGGGNNCCCCCCCGAGGGCGCCGACCATGTCGAGGGAAAGCCTCGACGGAGTGCTCGACGGCGGATCCAGGGTGGCGTCGGCGGACAGGATGTTGGTGTAGAACTCGTGCAGCCGCCGCGAAAGCGCGCCGCCCGAATCCTCGGCCACCGCCTTGCGCAGCTGGTGGAACGCGGCCAGCGCGTCCACCTGGCGGCCCGAACGGTAGAGCGCGAGCATCAGCTGCGCGGTGAACTCCTCGTGCGTGCGGTGGTGGTGCACGAGCGCGGTCAGTTCGCCGATCAGGTCGTGATGCCGCCCGAGCGCCAGATCAGCGTCGATGCGGTGGCTGATCGCGTCGAGCCGTTTGCGCTGGAGCACGGTGATCGCGGCCCGCAGGATCGGCCCGGCCACCACGTCGACCAGCGCAGGCGCGCGCCACAGCCGCAGTGCCTCGCGCAGATCGTGCGCCCGCATCGCGGTGTCGCGCACGGCCAGAGCCGCGCGCGCCCGGTGCTCGAACACGTCGAGGTCGAGTTCGCCCGGGTGCACCACGAGTTCGTACCCGCCCTTGCGGGTGAGCAGCCGCGCGCCGGACCCGTCGGGCAGGCGCAGCTGTTCCAGCGCCTTGCGCAGTTGCATGACATAGGTGTGCAGGGCCGCGACGGCCCGCACAGGCGGGGCGTCCTCCCACAGTTCCTCCACGAACTGCGGGAGCGGCACCACGCTGTTGGCCTTCAGCAGCAGCAACACGAGAGCCTGGCGCTGCTTCGCCGCGGTGGGCGTGCGGCAGCAACCACGGTCCTCCACGGACAACGGCCCGAGTACCCGGAAGATCATCGGCTCATCCCGGGATCGTCGCCGGAGCCGCGACCAGGAGATGGGTCTCCAGCGGCAGTGCGTGCACCGAAGTCAGGGTGAACCCGGCCTTGTCGAGCATCGTGCGGTACTCGGCCTCGTCCCGTTCGCGGCCGCCCCCGAGCACCACCAGCATGTGCATGTTGAAGCCCAGCGCCAGCGACGCGTCCTCGCCGGTGATGAGCCGTTCCAGGATCACCAGCTTCCCGTCCGGGGCCATGGCGCGCCGGATGTTGGCCAGGATCCGGTGGCACGCCTCGTCGTCGAAGCAGTGCAGGATCCGGGACAGCAGGTAGACATCCCCGGATTCCGGGACCGACACGAAGAAATCGCCGCCGACGCGTTCGCAGCGGTCGCCGTGGTCGAGGGCGATCGGGTACCGCTCGGACTCCTCGATCACGTGCGGCGCGTCGAACAGCACCGCACGCGGTTCCGGATTCTCCCGCAGGAGGCGGTCGAGCAGCGACCCGTGGCCGCCGGCGACGTCGACGATGAGCCGGGCCCGCGAGAAGTCGCAGGCGCGGCCGACCTCGGCGAAGAACGGCGCGCCCGCGTCCATCATCCGTTCGTAGGCGTGCGAAGCCTCGGGATTCTGCCGGAGGTAGGAGAACAGGTCGCTGCCGAACACCCGGGAGAACGCGGCCCCGCCGCCGCGCAGCGAATGCGCGAGCTCGCCCCACGCGCGGTAGAAGTGGTCGCCGTAGAGGCGCATGTGGTGGCGCATGGCGCTGGGCGAATCCGAGCGGAGCAGCTCGCCGACCTCGCTGAGCGCGTAGCCGTCGGCCTCGTTGCCGCGCACCACCCCGAGGCTGCCGAGGTAGGCCAGCAACCGGCCCAGCGCGTCCGCGTCCAGATCCAGGGCCAGCGCCAATTCGGTGCCGGACATCGGCTTCGACCCGGTGAGGCGGTCGATGACGCCGAGCTCGGTCGCGAAGTAGACGGCCTCGGTCTTCCAGAAGCCGGTCATCAGCTCGATCAGGTGCCGTTCGGCGGAACTCGCGGTCGTCATGCGCCTTTCCCCTTTCCAGTCGCGGTGCGCGCGGCCGCGCCACGGTCTTCCCGCACCAAGGTGGCCAGCTGGTGCCGCTGGATCTTCCAGGTCGAGGTCCGGGGCAGCTTGGCGAAATCGAGCTGCCACGGCGGAGCCATCGCGGGCAGGTCGCCGGTGGCCCGCCGCCAGCGCTCCCGGTCGAGCGGGCCGTCGTCGCGGGTGGCCACCACCGGCACCGGTTCGCCCTGCGGCCCGGCCACGATCACGATCTCCCGCAGTTCGTCGAGCCGCGACATGAGGATGTCCTCGACCTCGAGGTTGCTGGTCATCGACTCGATCTGGTCGACCTCCCGGTCGAGCAGGTGCAGCAGGCCCCAGCGATCCCGGTAGCCCATGTCGCCGAGCCGCCACCAGCCGTCGCGGACCTCCTTCGCGTACCGCGCGTCCTCCCCGAGATAGGTGAGGATGCGGGTCCGGCTGCGCACCTCGAGATGGCCGACCGCACCGGTTTTCACCCGGGTGCCGTCCGCCCCGACCACGCGCATCGAAATGAATCCGGGCAGCGGCATCCCGACGCACCGGCCGTCGGCGTTCTTCGCGCTGCGCCGGGTGTACCACCGGCCGGCCACCGGGCCGATCTCGGATTGCCCGTACGCCTGCAGGAAAAGCGGCCGCCGCCGGTGCGAGGCCCCCAGCATGCGCTGGATGGTCCGCGGGTGCATCGCGTCGAAGGTGGCCCCGAAGTAGCGCACGCCGGACAGCGGTTCGGCCGGATCGTCCGCGAGCACTTCCCAGTCGACGAAGTTGTTGGGATGCGTCTCGACGTAGCCGGGCCGGGTCCGGGCGAACAGCGGGCCGATCCGGCGCGGGTCCGCGTCCACCGCGATCACGAGCGGGTTGCCCAGCTCCAGCCACATCGCCAGGCCCTGGTAGAACCGCGAATGCACGAACGTCATGCACAGCGCGGCTTTCTCCTTGCGCCGGACCGGCCAGGCCACGAGCTTCTGCGGGATCAGGCGGTGGTAACCGGCTTCCGGGCAGTGCACCGCGAGCTTCGGGATCCCGGTCGTGCCGGAACTGTGCGAGATCAGCGAAGGCTGGCGCGGATGCAGCAGAACCGCGTCGCGGCGCGGAGCCTCGGCGATGGCGGACAGGTCGACGGTGCCGACCCGTTCGGTCCCCGCCGCGAGCAGCACGCCCCGGGTCGCCGCGGCGACCGGGATCTCGTGCAGCGGGCCGTCGATCGTGTCGCCGTCGGTGAGCAGCCACGGCCGCTCAAGCCGGTGCAGCAGCGTGAAGACGATCTCGCCGTCGAGGAACGGCGACAGCAGTGCGGGCACCGCGCCGATCCGGGCCACCGCACAGGCGAACAGCGCGATGTCGAAGTTGTTGGTCTTGTACAGGGCCACGCGTTCGGCCGGTCGCACCCCGGCCGCCCACAATCGGGCGGAGAGGTCGTCGACGAGGTCGGCCAGCTCGGCGACGGTGAATTCGGTGCCGCGGTCGGGTGCCCATCGCAACGGCTGGTCGAGGGTCACCTCGAGCCGGGGATAGCGGCGGGCGGCTTCTTCGAAGATCGTGCCGATGTAGAAACCGTTTCCGCGCAACATGCGGCGGATCAAAGAATGCATCAGTCCTCCAGGACCGCTGAATGCGAATACTCGCCCGGCGCCGCAAAGACCACCCCAGATGCGGTGTGCCGGGTTCGCTGACCGATCGCGCGCGAGGTCTAGGAAACGACCTCGGGCCGATGGTCCCCCAGCGCGGCCCTGCCGTTCAGCGCTTCGCGCTGCGCCGGGGTCAGTGCCGCGTCAAAACCGTAAAGCCATGCCAGATCGTTCAGCGTTTCGCCCGCCAGGCGGAAATCGCGTTCGCGCTGCCGCGTCCCGTCAGCGAGATGGAAGGTCTCCGCCCGGGCCCGGGACTGCCGGTGCACCTCGGCGGTCCGTGGCCGGCGCAGCGCCTCGTAGTGCCTCAGCGACCGCACTGGATCACGGCCGGCGTCGGCGAGACAATCGGTCAGCACCACGGCGTCCTCGAGCGCTTGGTTCGCGCCCTGGGACAGATACGGAAGCATCGGATGGGCCGCGTCCCCCACGAGCGCGAGCCGTCCGCTGACATACCGGTCGGCGAGATCCCGGTCGAACAACCCCCAGCGGGTCACCGAAGCCGCGGCGGTGACCACCCGCCGCACCTCCGGATTCCACCCGGCGAACGCCGCGGCGAGTTCTTCGGTTTCGGTGCCCGTCGTCGAAGCGCCGGACCGTCCGTCGCCGGTGGCGCACACCGCGCTGAAGTGGACGGTTTTCCCGGCGGAGATCGGGTAATACGTCACATGCCGCTGCGGGCCGAGCCAGAACAGCACCCGGGGATCGGCCGCGAAGGAAGGCACCACCTCGGCGGGGATCAACCCGCGATACACGGAATATCCGGAAAACTTGGGCTCGTCCCGCACGACGGCGCGGCGGACGGCGGAATGCACTCCGTCGGCGCCGATCACCAGCTCCGCCGTCGTATGGCCCCCGTCGGCGAAGTGCAACTCGACGTGGTCGGCACGCTCGACCACGCGAGCCACACTCCGCCCGAGGTGAACCGTGCCGGGGGCGAGCAGGTTCACCAGGCAGCGCTGAAGATCAGCGCGATGGATCAGGTAGTACGGCGCGCGGAACAACTCCTCGCACGCCGTCCCGTGCGGGACCTTGGCCAGCAATCCGCCGTCGTCCCAGCGCCTGGTTTCGATCGAACGCGCTTGCACGCCGTTCTCCGCCAGTGCCGGGGCGACGCCCAGCCGGTGCAGGATCCGCACCCCGTTCGGGGAAAGCTGGATTCCCGCGCCGACCGCGTCGAACACCGGAGACTGTTCGTACAGTTCGCATCGCACGCCACGTCTGCGCAGGACGGTCGCGATCACCAGCCCGGCGATTCCCGCGCCGACGATCGCGACCCGTGCTCTTCTTTCGGAAGCCACCTCGTCCAAACCCCCCAGCTCGGATTTTCGATTGAAGGTGTCCGGTTCCCCTTACTTCGACCGGGCCAGCCGTCGGGGCGACAGACCCGCGATCGGGAGAACCATCAGTGCGGTGACCGCGGCCAGCAGGATGAACGCCAGCTTGAAATCACCCGAGGCGTCCCGCAGGAAGCCGACGAGCAAAGGACCGACCGCGGCGCAGGCGTAACCGATGAAGAACGCCATTCCGCTGATCCGCCCGGCATGCGTCGCGTCCCGGGCCGCGGTGACCGGCAGCGCGAGCACGAGCGGGAACAGCCCGCCGTGGCCGACGCCCATGAGAATGATCCACAACCAGGTCCCGGTACCCGGGCTCAGTGCGAAGCCGAGGAATCCGGCGGCCGTCATCAGCGTGGTGACCGCGAGGCCGAGCCGCTGGTCGGTCCGCTCGCCCAGCAGCGCGGGCACCGCGAGCATGGCCACCACCTGGATCGAGATCATCGCGGTGAGCAGGCCGCCCGCGGCGGAAACGCTGCGTCCGCCGTCGTTGGTGAGCAGCGGCGCCACCCAGGCCAGTTCGCAGTAGTACAGCGCGGAGTTGCCCGCCGAGATCGCGGTGATCTTCCACGCCGTCGCGCTGCCCCAGGGCAGGCCCTTCGTCGCGAGCTTGCGCGGGGCCGCGTCGCCGAGGTTCAGCGACCGTTTGGCCGCCGACCACATCACCATTCCGGCGAGCGCGAGGACCGCCCACGACCCCACGGCGATCGGCCACGAGCCGAACGCGTCGGCCAGCGGCACGGTGACGCCGGCGGCCACCGCGCCGCCAAGGCCGAGACCCGCGGTGTAGATGCCGGTGACCAGTCCCGCGCGGCTGGCGAACCGCGCCTTCACCACGGCCGGAAGCAGGGTCTGGGCGACCGCGATGCCCGCGCCCACCACGAACGCGGTGGTCAGCTGCAGCCAGGTGGCGTGCCCGAGCGCCCTGGCGATGGTGCCCACGCCGATGATCGCCAGCCCGATGAGGACCCCGCCGTGCAGCCCGGACCGGCGCGCGACCACCGCGGCCGCCGGGGCGCACAGGCCCATGGCCAGCGTCGGGATCGTGGTGAGCAGGGAAGCGCCGACGGCGGACAGGCCGAGATCCGCCCGGATGGTGTCCACCAAGGGGGAAATGGCGGCGATCGCCGGCCGGAGGTTCACCGCCGCGACGAACAGCGCCACCGCGGCGAGTCCCAGCGCGGCCCGGTCGGCCGTCGTCGCGGTGCCGGAGTCCGCGGCGGGACTCGGCGACCGAGGCTGATTCTCAGTGTTGGTCAAGGCAAACCCCTCAACTCGGACAGTTAGTGTCCGGACCGTACCACGCAGCGGGGCGACTTGGACATAATTTGTCCGAGACGTACGATGAGGCCATGAAGCTGTCCAACGGCATCGAGTGGGTGCTGCACTGCTGCGTCACGCTCAGCCAGGCGCAGGGCCCGGTGCCGGCGCAGCGGCTCGCCGAATTGCACGACATCCCGCCGGCGTACCTCGCCAAGCACCTGCAGGTGCTGTCGCGGGCCGGGGTGGTGCACTCGTCGCAGGGGCAGGACGGCGGATACGGGCTCACCCGGCCGCCGGGGGAGATCAGCGTGCTGGACGTCGTCGCGGCGATCGACGGGCCGGGAGGATTCTTCCGCTGCACGGAGATCCGCAAGCGCGGCCCGCTCGCGGCGGCCCCCGAACGCTGCACGACGCGGTGTTCCATCGCCCGCGCGATGGCGGACGCCGAACTCGCCTGGAACGAAGCCCTGTCCAAGATCACGATCGCCGATCTGGCCGAGAACATCGACGCCGACAGCGGCGGCACCGCGCTGGGCGACGTCCGGGAATGGCTCGAAGCGCGCTGACCCGGATATCCCGCTACGGCACGTCCTCGGACACGGCACGCTCCAACGGGATCGCACCGGCGCCGGCACGCGGTCCGTCTTCGATACCGGATGCGGTACGGGATGGACAATGGTTTCCCCCTTGTCGCCACTGATACGACAGCCGCGATATTCGCGCCGTCGGATTTCGTTGCGGGATAAGGCGATCAGGTCGTTTTTCTCAGTCCGGTCGAGGCCAGGAAACTTACCGCGCCGCTCTGAATTATTGGTCAAGCCGCCGCGGAAACAGGTCCCCCAGATCAAGGGACGCCGCCGCACTAGGCTGGATGTCGTAATCACCGCCGGCTTGCCTTGACGGCCTCGTCCGCCTGCCGCTAGCGTGCGTGGACCCGCCAAGCGCGCACATATCACTCTGGGGCCGAATTCCATCGGAAAGCATTGCGCTTTTGGCTGACTTCATTCCGTTCTCTTGCAGGCTGCCCGGTCCACGCAAATGGCCGGCGCCTGCGCACGCGGTAAGAAAGAGGCAATTGCATGTACACGCGAAGGTCATTCTTGCGAGTGGGCTCCGGGGTCGCCGCGGCCGGCGCGCTGAGCGGGGCCGGAGTGTTCGGCCACGTCTCGAGTGCGTCCACAACGGACTGGAGCCAGCTGCGCGCACAGCTCGCCGGCACTCTGGTCCTTCCCCCGGATTCGGGCTACCTGGAAGCCAAACGGCTGATCAGCGCGGAGTTCGACCCGGTCAACCCGCAGGCGATCGCCTACTGTGTGTCCACTGAGGACGTCCGCCGGTCCGTGCTGTTCGCGCGAGAGCACGGGGTGCCCGCGACGCCCCGCAGCGGCGGGCACAGTTTCAACGGCTGGTCCACCACCCCCGGGCTGATCATCGACACCTCGAAGATCAACCACGCCGCGGTGGGCTCGACCGTCCGGTTCGGTCCCGGGCTCAAGGGCGTGGACTCGATCCCCGCGCTGAAGGCGCACGGGGTCACCCTGCCCATCGGCGGCTGCCCGACGGTCAGCCCCGGCGGGTTCCTCCTCGGCGGCGGTCTCGGCTGGCAGACCCGGAAATACGGCCTCGCCGCCGACCGGCTGGTCTCCGCCCGCGTGGTGCTCGCCGACGGCCGCGTGGTGCGCGCCTCGGCGAGCCAGTACCCCGACCTGTACTGGGCGCTGCGCGGCGGGGGCGGCGGGAACTTCGGCATCGTCACCGAGTTCGAATCGCGCCCGACCGTGGTGGACAAGGTGATCAGCTACCGGGTGACCTGGCCGTGGGCCAAGGTCGCCGACGTGATCGCCGCCTGGCAGCCGTGGCTGATCGCGGGCCCGGACGAACTGGCCACCACGCTGGTGATCGTCCTGCCGGACGCCGCGCCCGGCGCGGTCCCGATCGTGCAGGTGGTCGGCGCCTACCTCGGCCCGAAGGCGGACGCGGACGCCGCGATCAACGGCCTGATCTCCGCGGTCGGCTCCCCGCCCGCCACCAACGCGGCCGAGGAACTGCCCTACGACACGGCGATGATGCGTGCCTTCGGCTGCGGGGACAAGACCGCCGACCAGTGCCACGTCGTGGGCCAGACGCCCGGGGCGCTGCTCGGCCGGACCAAGTTCGTCGCACACCGGTACCGCACGTTCACCGGCCCGATCCCGGCGGCCGGGATCAACCCGGTCGTCACCGCCTTCGACGCGGACCGGCGGTCCGGGCAGAACCGCTCGCTCGTGTTCGCGGGCTGGGGCGGGCAGGCCAACCGGGTGCCCGTCGGCGACACCGCCTGGCCGCACCGGGACGCCCAGTTCGCCGTGGGCTTTTCGGGCGAAGTCACCAAGGCGGATCCCACCCCGGACGACACCGGCTCGGCGACGGCATGGGCGAACAACGGTTTCGCGGCCATCGACCCGTATTCGAGCAGCCACACCTATCTCAACTACGGCCACAACGGACTGCCCGACTGGCAGTGGGCGTACTACGGGTGCAACTACGACCGGCTGGTGACCGTGAAGCGGAAATACGACCCGGGCAACTTCTTCAAGTTCTCGCAGAGCATCGGGAGCTGAGCGCATGGGAAGACGTCGCCGGTTCTCGATCACGATCCTCGCCGGTGTCCTCCTCGGCGGCGGGCTGAGCCCGGTCGCGCAGGCGAGCGCGGAGGGCACTGGGTTCTCGGTACCCGGGCTCCGGCAGCCCGTTCAGCTCATCGTGGACACCTGGGGGGTCCCGCACATCTACGCGGCGAACACCGACGACCTCTTCCTGGCACAGGGGTTCAACGCCGCCCGCGACCGGCTGTTCCAGATCGACCTGTGGCGCCGGCGCGGGCTCGGCGAGCTTTCCGCCGTCCTCGGACCGTCCTATGTGGACCAGGACCGGGCCACCCGGCTGTTCCTGTACCGCGGGAACATGCGGCGGGAATGGGAAAGCTACGGGCCGGAGGCGAGGCAGGCGGCGACCCGGTTCACCGAGGGTGTCAACTCCTACGTCGACTGGCTGGCGAAGAATCCGGCCGCGATGCCGGAGGAGTTCCGCAAGCTCGGCTACCTGCCCGCGAAGTGGAGCCCGGAGGACGTGGTGCGCATCCGCACGCACGGGCTCAGCAAGAACCTCACCAGCGAGGTGCAGCGCGCCAAGGTGGCCTGCGCCGGGGACGTGCGGCTGGACAAGATCCGGGTGAAGCTCGAGCCCGACGTGGATCCGGCCGTCCCGGCGGGACTGGATCCCTGCACGGTGACCGACGACGTCCTGAACACCTTCAAGCTCGCGACCCAGGACGTCGTCTTCGCCAACGGCGCGGTGCGGGCAGCCGCCGCGGAGGACGACGCGCCCGCCGAGGGGTCCAACAACTGGGCGGTCTCCCCCACGCGCACCACGACCGGGCGGCCCATCCTCGCCAACGATCCGCACCGCGCGCTCAAGGCGCCCTCGCTGCGGTATCTCGCGCAGCTGTCCGCGCCCGGGATCGACGTGGTCGGCGCGGGCGAACCGTTCCAGCCAGGCATCTCCATCGGGCACAACGGAACCGTGGCCTTCGGGCTCACGGTCTTCGGGCTCGATCAGGAGGATCTGTACGTCTACCAGCTCGATCCGAACGACCCGTCCCGGTACCGGTACGGCGACGGCTGGGAATCCTTCCGCACGGTCACCGAGCAGATTCCGGTGGCCGGGCAGGCGTCCCGTCCGGCGGAGCTGCGGTTCACCCGGCACGGCCCGGTGCTCAAGGTGGACGAACAGCGACACCTCGCGTTCGCGCTGCGCACCGGCTGGTCCGAACCCGGGATGTCGCCCTATTTCGGCAACCTCAAGCTGATGCGGGCGCGCAACCTGGACGATTTCACCCGCGCGATGCGCAACTGGGGCGCGCCCGCGGAGAACCAGGCGTACGCGGACACCAGCGGCACCATCGCCTGGATACCTGGCGGGCTGGCCCCCAAGCGCTCCGGCTACGACGGCCTGCTGCCGGTGCCCGGCGACGGCCGCTACGAATGGACCGGGTTCTACTCCGGCGACGAGCTGCCCCGTTCGGTCAATCCGCCGGAAGGGTTCGTCGCCTCGGCCAACCAGTACAACCTGCCGCCGGATTACCCGGCGCGGGAACGGAAACTAGGCTTCGAATGGGCGAATCCGTCGCGGTACCAACGCATCACCGACGTGCTGTCCGCCACGCCACGCAGTTCGGTGGAGAGTTCGATCGCGTTGCAGAACGACCAGCTCGACCTGCCCGCGACCCGGTTGCGCGCGGTGGCGGCCCACCTCGCCTCAGCCGATCCGGACACCCGCGCCGCACTGGACCTGCTGCGCGGCTGGGACGGGGTCGACCGCGCGGATTCCGCCGCGGCGGCGCTGTACCAGGTGTGGTTCTCCCGTCAGCTGCTGCCCGGTTTCTCGCGTGCCGTGGTTCCGCCCGCGGTGCAACCACTCATCCCGGTCCCGGACGCGGCGGTCGCCGTGGAGGCGCTGGAACATCCCGAGCCCTGGTTCGGCCCGGACGCGGCGGCGAAGCGGGACGCGCTCCTGCTGTCGACCCTCGCGGCCGGCTACGCGGACACGAAACGCCTGCTCGGGCCCGACCCCGCCGCCTGGCGCTGGGGCAACCTGCACCAGACGACCTTCGGACATCCGCTGGGTGCCAACGTGGGCCCGCTCCCGCGCGGCGGCTCGGCGTACACAGTGGACGCCTCGACCTATCCGGCGAACGGTGCCTTCGGCCAGACCAACGGGGCGAGCTTCCGGATGGTGCTCGACGTCGGCGGCTGGGACAACTCCCGCGCTGTCAACGCTCCCGGCCAATCCGGCGATCCGGCCAGCCCGCACTACCGCGATCTCGCCGAACGCTGGCACGCCGGTGGGGTGTTTCCGCTGCTCTACACCCGGGCGGCGGTGGAACGGAACGCTGAGCACCGGTATCTGCTCCGGCCCTGGTGAGCGGGGTTCGCGGTCCGTGAGGGGAACCCTGAGGGAATCTGATTCCCTCAGGGTTCCCCTCACGGACGCGAAAATACCGTTACGCGAGCATAAGTGCCGAGAACGGCGGCGGCGCGAGCGAGGACCCGGCCAGTCAACTCCCCCGAAGCGCCCAGATACCGTTCCGGGTCAAGAAGTTCCGCGACATCCACCCGGCCAGCGAGGCCGCCGGCGAGTTCCGGGGCCGCGGCGAGCAACTCGGCGAAGGGGCGGCCTTCCTCAGCCGCGCGGCGCGCCACCCCGGCGAGCAGTTTCTTCGCGTTCGCCTTGCCCAGTGCCCCGGCCAGTTCGGCGTTGAGCCGTTCGGAGACGATGCTCCCGCCGGTCAGCCCGAGATTTTCGCGCAGCCGCACCGGATCCGCGGTCAAGCCCTCGGCGAGTTCGGCGGCGGTGCGCGCGGCCCCGGCGGTGAGCCGCAGCGATTCCCGCAACGGCTGCCATTCCGCGTGCCAGCCGCCCGCCGACCGCTCGTCCTCGGACACCAAGCTCTGCACCAGGATCGACGCGTACGCCGGTGCCTGGCGCGCCGCGGAAACCAGCAGTGTGGCCAGCACCGGATTCCGTTTCTGCGGCATGGCCGAGGAAACTCCCCGGCCGTCGGCCGCCGGTTCGGTCACCTCGCCGATCTCGGTGCGGGACATGATCTGCACGTCGGCCCCGAACTTCCCGAGCGCCGCGGCCACGAACGCGCACACCGATCCGAGATCCGCGATCGGCGTGCGCAGCGCGTGCCACGGCACGACCGGTTCGGCCAGCCCCGTCTCCTCGGCGAAGGCACGCATCAGCTCTGCGCCCCCGCCGGCCGGGGACCCGGTGGCGAGCCGGGCATAGGCCGCATAGGACGCACACGTACCCGCCGCGCCGCCCAGTTGCGCCGGAAGCACCACCCGCGACACGCGTTCCAGCGCGTCAAGCGTGAGCTGCAGCCATCCGGCGGCCTTGAGCCCGAACGTGATCGGCACCGCGTGCTGGGTCAGCGTGCGCCCGGCCATCGGGGTGTCCCGGTGCTCGGCCGCGAGCCGCGCCAGAGCCCGTCCCACCCGCCGCAGATCCGCCTCCACCGCGGCAAGCACCTGGCCCGACAACACCATCGCCGCCGAGTCGAGGATGTCCTGGCTGGTCCCGCCGCGGTGCACGAACTCCGCGGCGGCCGGATCCCGTGCGGCAACCGCGGCGGTGAACCGCTCCACGAGCACCACCACCGGATTCGCCGCGCCCCGCGCCCGTTCGGCGACTTCGAGGAGGTCGACCCCGTCCTCGCGCGCGACCGAAGCGATGACCGCGGCCGCCGATTCCGGCACCACGCCCAGCCGCGCCTGTGCCCGGGCCAGCGCCGCCTCGACGTCCAGCATGGCCCGCAACCAGGCCTCGTCGGACACCAGCGCCCCGAGCCCGGTGCCCGCCCACACCGGGGCCAGCAGACCGGAATCGGTGCCGGGAGTCACGGTCGGTTCTCCTCGCGCCGCGGCCGGGTTTCGCTCAATGCGTCGGGCTGGTCCATCGCCAGCGCGGCCCGTGCGATGGCGTCGGCGTCGCCGAGGATCACCGAGTTCACCCCGGGCCGGATTCCCGCCGCGGTCAGCCAGTGCACGGTCTCGGTGGGCACCCCGAACGCGAACCGTTTCGGATGCGCCCGGCCGGTGACGTCGACCAGGCGGTACGGGCGCGGGGTCACCATCAGCCCGCCGGTTTCGTAGGCCACGGCAGGCGTGTGGTCGCCTTCGGGAATCCGGTATCCGCGGCCCTGTCCGGTGGAAACCAGGTAGCGCAGCAGCGGATCGGTGGTCCGCGCGATGTCGTTTTCCGGCAGCCGCGCCTCGACGAGGGTCGTCACGTCGTAGTGGGTGCCGGGCAAACTCGTCGCGCCGACGCGGAACTTCCGGCCGCTCGGCGCGGGCCCGGCCACCATGCCGGGCGGCAGCACGCGCAGCACGCCCGCCTCGATGAGCGCGATCATCTCCTCGATCCGCCGCACCGGCGGGCCGATCGACAGGAACGCGTTGAGCGGGTTGTACCACTGCTCGAGTTCGTCGCGGTACGAACTTCCGCTCAGCCCGCCGTGGTCCACCACGAGCCGGATCTCGTTGCGCAGATCGCGCAGCACGTCCACGGCGGCTTTCAGCGGGCCGCGCACGTTGCCGAGTTTGGCCTGTGCCACGTCTTCGGCCAGATAGCCGAGCAGCCAGCGCAGGTACTCGTCGTGGTCGCGGAAGAACCGGGGGCCCCACGGCCGGGTCACCCGGTCCCAGTTCCACCGGTGCACCGGCGCGACCCGGTACCGGTCCAGCAGCGCCGACTCGGACAGTCCGTCGACGTCCAGTTCGGCCAGCGCCACGTAATCCCGCGCGAACGCGTCCCCGGCGGCCGCGCCGTCCCGTTCGGTGAGAAGGGTGCGGTGGTAGGCCAACTGCACCTCGCGGGTGATCAGCGGCCACAGGTCGCGCCGGAAGCGCAACGGTTTTCCGTCGGCGACCCGGGAGCGGAACCAGCGGATCACCTCCGGGGTAAGGAACATCGGCTCGTGCCGCCCCGAGGCGCCCTTCTGGTTCTCTCCCCTTGCGTGGTAAGGAATCCCACGCCGCGAACCGGCGTACATCAGGGGTTCGCGGCCGGACGGCCGGTACTTCAACCGGCCGGACGCCCGGCGAAAGGTCCCGCCGCGGCCGACGGTCAGCAGGGCCAGGTAGTCGAAGAAGTTCAGGCCCATTCCGCGCAGTGCCACGGATTCGCCCGCGCGGATCCGGCTCAGATCCACATCGGCGGGATTGCCCGGCGGGAAATACCGGAGCCCGCGTTCCCCGGCGAACCGCAGCAACGCGCGTTCCGGTTCGGCCGGCTCCATGCCGACATGCCCCTGCGCCAGCACCACCACGTCCACGTCACCGAGCCGGGTGCCGTCGTCGAGGGTCACCACCTGCGTGCCGTCGACGTTGTCGTCGAGCGCGACCGCGACCCGGCGGTGCGAGACGACCGAAACCCTCGCTGGCGCGGTGCTCACCACGCGCCGCAGCACCCAGCCCACGTAATGGCCGTAGAACGACCGGGACGGATAGGAGTCCGGGGTCAGCCGCCGCGCTTCGGCGTGCACTGTCTCGGGATACTCGTCCAGCCCGTCCATCACCATGACGACCCTGGCCCAGTCGTACAGGCTCGGTCCGGTCACCACCGGACCGCGGCAGTCCACGCTGTCGTCGGTGAACATGGTCACCTGCGAGGCCACAGTGTTCATCAGCAGCTCGCCGGGCTGCGCGGTGCGCCACACCCGGCCACCGCCGTCGCAGACCGCGTCGACCAGGTGCACGACCACCGGTGCGCCGGGCGCGAGCGCGGCATTGGCGCAAACGCGTTCCACCACCGAGACGCCGCGCGGGCCCGCACCCACGACACAGATCACCAGGGAAGCAGAACCGACCTCGTCGACCGACATCATTCCTCCGGCTATGTGCCGTACTCGATCCCGGCGGCAGTTGACGTGTCCCACCTTCGCATCGCCCGCTAAAGAACCGAGCGAGCGCGGTCGGGAAGCCCCCGCCCGACACTCGCCTCAGTGCTCGACCTCGGCAAGATCCGCCTGCGCCGACACCCCGCGAAGCATCCCTCCAGCGAAGATCGCTACCGCGAGCAGGATGAGCGCGGCGATTCCGCCGGTCCACGCGAGCGCGCTCGTGAACGACTCCGTCGCAGCCGTGTACAGCGCTGCTCCCATCGCACCCGGCAAGTCCTTGGCATACAGAACCGCTGCAGCAAGGGTTTCCTTCGCAGACTCAAGAATGCCGCCGGAGAGCCCGGCCGGGGCGGCGTCCACCAGGCCCGTGCGGTAGAAGCCGAGCAGTACGGAGCCGAGGATCGCGGTGCCGAACGCGGTGCCGAGTTCGTATGCGGTTTCGCTGATCGCGGCGGCCTGGCCGGACTGCTCGGGGCGCACCGAACTCATGATGAGGTCGTTGGTGAGCGTCATGCCCACCCCGGCACCAAGCCCGACAAGGCACAGGGAAATGGCGATGACCCACGGTTCGGTGGCGGGCGTGATCGTGAGCAGAATCGCGAAGCCCCCGGCGGTGACGAGTCCGCCGGCCGCGACAACGGTCGAGGTCGGGATGCGCTTGACGAGCGCTGCGGCCAGGAAACCGGCGCAGGCGGACACGGCGGCCTGCGGCAGCATCCACAGCGCTGACTCGATCACGCTGAGGCCCGCGACGATCTGCAGGAACTGGGTGAGGGCGAACAGCGCGCCGACCAAGGCGAACACCGACAGCAGGTCGGCGGTCACCGCGCCGGTGAAGGCCCGGACTCGGAAGAGCCGGACGTTGATCATCGGCTCCGGCATGCGCAACTGGCGGCGGACGAACAGCACGAGCAGGGCGAGTCCGGCGAAGAAGGTGATCAGCGCGATGCCCGGTTCCTTGCCCTCGGCGAAGGTCTTCACCCCGTAGACGAACGAGATCATGCCCGTGAGCGAGAACGCGATGCTGGGAAGGTCGACGCGGCCGGGGTGCGGGTTTTTGCTCTCCGGGACGAGGAACGGCGCCAGGCCGAGCAGCAGCACCATGACCGGGATGTTCATCAGGAATACCGCGTGCCAGCTGAAGACCTCGATGATCCAGCCGCCGACGATCGGGCCCGCCGCCGCGCCGAGCGCGCCCGCCGCGGACCAGACCGCCATGGCCGTGCGGCGCTGACCGCGGTCCAGGAACATGTTGCGGATAAGGGAAAGTGTTCCCGGCATGATCGTCGCGCCGGCGACGCCGAGCAGGGCGCGGGAGGCGATCAGCATCCACGGCGCGGTCGAGAGGGCGCCGAAGACCGAGGCGATCGCGAAGACGACCGCGCCGATGAGCAACACTTTGCGCCGGCCGAACCGGTCGCCCAGCGACGACATGGTGATGAGAAGACCCGCCAGCATCAGCGAGTAGATGTCGAGAATCCACAGCTGCTGCGTGCCGGTCGGCCGCAGGTCCCCGGCGATGTCGGCGAGGGCGAAGACCAGCACCACCCCGTCGATCGCGATGAGCAGCATCGGCAGCACGAGCACCGCCAACCCCACCCAGGTGCGGGCCGTCGCCCGCGGAGCGGTTTCGTTCATGAGTCGTCCCCTGTCGCAGTTACTTCACCAAACAGTGTACTACACCAAAAGGTATACTAACTGCGTCGACAGGAGAGCACTGATGGCACGACCGAGCGCACGGCCCAAACTGATCGAGGCGGCACTGACCGTGGTAGCGGAACGCGGGATCGCCGCGCTCACGCTCGACGCGGTCGCCGAGGAGGCCGGGGTGACCAAGCGCGGCCTGATCTACCACTTCCCCAGCAAGCACGCACTGCTCACCGGCATCCACGAGGACCTCGCCGCGCGCATGGAACGGGAACTCCTCGATGCCACCGGACAAGAACCCGAGGGCGCGAGCCTCCTCGAGCGCACGCGAGGCTATGTGCGGGCCGCGACGAGATCGCCGACCAACGTCGAGATGCGGCTCATCATGGAAGCCGCCAACGAACCCGACTGGATCGCGCCGTGGGAGCGGGTCTACCGGCGCTGGTTCCCCGAGGAAGAGCAGTCCGTCGAGACTCTCGACGAACTGTCGCTCCGCTGCCTGGTCGCGCGGATGGCCGCCGATGGCTCGTGGGGATACGAGAGCATGCTGACCTCCCCGCTGTCCCCGCGAGCGCGCGAGCGGCTCACGGCGAGCATTCTGGACGTGCTCGGCGAAGAGTGACTAGAGATCCACAGTGGACTGTCCGGCGAAGCGCGGAAGGTGCTTGCCGAGCGTGTCGGCCAGTTCCTGGACCTGGCGGACCAGATCCTCGCGATAGGCGATGACGCTGTCCCAGTACAGGCAAATGGTGCCGCGCTGCTCGTCCCCGCTGCACACTGGCATGCCCAGCCAGCCATGGAAGCCTTCGGAGACCACGAGATCGGTCGCGGACCCGAAGAGCGGGTCGGTCTGGGCATCGGCCGAGAAGACGTGCTGGTCGTGCTTGACGATGTTCGGCAGCACGGCCCCCTCGGTCCGGCCCTTGGCGAGGATCTCCTCGACGTAGCGGGAGGAGAGACCCCGCCAGCGCATCGTGGCCGGATCGGCGCTCCCGGCGGCCACGTGGACCCGGTCGGCGCCGAGTGAGGCGGTGGCCACGTCGCAGGCGAGGTCGAGTAACTCAGGCAAGCTGCCGATGGCGGACGCCTGCTGGTCGAACTCTTCGAAACGGTCCGGACGGGAGGCGGCGGCGCCGGTGATCGTCTCGACGACGTGCGTGGAGAGCGACTCCTCGACCCCTGCCCCCTGCTCGATGTGGCGGACGTAGAACTCGAGGGCGTCGCTGTCGGAATCGAACGACGCCCGGACGATCAGTTCGTAGGCCCCGGTGGTCAGGTGGACCTCGTCGACCTGGGGCATCGCCGCGAGGCGCTCGGCGACGACGAACCGCTGGCCCGGCTCCACCCTCACCAGGACGATCAGCCGCGACGCCGGCGCGGCGCTGTCGATGGTGGCCGTCACCCGCATGCCGTCGCGCTCGATCAGCCGCCGGATGCGGTGGCGGACGGTCTTCTCCGACACCCCGGTCTTGGCGGCGATGTCGAGGTTGGACATCCGGCCGTTCTCGGCCAGCAGTCCGAAGATCTTCTTGTCCAGCGCGTCCAGCTCCGGCACGCCAACCTCCTTGACTCGGACCATGGAGCTTACTAGTCTCCGAATATCGGACCTTCACTTCCGTTATTCGGAGATCGAGATGACCAACGACGTCGACGGGCAGACCATGGACGTGTTCGAGGCGATGGGCTCGGCCATGACCATGCGCTGGCTGACCGGGGAGCCGGTGCCGGACGAGGTGGTCCGGAAACTGATCTGGGCCGGCACCAGGGCGTCGACTCCGGAGAACTCCCAGCTCTGGGACTTCGTCGTGGTCACGTCACCGGAACAGCGCGCGCGGCTCCACGAGACCATCCTTCCCGACACCTCGGCGCTCGACGGCGTCAAGGCGCGGACGGCGAGTGTCACCGACCCGGTGAAGCGCCGCATGTACGACGGCGGCTCGCACCTGCTGACCACGCTTCGGGACGCTCCGGTGCTCATCTTCATCTGCGCGTCGTCGTGGGTTCCCGGTGACCCGAGGGAGGACCGCTACCAGTTCGCCGCGATCTACGGGGCCGCGCAGAACATGCTCGTGGCCGGACGCGCGATGGGCTTGGGGGTCGCCCCGACCGGGATTCACACGCTCAACACCCGAGGCGTCCGCGCGGTGCTCGGCGTGCCGGACCACAAGATCATCGGCGTGACCATGGCGGTCGGGTGGGCGGCCCGCCCGTTCGGCCCGCTCAAGCGGAAGCCGGTCGAGGACGTCCTGCACTTCGAGACCTGGTGACCGGCGTTCGCGGACCGAGAGGAACGGACATGCTCCGAACGATGAAGACCGGCCGGATCGCCGGCCGCGACGTCGCGCGCGTCGGCTTCGGCGCGATGCAGCTGGGGGAACTGCCAGGACGCCCTGCGGTCGACCGCGCCACCGCGATCGACGTGGTGCGCACCGCCGTCGAGCTGGGTGTGAACCACATCGACACCGCCGCCTTTTACGGCCCTGGCACGGCGAACGAGGTGCTCCGAGAAGCGCTTTCCCCATACGGCGACGACCTCCTGCTCGTCACGAAAGTCGGTGCCGTGTACCAAGGCGAGGGCAGGGTCCTCGCGCAGCGGCCCGAGCAACTGCGCGCCCAGGTGGAGGACAACCTGCGCGGCCTCGGCGTCGACCAGGTCGGCGTGGTCAACATCCGGAGCGTCCAGCACGGCCTCCGCGGCGGCTTCGCCGTCCCGGCCGACCAGATCGCCGATCTGGACGACCAGCTGGCCGAACTCATCGCGCTCCGCGACGAGGGCAAGATCGGCGCGATCGGCCTCAGCTCCGTCGATTCCGGTCAGCTCCGCCGCGCGCTGCCCGCCGGGATCGTGTGCGTCCAGAACTTTTACAACCTCCTCCACCGGGCCGATCACCCGGTGCTCGAACTGTGCCGCGAGAACGGAATCGCCTGGGTGCCGTTCTTCCCGCTCGGCTCGGCCACGTCCGAACACCGGAACGTCCTGGCCGAACCGACCGTGCTCGACGTCGCCGCCCGGCTCCGCGGCACGCCCGCACAGGTCGGGCTCGCGTGGCTGCTCGCGCACGATCCCTCGACGCTGCTCATCCCCGGCACCGCCAGTGTCGGCCATCTCCGGGAAAACGTCGCGGCTGCGTTCGTCGAACTGGACGATTCGGCGATGGCCGTCCTCGACGGTCTTGTTCCGGACGCTCGCTCGGACGAAAGGA
The DNA here is from genome assembly GCF_042684085.1 of Amycolatopsis silviterrae. Lineage (NCBI taxonomy): Bacteria > Bacillati > Actinomycetota > Actinomycetes > Pseudonocardiales > Pseudonocardiaceae > Amycolatopsis > Amycolatopsis silviterrae. The sequence goes on from NZ_JBHUKS010000015.1 coordinate 190,385, forward strand.
AATGACATGGGAATTGTTCCGTGGCGGAGAGTCTTGCTCGGAGAGGTCGAGACCGGGATATCGAAGTTCGAAATCGCGGAGGTCGAGTCCGCGGACCCGGACGGTTTCGGCGCCGCGTATCTGTGGGGCTACGACAAAGCCCCGACCCTGCCCTACTATCCGGATGAGCCGTACCAGGCCCGCAGTGTGCTGGCCAATCCTGGCGGGCTGCGCGTGTTCGGCGCGAGCTTTCCCCCGCGCTCCCGCCTGGCGGAGATGAAGTGGTCACCGGCCTCCCCGGAGCAGCAGAAACTCATTGCCGCGCAGCCCAGCGGGATCCATTGGTACGACGGCGTCGGATTCGGGAGCTTTCATTCGCACGACAGTATTGCCATCGATACGGTGGTCAGCGGAACGATCGCGCTCGAAGCGTCCGACGGAACTCGCGAAATCCTGAATCAGGGCGACGTGGTCGTCCTTTGCGGTTCGAACCACCGGTGGCAAGTGATATCCGACGAGCCGTGCACCGTAGCCGTCACGGAATTTCACGCGACGCGCCGCGAGGGCGAAGAGCCGTCCGGAACGATGGAAGACGTGCGGAAGCGCATCGCTTCGCTAGCGCGGCCCCGCCCATGAGCAACGGCACGAGGACGCGCGGCCGGGCGATCGTGGCCGGTGCGGGCATGGTCGGGTTGAGTGCCGCGTTGTCGCTGCGCCGGGCGGGGTTCGAGGTCGCGGTGCGAGAACGGGCACCGCACATCAGGGAGACCGGTGCCGCGCTCGGAGTCTGGCAGCACACGATCACCGAACTCGAACGTCTCGGGCTCGGTCCGCGGCTGTCGGAGATCAAGGCCGAACAAAACTTCCAGCGCGTTCGGGGCCCCTCCGGTGCCGTGCTGGACGTAGCCGGCATGCCGCCGGGGCGGGTGGTGCATCGGCAGCGGCTCAGCGCGTTGCTCGTCTCCGCGGTCGGCGAAGAGAACATCCGCACCGGCAAGGAAGTGGTCGGCTACACCGAGGACGAGGTCGGCGTGACCGTGCACTACGCCGATGGCGAACGGGAGCGCGGGGATCTGCTCGTCGGTGCCGACGGTCTGAACTCCCACGTCCGCAGGAAGCTCATTCCCGGCTCGGAAAGCCACTATTACGAAGAGGGTCACCATGTGTGGCGAGCGGTGCTGCCGTTCGATGGGGATCTCGGCGACGGCTGCGCGACTGTCGGGCATCACCGCACCCGCGGCACGGTCACGCGGCTCGCCGACGGCTCCTGTTTCTGGGTGCTGGCCCAGTTCGGGGTCACCGGCGAGTTCGCCGGCAGCCCCAAACAGGAAGCCGTTGCCCGGGTGGAGAACCTGCACGACGGACCGTCCCGGTTCGTGCTGCGCGAGGTCGTCCTGGCCACCCCGGAGGATGCGGTGATGGACAACCAGGTCGCCGTCGTACCGGAAATCCCGCGCTGGAAGAGCCACCGGGTCGTACTGGCCGGGGACGCCGCGCACGCCATGTCCCCGCACATCGGATCCGGTGCCTCGCTGGGCATCGAAGACGCATACGTGCTCGGCGACCGGCTCAGCCGAGCCGATCTCGGACCGGCGCTGGACAGCTACCAGACCGACCGCATCGCCCGGTACCGGCAGGTGCGCTGGCACGCCAAGGCGATGGCCATCGCACCCACCCCGGTGTCCTATGTGGAGCGATTCTCCCGCTACCTGAACTGGCTGAACACCACCGCGGCCTAAGGAAGTCCGCCGTCAGGCGACGCCGAGGGTGATCATGGCGTCGGCGACGGTGAGGAATCCGGCGATGTTCGCGCCCGCCTCGTAGTCCCCTGGCCGGCCGTACTGGTCGGCGGTGGCGAGGCAGGTGTCGTGGATGTCGCGCATGATGGCCGCGAGGCGCTGGTCGACGGTCGGGAAGCCCCAACGGTCCCGCGTGGAGTTCTGCTGCATCTCCAATGCGGAGGTGGCGACGCCGCCGGCATTGGCGGCTTTGCCGGGGGCGAAGGCGATCCCGGCGTCGCGGAAGACGTCGATCGCGGCGGGGGTGCACGGCATGTTGGCGCCTTCGGCGAGCGCGCGCAGTCCGTTCTTGGTGAGGGTGATCGCGGCGGGTTCGTCGAGTTCGTTTTGGGTGGCTGCGGGAACGGCGATGTCGCACGGGATGTCCCAGGGCGCTATTCCCGGCACGAACCGCGCGCCGGGAACCAGGTGGGGGTAGGCGTCGACTTTGCGTTGTGTGGCCTTCAGTTCGTGTAGCACGTCCAACCGGACGCCGGCCGGATCGTGGAGGGTGCCGGTGGAATCGGAGCAGGCGAAGACGGTGGCGCCCGAATCGTGGAGCTTGGCCATCGCGTAGAGCGCGACATTGCCGCAGCCGGAAACGACGGCGGTTTTACCTTCGAGGTTGTCGCCGCGGGCGGCGAGCATCGCGTCGAGGAAGTACACGACGCCGTAGCCGGTGGCCTCGGTGCGGACGTGGCTGCCGCCGATGGCGAGGGCTTTGCCGGTGAGGGTGCCCGCGTCGAAACGGTTGGTGATGCGCTTGTACTGACCGAACAGGTAGCCGAGTTCGCGGGCGCCGACGCCGATGTCGCCGGCCGGGACGTCGGTGTGCGGGCCGATGTGCCGGTACAGCTCGGTCATGAAGGCCTGGCAGAAGCGCATCACTTCGCCGTCGGAGCGGCCGGCCGGGTCGAAGTCGGCGCCGCCCTTGCCCGCGCCGAGGCCGAGCCCGGTGAGCGCGTTCTTGAAAATCTGTTCGAAGGCAAGGAATTTGACCGTGCCGAGGGTGACGCTCGGGTGGAAGCGCAGCCCGCCCTTGTAGGGGCCGAGCGCGGAGCTGAAGCCGACGCGGTAGCCGCGGTTGAGCTGCGGGATGCCGTGGTCGTCGGTCCACCCGACCCGGAACATCACCTGGCGTTCGGGTTCGCAGAGCCGTTCGAGCAGCCGGAGTTCCCGCAGGTCAGTGCGGCGGGCCAGCACCGGTTCGAGCGACGAAAGGACTTCGGCGACAGCTTGGTGGAATTCGGGTTCGGCGGGGTTGCGGCGCACGATCTCTTCGTGGATGCGTGCGGTGTCCGGGTTCATGGGGCGACCTTTCTCAATGGACAGGCGGGTGATAGGCGAGAGTGGGAGCAAGAAGGGTGAGCAGGGCGAGTACGAGCGGCAGCAGCACGATCAGGTAGGTGAAGGTGAATCCGACGATGTCGCGCGCCTTGAGGGACAGCACGCCCAGCAGCGGGAGCATCCAGAACGGGTTGATCAGGTTGGGCAGCGCTTCGGCCGCGTTGTAGATCTGCACGGTCCAGCCGAGGCTGACGTGCGCGTCGTTGGCTGCCTGCATGACATACGGCGCCTCGATGACCCATTTCCCGCCGCCGGACGGGATCAGGAAGCCGAGCACGATGGAGTAGCCGCCGATGAGCAGCGGGAACAGCCCGCCGACGGTGGCTCCGGTGAACGCCGCCCCGAGGTAGTGGGACACGCTGTGCCCGGCGCTGTCGGTGGCTTTGGTCAGGATCGCGGCGATGCCGGCGTAGAACGGGAACTGGATGAGCACGCCGCCGGTCGCGGGGACGGCTTTGGTGACCGCGGCGAGGAACCGGCGCGGACGCCAGTGCAGCAGCAGGCCGAGCGCCAGGAACAACAGGTTGTAGGTGTTGAGCCCGGAGATCGCGGCGATCGGGTCCTTGCCGCCGAACTCCCCCACCGCCCAGCCGCCGACGAGCGCGACCACGACGATGGTCAGCAGCGGGCTGTACTCCAGCCACTCCCCCGGCCGGCTGCGGGGCGGGTCCTGCTCGACCGGATCGCGCGGGTCGACGCCGAGGTCGTCCGCGGTGCGGATCAGGCCGCCGCGCGGGGCGGAGAAGAACGCCACCGCGACGCAGACCGACACGACGACGGCGGCCAGCAGCAGCGACTGCCAGGAGAAGATGGTCTCGCGGAACGGAATCACCCCGGTGACCGGCAGCAGCGACGAGGGGATGCTGGCGCGGTTGGCCTGCAGCTGCGCGGCCGAGGAGCTGAGCCCGAGCGCCCAGCTGCCGCCGAGGCCGAGGTAGGCGGCGGCCCCGGCGGCCCGGTAGTCCATCCGCAGGTCCGCCCGCGCGGCGAGGCGGCGGACCAGCAGCGCGCTGAAGATGAGGCTGAAGCCCCAGTTGAACAGCGCCGAGACGAGGCTGAGCGCGGCGACCATCGCGATCGCGCCGCGTCCGGTGCGGGGCAGCCGGGCGAGCCGGTCGATCACCTTGCGGATCGGCCCGGCGGTGGCGACGACGTAGCCGCCGATCGCGACCATCGCCATCTGCATGGTGAACGGGATCAGGTCCCAGAACCCGCCCCCGAAGGCCGTGGCGACCCGCATCGGGGACGCGCCGATCGCGATCGCGGCCACGGCGACCAGCGCCACGACGAGCAGGGCGAACACGAGCGTGTTCGGGAACCAGCGTTCGGACCAGTTCGCGGCGCGGATCGCTGTCCTGGCTAGGAATCCGGCTTTCGGCGGTGCTGGTGGGGACGCGGGGGCGGGCTGGGACATGGCAGCTCCTTTGCTGCTCGAGGCGGGTCGGTCAGGCAGCGGGCTGGGCGAGAGTGCGCAGGACGTGCTCGGCGGCGGCGAGGCCGCTGCCGACGGCTTTGAAGAGGGTGATCTGATCCGGATCGCGGCGTTCGGCGACCTCAGCGTTCGGACAGATCGCCGTCCTGGCGAGGAATCCGGCCTTCGGCGGTGCGGGCGGGGACGCGGGGGCGGGCTGGGACATGGCAGCTCCTTTGCTGCTCGAGGCGGGTCGGTCAGGCAGCGGGCTGGGAGAGGCTGCGCAGGACGTGTTCGGCCGCAGCGAGATCGGCGAGACCACTCCCCACGGCCTTGAAGAGCGTGATCTGATCCCGATCACGACGCCCGGCGACCTCGTCACGGCAGAGCTGCCCCAGCGTGCCCGCGATCGTCGCCGGATCGAGGACTCCGGCGGCGGCCGGCTGGACGAGGTCGCCGGATTCGGCCAGCGCGGTCGGGGTGTCGATGTACACAGTGGACAGACGAAGGCAGTCGTCGTCGGCTTCGCGCATGTGCGGGCGGAAGCTGCCGATGAGGTCGAGGTGGGTGCCGGGGCGCAGCCACGCGCCGCGGATGATCGGCGTGGTCGCCAGAGTGGCGCAGCTGACGATGTCGGCGCGCGGGACCGCGTCGGCGAGATCCGTGACCACCTCGGCGTCGATGCCGTCGGTCCGCAGGGCGTCCGCCAGCCGGTGCGCGGCGGCGGGATCGGTGTCGTGGACCAGGACCGTGCGCAGGTCGAACTGGCTGCGGTAGGCGGCGGGGAGCATCCCGCCGATGTGCCCGGCACCGACGACGAGCAGCACCCGGCTGTCCGGGCGAGCGAGGTGCGACGCCGCCAGTACCGAGGTGGCGGTGGTGCGCCGGCGGGTCAGCTCGTCGCCGTCGAGCACGGCGAGGTGCTCGCCGGTGGTGGCGCTGCTGAGGATGTAGGCGGAGGACAGCGCGGGCCGGCCGAGCGCGTTGTTGCCGGGAAAGATGGTGACGAGCTTGACCCCGAGATACGCGTCGTCGCTCCACGACGGCATCAGCAGCAGTGAAGCCCCGGAGGCCTCGTCGAGGGAGTGGGTGTGCCGGTCGGGCGTGTGCGCGCCCCGGCGGAAACCCTCGCGCAGTGCGGGGATCAGCGCGTCGAAGTGCAGTGCGCGCGCCGCGTCGTCGGCGGTGATGGTGAGCAAGGGTGCCTCCTCAGGCGTCGAGAGTCAGGTCGGTGAGCGGTACGGCTTGGCAGGTCAGGCAGGAGTTCTCGGGAAGGTCGTCGGCGGGGGCGACCAGATGCGCGACGCGTCCGGCCAGCAGCGTCACCGCGCAGCTTTCGCACTGTCCGACCCGGCAGCCGCTGGGCAGGGCGATCCCGGCGCGGCCGGCCAGGTCCAGCAGCGTGCCGTCGGCGCGGTGCCAGCGCAGCGTCCGGCCTGACCGTCCGAAGTGGACATCGGCCTCGGCGTCGGCCGGAATGTCGACGGTCTGGGGTGCGGCGTGGAACTTCTCGGCGAAGATGTCGAACCGGGGGACGCCGCGGGCGACGAGTCCTGCGGTGAGTTCGGCGAGCATGACCTCGGGGCCGCACAGGTAGAACCGGGCCCGGCTCCGGATCAGCTCGTCGTCGATGTGCTCGGCGCGGATCCGGCCGGGCACGGCGTGTTCCCGTTCGGCGGCGGACGGCCTGCTGTAGTGGTCGACGACGGTCAGCCGGTCGATCCGCTTCGCAAGTTCCCGGATCCGGTCGGCGAACGCGTGCGTCGTCGAGTCGCGGTTGCCGTGGTGCAAAACGACTTTCGGCACGGTACCGCCGTGTGCGGCAAGGGTCTCCAGGTAGCCGAGGAACGGGGTGATCCCGATTCCGGCGGCCAGCAGCACCACCGGGAACTCGATGTCGGCGGGGATCACGAACGGGCCGTCCGGGGCGGTGACCTCGACCCGGTCGCCCGGCTGGAGTCCATTGTGGACATAGGTGGAGAAGCTGCCGCCGTCGACGCGGCGCACCGCGACGTGGTAGTCGTCGCCGGGACGGGCGGGCCCGGTCAGCGAGTAGCTTCGGCTGACTCCGCCGCTCTCGGTGAGGGTGAGGTGCTGTCCCGGCCGGAATTCCGGCAGCGGCCCGCCTTCCGCCGGGGACAGGCGCAGCGCGCGGACGTCGGCGGTCTCCTCGGTGATGTCGGTGAGGACGAACTCGCGGCGTCCGCTCCACCGCGAGTCGGACAGGGGGCGGATGTCGCACGCGGCGGAGCGGAACGGGACCGCGCCGCTGAGCGGGTCGTGATCGGTGTCGTCGACGAGCAGGTTGTAGTTGGCGCCGCCGGTCTGCTGCGGGTCGGAGCCAGGGAGGCCGAGGTCGGGGGCGGACTGCCACCACCCGTACTCGGCGACGACCACCCGCGAGTCCAGCGCGGGGTCGATCCTCGCGCGCATCCGCGCCGAGCCGTTGCGCGTGGAGATCGTCGCCCACTGCCCGTCTTCGATACCGCGCTCGGCGGCGAGATCCGCGGCGATCTCCACGATCGGTTCCGGAAAGCGCTTCCGCAGTGAGGTGATCCCGCGGTGCTGGCTGTGGCAGAAGTAGCCGTTTTTCGCGCACGTCAGCAGGAGCGGGAAGCGCGGGTCCGCCTCGTCGCGAGGGGTGTGTTCCGGGACCGGCGGGTAGCCGTGGTCGGCCAGCAGCTGCGAATACAGCTCGACGCGGCGGGTGGGAGTGGCGAAACCGGCCACCGTCCCGTCCGGCGCGACCTCGGCGTACTTGCGGTGCCGGGTTTCGAGGGGAATGCGCAGGCCACCGGGCTGGGCGCGCAGGTCCGCCGTGGTCAGCCCGAGTGGAGCGAGGACGTGATCGCGGGCTGCTGTGATGTCTCCGCCGAAGAAGTCGTCGGCCATGCCGAGGCGGCGCGCGAGGTCGAAGACGATCTCGGTGTCCGAACGGGACTGCCCAGCTGGCTCGACCATGCGCGGCCGGAACTGGACGTGTTCCTGCGCGCGGCCGGTGATCTCGAAGCCCGCCTTGATCGCGTCGTGTTCCCACGGGCTCGTGACCGGCAGGACGATGTCCGCGAAGTCCGCGGTGGGATTGGCGAACAGGTCGAGGTGCACGAAGAATTCGAGCTGGCGCAGCGCGTCCGCGGTCCGCCGCGGATCCGGCTGGGACAGCACCATGTTGCCGCCGAAGCCGACCATCGCCCTGGTCCGGTACGGCTCGCCGGAAAGGATGGACCGGCACAGCGCGCGGGCGCTGACCCAGCCCTGCGCGGGCGGTCCCAGCGGATGCTCGCTGAGCCCGAGTGCCTTCGCGCGCTGGGCGGGTGCGAGCTGGTCGGGCGAGGTGACCGCGTTGACCGGCAGCCGGGGCAGCACGACGTTGCCGCCGGGTGCGTCGAAGGATCCGGTCAGCGCGTAGAGCGTGGCGATGGCTCGTTCGGTCTGGGTGGCGTTGGCGTGCTGGCCGACGCCGGTCCAGCCGTGGTAAGCGACCGAGCGCGCTTTCGCCAACGCGTCGGCGAAGGCCGCGATGCCGGACGCTTCGACTCCGGTGACTGCGCTGGTCCGTTCCATCGGCCACGCGGCGCAGGCCTCGGCGTACCGCTCGAACGCGGGAACACAGTCCGCCACCCCGGACCGGGTGCGGATCCTGCGTTGTCCGCGCAGCGCGAAGTTTTCCGGGCGCACGGCCGGATAACGCGGGTCGTACGGTCGCGGAGCTGCCGCCTGTTCATCCCAGACGACATACCCGTCCAGCCCCGGTTCGAGTTCGCCCGCCCGCAGGAAACGCCCAGTGTCGGCGCGGACCAGCAGCGGCGCGTTCGACCACGCGCGCACGAAATCGGCGTCGAATCGTCCACTGTGGAGCAACAGGTTGGCGGTTCCCAGTGCCAGCGCTGCATCGGTGCCCGGCAGCACCCGCAGCCAGTGCTCGGCATCGCGCGCCGCGGCCGAACGCCGGGGATCGATGACCGCCAGCGCCGCACCCTTCGCCCTCGCCTCGGCCAATGCCGCCGACTGCGCCAGCCACGATTTCGCCGGGTTGTGCCCCCACAGCACGGCGAGGTCCGTGCCCGCGTAGTCCGGAGCCGGCAGCCCGCTCCCGAACGTGAACGCGTGCGCGAAGTCCTTGTGCCAGTTGCAGTTCTCCGTCGAGTAGCAGATGTTCGGGCTGCCGAACAGCCGGGCGAACCGTTCGATCCAGGCGATCGAGTCCGACAGCGGCGTCCCGCTCGGCGAGGTCACCGCGAAGGCCACCGCCTCCGGACCGCTTTCGGCGGCGATGCGGCCGAGCCGCCCGGCGATCTCGTCGAGTGCTTCGTCCCAGCCGATCGCTTCCCACTTCGGGTCCGGATCGGACTTCGGCGTGGTGCGCCGAAGCGGCGTGGTCAGCCGCCGTGGGCTGTGCACGATCTCCGGCGCCGCCCGGCCTTTCGGGCACATCGCCGCTCCGGTCGGGTGTTCGGGATCCGGCCGGACGCCGGTCATCGCGCCGTTTTCGACGGTGTAGACCGCGCCGCACCGCGAGCGGCACAGCGTGCAGTAGCCGCGTACCTCGGACTTCATTGCTACTCCCGGGTAATCGGTCACCGGTAACCGCATACCGGTGACGTGTAAGATGCATCGCGGAAGCCAGGAAGTCAAGAACGAACCAAGGGAGAACGCGTGGCCGAGCCCACCGCCGGCCTGCTGCGGCACACCAGCCTGCGGGATCAGGTGCTGGAGGTCGTCCGGCACGCGCTGGTGTCCGGCGAGATCCGGCCCGGCGACATCTACTCCGCTTCAGCGCTGGCCGCACGGCTGCAGGTGTCCAGCAGTCCTGTCCGGGAAGCGATGCTCACGCTGGTCAACCAGGGTCTGATGGAACCGGTGCGCAACCGCGGGTTCCGGGTGGTCCCGATGAGCGATCAGGACCTCGACGAGGTCTACGAGATGCGAGTCCTGCTGGAACTGCCCGGCACGCTCAAGGCCGCGGCCCGGATCACCGAGGCCGACCTCGATCGGCTGCGCGCGCTCGCCAAGGACATCGAGGCCGCCGCGGAGGAGGGCGACGTCGTCCGCTTCCTCGACGCCGACCGGCACTTCCACCTCGACCTGCTCGGCTGCGGCGGCAACAAGCGCCTCGTCGACTCCGTCGCCACCCTGCGCGACCAGACCCGCCTCTACGGCTTGGAAAACCTCGCCGAACGCGGGGTGCTCACCGACTCCGCCCGCGAACACCGCGAGATCCTCGCCGCCATCGCCGACAACGACACCGCCCGGCTGGAAGAACTCCTCCGCGCGCACCTGCGGCACATCCGCTCCGACTGGGCACGAAGCTGAAGACCGCCCCGCACGATCAGGGGGCGACCAGCCCGGCCTCGTAGGCGAAGATCGTCAGCTGGACCCGGTTGGTCGCGTCCAGTTTCGCGAAGATCCGGGTGATGTGGGTCTTCACCGTGGCCTCGCTCAGGTGCAGTTCCATGCCGATCTCGGCGTTGGTCCGGCCCCGGGCCACGGCGGCGACGATCTCCCGTTCGCGGTCGGTCAGCGTGCTCAGCCCGGCTTGCGCCCGGTGCCGCCGCGGGCTCATCCGGGTCGCGACGAAGTGGCCGATGAGGGTGCGCGTCGTCCGCGGGGACAGGATCGCCTCGCCGGCCGCGACCACGCGAACCGCGTCGATGATCTCTTGCGGTGAGCCTTCTTTCAGCAGGAAACCGCTGGCACCGGCACCGAGAGCGTCGAAGACGTACTCGTCGAGGTCGTAGGTGGTCAGCACGAGGACCTTCGGCGGGTTGGCCAGCGCGACAACGGCGGCCGTCGCGGCGAGACCGTTCATGCGCGGCATCCGGATGTCCATCAGGACGACGTCGGGGGCGTGCATGCTCACCTTCGGCACGACCTCGTCGCCATCGCCCGCTTCCGCGACGACCTCGAGGTCGTCCGTGCTGGACAGGATCATCGACAGTCCAGTTCGAACGAGGGGGTCGTCGTCGACGAGCAGCACGCGTACTGGGCGCTGGTTCACCCGGTCAGATTAGTGCCGTCCCACGGCAGCCAGGCCCGAACGGCGAAAGTGCCTTCTCCGGTCGGCCCGGCACTGACGTTTCCGCCGATCATGGTCACGCGTTCGCCGATCCCGGTCAGGCCAGCCCCGCCCGTCCCCGCGGCGGCCGTCGGGGGAAGCGGATTGACCACTTCGACGATGATCCCCGTGCCCGGCCCGCCGCGGACGGAAACCTCGGCCGTGGCGCCCGGCGCGTGTTTCAGGATGTTGGTCAGCGATTCCTGGACGATCCGGTAGGCGGTCATGCCAAGCAGCGCCGGCGCGCCGCCGACGTCGTCGATCAGGATCGTCACGTTCGCGTTCAGCCCGGACCGGCGGGCGTTGGCGACCAGCTCGGGGATGTCGGCCAGCGCCGGCTGCGGCGGTTCAGGGTGCGGCCCGCGCTCGTCGCGGTCCCCGAATCCCTGCCCGTCGCGGAGGACGCCGATGACCTGCCGGAGGTCTTCGAGCGATTGGCGGGCAGTCGTGCGGACGGTCTTCGCCGACTCCGCGGTCGCCGGCCCCTTGCTGACTTCGAGCGCGCCGGCTTGCAGCGACAGCAGCGAAAGCCGGTGCCCCAGGACGTCGTGCATCTCGCGCGCGATCCGGGTGCGCTCCGCGCGACGGGTCATCTCGGCGCGGAGTTCCTCTTCCTTCGCGTCGCGGATCGCCAGCGTGTCCCGCATTCCGCGCACTACGCCGACGGTGAGCGGCACGGCCATCATCACGGACGCGAGCACCAGCGTCGCGATCACCTGCACCACGGAGAACTGCTTGCCGACGATCTGGCCAGCGATGGTCACGTCGGGATGGCGATTGGCATCACCGAACAACGCCCACGCCGTGGCGAGGTAGACCAGCACACTCCCGATCCACAAGAGACGGTCGCGGCGGCGGGCAGCCAGCGCCGCGAGCGCGATCAACGCGGCCAGCGCGTCGGAACGGAAGAACAGCGGCGGCACCAACGCGATCGCGAGGACGAGTTCCGGCCACTGGTGGCGCCAGCAGAGCATGACCGCCGCCCCGATCCCGGTGCAGAACCCGAGCACGGACCACCAGGTCGCGGTGAACGACCCGGTAGCGGGCAGATACCCCTGGGTGCTGAAGACGAACACACTGCTGATCACGCTCGCCGCGACCGCCACCACCGTGACCACCACGCTGAGCACACGCCTCCCCATGCGGTGAGCCTACGCGGACAGGCCAGGCCGCTCGCGTCAGCGGAACCGATTCTTCTGCGCGCGCCGTTGACGACTTTCGTCGTAACGGGTCCGCGCGCCGAGTACGACGTGCGCGCCCGGTGATCGCTGGTTGGGTGCTGCCGCGATCATCCGTTCGGAAAGGAAAACCCTGTGACCCAGCAAACCCCCTACCCCTCCGCGGTGGTGCCGCGCAACGGCATCGGCATCACGGGCTTCGTCCTCGGCCTGGTGGGGCTGGTCTTCTCCCCGATCCCGTTCGTCGGCGTCGTCGCCTGGCCGCTGGTGATCCTCGGCCTGGTCTTCTCGATCGTCGGGCTGGTCCGGGTCAAGAGCGGGAAGGCCACCAACAAGGGGCTGTCCATCACCGGCATCGCAGTGTCCGCCCTCGGCCTCGCGGTCTGCATCGTGTGGGTGTTCGTCTTCAACGCGGCGGTCGATGAGGTGAATACCGAACTCAATCGCACGGCGAAGGTGTCCTATGAGGTGACTGGTGACGCTAAGAATGTGGATGTTGTTTATGGCGAGGTCTTGAACCCGGTCAACGAGACTGTTCCGGCGCTGCCTTGGAATAAGGAAGTGGAGAATAAGGGGTTTTATAAGGGGGGCACGCTGACGGTGACGACCAGTGAGACTGGTGGGTCGGTGACGTGCAAGATCACGGTTGACGGTGCGGTGGTCTCTACCAAGACTGCTTCGGGGGAGTTCGCGACGGCTGCTTGCACCGGGAAGTGACGGAGGTTTGGCTGGAGCCCCTCGGGATGACCGGTCGTGAGGGCCACCCCGAGAGACTCTGATTCCCTCAAGGTGGCCCTCACGGACCGCGATCCGGTGACGTTCCGGAGACGCCCGGATCGCGGTACGGCGACGGGAGGAATGCCATCCTCCTGCTCCGAGCTGACCAGCGAAGGCACCAGATGCCCCCACTCGTGAAGGTCCGCGGTCCGCGACCGCCTACTCCGACGACGGCATCGCCGGTCGTCCGGCGGCGTCCGGAAAAGCCCAGTGCGACGGACCCGGGTACGGCGGACGTCGTCCGGGCCCGGACGCAGGTGGGGAACGCGGCCGTGACCGCGGCGATGGGTGGGCTGCCGAAAGGCGCGGAGCCCCGGCAGTCCGCCTGGACCGGGCAGATGATGCTCGCTGCCCAGAATCTGGTGGGCAATCAGGCTGTCGCGAGCCAGGCCGCGGCGGTCAAGCCCCAGCCCGCGCCGAAGAAGGCTCCGCCGGCCAAGCCGGTCGTCCGGAAGGCCGAGGCACCGCCAGCATCGGCCCCGGACAAGAAGGACAAGAAGGACGAGGCACCCGAGGAACGCCCGGAGAAGGGGGCCAAGAAGGAGAAGGCCGCTGGCCCGCGTTCGCCGGGTGCGGACCCGAAGTTCCAGGCTCTGAAGAAGGACGTCAACGCCAAGAAGAAGGCCGTCGGCGCCAGCCATCCGCCGGCGGCCGCGGAGGCGGGGGCGGCTCAGGGAGCGGCGGAAGCTCCGGCGGACGACCAGGAGGCTCGCGGCAAGGCGGCGCACGCCGAGGACATGGACGCTGCTCAGCCCAAGGAGTTCAACAAGCAGGAGTTCATCCAGGCGGTCAAGAAAGCACTGGCGGACAAGGCTCCGAAGAACCTCGACGAGGCGGACAAGTTCGGTGAGTCGGGCAAGGCCGAGGAGGTCAAGACCGAGGTCCAGGGCAAGGTCGGCCAGGGCAAGGACGCTTCGGCGCAGGAGATCGCCGACACGACCGCGGCGCCGCCGGAACCGGCGCCGGATGCCAAAGCGGTCGTGCCGATGGCTGCGGACAAGGTGCCGGGCAAGCCGGGCGCCCCGGACCCGGCGCAGGCGACGCCGGATCAGCTGCCGCCGTCGGCCACGGACCTGTCGGACGGTCCGGAGCAGGTCAACCGGCAGATGGCTGACGCACAGGTCACCGATCAGCAGTTGTCGTTCAAGAATTCCCGCGAACCGCAGTTCGACAAGGCGGTCAAAGAGAAAAAGACCATGGAGGCGCACTCGGAGGCCGCGCCGAAGAAGCTGCGCGCAGGCGAGGCTGGGGAACTCAAACAGGTCAAGAACACTGCCGCTGTACAGGGTTCCGCCGCGATGGCGGGCATCCACGCGACCCGGGTGGCTACCGGTCAGCAGGTCGGCACTGGCAAGAAAGGCACGAAGAAAACCGACGAGGACAAACGCAAAGAGGTCACCGACCTCCTGCAGAAGGTCTTCGACCAGACCAAGTGCGACGTCGAGAAAATCCTGGCCGACCTCGATAAGAAGGTCGACGAGCAATTCACGAGAAAGGAGAAGGAGGCACGCGACCGCTTCACCCGCGAACACGAAGAAGGCATGGAGCGGTACAAGGACGAGCGTTACGGCGGCGCGTTCGGCTGGGCGCGGTGGACGAGGGATCTGTTCGCGGGTCTCCCCGACGAAGCTAATCGCATTTACGAACGTGCGAGAGATCATTATCTAACGGCGATGGACCAGATCGTCACCGAGATCGCGGACACGGTGGAAGCGGAGCTGAAACGCGCCAAGGACCGCATCGCCGCGGGTCGCAAGGAGCTGAAGGCGGCGGTCGACAAGCTTCCGGCTGACCTGAAAGCGATCGGCCGCGAGGCGGCGACGGAGTTCGAAGGCAAGTTCGACGAGCTGAAGGACACGGTCAACGACAAGGGTGCGGAACTCGTCGACACCCTGGCCACCAAATACGCCGACGCGGTCAAGTCGGTAGACGACGAAATAGCCGCCGAGAAGGAGAAGAACAAGGGACTGGTGGCCAAGGCGGCCGACGCGATCGGCGGTGCCATCAAGGCCATCATCGAACTGGGCCGCATGCTGCTGGGCATCCTCAGCAAAGCGGTGGCGGCCATCGGCGCGATCCTCAAGGACCCGGTCGGTTTCCTGGGCAACCTGGTCACCGGCGTCGGCGGCGGGCTGAAGCTGTTCATGAAGAACGCGGGCCGCCATCTGGAGGCCGGCGTGCTGGCCTGGCTGCTGGGCACGGGCGGGACGATGGGCCTGCAGCTGCCCAAGACGTTCGACGTACTCGGCATCCTGACCCTGATCGCCATGATCCTCGGACTGTCCTGGCCGAACATCCGCGCCCGGCTGGCCCGCAAGGTTCCCAACCAGGCCCTGGCGGCGGCCGAGACCGCGGTCCCCTTGGTGGCGCAGGTAAAGACCCGGGGCGTGGCCGGGATGTGGGACGACCTGAAGACCAGGGTCGGCGATCTGAAGAAGAACCTGATCAGCAATCTGGTCTCGTATTTGCTGCCCACGATCATCATCGCGGGCATCACGTGGATCGTTTCCCTGTTCAATCCCGCGTCGGCGTTCATCCGCGCCTGCAAGATGATCATCGACATCATCCGCTTCATCGTCACCAACGCGCGCCAGATCATCGAATTCGTCAACGCGGTACTGGACGCGGTACTGGCCATCGCCCGAGGCGGCACCGGCGGCGTGCCCGCATTGGTGGAACGGGCGCTGGCCCGCGCGATTCCGGTGCTTATCGGGGCGCTGGCGGCGTTGCTGGGCATCGGCGGCATCGCCAGCAAAGTGAAGGAGATCTTCCAGAAGATCGCCCGGCCGGTGAATCGGGCGATCGACTGGGTGATCGACAAGATCGCCGGGTTGGTGAAGAAGCTGTGGGCCAAGATCAAGCCCAAGAAGCGGCCCGCGAAACCAGGGCACCCCAGAAAGCCGAAGCGGCCCAGAAAGCCGGCGAAGGCACGCAAGCCGGACCGGCCGCGGCGACCGAAACGGCCGAGACGCCCCGGGGAGCGGGCAAGCCGCCGGGACAACACGCCGGACGGCCAGCGCAAGCGGTTGCGGGCCGCGGTCAACGCCGGCGTCCGCGCGGTCAACCGGCTGAGCGGGAACGCGGTCGCGCGCCGGCTGATCGAGCCCCTGCTGACCGCGATCCGCCTCCGGTACGGGCTGTCCGTGCTCCGGCCGGTGGACCACGGCGGCCGGTGGGCGGTCTACGGGGTGATCAACCCGGAGATGACCGGACCGACCGCGAAGAAGACCGACGGCGGCGACAACCCGAACTTCAACGCGGACGCGAAGAAGTTCGAGGCAGTGCTGGGCGGGAAGGCAGCCCAGCATCACGCATCGAACTCCGCTCTGGCGGGCATGGCCGCGAAGGTGAAGAAGTACCTCATCGAGGCCGCAGGTGCCTGGGACCACGCGAACACGGCGCTGCACGCGCTGATCAAGAAGATCGCGGCCGTCAACGTCGAACTGGCGACCCGTGCCGGTTCGGTGGTCGACCTCGATGCCGTGCAGGCGGAGGCGGACGAGGCCGTGCGGCAGGTGATGCTGATGAAGCCGGTCATGGCGGTCTTCGATGAGGGCACGCTGACCGAGCGGTTCACCCACATCATCAGCTTCTACAGCAACGTGCTCGCCGCCGACCTCGTCGATCCGAAGCGGTTCCGGCGCACCGTGACGGGCTGGGTCATCGCGGTGGACCTGGACCTGCGCGAGCTGAGGATCCGGGCAAAGGCCGTGCGGAGGCCAGGACGGCGCAGCCTCCGGGGAGCCATGGCCACTGTGCGGAGAGGATCCGAAGTCGAGTTCCAGGGACAGTCGAGAATCAAGCGGGACTCGGGCGGGAGCAAGGAGGTCGGCCTGCGCGCCGACGAACTCGGCCTGCCGATGAGCCCGCGCGAGGTGGCGCAGCAGCGAACGCTCCAGCCGGATTGGGACCCGAACCTGCACACCCTGAAGTGGGAGGCAGGATCCAAGGAGTGGCGGATCAGGAAGGACGGCGAGTTCGAGACGCACCTGGTGCGGGGCAGGAAGGCAAAGGAGTGGGCGGAGCGGCTGCGGGCGCTCGGCATCCCGCTCGCCGCCGGCCCGTCCGGAACCACCAATGCGATGATGAACGTGGCAGTGGTGTTCCGGGCCCCGAAGTACGACGCCCGGCTGGCCTGCATCGGTTTCCTGGTCGGCGCGCGGCACCATTCGCTGGTCGAGGTGCTGGCCGCCGCGGAGCCGTTCGGCTGCTCGTACACCAAGGGGCGGAAGATGTACCGGGACATCCAGCCCCTCAGCACCGAGACGTTGCGCTCCTACGGCGGCGGTAAGTTCCCCGACGAGAAGGCCGAACCGGGGAAGAAGGGAGGCGCCTCGTGACGAGACGGTGCCGCCCCCAGCCGCAGCTCGTCGGAGCGGACTACTGGCTGCCGGTCGAGCCCTTCGAGGTCGGCTGGGCCATCGCGGTCGGCTGCAACCACCTGCGCTGCCGGGATTGCGGGGAGGCAGTGCGGACGGCCGGGCCGTCGGGCCGCACGGTTCGCCGCTACCAGTGTGCTTGCCAGGAACACCTGGAGACCTGGACCTATTGGGTCGGCGGCGAGCCGGAGGACCTGTACCCGGAAAAACTCGCCTGGTACTGCGCCGGTCACCCGGATCTGACGCTGCCGGCGGTCCTGGACGGCGTGCCGCTGGAGACCGGGACCGACTGGGCCGACGTCGCCTCCGCCGCCATGCTGGAGGAACCGTTCCGCCCGCCCGGCATCGAGATCAGCCAGGCGTGGCTGGTCCGGCTGTTCCACCTGCTCTCGCGGGAACGGGCGGCGTTGAGCACGGCGATCGCCGGCCTCTTGTCCGCCACGGACCCACGCCTGGTTTCGGGTGCCCTCAGCTTCTTCACCACCGAGCGGAAGGCTCCCGGCGCGGAACGCGTCACCGACCTGATCCTCGCGCGCCGGGACTGGCTGGCCGAGACTCCCGGCCCGGGTGCCCCGTCCGTGCCGCTGCTCGACGACGCGGTGCTCTTGCTGCACACCCGTCTCCTGGACACCGGCCGAGCCGCCGACCAGCCAGCGCTGGCTCTGGCGAAGGAGCTGGCGCTGTCGGGCATCGGCGCGGACGACACCGCGGGCACGCTGCTCGATCACGATCCGAAGTGGGTCTGGGCCAACGCACACGCGCTGATCCACGCTAATCCGGACTGGGCGGCCGATCTCGCTTTCCACGCCACGCAGCAGCGCGCCTCGATGCGACCCCGGCTGTTACGCGATCTCGCCGCCATCGCGCCGGATGCGGTTCGCAAGGCGGTCGCGGAACGCACTCTCGAGCCGGAACGGCAGCGGCTCCTCGACCTGCTTCCTGGTGGCGACGCGGAAGCCGACTGACCGCGGTCGCGCATCCCTCATCGCGCTGGACGCGGCGGCGGCGTGCCGAGCGGGCTGCGGTCGGTGCAGCCGCTGGCTCCGCATTCGCAGGCCCATCGGTACGGCACCGTGGTGCTGCCGGGGATCACGGCCTGTCCGGTGGCCGCCGCCCAGAGCCGTCCCTGCCGGGCGGCGATGTCGTTCTCGAACGCTCGCTGCGAGGCCAGTTCGCGCCCCGCCGCCAGCTTGCCGGTAATGCCAGGTTCGAGAGCGGAGTACACGGCGTCGTACGTCGCCGGCCAGTCCGGGTTCTCGGGCACCTCGATCACTGGGAGACCCGCGGCAGCGGCCTCGCTGCGGATCAGGTCGGCGAGCACGGTGTCGCGAGCGACGAGACGTTCGAACCGCTCCGGAGGAGTATCCGGCCGAGACGTGCGCGCCGCCCGCGTCCGCTCCGGCGTGGGGAGGAGAAAGACGGCGCTTCCCATCGGCAGCGAGGCGGCCATCGACGGCATCAGCTGCGGCCCCTCGACCAGGACGGGCACCGGTTCCGTGGCTCGGGCGCGCACGTCGGCGATGACGAGCGGCAGGCGCGCGTGCGTGGTGGCGACGAAGGCGGAAGCGGCCTGCTCCGGGCCCTGCGCGAGTTCTTCGTCGAGTGTGGTGCTCGCGGCGGGCAGCCGCTCCAAGTGGTCGTAGGCCCACAGGTCCACGGGATGCAGCGGCAGGTCGAGATGGCGGCTCAACAGCCACGCGATCGTTGACTTCCCCGCGCCCTGCGCGCCGCCGAGCCAGAGCATCGCCGGCCACGAAATGTCCTCCGCTGACACCGGTCCTGACACCGGCTCTCCCCCGCGTCCGCGCCATGACAGCCCCATGTCCGCCCGGCTGGCGAATGTGGTCACAACGAACCGCAAACCCAACCAGGGAGAACCCAAAATGTCCACGTTCACCACCCCCGCCCCCATCACCGCCACCGTCACCACCGCCGGTGCCCGCGTCCGGATCACCGCTGGTCAGAGCACCGAGACCGTCGTGCGGGTGCGGCCGGTCGACGCGGCGAACTCCACCGATGTGAAGGTCGCCGAGAAGACCAAGGTCGGCTTCGACGGCGGTGTGCTGGCCGTCAAGACCACCAAGTCCGGTCGTCAGACCGGCTCCGTCGACATCTCGATCGAGCTGCCCGCCGGGTCCAAGCTGGTCTTGAACACGGCCTGGACCGAGGTGCGGGCGGACGGCGTTCTCGGCGATTGTGCGGTCAACATCGGCTCGGGGCAGGTCCAGCTCGACCAGGTCGGCGCGCTGCGCGGCAACCTCGGCGCGGGCGGGCTCGCGGTCGGGCGGGTCGCTGGGGACGCGGTCATCGAGGGCAGCGCGGCGGGTCTGCGGATCGGCGAGGTCGACGGCGAGATCCGCTACCAGGGCACCAGCGGCGAGGTGTGGATCGGCCACGCCCGGTCCGACGTGGACCTCGGCGGGTCGAACGGCAGCTTCGCCATCGAGACGGCCGACGGGAGCGTCGTCGCCAAGGCGGCCAACTGCCCGATCCGGATCGGGCGGGTCACGCGCGGGCAGGTGGAGCTGTCGAACGCGGCTGGCGGGATCGAGGTCGGCGTCAGTGCGGGCACGGCCGCCGACGTGGACGCGAAGAGCACGAAGGGTCTTGTGCGGAGCACGCTCGGCACGCCGGAGGGCTCGGGCGTCACGCTCAAGGTCCACGCTCGCACGCGGCTCGACGACATCGTGCTCTATTCCGCTGCCTGACCGTCCGGGCGGATGGCAGGATCTAGCAGGTGCAGATCAAGATCCTGGGCCCGTTCGAGGTCCGCGACGGCGACCTGGCCGATGTGCCGGGCGCGCGGTTGCGCGGGTTGCTCGTCGCGCTCGCGCTCCGGCCTGGGCAGGTGGTGCCGAAGGCGACGTTGATCGACTGGATCTGGGGCGAGCACCCGCCCGCCGACGCGGCGAATGCCCTGCAACGCCTGGTGTCCCGGCTGCGCAAGGCACTGCCGGGTGCCGTCGTCGAAGGGCTGACGGACGGGTACCGGCTGGCGATCGACGCGGACGCGGTCGACGCGGTGCGCTTCGAGCGGCTCGTCGCCCAGGCTCGGGAGGACCGCGGGCCTGGGCGGCTGCGCGAGGCGCTGGAGTTGTGGCGCGGGCCGGCGATGCAGGACGTCGGCTTGCAGGAGAGCGAGGCGTTCGACGCGGCGGCCACCCGGTTGGAAGGCCTGCGTCTGGCGGCGATGGAAGACCGGTTCGAGGCGGAGATCGATCTCGGGCACGGCGCGGATCTCGTCGCGGAACTGACTGACCTGGTGGCCGCGCACCCGGTTCGGGAACGGCTTGTCGCCGCGCTGATGCGTGCGCTGGCTGCCGCGGGTCGCAATACCGAGGCGTTGCAAGCGTTTCAGCGCATCCGGGAGACGCTGGCCGACGAGCTGGGCGCCGACCCGTCGCCCGAGCTGTCGGCGTTGCACGTCGCGTTGCTGCGGGGCGAGGTGGGGCGGCGCGAGGAGAGCCGCAAGACCAACCTGCGCGCCGAGTTCACCAGCTATGTCGGCAAAGCAGCGGATGTCGCCGCGGTCCGCGATCTGGTGTCGGGGCATCGGCTTACCACCCTGATCGGACCCGGCGGCTCGGGAAAGACCCGGCTGGCCACGGAAACCGCCCGCACGTTGGTCGGCGAGCTGCACCACGGCGCGTGGCTGGTGGAGCTGGCCGCCATCGGAACCGGCGACGACGTCGCGCAGGCCACGCTGTCCGGGCTCGGGCTGCGCGACGCGTTGCTCGGCGAAGCGTCCGCGGCGGATCCGGTCGACCGGCTCGTCTCCGCGATCCGCGACCGCGAAATGGTGCTGGTGCTGGACAATTGCGAGCACGTCATCGAGTCCGCTGCCGCCCTCGCGCATCGGCTGCTCGGCGAGTGCCGCGGGTTGCGGATTCTCGCGACGAGCCGGGAACCGCTGGGGATCACCGGCGAGGCACTGTGGCCGGTCGAACCGCTCGCCCGCGCCGAGGCCGTCCAGCTGCTGCGGGACCGGGCGACGACGCGACGTCAGGACCTCGTCGACGACCGGACGCTGGGCCGGATCTGCACTGCGCTGGACGGGATGCCGCTCGCGATCGAGCTGGCCGCGGTCCGGCTTCGCACGATGTCCGCCGAGCAGCTCGCGGACCGGCTGGCCGACCGGTTCCGGCTGCTGACCGGCGGCAGCCGCACCGCGCTGCCCCGGCACCGGACGTTGCGCGCGATGGTCGACTGGAGCTGGGAACTGCTCAGCGACGGCGAACGGCTCGTGCTGAGCAGGCTGTCGGTGTTCGCCGGCGGCGCGAGCCTGGAGGCTGCGGAGCGGGTCTGCGCGGGCGAACTGGTCGACGAGTATGAGGTGCTGGACCTGCTCACCGCGCTGAGCGACAAGTCGCTGCTCGTCGCGTTCGGCGAAGGCGCGCCGCGGTATCGGATGCTCGGCACGATCAAGGAGTACAGCGCCGTCCGGCTCGCGGAGGCCGGGGAAACGGACCTCGCCCGGCAGGCGCATCTCGCGTACTTCACCGAGCTGGCCGAGACCGCGGAACCCCATCTGCGCCGTGGCGAACAGCTGGAGTGGCTCGCCGTTCTCAAGGCAGAGAACGACAATCTCGTCTCGGCGATGCGCGGCGCGCTCGCGGACGGCGACGCGCGCTCGGCGATGCGGCTCGCGGCCGCGTGCGGCTGGTACTGGTGGCTGGTGGGCCACAAGGCCGAGGGCATGGAGCTGATCAGCGCCGCGATCGCGATTCCGGGCGAGGTCCCGGACGAAACCAAAGCCGTGGTGTATGCCCTGACCTCGATGTTCGTCACGTCCGGTCCCGGCGACGTGCCGGAAGCCGCGGAGTGGATCCACAAGGCGTACGAGTTCGGCAAGCACGTCCGGCACAGCCACGCGGCGCTGCGGCTGGCGGTGCCGCTGGAAATGATGCTGGGCGACACGGACGCGCTCCTGCCCGCCTGGGAGTCGCTGCTGGACGACGACGATCCGTGGGTGCGCGCGTTGTCCCGGCTGCACATCGGCAAGATCCGGATGGCGCTCGGCCAGGACAGCGAATCCTGGTTCGACGAGTCACTGGTCGAGTTCCGGGTGCTGGGCGAACGGTTCGGCATCTCGTTCGCACAGACCGAACTGGCTGGCTGCGTGGCCATGCGCGGCGAGTTCGCCGAGGCCAGCGAGCATTTCGACCAGGCAATCGCGGTCGTCGCCGAACTGGACGCGCTGGACGACGTCGTCCAGATGCGCATGCGGCAGGCCCGGCTGCACTGGCTCGCGGGCGACAAGGACGCCAGCGCCGCCGCGGTGGCCGAGGCGGAAAGCCTCGCGGAAGGCGTCACCTGGCCGGGGACGCTGGCCTCGCTCGCGCTGGTCCGGGCGGAGCTGGCCCGGTGGAACGGCAACGCGCGGGACGCCTTCGACCAGTTCGGCCACGCGATGAGCCTGCTGGGCGAGGAAGCGCAGCAACCGCATCTGCGGGCCGCGACCCACGACCTGCATGCCTGGTTCGCCGCCGACCTCGACGAGGCGCGCGAACACCGTGCCGCGGCCTGCCGGGCGGCGGCGGAAACCGGACGCGCGCCGGAGATCGCGCAGGCGCTCGTCGGGGTCGCTGACCTGGCGTTACGGCAGGAACAGCACGACCACGCCGCGCGCCTGCTGGCGGCGAGCGCGCGGGTGCTCGGGCGGAAAGACCTGGCAAACCCGGACGTACCGCGGATCGAACAGCAGGCGCGCAGCCACCTCGGCGACGAGGCGTTCGACCAGGCCGCTCGGGAGGGCGCGGCGGGCGAGTGGACCGAGCTGGTGACGCTCGTTCTCTGACACGGCGCCCAGCTCGTGTCAGGGCGGTGACAGTCCGGTGTCTGGCCTCCCGGAGATCGTGGTGACATCAAGCCACCACGAGAGGATTTCCGATGAGCCAGCAGGTTTCCCCGGTCCGCGGCCTGCCGATGGACCGCGACGCCGGCCCGTTCGACCCGCCCGCCGCGATCACCGCGCTGCGCGAGACCCGCCCGGTCAGCCCGATGCTCTTCCCGGACGGCCACGAGGGCTGGCTGGTCACCGGGTACGACGCGGTCCGCCAGGTGATGTCCGACGCCCGGTTCAGCAGCCGCGGGGACCTCGGCGTGACCCACGTGCCGTACGAGACGCCGGGGATGCCGGTCGCCACCGAACCGTCGCCGCAGATCCCCGGCCTGTTCATCAGCATGGACGCGCCCGACCACACCCGGTTGCGGCGCAAGCTGACCGGCGCGTTCACCGTCAAGCGGATGAAGCAGCTCGAAGACGGCATCATCGCGATCACCGAACAGCAGCTGGACGCGGTCGCACAGCTCGCGCAGCCGGTGGATCTGGTGCGGGAATTCGCGCTGCCGGTGCCGTCGCTGGTGATCTGTGAACTGCTCGGCGTCCCGTACGCCGACCGCGAGACCTTCCAGGCGAACTCGTCGAAGTTCATGGAACGGGACGTGAACCTGGAAGACAAGATGGCCGCCTTCGGCGCGATGATGGGCTACCTCGGCCAGCTGTGCACGGACAAGCGCGCCGAGCCCGGCGACGACATCCTCTCCGACCTGGCCCGCGACGAGGACCTCAGTATCGAAGAGCTGACCGGCATGGCGTTCCTGCTGTTGCTGGCCGGGCACGAGACCACCGCGAACATGCTGTCGCTCGGTGCTTTCGCGCTGCTCGAGAACCCCGCGCAGCTGGCTGAACTGCGCGCGGATCCGACGCTGTTCCCCAATGCGGTGGAAGAGCTGATGCGGTATCTGTCGGTGGCGGACATTTTCTATCGGTACGCGACGGAGGATATTGAACTCGGCGGCGAATTGATTCCGGCTGGTTCTACTGTCGTGGTTTCGCTGCTGGCTGCCAACCGTGATCCGGGGCGGTTTGAGAATCCGGATGTGCTTGATGTGCATCGGAAGGTGCGTGGGCAGGTGGCTTTTGGGCATGGGATTCATCAGTGCTTGGGGCAGCAGCTGGCCCGGATCGAGATGCGGGCTGGGTTCGAGGGGTTGCTGCGTCGGTTCCCGGGGCTGCGGCTGGCGGTGCCGGCTGGGGAGGTGCCGTTGCGGACCAATATGAACATTTACGGGGTGCATGAATTGCCGGTCGCTTGGGGGTGATCGGGGTGCCTGCCGAGGAGCACGGCGAACGCAAAGCCCAGCAACGAGGTACCCGAATTTCGGGGTCGTCGTCGCTGGGCTTTGCCCCGTCCGGACTGGCGGTGCCGAACAAGAGACCGCCGCCGAGCAGGCTTAGCCGTAGCAGACCGCGATCACGGCGGCGCTCAGCGTGGAACTCGGTGCCAAGCTCTTCTGAGCGCCCGCCGGATCGAGCACCTGCACCGGCCCGAGCAGCCGAAATCCCACCCCCCGCTCCCTTCGACAGGCCCATCCCCGAGGTTCACTTCTAGCCGTCGGGAGGTTGTGCGGCGTCGCGAGCGCACACCGCACAACCAACTCCGCACAACCTCCCGTCCCCCTTTGCCGGCCACGCACGATAAGCCGGAACACCGACCGCGGTCTTGGACAAACGCACGATCTTCCGCCCCCGGCGCCAACCGGCTACGGTCGTCGAAAGCAGCGCTTCGCACCCAGGGCACCGACCGCGGACGGAGAAGGCATGGACCGATGGGCGGGAGGGCTGTCCCGCCGCGAAGGACAAGAACAGGCAGGCGAAAGCGTCGCCGCACGCCCCGACCCGCGGCTGTCGGCCCACGTCTTCGGATACGCCGGATCCAGGTTCCCCGGCACCGGCCCGGCCGTCCGGCGGATCGCGCCGATCGACGGGATCAAGGTGATCCTCGACTTCGAGCGCCTCGACCGCCGGATGCTCGCCGCAGACGCGCGCGAACCGCCCTCGCCGGTCGTCGGAATCCAGTCCGGCCCCCTGGTCTTCGAACAATCCGGCACCGACCACGGCATGGTGATCGGCTTGACCCCGCTCGGCGCGCACGCCCTGTTCGGAATGCCGCTCAAAGAACTGCCCGCCTACGCCGGAATCACCGAACTGCTCGGCACACCCGCGGCACACCTCATCGAACAGCTGGCCGAAACCCCCGGGTGGACGGCCAGATTCGCCCTGCTCGACCACTGGCTCACCGAACGACTGCACCCCGACGCACGACTGGCCGCTCCGGTCCAAGCCGCCTGGGACCTGCTCGGCGCCGCCCACGGCCGCACGCCGATCGCCGCTGTCGCCGAGCAGGTCGGCTGGAGCCGTTCCCACTTCGAAGCCCGCTTCCACGCCCAGATCGGCATCCCGCCCAAAACATTCGCCAGAATCGCCCGCTTCCACCACGCACTACGACTGCTCGCACGCCCCGAACCCCCGCGCCTGCCGGACGTCGCCCTCCGCTGCGGCTACACCGACCAACCCCATTTCAACCGCGAATTCCGCGCGCTCACCGGTTGTGCGCCTACCCGATTCCTCGCCCTCGCCAACCAGGAAACCTAGTACCGGTCGAATGCGGCACAGCGGCGTCGCGCGCCGAAAATTCACCACGTTGCCGTACTGACGGTGATCAATAGTCTCGATAGACTCTCTTGCGTCTGCGTTCAGGGGGAATGTGGGGAGTGACAGACATGATCAATCGTTTTCGCAAGGTACTGGCGAGCCTCGCGATGGCCGCGGCCATGGCCGGAACACTCGCGACGCCCGCGCAAGCATCGACTGAATCCGGCGGGTTCTGGGACTTCGTGTGCCACGCGGGGCGGGCCTGCATCAGGCTGGCGCATCATGCCCCGTCGCAGCCGGAATGGTGGAACCTGGACGGCTGCGACGGGCATCCCATCCGCGACTATTACGACGCCGCGATAGCGCACGGCAACTCGTTCCGGGTCATCTATTGGGACTACAAGTGGGACGATACCGCCGCGTGGACCTCACGGCTGCTGGATTCCCGCAAAACGATCACCACCGCGTGGGTGTGGTGCTGACCTCACCTCATCGGCAGGAATTCCGGCAGCGCTAGGGCCGAGTGGGCCGCTCGTGGCTCACTCGGCATGGTGCTGAGTTTGCGCAAGCGGTCGTTGCGTTGTTTCAGGGCTTGGGCGGTGGTCGGGAACAGCGTGGCGCCGCCGTTGCCGACTAGTTCCTGGTTGGCTGTCACGAAATCACGGGTGTCGCGTTCGTAGGCGGCCAATCCGGCAGCGGCGACGGAGCCAGCGAGCATGTAGGCGCCGACCAGGGCGAGGCTGGATCCTTGGCCGGTAAGGAAAGACGGCGCGTACGCGGCGTCGCCGACCAGTGCGACTCGGCCCTTGTGCCAGTGGGGCATGCGGATTTGGCTGACGCTGTCGAAGAACACGTCGTCGGCCTCGTGCATGGCGGTCAGGATGCGCGGGACTTCCCATTCCGCGTCGGCGAAGACTGTGGCGACGAGGGAACGCGGGGTTGTGCCGAACGGAGGTTCCGGCTGGGCGAAGTTCAGGAAGGCGTGGACCTCGTCGTCCTTTCCGGTGGCGTAGAGCGCGGCGGCCCGGCCAGGGGTGTTCCACATGACGGTCTCGCGGGAGAGGCCGAAGATGTTGCGCATGGGGAAAATGGCGAAGCAATAGCCCAGGTATCGGTGGAATTGCGGTTCGGGGCCGAACACTAGTTCCCGGGTGCGCGAGTGCAGGCCGTCTGCGCCGAATACCAGGTCGAAGGTGCGTTGGCGGCCGCTGCGGAAGGTGACGTCGACCTGGTCAGCAGTTTGGTCCAGGGTGTCGATGGAGTCGTTGAACAGGAATTCTGCGTCGTCGCGGGCCGCGGTGTAGAGGGCGTCGGTTAAGTCGCCGCGGCGTACTTCGAGGTCTCGGTCGCTGACGCCGCCGGTGACGGCGTGGGGGTGGATCGAGGCTACTTCGCTGCCATCGCCGGCGAGGAAGGTTAGGCGGCGCAGGTCGATGTGCGACTCGCGCAATTGCGGCAGGATTCCCATTCGCCGGACGACTTCCAGTGCGGTGCCGCGGATGTCAATGGGGTAGCCGCCGCTTCGGACTGTGGCGGCTTTTTCTACCACCGTGACGGTGTATCCGTAGCGGGTTAGCCAGTACGCGAGTGCGGGGCCGGCGATGCTGGCCCCGGAGATCAACACCTTAGGCGACTGGGTCATGCTTTGGCTCCTTTGTGCATAGTGCGGGTAATAAGCAGGGCCAGCGACGTGACGACGCCGGCGAGGAGAAAGCCGGTGGCGTAAGACGATTCGGACGAGTTTCCGGCGTCTAGGAGAACGCCGCCGAGCATTCCGCCGGTCGCCATGCCGAGCACGCGGGTCACCAGGACCAGGCTGGTGGCGACGCCGGTCTCGGTCGAGGCGACGGAGGTGGCGACGCTGGTCGTCATCGCGGTGACGATCAGGCCGTTGGCGAGCGCGACCAGGGCCTTGCCGACCACGAGATGCCACGCGGCGGAGTGCACGGCCGCCATGCCGATCAGTGCGACGGCCATGACGACGACTCCGATGGTCGCTACCGCGCGGGAGCCGGAGCGGCGTTCCCAGCCTCCGCCAAGCGGGCCCGCCAGGGTCGCGGCTACCGTGCCGGGCACCAGGAACAGGCCGATTTCGGTGGGGCTGGCGGCAAAGCCGTATCCGTCGCCGGACGCGCTCCACAGCTGCGTGACGAGGAAGATCGACATCGCGGTGCCGACGCAGATCAGGAATGTCAGGACGCTCGATTTCCACATCATCGGCCGGGCCAGCAGGCGCAGGTCGATCATCGGCGAGGCCGCGCGGCGTTCGACGGCGATCCAGCCGGCCACGAAGGCGGCCAGCAGCAAGACCAGGCCGAGAAGCGCGAGCGGCCCGAGGTCGGGGGCGAGGTTGAGGCCGAGCATGAAGGTGATCAGGGCGCCGCTCAGCAGGGCGAGGCCGGGCCAGTCGAAACCGGCGTCGTCCGGGCGGTCCGCCGGATCTTTCGGGACCAGCCGGAGCACGAGAAGGGTGGCCGCGATGACGGCGAACGTCGGGAGCGCGAACATCCAGTGCCGCGACAGCTGTTCCGCCACCGGACCGGCCAGCAGCGTGCCCGCCATTCCGCCGCCCACGAAGAATCCGCTGACGACTCCGATGGCCACCTTCGACTCGCCCGCGGACAGGTATTTGCGCACGATGACGAACGACAGCGGCAGCGCACCGACCATCGCGCCCTGCAGCAACTGGCCGATCAGCAATACGGGCAGGCCCGGCGCCAGTGCGGACATCAGGCCGCCGACACACACCACGATCATCATCGGGACCAGGACGCGTTTCCCGCCGTAGCGGTCGCCGAGCCGGCCGGCCAGCGGCGTGGCCAGCGTGCCGGCGATCGGGAGCAGGATGCCGAGCAGGGCGCCGCCGGTCGGCCCCATGCCCAGTTCTCGTTGCAGGAGCGGGATTGTCGGCTGCACCACCGATTCAAGGGCGCCGCAGGACACCGCCAGCAGGCCGAGGGCTCCGACTGCGGCCTTCCCGATCCGGGCCGGGAGAGCCGGGGTCATGGTCATGAGATTCCTTTCCGCGCCGGGCGTTTCCGTCCTCAACCCTGTCGGCCGCCGTGGTGGCGCACATCGGTTGCCGACACCGTCTTCGGCTGGTGCGCGCGCACTAGAACGGCCCGCATTTGGTGCAGACGCACTACTCAGGCGCGAGACGATTTCCCGTACGGTGAAAGTGTGTGGCGGGGGACGGAATGGCAGCGCGAGGGAACGCTGGTCACGATCGCGTTCGCGCTCTGCCTGCTCGGCGGTTCGCTGCAAGTCGACGACACGGTGGCACCGCCGTCGGCGCTGGCCTATCTCATCGCCGCGGTGTCGTCCGGGATGCTGCTGGCGCGGTTCCGCGCGCCGGTGGCGACCGCGATCGGCACGACCGCCTGCGGCATGCTCATCGCGCCGCTGGGTTTGCTGCCGACCCCGCTCATGGTGGCCCCCGCCGTCATCTGCGCGTACTCGCTCGCCGTGCACACCGAACGGCTCGCGGTCCTGCTTCCCTCGGCGGCGATGCTGATCGTCGTGCCGCCCTTCTTCGAGGCCGCCTTTTCGTGGGCAGACACGAGCAGGCTGGCGACCGTCGCCGCGGCACCGCTCGTGGCCGCCGTGGCCGGTCGCTCGACGCGGCACCGGCGGGCCAACCTGGCGCTGATGGAGGAACGGGCACGCCGGGCCGAGGAGAGCCGCGAACGCGAGGCGCGCCGCCGGGTGGCCGGGGAGCGGATCCGCATCGCCCGCGAGTTGCACGACCTGGTCGCACACCAGATCACCCTGGCCAACGCACAGGCCACCGTCGCCGCCCACCTCTTCGACACCCGCCCGGACCAGAGCCGCACCAGCCTCGACGAACTGGTCAAGACCACTCGCCAGGCTCTCGACGAGCTGCGGGCCACAGTCGGTCTCCTACGCCAGCCCGACGACACAGCCGCGCTCTCCGAGCCAGCGCCCGGGTTGTCGCAGCTCCCCACGCTGTTGAGCGCGTTCCGGCGCGCGGGCTTGGCGGTGTCGATGCACGAAAACGGCTCAGCCCGACCGTTGCCGCCAGCTGCGGATCTCACCGCCTACCGCGTCATCCAGGAGGCTCTGACCAACGTGACCAAGCACGCCGCCACGGGGAACGCCGAGGTTCGCCTGGATTGGAATCGCGACCAGGTGATCGTCACTGTCACCGACGACGGCGGGGGCTCCCGCACGTCTCCGGAACGCCCGCCCGGCTACGGCCTGCTCGGGATGCGGGAACGGGCAGCCGCGGTCGGCGGAACCCTTACGGCGGGAGCGCGGCCCCAGGGTGGTTTCGCCGTTGCCGCGCAGCTGCCGTTGCGTGCGGAACAATGACCGGCATCCGGGTTCTTCTCGCGGACGATCAGGCGCTGCTCCGCGGTGCTTTCCGCACCCTTCTCGACAGCGCCGACGACATCACCGTGGTCGGCGAGGCCGCCGACGGCAGAGAAGCGGTAGCCCGGACGCGCGAGTTGCGCCCGGACGTGGTGATCGCGGACATCCGGATGCCCGGCATGGACGGTCTCGCCGCCACGGCGGAGATTTGCGCCGATCCGGACCTGCGTGCCACCCGCGTGCTGATCCTCACCACGTACGAGACCGACGAGTACATCGCGCAGGCCCTGCGCGCGGGGGCCAGCGGATTTATCGGCAAAGGGATCGAGGCGACCGGCCTGCTGGACGCCGTGCGCACGATCGCCAACGGCGACACCCTCCTGTCCCCCACCGCGACCCGCTCCCTGGTGGCCCGTTTCCTCGCCACTCCAGCTCCGCCACGCGATCCCGAACGGCTCGCCGCGCTCACCCCGCGCGAACGCGAGATGGTCGCTCTCGTCGCGACCGGGCTGTCCAATGTGGAGATCGCCGACCGGCAGTACCTCAGCCCGTTCACCGTCCGCGCGCACGTGCAGCGCGCGATGACCAAACTGGGCGCACGTGATCGCGCGCAGCTCGTGGTCATCGCCTACCAGACCGGGTTGGCCTGAGCCGCTGCCGGTTGCGTCCGCTCGCGTGGATTAGCCTCGACAGGAAGGGCTTCTGCCCCGCAGTACCCCTCGATTCGGCATCGACGCGCCCGGCATCGGCCAGATGGCCGATGCGCCGCCGGGGTTGCCCGCCGACCGGCCGGAATGGACCGACTTTTCGGACGATCCAGCGCTCCCATCCGCCGCAATACCTTCGGCTCGCTCCCGCTTCCCGAGGAAGCGGACTGTCGCCGAAGGAGTTCGCGCCAATGAAGCTGCTCGTGGGGATCGCCGCACTCGTCGTCGCGGGAGGCCTGGTCGCCGCGATCGTCGTGGCCAGCAACTCCGGCGGCACCGACTGGCACGCCGCGTGCGAATCAGCGCCGGCCCAGGTCGCGGGGAAGCACCCGAACGCCGTCTCCGAAGCCAGGAAAGCCCTGCTGAGCAACGGAAACGACCCGCGGCTGGAAATCGAGGTCGCCGACCTCGACTCGTGCGCGGTGGAAGTGAGCTGGAAAGCCGACCAGCCGCAGCCCACCGCGTCGGTGGTGAAGCTGCTCATCGCGCTCGATCTGATCGACCGTTCCGGGGTCCCCGACGACAGCGAGGCCAGCGACGTCCAGGCCATGCTGTCGGCCAGCGACGACCGCGTCGCCAGCCGGCTGTGGCAGCAGCTCGGCGGGCCGGCGATCGTCCAGCGGCAGGCCGGGAAACTCGGGCTCAAGCACACGACTCCCCCGGACAAGGCCGGTCAATGGGGTTCCACCGAAATGTCGCCGGAAGACGTCATCACGATCTACCGGCACATCACCGCGGAACTGCCCGAGGACGAACGCGAGTTCATCACCGAGGCGCTGGAAAGCGCTCCGCAGAACGCCGCCGACGGTTTCGACCAGCACTTCGGGATCCCGCGCGCGTTCCCCGGCGCGAAATGGGCGGTCAAACAGGGCTGGGGCACCTCGGACGGACGACGGGTGCTCAACACGACCGGCCTGGTCCGGATCGGGTCCCGGACCTTCGCGGTCGCGGTGATGAGCACCTGGGACGACAGCGTCGGCCTGCCCGTCGCGACCAAGGCCCTCACCGCCGCCACCGGAGCGTTGAAGAACTCGCTCGCCGGTGCCAGCAGCCTGACCTGAACCGCGGCGAGAAAACCTTCCCCTCTAAAGTCGCGTCCTCGCCGGTTGTCCGGAAGGCATCGAACCCCGCTGGCGCGCGGAATCGCTTTCTGCTTCGCGGGCCCCGCCGGATTCCGTCGCTTTCCGAATCGATGATCGGGTTTTCCTCCGCAGGCTGCCCCTTTGGTGTGATCTTCGCCGTTGAAGCGGCCGTACTCCGACCTTCGTAGGTGGTGCGCGCCGTTTCCCGGACCGAAAGTATCCGGCGTCCCGTTTCCGTTGATCCGGAGGACTATTCGATGAATTCCCGGAAAACTCTCCTCGCCGGTTTCACCGCGTTTTCGGCCGCGGCACTGGCCGCGGGCGTGTGCGTGAACGCCGCCTCGGCCAGTCCGCTCGCCTTCTCGCAGATGCAGGCCCAGTCGATTGCGCAGGCGGGCAGCGTCGCCGACAGCCTCGGTGCGGGCAATGGCGGCGTTTACCTGGTGCGCGGCAAGGCTGTGGTCACGGTGACCGACGCCGCCGCGCAGGAAAAGGCCGAGGCCGCTGGCTTCGCCACGAAGCTCGTCAAGCACAGCTTCGCCGAGCTGACGAGCGTCAAGGAAGGCCTCGACTCCGTCAAGAATGTTCCGCAGACCTCGTGGGGCATTGACACCAGAAGCAACCAGGTCGTCGTGAAGATCTATGACGCCGCTTCGCCGACTGCCGCAGCCAAGGTGCGCGCCGCCGCGGCCAAGTACGGCGATTCCGTTCGGGTGGAACAACATTCGGGCAAGCTCTCGACCTACATTTCCGACGGCGACTCCATCACCAACGGCCAGTACACCTGTTCGCTCGGCTTCAACGTGACCCGCGGCGGCCAGCCGTTCATGCTCACCGCCGGGCACTGCACCAACCTCGGCGGCACCTGGCGCGGCGGCAACGTCACCGGCGCGCAGATCGTCGAAAGCGACTGCCCCGGCGCGGATTCCGGCCTGCTGACCCGCCCGAACGGCACCGGGCCCGGCGCGATCAACACCGGGCAGCGGATCACCAGCGTCGGCACCCCGACCGTCGGCGAGCAGATCCGGAAGATGGGCCAGACGACCGGCGGCGGCAGCGGCGAGGTCACCTCGGTCGACGAGTCGGTGAACTTCGACGTCGGCGTGCTGAACCACGAATTCGGCACCACCGCGCACACCGACCACGGCGACTCCGGCGGCCCGGCGTACGACGGGTCGGCCGGGCTCGGCACGCTGTCCGGCGGCAACACGCAGACCAGCTACTTCTACCCGCTGTCCCGGGAAATGTCGTCCTACGGACTGCGGCTCGCCTGAGCCACCCCGCGTCGGCCCGCCGCTCTTGGGGAGGAGCGGCGGGCCCTCGCGGGTCAGGTGGTGATCGGCAGCAGCGTACTGGTCGGCGCGACCGTCGAACCGTCCGAATAGGACAGCCGCGCCAGGTAACGGCGGCCGGGGTCGAGACCGGTCCAGCGAGTAGTCAGGTCGACCGGTTTCCCGTTGGTCGCCGAGACTTTCGCCGGGTCGACGCTCAGCGTCCCATTGGCCGCGCCGAGCATCCAGGTCTGCACCCGAACGGTCTGATCACTCCCGGCGGACAGGTCGACGTACACGTCGTAAGCACCGGAGGGCGCGTCCTGCGCGACCCATTCGTTCGATCCGGTCAAGGAGCTTTGCGCGACCAGATCGGCGGTTCCAGCGTGGTAGACGTACAGGTCGACATCGGTTTCGGGCGGCACGTCGGCGGCGAAGGTCGCGAAGCGCGCGTACCGCGTGCCCGGCGGCGTGGTGACGGTGAACTTGGCGACGTGCTCGTTGGCCGCCGGAGCGGTCAGCGGGAAGGTCGCGCCGGTGGCGTGCTTCAGCGGAGCGCTGTTCTCCGTCGCGGGCGCCGGTCCGTCGACGGTCGTGGCGAGGGTGCCGGAGTAGCCGGGCCGCACGGAAACCGTTGCGGTGCCAGTGGTTCCGTTACCGCGCACCTCGGCGGGTGCCGCGACTTGCGCCGGGCGCACCGCGATCGGGCTCCGCACGTCCGGGCCCGGCGTCCACGGCCGCCAAGCGAGGCTGCCGAAGACGAACTGGCCGTAGGACGCGGTGGTCCGGGTGAACGTCACGGTGAACTTCTGCTTGGCACCCGGCGGCACCACCAGGATCGACGGCTGCACCCGCACGGTCACGCCCGGCGGCTCCTGCACGCTCACGCGCCCGGCCCACGCCTGACGGCCCAGGTTCGTCAACGTGCGCGTCACGGTCTGGGTCCCGGCGAGCGAGCCGACGCCGAACGACGGCACGTTCAGATCCGTGGCGGGCATCGACGCGGAGCACCTCCCCGACGGCGGCACCGAACCCTGGCCGCACAGGAACGCGTCCCAGTCCTCGGCGGTACTGTCGTAGACCAGCCCGGACGCCAGCGCCGCGCCCGGCGTGACCTGACCGGCTCCTCGGTCGAACGGCGTCGCCTCGGCACCAGAGTCGGTGCGGATCGGCTTACCGTCCGTGCCCTGGGGGTTCGCGGTGGTCATCAGAGCCGACTTGATCGCCATCGGCGACCAGTCCGGATGCGCGCCGGCCAGCAGCGCGGCCAGGCCGGCGACGTGCGGCGTGGCCATCGACGTGCCGGATTCGAAGTCGAACTGCCGTCCCTTGTGGTTCACCGGCGCGACCGCGGCGAGCATGTCCACGCCGGGCGCGAGCAGATCGGGTTTGAGCAGGTCGCCGCCGGTCGCCTGGGCCGGGCCGCGGCTGGAGAACGACGCCACGAGGGGTGCGGTGACCTGGTCGTCGCGGCTGGCCGACAGGGCGGCGGTCGGGTTCGCGGTGCTGGCGGCGTAGGCCTTCACCGGGGCGCCCGCAGCCGGGTCGAGGTGCACGGTGGGGACCGCGTGCAGGTCGGCGTTGAGCGTGTTCGGCCCCGGGTTGACCAGCACCATCCCGATGCCGCCCGCTTCGGCGACCGCGCGGCTCTTGTCGACGCGATCGTTGGCGCCGCGATCGCAGACCACGATCTTGCCCTTGACCTTCGCCGGGTCGAGCACGCCACCAGGCAGCGACGGGTCCCATTCCTTCGAATAGCACTGCGCGAGCTTCACCGGATCCGCGCCCGGCAAGCCGACCTGCGCGGGCAGCGCGACTGGAGCCGACGGAACCGCGGAGCCGAGGCCGACGCCGACGTAGGTCGCGCCGTTGCCGAGGGTCAGCGTGGTGTGGTGGGCGACGTTGTCCGTACCCGCGGCGACGGTGGTCACCCACGGGTAGTTGCTCTGGACGGTGCTCGCGCCGGCCCCGTTGTTGGAGGCAGCGGCTGAGACGAAGACGCCCGCCTTGGCCGCGTTGTAGAACGCGTACGCGACCGGGTCGTCGACGGTGCCGGTCGAGGTGGTGATGGAGTAGTTGATGACGTCCACGCCGTCGGCGACCGCTTCGTCGATCGCCTTGACGAGGTCGCTGGTGTTGCCCGAGGTCGTGTTGTCGGCCTTGTGCCACAACGCCTTGTACATCGCGACCCGGGCGGCCGGGGCCATTCCGCTGAACTTGCCGAAGTCCTTGCCGTCCACGGTCATCCGCACGCCGTAGTCGCCCGCGGCGGTGCTGGCGGTGTGCGTGCCGTGGCCGTCGTAGTCGCGCGGCGAGCCGAAGTACTCGTCCGGCACCGCGTCGACCGTGCCCGGGCCGAAGACCTTCGCGCCGATGAGCTTGTTGTTGCAGACGATCGCCGGGCCGGTCTTGCCGGGGTCGCACGAACCGTGCCAGCGGCGGGCGATCGCGCGGTCGCTCGGCGACGGAGGGAGCGCGGCGAACGCCGGGTTCTCCGGGGTGATACCGCTGTCGATGTCGCCGATGATCACGCCGTCGCCGGCGCGAGCGGTGCCGCCGAGGCGGTTCCACACGCCGTCGCGGCCGGTGAGGCCGAGATACGACGGCGTTTCGTAGTCAGCGCCTTGACGTTCGGTGTCCGGGGCGACGAAGAGGACGTCCGGGCGCGCGGCGAGCGTCGAAGCCTGCGCCTGTGTCATCTTCGCCGCGAACCCGGCGCCCGCGTAGCTGTAATCCGCGACCCGCTGGGCACCGGGAACCCGGGCCAGCAGCGCGGTCTTGCGCGCGCCGAGCTGTCCGACGTAGTCGCGGACCGACGGCGCGGTCCGGTCGAGCCGGGCGCTGTGCGGGACCGCGGCGGCCGCCGGCTGGTCCTTGAGCATGACGACATAGACGCCGTCGTGCGCGGCCGGGACGGCGGCGGCGGGCGCGCCCGCGGCGACCGCCCCTCCGGCGACGACGAGGGCGGCCAGCCCGAGGGAAACCCGTCTCATGAACACCTTCCGGGGAAACAAGTGCGGCGCGACGGCCGGTCCGGTTAGGACGGACCACGGGAAAATACGGCGCCGCGCGCCGCGGCGCACCCGGCGGACGACGGGATCCGATCAACGGAAAAAGACCATACTGAGGTCGGCTTGACAATAGCCGCGCTATGCCGTCGCGCCGGGAATTCGCCCGGTCCGGGACCGGCATAAAATTGGTCTCGACCATTCCACCGTCCCACATCGCGGACACCAAAGGGCAGTTCCGGATTTCCGCACGCAGCATTTCGCCGCCCGGCCGGGGTGCGGAGCCGGAATCCGCCGCCATGGCCGTGCCGGTATCCGGTGCGCGGCGCCGATCCCTCCGTTCGTCGGTAGTCGGCGTGATCTCGGCGCGCGGATCATTCCGGTCTGCCCACCTTTCCCCGCTGGCCCCGGGCGCCCAGTCCCGGACCGGCCGTCCCGCTGGAGGACTCAGTGAAAGTTCCCGTTCAGGTTCGGCGCGGAATCGCGGTGCTCGCCGCCGCCGCGTGCGCCGCGCTCGCCGTTCCGGCCGCGGCCGTCGCCGGCGAGACCAACATCTCGATGCAGGCGCAGGAGAAGGACAACTGGTGCTGGGACGCGAGCGGCAACACCATCGCCGCGTTCTGGGGCTATTCCCTGACGCAGACGAAGTTCTGCCAGATCGCGCACAACGAGTCCGGCAGCGACTGCGCCAACAACCAGGGCTACCTCAGCGACGAGCAGACCGTATTCCGCTACCTCGGGTTCCGCAGTGTGGGAACCTACAATTCCAGCGGCTACCGGCTCGCGTTCTCCGGCATCAAGAACCAGATCGACGCCGGACAGCCCATCGGCACCCGGATCGGCTGGACGTCCGGCGGCGGCCACATGCACGTCCTCTACGGCTACGACGACGCCAGCGGCACCGTCGAATACGGCGATCCGTGGCCCTCCAACAACCGCTACAACTCGATGAACTACAACTCCTACCTCTCCAACAACCAATTCACCTGGACCCACACGGTCTACGGAATGGTGGGCTGACCCATGAAGCGAACTCTCGTCCTCGCCGGAGCGATCGCCGCCGCGGTATTCGCCGCCACGCCAGCCTCCGCCGCCACGCCGGCCGGCCCGTCTCCGTCGGACACCGCCGCGATCTCCGGAGTGCTCGCCAGCCCCGGCACCGCCGCCCGGCTTGCCCACACGAAGTTCCCCGGAGCCGCACCCGCGGCCGCGCACGCCACCCGCGCGGCCGCGGACACCAGCACGCAGATCCCGGTCTACGAACCGACCGCCGCGTTCATCAGCGGCGCCTCCGACGTCCCGGCCGCCCTGGCCTATGTCGCGTCTCCGGCGCACCTGGCCGACGGGCGGGACGCGACGGTCTGGACTCAGCCCAGCGCGTCGGGCTGGCAGGTCATCAACGTCGCCTCCGGCAACGACGAACAAGTCCACGCCGCAGCCGCACACGGCGGCTACCTCCTGCACGAACCCCAGGTCAACGCCTGGTACTCCGTCAACGGCGACACCGTCACCGTCCTCGACGGCGCAGTATCCGGCGTTCCGGCAGGGACCCGCGTCACCCTGGCGACGTACCAAGCCGAACTGCAGAAACGCTACGGCGACAAGCTCCCCGGCTCCACCTACGACAAAACCGGCGCAGGCGGCGGCTACGCCGCTCCCGCACCCAACACCAGCCCCGACAGCCTCCCCGTGCTCGCCCTCGCCCTCGGCGGCACGGCCGTGGTCGTCGGCGGCGGGGTGTTGTTCCTGCGCCGCCGGCTCAAACACGACAAGTGACCACTCCGGCAGGGGCGCCCGCCGCGCCCCTGCCGTGGACCGGGACTGACCACTTGAGCACAGAATCCTCGGCAGCGACGACGCTGACGACCGCCGATCTCACGCTGGTGCGAGCACTGCAACGGGAACCGCGCGCGACCTGGACGCGCGTCGGAGCCGTCGTCGGCACCGACGCGACGACCGCGGCCCGTCGCTGGGAACGGCTGCACAAAGCCGGGCTCGCCTGGCTCACCGCCTACGTGACGCCGCCGACCTGGACCGTCGGCTACGTCGATCTCGCCTGCACTCCCGACCGGCTGCTGGCCGTCGGCGAGGAAGTGTGCCGCTGGCCGCCGGTGTTCAGCGTCGAACGGACCACGAGCGACCATCAGCTGTTCCTCGGCATCGCGGCCCGCTGCTACCACGCGATGGACACCCTCGTGACCAAACGGCTCGGCGTCATCCCCGGGGTGCGCTCGGTGCGGATGGCGGTGGCCACGCACATCCACCGCGAGGGCGGCGGCTGGACAGTCGGCCCCGACCAGCACGAACCTTCGCGCACCAGCCTCCCGCTGCCCCAGTTCTGGCAGGACGGCAGCGTACGCACGATCGTCGACGCACTCGGCACCGACGGCAGGCTCAGCAGCGCCGAACTGGCCCGCCGCTGCGGAGTCGGCGAATCCGTGGTGCGGCGCGTGCTCGCCCGGCTGCTGCGCAACGGCGAACTGGCATTTCGCTGCGACCTGGCGCACGTGGCCGCTGGCTGGCCGGTGATCGCCGGTTATCGGTTGGACGTACCCGCCGATGTACTAGACCGCGTGGCCGCCGCGGTCGCGGCGCTGCCGGAAACGCGCCTTTCGGCTGCTGTGGTCGGCCGCGGCAACCTGGTGGTGTCGACGTGGCTGCGCAACCCCGCCGACACCACCGGGTACGAAGCCCGGCTGCTGCGCACTGCGCCCGGGGTGCGGGTCCTGGACCGGGCCGTCACGCTGACCATGCCGAAACGGATGGGGCGGCTGCTGGATCAGGCTGGGCGGGCGGTGGGGTATCAGCAGATTCTCCCGGCTGGAGGGCATCCTGTTCCGGGCGGGTGAGCCCCCTGCCCTCGGTCGAAGTACTCCAACGCGACACACCGCTGAAGGCCTCGGGATCGCCATCGTCCACGGCTTGCCAACCTTCGCCCCGGCCCGGCCAAGTCCGTGAGGGGCACCCTCACGGACTCTGATTCCCCATGCCAGGAACTCAAGCTGCGTGGCGCCGCGCCCGTCAACCATCCACAAAGGACACCAACACTGCCGAAATGCCCGATTAACCCCCATGTGACCGGGTGCGCGGGGCTGTGAGGGCCTCCCTGAGGGAATCTGATTCCCTCAGGGTGCCCCTCACGGACGACGCGCCCAGCTACCGACGCCCACGACCCCGCCCCTCCCGATCAGCCGTCCCGGGCAGCACTCCCCCCTTGACACATCGTTTCATCTGACAATACGTTCTTGTCACCAGATGAAACACCCCTTCGTCAAGGGAGGCCGCTCGGATGGTTCTCGACACCGCCTACCTGCTCCGCCGGGCGGCGGCCGCGCATCGGGGCGTTACCGCGGTCGACGACGGGGGCACGGCGCGCACGTTCGGCGAATTGCTGGACCGTGCGGAACGGCTCGCCAACGCCATGGACGCGCTCGGCGTGCCAGAAGGGGCCAGTGTCGGGATTCTGTCCGACAACCGCACGGAGTTCATCGAGGTCGACTGTGCGATCGCGCTCGGGCGGCGGGTCCGGGTGGCGCTCAACGCCCGGCTGCACCTCGAGGATTTCCGTTACGTAGCTGAGGATGCGGGGCTTCGGGCACTGTTCTTCGCCCCGAGGTTCGCCGCTGCCGCGCACGCGTTGGCCGAGGAGTTCGGGCTCGTCGCGGTTCCGTTCGAGGCGGATTCCAGCTTCAAGCATCAGTACGAGGCGCTGGTCGCGGGGGCACGGGCGGAGCCGGTGTTGCGTGACAGCGATCCCGAAGGGGCGGCTTGGATTTCCTACACCTCCGGGACGACCGGGCGACCCAAGGGCGTGGTGCTGTCGCATCGGGCGTTGCGTGAGGTGGCGTTGAATCTGCTGCTGGAGCTGGCACCGGTGCGCGAGGGCGAGCGGATTTTGCTTACCCAGGCCGTTTCGCACGCATCCGGGTACTTCGTGCTGCCGTATCTGATCAGCGGCGCGGGCGTGCATGTCATGCCGAAGTTCGATCCTGACGAGGTGTGGCACCGGTCCCGCGAGGGGCATTTCCGTACGCTCAAAGCGGTTCCGGCGATGCTCGAACCGTTGCTAGACGCGGCGCGCGGCGAGTGGGGGTTCGAGACGATCGTTTACGGTGCCTCCAGCGTCGCGTTGCCGGTGCTGGAGCGCGCGCTGGAACGGTTCGGGCCGACGCTGGTGCAGGACTACGGGCAGTCCGAGGCGCCGATGACCATCACCTGTCTCAGCAAAACCGATCACTTGGACGCACAGGCTCGCCAGTCGGCGGGACGGCCCTGGCGGTCGGTGGCGGTCGAGGTGCGTGCCGAGGACGGCCGGGTCGCGCGGCGGGGTGAGATCGGGGAGGTCTTCGTCCGGGGGTCGCATTTGATGACCGGTTATCACCGTAAGCCGGAGGCTACCGCGGCCGTGCTCAGCGACGGATGGTTGCGTACCAAGGATCTTGCCCGCACGGACGAGCGCGGGTTCGTCCATCTTCAAGGGCGCAACGACGAGATGATCAACTCGGGCGGCTACAACATCGCGCCGCGCGAGGTGGAGAACGAGTTGTCGGCGCATGCCGCGGTGAGCGAGGCGGTCGTGCTCGGGCTGCCGGATCCGCGGTGGGGCGACGCGGTCACGGCGGTTGTGCGGTTGCGGGAGCCGCAGGCGTTGTCGAGCCAGGAGCTGATCGAGTTCGTCCGGCCCCGGCTGGGAATCCGGACGCCGCGCCGGCTGGAGATCTGGGACGCCATCCCGCGCACGCCCTACGGGAAGGTCGACCGGGCCGAACTGCGCGACAAGCTGACCGGAGGGCTCGAATGACCAGCGACGACATCGAGATCATCGGCGTCGGCATGCATCCCTTCGGCCGCTACACCACCGCCTCGCTGAAGGACCTCAACCGCGTCGCGTGCGTCTCGGCGCTGATCGACGCGGGGCTCGGCGTGCGCGACATAGACGCGGTCTACGCCGCCAACGCGATGGCCGGGTTGCTGCAGGGCCAGGAGATGATCCGCGGCCAGTCGGCGATGCGGGAGATCGGCATCGAACGCGTCCCGGTCACGAACGTCGAGAACGCGTGCGCGAGCGGGTCGACCGCGTTGCGCCAGGCGGTGCTCGCGATCCGCGCCGGTTCGGCGGACGTCGTGCTGGTCGCGGGCGTGGAGAAGATGTTCGTGGAGGACCGTTCCCGGACGCTCGCGGCATTGGAGTCGGCGGGTGATCTCGACGTGATTTCCGGGATCGGGCTGCAGTTCACCGCGGTGTACGGGATGCGGCTGCGCAAGCTCATCGCCGCGGGCAGGCTGACTGTCGACGACCTAGTCGCCGTTTCCGTCAAGAGCCACGCCAACGGCGAGCGCAATCCGTATGCGCAGCACCGGAAAGTCGTCAGCCCGGAGGAAGTGCTGGGGTCGCGGCCGATCGCTGATCCGTTGACACTGTTGATGTGTAGTTCCATCTGCGACGGTGCGGCCGCAGTGGTCGTGGCTCGCCGGGGCGCGGTCCCGGTAGAAAAGCCGACCATCCGGATCCGGGCGTCGCAGGCCGCGACCGGGTATACGACCACCGGGAACGAACCGTCGTTGACCGAACTGTGCGCGGCGGCCGCGTATGCGGAGGCGGGGTTCGGACCCGAGGACGTGGACGTCGCCGAGGTGCACGACGCCATGGCCCCGGCCGAACTCATCGCGTACGAACAGCTTGGCTTCTGCAGTCCCGGCGATGCGGGCGCGTTGCTCGACAGCGGCACGACCCAGATCGACGGCTCCCGTCCGGTCAATCCGAGCGGCGGGCTGTCGTCGCGCGGGCACGCGGTGGGGGCCACCGGGCTGGCACAGATCGCGGAGCTGACCTGGCAGTTGCGCGGCGAAGCCACTGGACGCCAGACCCAGCGGCCGCGCATCGGCCTCGCCCACAACAACGGCGGCTGGCTGGAAGGCGAGTCCGCCGTGTCCTGCGTCCATCTGCTGGAGAGGACCGACCCATGGGACTGAACGCCGCGTTGACGGTGCCAGGAACGGCGGACCGGCCGCGCGACAACGGGCAGGCGCTCGTCGGCAGCCGTTGCACGCAGTGCGAGACAGACTCCTTCCCCGCCCGCGCCGTCTGCCATCGCTGCGGAGCCGCCGCGCCTGCCGAGCAGACCTTCGCGGCGACCGGCTTGCTGCTCACCTACACGACCGTGCACGTCCCGCGCCCCGGGCTGCCCGCGCCGTACACGCTCGGGCAGATCGCGCTGGAGCACGGGCCGATGGTGTTCGGCCAGGTCCGGGCCAACGGGACCGAGCTGGCGGCGGGCATGCTCGTGCGCGTGCGGATCGGGGCGGCGGGCGAGACGCCGCGTTATTGGTTCGAGCCCGAGCGTTTCGCTGGTTGATACGGTGACCTCACTCGACGAAAACGCAGAGGTGGCCAGTGACAGAATCCGCTGATGGCTCCACGGTCCGCGCGGTCAGCCGGGCGATCGACATCCTGTTCGCCCTCGGGCACAGCCCGCTGACGCTCGGCGACGTGGCCGAGGTCGTCTCGCTGTCGAAGCCGACGACCTACCGGCTGCTGAGCACGTTGCGCGCCAAGGGAATGGTCGTCCAGGACCAGGCGAGCGGGCACTACGGGCTCGGCCCCGGCTGCTTCCACCTGATGTCGTCGATCTCCAACGGCAACGCGGGCTTCATCTTCGAAGCGACCGACGCGCTGGAGGAACTGCGCGACGTCACCGCGGAGACGGTCGCGGTGCACGTGCGGGCCGGCCGGTCCCGGATCTGTGTCAAGGAACTGCCGAGCCCGCACCTCATCCGGTACATCGCGGGCGTCGGCGTTTCCGAGGGCATCCACACCGGTTCGGCGGGCAAGACGCTGCTCGCGTTCATGCCCGAGACGGAGCGCGAACGCCTGCTCAAGGACCTCCCGCTCGCCCCCACGACGCCGAACACGATCACCGACCTCGAAACCCTGCGCGCCGAACTGATCCGCATCGCCGACGCGGGCGTCGCCTACAG
This sequence comes from Amycolatopsis silviterrae, assembly GCF_042684085.1. Taxonomy (NCBI): domain Bacteria; kingdom Bacillati; phylum Actinomycetota; class Actinomycetes; order Pseudonocardiales; family Pseudonocardiaceae; genus Amycolatopsis; species Amycolatopsis silviterrae. Next base: position 233,104 of record NZ_JBHUKS010000015.1, read on the forward strand.
CCACGGCGAACGGGCGGTGGGTGCCGTCGGCGTGACCGCGCCGATCACCGACGCGAACGGCTTCGCGCTGGCCGCGTTGAGCGTCATCGGGCCGGAAGGCCGCCTCGGCGAGGAGAAGATCGCCGAGGTCGAACGACAGGTACGAGAGGTCGCGGCCCGGATTTCGGCGACGGTGTCCGGAGCGTCCGAAGTGGACTGAACAGGGAGGTCCAGTGCGGCCCGAAAGCGACAGCAGCGACGTCAGCGACATCAGCAGGGCGAACGACGGCCGGGTCCCGGTCCGCGCGCGCTACGAGCCGACCACCGCCGAGCCCGCGCTGAAAGCGTGGAGCGACGCCAGAATCGCCGAGCCCGGACCGTTCCGGCCGCGGTTCATGGTCTACTCCGGACTCGGCCCGCCGTCGATGACCGCGGAACGGCTCGCCGTGCTGCAGGAGGTGGGCGCGGAGTCGTTCCTGCTGGCCGCCGACCTGCCCTCGCAGCTCGGCTTCGACCCCGACCACGAGCTGGCGCACGCCCAGGTCGGCCGGGCGGGGGTGTCGTGCGCGACGCTGGACGACTTCGCCACCATCTGCTCCCGGCTCGACCTCGCGTCCGCGGACAGCGTCGGGATGCTGCAGAACTCGCTCGGGCACGTCGCGCTGGGAATGGTGCACAGCGTCCTGTCCGACCGCGACGCCCGGCACGTGAAGCTGGTGATGCAGAACGATCCGCTCAAGGAATTCACCGCGCGCGGCACCGAAATCCACTCGCCCGCGCAAGCGCTGCGGATCGCCGCCGACTGTGTCGCGTTCGCGATCGACGAGGGCATGCCCGGTGCGGCGCTGACCGTCTGTTCCAACCATTACGACGTCGCGGGCGCGGGACCGTTGCTGGCGGTGGCGTTCGCACTCGGCAACGCCATCGCGTACGTCGACGAACTGGTCGGCCGCGGCTACGAACCCGCGGACGTCGCCGGGAAGCTGATGTTCTTCCTCAACGAGCGCAGCGATTTGTTCGTGGAGGCTTCGGTTTTCCGCACGGCGCGGATTCTGTGGAGCGAGATCCTGCGCGACCGCTACGGCATCCCGGTCGCCGACCAGCCGGTCGCGAAGCTCATGGGTTACGCGCACGGCCTGGAATCCGCCGAGGAACCGCTGGTCAACATCCCGCGCGTGACGCTCAGCGTGCTCGGCTCGATGCTCGGCGGCGTCGATTACCTCTGCGCCACCGGTTACGACGAGGCGTTGCGCATCCCGTCCGTCGACGCCGCCGCGCTCGCCGTGCGCACGATGCAGGTCGTCGCGTACGAGCACGGCACGTTGACGACGATCGACCCGCTCGCCGGGAGCGCCAAACTGCGCGACGTGGACGAGCAGGTCATGCGCAAAGTCCGGCTCGAACTCGACCGGCTCACCGAGGCCGGCGGGCCGCTGGAAGCCATCGAAAACGGCTACATCGCGGGAAGGATCGACGAAAACCGCGGTGCCCGCCAGGAACAACTGCGCAGTGGAGAACGGCTCATGGTCGGCCACGGCGTGTTCGATGCGAAGGCCCGCGCGGAGTGGTTCGCGGGCAAGAGTTCCGGCGAAATCGACTTCGCGAAGGTCGAGCAGGACGCCGTCGAGCGGATCACCGAGCACAAACGGCACCGGGACACCGCGCTGGTCGAGCGGGCGCTCAAAGCGGTCGAGACCGCCGCCGCGGGCACCGAGAACCTCGTCCAGCCGAGTATCGAGGCGCTGCGGGCGGGGGCCACCTCCGCCGAGATCGTCGGGGCCACCAGGGAAGGGTTCGAGAGATGAAACGCGTCGTGCTGGCGAAACTCGGGCTCGACGGGCACGACGTCGGCGTCCGGCTCATCGGGAAGCACCTCGCCGACGCCGGGTTCGAGGTCGTCTACCTGGGCAAACGCGTCGCCACCGCGACGATCGTGCAGGTCGCGGTCCAGGAGGACGCGGACGCGGTCGGGCTCAGCTGTCTCAGCGGCGGGCTCGGGCACTTCGCCTCGCTGACCGTCGAGGGACTGCGCCGCGAGGGCTCCGACGTCCCGGTGCTCGCCGGCGGGATCGACGAACCCGCCGAGATCGACCGCATGATGGCGGCGGGCGTGCACCGGCATTTCGGGCCTGGGGCGTCGATGACGGAAATCGTGACGGCCTTCGAGAAGGCGACCGCGGACCTCTGACGCTTTCCGCGCCTTACCTCCCGCTCAGCCGACCGGGAGGTCCCGGTCCTGCCCCGCGAAGCCCCGGCAAGACCCCCTCTTGACCTGCGTGACCAGGGCGAGTAGACAAGCCATATCACGTAGTGGTTCGCACGTTTCATTGGACGAAACGTTGAGGTTTCGTCCCGACGGCCGTCGAAGGTGGCGGAAGGAGCGGGCAATGGCGCCGGCGCAGGAACCCACACAGGCACGACCCGAGACGAGACCGGCCAAGGTCGCGTTGACCGCACTCTCGGCTTCGAGCATCGAGAACTACGACTTCTTCATCTACGGCACCGCCGCGGCACTGGTCTTCCCGCAGCTGTTCTTCCCCGAGCAGACCGCGCTGACCAGCGCGCTGCTCAGCTTCGCGACCTTCGCGGTCGGCTTCATCGCCCGTCCGCTCGGCGGCGTCCTCTTCGGCCACATCGGCGACGTGCGCGGCCGCAAGACCGCACTGGTCGGCGCGCTGGCCGGGATGGGGCTCGCGTCGACCCTCATCGGGCTGATGCCGACGCATTCGGTGATCGGGACCGCCGCGCCGATCCTGTTGGTACTGCTGCGTTTCCTGCAGGGCATCGCGGTCGGCGGACAGCTCGGCGGCGTCGTGCTGCTCGCGATGGAAAGCGCGCCGCCCCGGAAGCGCGGGTTCTTCTCCAGCTTCGCGCAGGCGGGCGGCCCGGGCGGCATCATCCTCGGCAACCTCGCCTTCATCGCGGCCATCCGGTTCACCTCGCCCGCGGCCTTCGAGGCGTGGGGCTGGCGGGTGCCCTTCCTCGCCAGCGCGTTGCTGGTCTGGCTGGCCATCCATCTGCAGCTGCGGCTGGAGGACACCGACGCGTTCCGGCGGCTCAAGCAGGTGAAGAAGCCGGACGCCGAACGCTCCCCCGTGCTGCGCGCATTTCGCGTGCACTACAAGCAAATCGCGCTGGTCGCGGCTGCCTACATCGGCATCAACGTGACCTACTACCTGTTCATGACCTTCGCGGTTTCCTACAGCACGAACTCGGCGATTCTGGGACTGTCCAAGGACACCGTCCTGCTCGCGGTGCTCGTCGCGGCGGGCGTGCAGCTGGTGCTGCTCCCGGTCGCCGGCGCGATCTCGGACCGGATCGGCAGGCGCGCGATGCTGCTGGCCGGTTCGGGAATGCTGTGCGCGTTCTCGTTCGCGTTCTGGCCGTTGCTGAACACGAAATCGACGTTCCTGATCATGGTGGCGTTCATCGTCGGCCTCGGGCTCATGCACACCACGATGTACGGGCCGCAGGGCGCGTTCTTCGCCGAGGCGTTCACCACCGGGCTCCGGTACTCCGGCGTCTCGCTGGGCGTGCAGCTGGGCGCGGTGATCGGCGGCGCGTTCGCCCCGCTGATCGCGACGTCGCTGTACGCGGCGACCGGGTCTTCGGTTTCGGTGGCCATTTACATGGCGGTCGTCTGCGCGATCACCTTCGGCGCGGTCCTGCTCATGCCGGAGACCCATCTCAAGGACATCAACGAACCCGCGGCGGCGGCCGAACCCGCCGCCGCCACCGACCCGGCCCACTAGAACGAAGGAGAATCCGCATGGCGATGCCCACCCGGCGGCTCGGCAAGCTCGACGTCGGCGCCCAGGGGCTCGGCTGCATGGGAATGAGCGATTTCTACGGCAGCGGCGACGAAACCGAGTCGATCGCGACCGTGCACCGCGCGCTCGACCTCGGCGTCACGCTCCTGGACACCTCCGACATGTACGGCTACGGCGCCAACGAGGAACTGGTCGGGCGGGCGATCGCCGGCCGCCGCGAAAACGTCGTGCTGGCCACGAAATTCGGCGTCGTCCGCGCGGAGGACGACTCGATGGCGCGGTCCGTGCGCGGGGACGCGGAGTACGTCCGACAGGCCTGCGACGCGTCGCTTCGCCGCCTCGGCGTCGACCACATCGACCTCTACCAGCAGCACCGGGTCGATCCCGCGGTCACCATCGAGGAGACCGTCAGCGCGCTGGCGGAGCTGGTCAAGGCGGGGAAGGTACGTCACATCGGGCTGTCGGAAGCCTCGCCGGAGACGATCCGCCGCGCGCACGCCGTGCACCCGATCACGTCAGTGCAAACCGAATGGTCGCTGTGGTCGCGCACGATCGAGGCCGAAGTCGTGCCGACCTGCCGCGAGCTGGGCGTCGGAATCGTGCCGTATTCGCCGTTGGGCCGGGGAATACTCACCGGCCGCTACCGGTCGGCCAACGACTTCGAGGAAGGCGACTTCCGGCGGACCTCTCAGCCTCGTTTCGCCGAGGGGAACCTGGAACGCAACCTGGAGTTCGTGCGGGCGCTCGAAGAACTCGCCCGCGAACGAGGGGTCACGGCGGGTCAGCTCGCGCTCGCGTGGGTACACAGCCACGGCGACGACGTCGTGCCGATTCCCGGGACGAAGAAGCGGAGCAGGCTGGAGGAGAACGTCGGCGCGGTCGCCATCGAGCTGTCCGCCGCTGACGTAGCGGCGATCGAACGAGCGGTGCCCGCCGACCAGATCGCCGGCGAACGGTACTCCCCCGACCGGATGTCCCTGCTGGAATGACCTTGATGGGTTGGTGAAATGCGTTTCGCAGACCGAGTGGTGATCGTGACCGGCGGCGGCGGTTCCGGGCTGGGCCGGACGCTGATCCGCCGCTTCGCCGCCGAGGGCGCCGCCGTCGTGGTGGCCGACCGCGACGCGGCGGCTGCCGACCAGGCCGCCGCCGAGGTGGAAGAACAGGGCGGGCGGGCGCTGGCGGTGAAGACCGACGTCCGCAGCGACGACGACGTCCGGGCGATGGTCGAAGCAGTCCGATTCGCTTACGGCCGCATCGACGTCCTCGTCAACAACGCCTTCACGTCCAATCCGGCTTCGATCCTCGACACGCGCATCGAGGACTGGAACCGCGACCTCGACGTGGTGCTGACCGGGACTTTCCGCTGCTCCCAGCAGGTCCTTCCGACGATGATCGACCAACGGCGCGGCGTGATCGTCAGCGTCTCGTCGGTGAACGCGCACACCCACGTCGGCGCCGCCGCCTACAGCGCGGCGAAAGCGGGCGTGGAGGCGCTGACCCGCAACCTGGCGGTCGAGTTCGCGCCCTTCGGGATCCGGGCGAACGCGCTCGTGCCCGGCACCTTCCGCACCGACGTCTGGAAGGAGCGGCAGAAGATCGATCCGGACCTCCTCGACCGGCTCGCGACCTGGTACCCGCTCGGCCAGGTCGGCCTGCCGGACGACATCGCGTCCGCGGCGCTGTTCCTGGCGTCGGACGAGGCGTCGTTCATCACCGGCAGCCTGCTTCCGGTCGACGGCGGCCTGCTGGCGGGCAATCCGCAGTTCGCGCGCGACGTGCATCCGGAGAACCACCGATGAAGGACGAGGTGCGCGTTTCGCTGGTGCAGTTCAGTTCGGCAACGCTGGACTGCCCGGGCAACGCCAAACGGATGGCGGAGTTCGTCGAGCGCGAGGCGCGGGAGCACGGTGCTGAGCTGGTGGTCTTCCCGGAGCTGAGCAACACCGGGTACGTCCGCTCCGCACGCGACGACGCCTATGCGGAGCGCCTGTACGCGGCGTCCGAGCTGGTGCCGGGCCCGACCACCGAGGCGCTGAGCGAGGCAGCCCGCCGGGGCGGTGCCCACGTCGTGGTCGGCCTGTCCCAACGGCATCCGCACGTGCCCGAAGTGCTGTACAACAGTGCGGTGCTGATCGGCCCGTCGGGCGAGGTGATTGGCGTGCAGCACAAGGTGCACCCTTGCCGCGACGAGAAGGAGTACTACGTCCCCGGCGACGAGATCTCGGTGTTCCGCACCGCGCTCGGCACGCTCGCGCTCAACGTTTGCTACGACGTCCGGTTCCCCGAAATGGCCCGGGTGCAGACCCTCGCGGGCGCCGAGATCGTCGTCTCGCTGTGGGCGTCGGCCGTGCAGCCGGGCAAAGTCCCGTCCGACAGCATCGTCTCGCGGTGTGCGACGAGGGCGATGGAGAACGCCGTGTTCTTCTTGGGCTGCAACCGAACCGGCACCGACGGCGACCAGCACTTCTACGGCCGCAGCGCCGTCGCGGGCCCGAGCGGCGACGTACTGGCCTGCTCGGACGACGACCGGGAGGACGCGGTCCGGGCCGTGCTGCGCGGCGCGGATCTCAAGGCGCAGCGCCGCTATCTCACCCTCTTCCGCGACCGCCGGCCTGAACTGTACGGCCGCGTCACCGAGCCGCTTTCCCGCCCTAGCCCGGAGCGCACATGACCTCGGACCTCTGCCAATGGACGGCTGAACAGCTTGGTGCCGCTTACGCGTCCGGCGGTCTCTCGCCGGTGGAAGCGACGAAAGCGGCGCTGGAGGCGGTCGATGCCCACGAACACTTGCGCGCGTTCGCACACGTCGACCGCGAAGGCGCGCTCAAGCAAGCTGCGGTGTCCGAACAACGCTGGCTCAACGGTCGCGCGCTGGGGCCGTTCGACGGGGTTCCCGCGTCGATCAAGGACCTCTTTCTCACCCGGGACATGCCAACGCTGCGCGGTTCCCGGCGCACCGACCCGGCTCAGCTTTGGGACACCGACAGCCCCGTCGCGTCCGCGCTCCGCTCGAACGGCCTGGTGCTGCTCGGCAAGACGACGACGTCGGAACTCGGCTGGAAAGGCGTCACCGACAACCTGATCGACGGTGTCACCCGCAACCCCTGGGACCCGGCGCGCACCGCAGGCGGGTCGAGCGGCGGCAGCGGCGTGGCGGTCCGGGCAGGCATGGGCGCGGTGTCGGTGGCGAGCGACGCCGCCGGTTCGGTGCGCATCCCGGCCGCGTTCTGCGGAGTCGTGGGCTTCAAACCGACGCACGGACGCATTCCCATGTACCCGCCCAGCGTCCTGGGCACGCTGGCGCACGCCGGACCGATGGCTCGCTCAGTCGCCGACGTCGCCGCGCTGACCGACCTTCTCGCCGCCCCGGACCCTCGCGATCCTTCCTGGACCCCCACCATCGACTGGACGGAAACCCCCGGCCGGATCGCGTTCTCGCCGACACTGGGCCGGGTGGCGGTAGATCCGGAGATCGCCTCGATCGTCGCGGAAACCGTCGCCGCGTTAGCCGGAACCGGCTTGGACATCCGCGAGGCGGACCCCGATTTCCCTGACCCGGCAAGCGCATTCGACGTCCTGTGGTCGGCCGGCGTCGCGCAGATCGTCCGCCGTTACGGCGGCGAGGCAGCGCTCGACCCCGGCCTGCAGACCCTGATCGAACGGGGTGCCCAGCGCTCGGCCGCCGACTACCTCGACGCGCAAACCGAACTCGCCGCACTCGGCGTCGCCATGGGCGAATTCCACACCCGGTTCGACCTCCTGCTCACCCCCACCGTGCCGATCGAACCGTTCGCCGCTGGCCACGACGTCCCGCCGGACAGCGGCATGACCGACTGGCCACAGTGGACACCCTTCACCTACCCGTTCAACATGTCCCGGCAGCCCGCGCTCAGTGTCCCTATTGGACTGACTTCGCGCGGATTGCCGGTCGGCATCCAGATCGTCGGGCCCCGGCACGCGGACTCGCTCGTTCTCGCCGTGGGCGCGCTGATCGAGCAAGTACGTCCCGCGCTCGGCTATCCGCAGGAGAACGCATGAAATTCGGCGTCAACACTTTCGTCACCGACGAGAGCATCCGCCCGGATGCTCTCGGCCGCGCCTTGGAAGAACGGGGTTTCGAGACACTGCTCATCACCGAGCACTCGCACATCCCGGTCAGCCGGGAGACTCCGTGGTCGGGCGGCGGCGAGCTGCCCCGCGAGTACTACCGCACTTACGACCCGTTCGTCGCCCTCGCCCTGGCCTCCGCCGCGACGACCACGCTCACCCTCGGCACGGCCGTCGCCCTGCTGGCCCAGCGCGATGTCTTCCAAACTGCCAAGGAAGTCGCGACCCTGGACGTCCTCTCCGGCGGCCGGGTCCTGTTCGGCGTCGGGGTCGGCTGGAACCGCGAAGAAATGCGCAACCACGGCGTCGACCCCGGCCGTCGCGGACCGCTGCTGAACGAGAAACTCGCCGCTCTCAAGGAGATCTGGACCCACGACGAGGCCGAATTCCACGGCGAATACCTCGACTTCGACCCGGTTTTCTCCTGGCCGAAACCAGTGCGCCGGCCGCATCCGCCCATCGCGATCGGCGGCGAAAGCCCAGCCGCGCTCGAACGGCTCGCCCGCTACGGCGACGAATGGCTGCCCCGCGCGAAAACCCCGGTCGCCGAACTGCGCCGGGTGAAGGCCTGGCTGTCCGAACGAGACATCGGCATCACCTTGTGCGGCGCTACCGCGGATTCCCCCATCGCGGCCTACGCCGAGTCCGGAGTGGACCGGGTGACGTTCACGCTGCCGCCGGCCCCGGAAGCGGAAACGCTGCACTACCTGGACCAGCTGGCGAAGCTTATGGGAACAGACTGAACCGCGGCCACCGGCAAGCAGTGGCCGCGGTTCAGCGCGGAAATTCAGATACCCATGCTCGCGCCGAGGCTGTCCAGCGCCTTGGTGACCATGCCCTGAGCGGTGGCGTTCAGGTTGGCGTTGGTGCCGTTCACGACCCAGTCCGAACCGGAGAACATCACCACGGTCACGCCGTTGTCGACGCCGCCTTCGGTGCCGCTGCTGTTGATCCCGAGCAGCGAGGCCGCCTTCACCGACGCCTCGCCCAGTTCACGGGAGTCGTTTTCCGAAGTGTCCTGGTCGTTCGCGGTCTGCGTGTCGCCGAAGATCGCGCCGATGACCTTGCTCTTGTAGAACATCAGCGCGAACTGGCGGCCCTTGATGCCGTGTTCCTTGTAGAAGAAGTGCGGGCAGGGGCTCTTCTTGTCGTAGCAGTCGTCGCCGAGCACGTAGAACGGGACGTGGTGCGCGCCGAGGTACTTTCCGTTGCTGTCCTTGAAAGTCGTCGAACCCTGGTGGTCGGGATCGGGGTCCGGGTCGCTGCCGTCGGTGTCGACGGCCAGCCCGGAACCGTAGGCGTAGACGCCCTTCGCGACCTGGTAGACGTTGACGTTCTTGGCCCGCGTCATCGTGTTGACGTGCGGCTTCGAGTTGACCTTGTTCGCGTCCGTGCTGTTCTTCTTGACACCGGCCAGCACCTCGGCGGGGGTGTACGACTTGGCGGCGGCGTCGGTCGTCGCGGCGGTCGTGGCGGCATGGGCGGAGCTGACCGCGAGCGGCACGGCGAGCGCCAGAGCGGCGCCGACCACGGCGAAGCGCCTACGGGAGGATGACATGATCGGGCGACCTCCAGCACTATGTTAGGAAAATTTCCTAACATAGTGAACCATCCGTGACCGGACGTTGTCACGAGGTCATCGGAAGAAACTTCGAGACGGCTCCCGGTGACCGGGACCAGGACCAGGAACCGGTCGCCAGGTAATCGATCGGGCATTTCGCCGATTGTCCTTTGTGGATGGTCAACGGGCTGAGGCTCTTCCCGCCTAATGCAGCCCGAACGTATAAACCTGCCGCCCATCCACCAGCAAATACACCTGAACCACCGCACTGGCGTGATGCGGCAGCGCGTCCCGCACCGCGAAGAAGATCTGTTTCATCGCCTGGAAAATCGTGGTCCGGTCCTTCACCTGCCCGTAACTGCTCGGCAGCGGCACACTCACCCCGGTCTGCTTTTTCCGTTGCGCGTCCTCGAGAAGCGCCGCGACGGTGCGGGCGAAGTCGTCCGCCAGCGTGTAGTCCCCTTCCCGCGTGGTGCCGCGTGCCTCCGGCGGCGTCAGCACCAGCCGGTCGAACTGCGGGACCGCGACGGGAGCCGGAGCCGGTGCGGGGCTCGGCTGGGGCGCGGGCCGGACCGGGGAGAAGTCGAACTTCACCGTCGGGCCCTTGAGGATCGTCTCGCCGGGCGCGGACGGAAGCGGCGGCACCACCGACGGCGGCACGACCTGCGCGTACGGGCTCCCCGCCCCCTCCTGCTGCCGGTCCGTCCCCTTGCCCGGCTGCTGCTTGATCAAGCCCTCCACGAGACTGTGAATCGCGCCCCGCTCCGAGTCGGTGACGCGCGCCTGGGCCATCGCGAGGTCGACCAGCTTGACCAATCCCTCGGCGACCGCCGATTTGGCCCCGTCCAGGACCAGCTTCTTCGCGCCCTCCGACAGCTTCGTCCGGCGCAGCAACGGGGTGAGCGTCGTATCGACGATCCCGGCACCAGCCGCCTCGCCCACGGTTTTCGGGCGTTTGTCCGGGTCCGTCGTCGCCGGCGCGTTGCGCAACTGGTCCAGCCTCCGGCCCGGAACGGCGGCGGGCAGCCACCTCGCGACCTCGTGCGCGAGTGCGGCAGGCGTGCCGGGCAGCCCGGTCCCGGACAACCAGGCCTCGACGGCGGTCAGCTTTCCCGGATCGCCGGCGAACAGCTGCAAAATCGCGTACTTCACCTGATCGGTGACCCGCAGCGTCTGTCCGCCCTGCTCCTTCTGCACCCGTTGCAGGTAGTCGACAAGTGCGGCTTCGACCTGCGGACGGGTCGTCTCGCTGGTGCGCTCGACCTGCCGCTGGATCGCCGCCACCGGGCCGCCGGGGACTGCTGAACCCGCCTCGGCCGCGCGCTCGGCCGGGTCGCCGGGGGAACTGACGCCGGGCACGAGGCGGCTGGCATGCCGTTGCTGGACGACATGGGCCGCCTCGTGCGTCAACAGGTGCTCGTCGGCGGGGCCGGACAGGACGATGTCCTCGCCGGCGGTGTAGGCGATCGCGCCCAGTTCCCGCGCGGAGCGGGCCGCCTCCGGGCCGGTGTGCACGCGGACGTCGCCGAGGTCCTCGCCCAGCTGGTCTTCCAGCCTGCCCCGGACCTCGGCCGGGAGCGGGGTTCCGGCCGAGCGCGCCGGGACCTGGCTGAAATCCGCCGGGACCGCCGAGGACTTCGCCTGGCCGGCGGCCTCCTCCGAAGTCGTCCGGGCAGGCGTTTTCCGAGCCGGACGGTCGCCGAAAGCCCGCATGCCGAGCCCCTCCCGGTCATCCGGCGGCGTCCGCGCTGCCGGCCGGCCTCCAGGATCGGCCGGGCGCGTCACCGGCGCATCACCGCGGCGTCAGAACGAGCAGTACGCCTTGAGCGCCGCGTTGGCGAGCGTCGTCTGGCCGCGGGTCGCGGACCCCGGCAGGTGGTTCTCATTGGCCGCGACGAGCACCTGCTTGCTGCCGTCGTCGCTGGTCAGCCACACGTTGAAGTAGCCGAGCACCGCACCGCTGTGGTTCCAGGCCATTCCGCAGGGCGTCGGGGACAGGCCGATGCCCAGTCCGTACCGGGTGCCCGCGTCGTCGGCGGGCACCGTTGTCTTCAGCTCGGCCTGCTGTTGCGGCGGCAGGAGTTTTCCGCTCAGCAGCGCGCGTTCGAACGTCGCGACGTCGTCCTCAGTGGACACAATGGCGCCCGCGGCCCCGAACGCCTGGACGTTGGAGACCGTGAAGTCCTTGTAGAACACGCCGAACGAGATGTAGTAGCCGTTCAGGTAGTTGCCGGACAGCGTCGGATCGTCGGTCGGGAAAGACGTGTCGCGCAAGCCGAGCGGCTCGATGATCCGGCGCTGGACCTCGATCGCCGGTTCGTTCCCGGTCACCGCCTTGATCACCATGCCCGCGAGGACGTAGTTGGTGTTCGAGTAGTGGAACGCCGCGCCCGGCGCGCCCAGCGGCGGATGCGACGTCGCGATGTTCACCAGCGTCTGCGGCGGCCACGCCTGACGCGGGTTGGTGTTCGCGAGATACGAGTTGACGAACCGCGAGTCGCTGGCGTATTCCGGCAGTCCGGAGGTCTGGTGGAGCAGCTGCCGGACGCTGATCTTGGTGCCGTCGTTGCCGTTCGCGTTCACCGCGCCGGGCAGCCAGCGGGCGACCGTATCGTCGAGCGAGAGCTTGCCCTCGCCCTCCAATTGCAGCAGGACCGCCGAGGTGAACGCCTTGGTGACACTGCCGATCCGGAACTTCGCTTTCGGGTCCGCCGGGGTCTTGGCGGTGATGTTTCCGTACCCGGCGTGGATGTACTGCGCGGTTTCCCCGTTCCGGACCAGGCCGACCACGCCGGGGTAGCCCACGCTGACCCCGGCCTGGGCTCCGGCTTGCAGGATCTCGGCCGGGGTCTCCGCCGAAGCCGGACCGGCCAGCCCGGCCAAGGCGGCGACCACGACCGCCGCGACGGTTCCGAAGGCTCTGCGTCTCATCGCACTCCTCAGTTCGACGTCCGCCGGGCCGGCCGATTCCGGTACGGCCACAGTGATTCCCGGCGAGCGGCGTGCGCACCGTATCCGCCGCCGATCAAACTTCGATGAACTTCTCAGAGCTTGGCCGCGTCCACGATCGCCTGCGCGAACGGCCGGGGAGCCTCCTGCGGGACGTTGTGGCCGATCCCGTCGAGGATCCGGTGCTCGTACTTCCCGGTGAACTTGGCGCGGTAGGCCTTCCCGTCCTTGGCCGCGCCGTCGAAGTCGCTGGACAGCGTGATCGCCGGGACGCCGATCGTCGCGCCCGCGGCGAGTTTCTGTTCGTACGCCTCGTATTGCGGTTCGCCCGGGGCAAGGCTGAGCCGCCAGCGGTAGTTGTGGACGACGATCGCGACGTGGTCCGGATTGCCGAACGCGGCCGCGCTGCGGTCGTATGTCGCGTCGTCGAAGTTCCAGGTCGGCGACGCCGTCTTCCAGATCAGCTTGTTGAAGTCGTGCCGGTTCGCCGCGTAGCCCGCGCGGCCGCGCTCGGTCGCGAAGTAGTACTGGTACCACCAGCCCAGCTCAGCGGCCGGGGGCAGCGGCTGGAGGTTCGCCTTCAGATTCGCGACGATATACCCGCTGACCGGGACGACAGCCTGGCACCGCTCCGGCCACAGCGCTGCAATGACGGCCGCCGTCCGCGAACCCCAATCGTACCCGCCGAGGATCGCTTTGCTGATCTTCAACGTGTCCATCAGCGCCACGACGTCGCGCGCGATCGCCGTCTGCTGTCCGTTGCGGATCGTGCTGGCGGACTTGAACACCGTCGGACCGAAGCCGCGCAGGAACGGGACGATCACCCGGAAGCCCTGCGCGGCGAGCAGCGGCGCGACGTCGGCGTAGCTGTACGGGTCGTACGGCCAGCCGTGCAACAGCAGCACCGGTTTGCCGTTCGCCGGGCCGAATTCGGCGTACGCCATGGTCACGGCGCCAGCGTCGGCGTGCTTGATCGTGCCCAGCGAGGTGTGCTCGCCCGAGCCCGCGCGCAGGTCTGCGCCGGGCTGTTTTGTCCCGGGCTGTGTTGTCCCGGCAGGCGAGGAGCAGGCAGCGAGAGAGGTCGCCGCCAGACCGGCCGCGAACGCCTGGGTGAATCGTCTCCTGCTGATCATCTGAACTCCTGTGCGCAAGACCGTGGGACGGTCTCGACGCTAGGGAGCGCGGCCGGGGGCTCGCGCCCGTCAGATGACGCACCCGGGGTAAGTCAGTCCCCGGCGGGACCCGCGTTCCGTGAGGGGAACCCTCACGGACTCTGAGTCCAATGCCAGGGACTTAAGCTGCGTGGCCGCACGCCGGCCGACCATCCACAAAGGACGCCAGAACCACCGAGCTGCCCTTTTTATGCCCGTATGACCATGTTCGGAGGTCCGTGAGGGGAACCCTGAGGGAATCAGAGTCCGTCAGGGTTCCCCTCACGACCATCGCCGCCCGAGCCAAGAGCTGAAGCTGAGCGGCTTCAGCATGCCGACCATCCACAAAGGACTCAACTGCCGCCGAAATGCCCGACTTATGCCCATTTAACCGTTTCCACCAGGTCTGTGAAGGACTCCTTGGGGGAATCTGATTCCCTCAAGGAGTCCTTCACGGACGACACGCCCAGCACCCGCCGCCCGCGTCGGCCCCGACGCAAGCCAACCCGGTCCGCCTGCCGCCTCGACCTGGGCGGACACACCCTCAGCCACACCCACAACGCCGACTCAAGTCCCTGGCATTAGGCCAGGATTCCCTGAAGGAGTCCTTCACAGCCGACCGTCCCCGTCCCCCATCGCCCGCACCGCATCAGCCAGCTCGCCCCGCGAACTCACCCCGAGCTTCGGAAAAATCCGATGCAGATGCGTCCCCACCGTCCGATGCGAAAGATAGAGCCGCTGCCCGATCTCCCGGTTCGTCAACCCCTCCGCGGCCAGCTGCGCGATGCTCAGCTCGTGCGGCGTCAGCTTGTCCCGCGCGTCCGGGCTCCGATTCGGGCTCGACTCCCCCGCGCTGCGCAGCTCACGCCGAGCCCGCTCCGCCCACGCCGCCATCCCCAGCGCGTCGAAAGTCTCCCGAGCCGTCCGCAGATGCGCCCGCGACTCGACCACCCGCCGCTGCCGCCGCAGCCATTCGCCGAACGCCAGGTGGACACGCCCCCGCTCAGCCGGCCATCCGCTCAACTCCACCCGCAGCGCCGCCGTGAACAGGTCTTCCGCGGTCTCCTTCGGCGCGAGCACGGCCCGCGCGTACCGCACGCCGATATGCAACGCTGGCGCCGAAGTCGTCGCGGCCAGCAGCTCCAGCTCAGCGAGGATTTCCCGCATCGCCTCCGTCTGACCGGCCCGGACGGCGGCCTCGGTCAGCTCCGCGACGCAGTACGCGCGCAAAGCCAGCTGGTACGCGGGATCGGCGGGGTCAAGCAGCCGGCGCAGGTCCGCGAAAGCGTCCTCGTACCGGCCTTCGCTCAGCGCCACGAGCCCACGCGCGAGCTGGACGGTGGCCAGCACCGGCCGGGCACCCGCCGCAAGACCGGCGCGTTCGGCCTCGTCGGCGAGTGTGTTCGCCTGTTTGTGGTCGCCGCGCAGAGCGGCGATCTCGGCCTGGACAGCCAGCGCCAGCCCGCCCATGAACGGCTGGCCGGTCTCGTGCGCGAGCCGGACGGCCTCCGCGGCGGACGGCGCGGCCCCGGCCAGGTCGCCGAGCCGGACCCGGCTCCACGCCTGCACCGCCAGCGCTCGCGGCAACAACCCGAGCCGGCCTTGCGCCCGCAGGCCCGGGACCGCGGCCGTCGAGAAGCGGGCCGCCAGGTCGAACGCGCCTACCTGCAAGGACGCACTGCCCAGGTACCGGTCGGTTTCCGGGTCGGCCCCGGCGGCACCGACCAGAACCTGGAGTTGCTCCAGGACTGCGGTGCCGCGTTCGAAGGGAGCGACGTATGCGGCGACCGCGATCAGGCGCGGGTCGTCGGCGGGGAACAGAGCGGCGACGTCGAGCAGCGTCCGGCGGGCCGCGTCGCCCGGTTCGGCCCAGAAACAGCGCATCGCGGCCCCCCACAGGATGCGCAGCGCCGCGTCGTTCTGGCCGTCGGCGGCGACGGACTGCGCGAGCGCGGCCAGCTCCCCGATCCGGGCGGGATCCTCGCGGACGCCGTCCTCGAAACCGCTGAGCAGCTGGCTCGCGGTGGCCTTAAGACGTGGAGAAAGCGGACCGTTCCGGGCGTCGCGCACCAGGCGTTCGGCGGTCTCGCGGCGACCGGATTCGACCGCCAGACCGGCGGCCTGCAGCAACCGGTCCGCCCGCGCGTCCGGGTCTTCGCTGAGCTGTGCCGCCTGCTCGAGCGCGGCGATCGCGGCAGCGGCCCCACCCCTCCGGCGAGCCCGATCGGCGGCCGATTCGAGGGCCGCGGCCACGGTTTCGTCCGGGCCCGAGGCTGCGCGGGCCTGGTGCCAGGCGTGCCGATCAGGCTGGTCACGCACCGCCTTGGCCAACGCGAGCTGCGCGCGCCGCCGGTCGCTGAGCGTCGCGGCGGCCGGGATGGCCGAGCGCATCAGCGGATGCCGGAAGGTCACGCAGCCGACCGCGAACTCGACCAGCCGGGCGTCGACCGCGGGGCTCAGCACCTCGGGATCGACCGGCGTGCCGAGCACAACCTCCGTCGCGGCAAGGGTTTCCGCGATCGAACCGGTCTCGTTGAGCGCCGCGACGAGCAGCGCGGCCCGGGTGGCTTCCGGCAGCGTCGCGACCCGGGAGGCGAACGTGCGCTCCAGCCGTTCGGTCAGCGGCAGGACCGGATCGAGCACGTCGAGATCGGCCACCGCGGCCGGAAGCTCGGTCAGCGCGAGCGGATGGCCCGCGGACTCGGCGAGCAGCCGCGACCGGACCATCGGGTCGAGCCGAGGCGCGACCGAGTCCAGGAGTTCCGCGGCCGCGTCGTCGGGGAGGCGGCCGAGCGGCATCAGGGAAAGACCGGCGTCGAGCAGCGGGCCGTCCCGGAGCGTCGCGATCAGGGCGATCGGCTCGGTCTCGATCCGCCGGGCGACGAAGGCCAGCACATCGGCGCTGGCGCGGTCGAGCCAGTGGACGTCCTCGGCGACGACCAGCACCGGCTTCGCGGCGGCGGTGTCGGCCAGCAGCGTCAACGCGGCGAGCCCGACCAGGTAGGCGCTCGGTTCCGGCCCGTCCGCGAGCCCGAGCGCGGTCTCCAGCGCCGCCCGTTGCGGCGCGGGCAATTCGGCCACGCCCGCGCGGACGGGGTGCAGCAGCTGGTGCAGCCCGGCGTAGGCGAGATCCCGCTCCGCCTCGGCACCGGCAGTGCGCAGCACGCGCATTCCCGCGACCGAAGCGGCGGCGGCCGCCTCGGCGACGAGCGCGGACTTCCCGATGCCCGCCTCGCCCCGGATGAGCACGCCGACGCGGCCTTCCGGGCCGCCCACCAGCTCGGTCAGCTCTTTGAGTTCAGCGTCCCGCCCGTGCAGCGTCATGATCCCGGACGATACCGGGAGACGACGTACGCCGACGACGTCGTTCGACGGGCGCGAAGAACGTCACGGCCGCCTTAGTTTCAGGCGAAAGCGACCCTCCACAAAGGAAAGCGATGAGACGCACCCGAAAACTCTTGTCGGCACTGCCGCTCGCGGCGCTGCTGGTGACCACCGTCACCCAGTTCGCGCCCAGCGCCGCGGCCGCCGAAACCACCGCCTGCGCCACGGTCCCGGTCACCGCGCCCGCCGGCGCGAAGATCGAATCGGTGCAGGCCGAAGCGAAGACCGGCTTCTGCCAGATCACCGTCACGCTCACCCATCCCGGGGCGAATGACCACGTCAAGGTCGGCGTGGCGCTGCCGGAAACCGGATGGACCGGCCGGCTCCAGGCGGTCGGCGGGAGCGCGTACGCCGCCGGCGACTTCGGCGCTCCGCTGGCCCAGGCCGCCAAGGACGGCTACGCCGGCGTGACGACCGACGCGGGTGTCTTGACCGGCCTCGACACCTCGTGGGCGCTGACCGCGCCCGGCAAGGTCAACCAGCCGCTGCTGACGAACTTCGCCACCCGTTCGGTGCACGAGGCCGCAGTCATCGGCAAGGACGTCACGCAGCGGTTCTACCACCGCCCGGTGACCTACTCGTACTGGAACGGCTGCTCGACCGGCGGCCGCCAGGGCTACTCCGAGGCGCAGAACTTCCCCGGCGACTTCGACGGCATCCTGGCGAACGCGCCCGCGGTCCACTGGACCCAGTTCGCGGTGGCGACGCTCTGGCCGCAGATCGTCATGAACCAGGAGCACGACTTCCCGAGCGCCTGCGTCTTCACCGCGTTCCGGCAGGCCGCGGTCAAGGCGTGCGACGCGAACGACGGCGTCCGCAACGGCATCGTCGACCGGCCGGACGAATGCAGCTACGACCCGCGCAGCCTGATCGGCACGAAGGTCGTCTGCGACGGCAAGGAGGTCCGGGTCACCGCCAAGGACGCCGACGTCATGCGCAAGATCTGGGCCGGGCCGACCGACGAACGCGGCCGGAAACTGTGGGACGGCCTCCCGAAGGGCGCCGACTTCACCTGGCTGGCCGGAACCGGCGACAGCCCGTACGCCACCGGCTTCCCGGTCGCGGTCAAGTGGGTGCAGTCGTTCCTGGCCAAGCAGGCCGGCTTCGACGTCTCGAAGCTCACCTACGCCCAGTTCGCCCAGGTCTTCCGGCAGTCGGTGCGGGAGTACGACGACGTCATCGGCACCGCCGACCCGGACCTGTCGGCGTTCCGCCGGGCCGGCGGCAAGCTCGTGACCTTCGTCGGCTCGGACGACCAGCTCATCCCGCCCGGCGGCACGCTGCGCTACCGCGCCGAGGTCGAACGGGCGATGGGCGGCGCCCACCGGGTCAACGACTTCTACCGGCTCTTCCTGGCCCCCGGCGTCGAACACTGCGGCGGCGGCACCGGCCCGGCGCCCACGAACCCGCTCGGCGCGCTGGTCGGCTGGGTCGAGCACGGCAAGGCCCCGGCCACCCTGGCGGCCGCGACCGCGGACGGGAAGCAGACCCGCGACCTGTGCGCATACCCGCGAGTCTCGCGGTACCGGGGCTACGGCGATCCGGCCGTCGCGTCCAGCTACCGCTGCCGCTGACCTGTGCCGTGCGTGCCGACCCCAGCGGCACGCACGGCACTACCCGGCGACGTACAGCAATGCGGTCATCCGACAGACGCGAAGAAGATCAACCGCGACCTAGTTTTCTTGCTATGCCTCATTTCCTTCGCACCGCAGTCCTCGGCTCGGTCGCCTTGCTCGCGACCGCCTGCTCCGCTTCAGCCGCTCCTTCGACGCCGCCGCCCGCGCCTCCGCCCGCCGCCGCTTCGGGGTGGTCGCCCGCACCGGTCGTGCCGCTGCCGAGCCAGCCGCCGCCCTCGCTCGTCGTGGACGCGCCGCTGCCGGAACAGCTCGCGATGGGACTGGTCGTCCTGCGCTACCGCGCGGAAAACCTCCGGATCGTCCCGGTTTACGGCCCGGCCGCGCTGGACGTTTCCCCGCGCATCGGCCACATCCACGTCACGGTCGACGACGCGCCGTGGCACTGGGCCGACGGCAGCGGCGAACCGCTGATCATCCAGGCGCTGCCGCCCGGCCCGCACAAGGTGTGGATCGGGCTGGCCGACCCGACGCACAAGGTCCTCGACAGCAAGACCGTGAGCTTCGTAGTGCCCGCGGGCAACCACCACCACTGACCGAACCGGCAGAATCGGGCGCATGACCGACCGCACCGATCTCGTCGACGGCAGGCTCAAGCTCCGGCATCTGCGCTACGTCGTGGCCATCGCCGAACAGGGCTCACTGGTCGCCGCGGGCGAGCGGATGCACGTCACCCAGCCGGTGCTGACCCGCGGGCTGCGCGAACTCGAGTCGATCGTCGGGGTCGAACTGTTCGAGCGCAGCCCGCGCGGGATGACGCCGACGCTGTTCGGCGAGGTGTTCGTCGACCACGCCAAAGCGGTGCTCGCCGAGCTTCGCCAGGCGGGGCGGCATCTCGAAGAACTGGTCGACGGGCACGCCGGCACCGTCACGATCGGCATCTTCCTCGCCGGGGCGAGCGTGCTGCTGCCCCGCGCGGTCGCGCGGGTGAAAGCCGTCGCGCCAGACCTGACCGTGATCATCCGGCACGGCAGCCCGGAAGCGCTGTACGAAGCGCTGCTCACCAACGACATCGACCTCGTCGTCGGCACGCTCGAACCGGCGAACAACGACCGGCTGCGCCAGCACCACCTCTACTACGAGCCCGCCCGGGTGGTGGCGCGCAGCCAGCATCCCGCGCACCGCAAACCCGGCCTCACGATCGCCGACCTGATCGACGAACTCTGGTCGCTGCCGCCCGTCGACAACCCGCAGCGGCGGCAGCTGGAAGAGCATCTCCTCCGGCGAGGCCTCTCGACCCCGGCCAACCGCATCGAATGCGGTTCGTTCCTCGCCGTGCGCGCGATCGCGCTGGAGACCGACACGCTGGTCGTGATGCCGCAGCTGGTCGCCGAAACCGAGCCGGGTCTTGCCGCGCTCCCGGTGGACCTCGGCATCGTCGAATCGGTCGGCGTCACACTGCCCGCGGGCAGGCAGCTGCCCCCGACGCTGCTGCTGATGATGCGGAAATTGGACGAGGTGGCGGCCGAGATCAGGGCGGCTGTCACTGGCTATACCCAACCGACATAGCCTCGCGCCAACGCGGCATTGGACGGGCATGGGCGACGCTTCTAGCGTTTGACTCATGGAAATGAATTCCTCCTGCTGCACCCCTCCCGGATCCGGTACGGCGACCGTGGTGCGCCGCCCGCGGCCGACGGTCGGCGGCGGTTTCCAGCTCGTCGACGATTCCGGCAATGCGGTCACCGAGCGTTCCTATTTCGGCGAATACCTCCTCGTCTTTTTCGGGTTCACGAATTGCCGGACCGTGTGCCCGCCCGCATTGGCCCGGCTCGACCGCGTACTCGACGAACTCGGCGAACTCGGCGAACTCGGCGACCGCGCGGATCAGGTGCGGGCGCTTTACGTGACGGTCGATCCGGAAC
The DNA here is from genome assembly GCF_042684085.1 of Amycolatopsis silviterrae. Classification (NCBI taxonomy): domain Bacteria; kingdom Bacillati; phylum Actinomycetota; class Actinomycetes; order Pseudonocardiales; family Pseudonocardiaceae; genus Amycolatopsis; species Amycolatopsis silviterrae. The sequence goes on from NZ_JBHUKS010000015.1 coordinate 253,507, forward strand.
GGGACACTCCGGAAGTCCTGCACGCTTTCCTGGCCACCCGGCACCCGCGGATCACCGGGCTCACCGGAGCCGCCGGGGAAATCGAGGCGATGCAGAAGGCGTATCACGTGCACGCCAGCCGGGTCGACACGACGGACGGCTACCGGATGCCGCACAGCGCGTTCACCTACCTCATGGGCCCCGAGGGCGAATACCTCACGCACTTCACGGATCTGGTGGAGAGCACGGAAATCACCGCCGCGCTCGATGCGTACCTGGCGGTCCGGTGAGGTCCGCGGCTCCCGACCTTTCGGGATACCCCGCGCTGGACGACAAACAGGCCGGACACGTCCAGCACATCCGCAATCTGGTCGCCCAGCAGGACAACGAGTGGGCGAACATGGGCAGCATGCTGTGGGGCCAGGAATGGACCGACGCCTACCGCTACCAATTCACGCAGATGGCCTACACGCTGGGCTTCGCGCATTTTCATCACCTTCCCGCGGCACCGGCGGCGTTCCGGCCGGCCTTCGAGGAGATCATCCGGAAAATGCAGCTTCCGGAGGTGTGGGCGTACTGGCGGGAGACCAGCCGGGGCAGCCGCCGCAACAATCCGGACATCACCGAATTGCGCGAGGGCTGGCGCGATCCGGTGATGAAGGAAAACATCATGTACAGCGGCCGGTTCTTCGCGATGCTCGGCATGCACAGCATGCTTTTCGACAGCGACCAGTACGACCGCGACGGCGCGCTCTCGTTCCGCTGGGACCCGCTGTTCCAGGGGCTCGGCACGGAGATCTACGAGTACTCGCTCAGCTCGCTCGCCGACAACCTCTACTGGCAGATGGCCGAACAGGGCTGGTACGGCATCGTCTGCGAGCCCAACTGCCTGTTCCTCGTCTGCAACCAGTTCCCCATTCTCGGCTTCCGCTTCCTCGACCTGCGCAAGGGCACCTCGGTCGCCGAGGAGGTCACCGAGTCCTACCAGGCGGCGTGGGACCAGCGGGGGATCCTCAACGAATACGGCGAGTACTGGCGGCTCTGGCTGGTCGAGCAGGACCGCCCGGAAATGCCGCTGGAGGGCGGCGGCAACGCCTGGACCGCGCTGAACCTGAACGCGTGGAGCCGCGACCTGGTGCACCGGCTGTACCCGAACCAGATCCGCGACGAAATCCGGCGCACCGCCGACGGCCTCGTCACCCTCGCCGAGCCGACCGCCGCGCTGGAAGCCCGGAAGGCGCGTCTGGCCGGCCGGGAACCGGAGTTCACCCGCGACCTGGATTTCACTTGGCGCGCCCCGGCTTTCGGCTACGTCGCGGCCTGCATGGCCGAAGTCGGCGACCACGAGAACCTGCGCGGCATGCTCGGCTACGCCGACAACTATCTGAACCCGACCTGGCAGAACGGCGGCCTGTTCTACCCGCGAGAAGACCGTTCGTTCGACGAGAACGGGAACATGATCTTCATGGACCGGCTGACCGGAAACGCGATGCTCGGCTATGCCCGGCTGAACGTCACCGACGGGCTGTGGAAGATGTATCACCATCCCTGGACCGCGGAGCACTTCCGCGAACCGGCGGTGACCGGGATCGACGGCGAGGCCGAGTTCCTCCGCGCTTGGTACGACCGCGAAAAGTCGGTGCTGGCCCTGACTTTGCGGCCAGTGGCCGGGAAACAGACCGACGTGACGCTGCGGATCGCCAACGTCGCCCCCGGGCAGCACTGGACGCTGTTCCGCGACGACGTGCTCGTCGCCGATTCCGCCGGAACGGCATCGCCCGCTCTGCACACCCGGCACGAGGGAAACGACCTCCTCGTCACGCTTCCGCTGCCGGTCCGGACAAACCTGACGCTCTGCTGCTGAGAGAAGAGGATCATGAAACTAGCCAATGTGGACGGCCGGGCGGTGCTGCTGACCGCCGAGGACAGGGGAATCGACGTCGCCAAGGCGTCCGGCGGCCTGTTCGGCCTCGGTTCCCTTTACCGGAACTGGGAGGAATTCCAGGTCTGGGCGAGGAAACTCACCGCCGAGCCCGACGTGGTCTTCACGCGTGCCCAGCTGGGCCCGCCGTCCCCCGCCCCGCGGCAGATCGTCGCGATCGGCCTGAACTACGACGCCCACGCCGCCGAGTCCGGTTTCGCTTCGCCGGACGGGATTCCCCCGGTGTTCACCAAATTCGTGTCCGCGCTGACCGGCCCCGACACCGAGGTCGTGCTGCCGCCCGGCGGCAACGTGGACTGGGAGGTGGAACTCGTCGCGATCATCGGCCGGACCGCCTCCCGCGTCGAGGAAGCCGAGGCGTGGGACCACGTCGCCGGGGTGACGATCGCCCAGGATCTCTCCGAGCGGATCTCGCAGCTGGCCGGTCCGGCCCCGCAGTTCAGCCTCGGCAAGTCTTTCCCCGGCTTCGCCCCGGTCGGGCCGTGGCTGGTCACGCCGGACGAACTGGCGGACCGGGACGACCTGGCGCTGGGCTGCGCGGTCGACGGCGAGACCGTGCAGGACGGCCGCACCCGCGAGCTGATCTTCCCGGTGGCCAAGCTGATTTCCGCGCTGTCGCGGACGATCACCCTGTACCCGGGCGACCTCGTCCTGACCGGAACCCCGTCCGGGGTGGGCGTCGGCCGCTCCCCGCAACGCTTCCTGCGCGCCGGGGAGGAGCTGGTCAGCTGGATCGAGGGGCTCGGCGAAATGCGGCAGACCTTCGTCGCGGCGAAGGAGGACTGACATGGGCATGCACCGGCTGACCCGGGTCACCATGGGCGTCCCGAACGTCGCGGAAACCATTGCCTACTACGCCGATTTCGGCCTCGGCCACGTCGGCGACGGCAACTTCACCACGCTCGAAGGCGGCGAGCAGCTGCGCGTCCGGCACGCGCCTTACCGGCAACTGCTCGAACTCGGGGTCGGAGTCGACGACGCCGACGACATCGCGCGAACCGCCGCCCGGCTGAACCGCCTCGGCGTCGTCAGCACCGAAACCGCCACGTCGGTCGCCGCGATCGAGCCGGTTTCCGGATTCACCGTCCGCGTCGAGATTTCGCCGCGGATCGTGCAGGAACCCGTCCTGGCCACGCCGTACAACGGACCCGGCCGCATCGAACGGTTCGGCCGCGCCCCCGGTGTGGTCCGCACCAGCCCGATCCGGCCGAAGAAACTCGGCCACTGTGTCGTGGGCACCACCGATCTCGACGCCACCATGCGGTTCTTCACCGAAGCACTCGGGTTCAAGGTGAGCGACTACATCGGCGACAAGGGCGCGTTCATGCGCTGCTCGGCCGATCACCACAACGTGCTGGCGCTCGCCGCCCCGGTGAATTTCCTGCACCACACGTCCTGGCAGGTCGACGACATCGACGACGTCGGCCGCGGCGCGGCGGCGATGCTGAACGGCCATCCCGACCGGCACGTCTGGGGACTCGGCCGCCACCACGCCGGCTCCAATTTCTTCTGGTACCTGAAAGACCCGGCGGGGAATTTCAGCGAGTACTACTCCGACATGGACTGCATCCCCGAGGACGAGATCTGGACGCCGGAGGTTTTCGAAGGCGCACAGGGCTTGTTCAGCTGGGGCCCGCCCCCGCCGCCGTCGTTCCTGGAACCGGACGACCTCGGCGCGCTCATGACCGGCCAGCACTCCCCGCACTGAAAAAAGGAGAGAAAATCATGTCCGAAGAATTGTATGTCCGGCAGATCCCGGACGACCTGAACATCCGGTTCGTCGAGAACCGCATCGTGATCAAGCGCCCGGCGCAGGAGGTGTACGACTGGGTGACCACCTGGTCGAACCTGCCGAAGTGGCTGCCGATGGCCCTGGGAACCGAGGTGCGGCGCGGCACCCCGGACGTCCCCGCCGAGCTCGGCGACGTGCTGCTCGAAACCATCCAGCCGGAGCTGAACGAGAAGCCGAAGCTCTACACCGTCGTCGCGCGGGTCCCCGGCAAGCTGTGGACGGTCGTCGGCCGCGACGTCCTCGACGACGGCACCCCGGCGCCGGCGATGCACGCGATCGCCACCTTCACCACGTTCGACCTCGGCGACGGCACCACGCTGTTCTGCCGCCTGTTCGAGCGCCTGATCCCGCCCACCGAACCTCCCGGCCCGCACCCGGTCGAGGACCCGGCCCTCATCCAGCCCGGACTGGAACTGATCAAGGCGCACGTCGAGGGCACCGTCGCCGCTTGACAGCGGACGTGAGGGGAACCCTGAGGGAATCAGATTCCCTCAGGGTTCCCCTCACGGACATCTCTACCGCGCGACGGTGATCGTCGGGCCGCTCAGCGTTTCGTACGAGTAATTGTCCCCGACGAACTGGTGCTCAATGGCGTACTGCCCCAGCTGCGCGCTGGCGAAAACCCCGATGGAGAAGGTGAAGGTTTTGCTGCCGTTGAGCGGGACATCGCCCACGTCGTAGCGAATGGTGTTGCCGGCCTGGTAGCAGTCCGCGCAGGTGCTGACGTCCAGGACCTGATTTATCGCCCCGTTCGCCACGCCAAGCCCCAGCTTTCCGCCTTTCAGCGGATCGGCGTCGGCATTCGACAGGGTCACCGAGAACGTCACCGCCGCACCCGGCGCGACCGTGCCCGGCGCGACGGTCACCGAACTCGACGGGGCTGGCTCGGCGTTCGCGGAAGTACCCATCGTCACCAGGCCGAGAGCGCACAATGCCGCGACAACAAGTTTTCTCAACACAGCTCACCCACTCCATGTTCGCGCGAAATCCCCGACAGTTCGACGTTAGCCCGGGAATGCTAGCGGGAATCGGGGAAGGTGCGCGACGACCATTCGCCGCACGGCGGTTCCGGCGAAAGGCAGCCGGTCATTCCACCGGAACGTAGTCACCGGCGGGAAGCGCCGCGCGCGTGGACGCACTGGTCAGGAAACGCCCCTGGACGACGCGGACCCAGGCGCCGCCGAGCGGAAAGACGAGCACGAACTTGGCCCCGTCGTTCCCGCGCAGCATCGCACCCTTTCGCAAATTGTCGAGAAACTCCGTAATGTCGCGTTCGATTTCCGCCGCGAATTCCCGGTACTTGTCCTGCGACAGGTCGTACAGGTCGGTGTCGATGGCGTAGGTGGCGCGTTTGCCGGTCACCGGATCCCACGCCGCGAACTCCAGCCCGAGCCAGCGCCGCGGATCGACGGTCACGGTCGCCTGCCAGGTCTGTCCGGCCAGCTCCCACCGCGACGGGCTGCGGGCGACGACCGTCCACGCGGTGGTCGCCCGCAGCTCGCGGAGGAAAACAAGCAGCTCGGACGGCATGCGGCCGAGTCTAAGCCGCCCCGATCAGCGGACGGTGAACGGCAGGATCGAGTAGGAATGCTGACAGTCCAGCGCCACCCAGTAGTTCCCGTTCCCGGCCGGGGTCACGTCCGGCAGCACGGTGGCCTGCGCGCTGCCCACGTAGGTGTGCGGGTTCGTCGGGAACCCGGTCAGGACGTTCGACCACAGCTGACGCACCGGGCCGTCGTCCTTGCTGCACTGCCAGGTCATCGTGACCGCATCGCCGGGCGCACCCGAGTTCGGGTCGAGAGTGAGCTGCGACGTGGCCGAAGCGGGCGCCGCCGCTCCGATTCCGGCCAGCCCCAGTATGCCGACCACAGCAATGATTCGACGGATCATGAGCCCTCCCCCAGAGTTCGAACTTCCCACGATAGAACCGCACGCGCGGGTGTGTCCACTGCCAGCGACCTACACCGGGTGGCCCCACGCGTGTTTCCCCGTCCGTGAGGGGAACCCTGAGGGAATCAGAGTCCGTGAAGGTTCCCCTCACGGACGACCAACCCGTGCCAGCCGGACCCGCCAAGAGCCGCACCGGCCCTGGCCAGCCCCTTCAACCTGGGCAGACGAGCCTCAACGGCACCCGCAGCGCCGCCTCCGCTTGCTGACCGTCCACAAAGGATTCCCGGGTCGGCGAAATGCCCGATTAGTGCCGGAATACTCCTTCCTTCAGGTCTGTGAGGGGGTCCCTGAGGGAATCAGATTCCCTCAGGGACCCCCTCACAGACAACACACCCAACTCCCGCCGCCCACGACGGCCCCGACGCAAACCAAACCGGCCCGCCAGCCGTGTCGGACTGGGCAGACGAGCCTCGACGACACCCGCAGCGCCGCCTTAAGCCCCAGCATGGACCCAGATTCCCTCAAGGAGTCCTTCACGGCCGCGAGCCCTGAGCAGGCCCACCTGGAGGCGTGCAGACCAGGGCACCGCCGCTCCGAAACAGCGGCGGTGCCTGGTGCTTCGCGGAACCGGCACCGGGCCGCGGGATCGGTCGATGGCACCGGTCCGCGAAGTTCAGCTGGCCGGAATCCTCGGCAGCAAGAGCGTCGGCCGTCGGTTTTCCGTGCTGTGCAAGGTGGTCCGGCCGCTGAAGGCCGCACGGTCACGATCACCTGGCAGCTCGTGCCAATACGCACCGCTGCCCCGCACCTCGCGTCCATAGGTCATCTCATGCGGGCCAGGCAGGTGATGCTCGTAGTCCTGCCCGCGCACCGACACCCCGAGGGCGTACCCGACCGGAAGCACGATCGAGAACGGCCAGATCTCCACATCCGCCTCGTACACCTCCCCCGGAACCAGCGGCGCGACCGCGGTGTGCCGCTGCCAGGGACGGTACGGCCGCGACAGTTCCGGGTCGAGTTCGCGGTGCGACAGGCGCAGCCAACCCTGGCCGACCGGACCATGCGGCTCGAAGGCGGTCGGGAAAAGCACCTCGACGCCGTCCGGATCGAACAGGTGCATCGTGACGAACAGGTCCGCGTCCTCGGTCGTGGACGAGACAAACAGCTTCAGCGCCGCCGGCCCGGTGTATTCCACCGTCTCCGAAGCGGGCGGCAAGGTGAACAGCACGCCCTCCGACCGCGCCACGAACTCCGCCGCCTGCGCGCCGAACGGAGCACGCGAGACCAGCTCCCGGGTTTCGAGGTCGAGATTCAGCGAAGTCCATTCCGTACGCGCGAGCGGCCATTCCCGTTCGTGACGCAGGAAAAATCTGTCCGGCGTGCGCACCTGCAACTGGACCGGCGGCTGAACGTCCCAGCCATTGGCCTCTCCCTTGAGGAAGTGGTCGAAGAAACGGCGCTGCACGTCGAGGCCGTAGTCGGTGTAGAACTCCGTCCAGTGTTCCAGCCCGTGCACCTCAAGCCACTTCTGCTCCGACGAAACCCGTTGGAAGCCCTCGAAATTTCCCCGGGAATGCAGACCCATCCCGCCCCAGTTCGAGGAGGACAGCACCGGCACGGTGATCTTCTCCAGTACCGCGGTGCGGTCCCGGTAGTAGTCATCGATGACCGGCCGTTCGAGCAGGACGTCGGTGATCCGGATGGCGGCTGCGGCCAGTTCTTCTTCCGTGCGAACAGGTTTCCCGGATACTCGGCGGCCGGTGTTCGGGTTGACCGGCGCGTCGGCGCGGCCGTGCTGGATGCGCAGCACCTGGTTCGGCGCCCAACTGGGCATGAATTCCGTCGGGATCCCGCCGTGGTGGGTGTATTCGCGGAAATAGTCGGAAGCGCCTTCCCACGGGCAGATCGCCTTCAGATGCGGCGGGGAAAGCGCGGCGGCCAACCATTGGTTGGTCGCGAGATAGGAGATGCCGAGCATGCCGACGTTGCCGTTGCTCCAGTCCTGGACGCCAGCCCATTCGATCGATTCGTAAAGATCCTGGGCCTCGCGCGGCGAAAAGAAGTCGATCGCCCCCTCGCTGCCGCCGGTGCCGCGCACGTCGATCCGCACGCAGACATAGCCTTCCGGGACCCACCGTTCCGGGTCCGGATATTCCCAGACCTGGTACGCGCCGGTCGAGGCAGCCATCACTTCGGGATGCTCGCGGACGAGTGCGGAGAACTGGGACGGGAACCCCTCGGCGAACGAAAGGCCTTTGCCGTACGGGCTGGCTGCCAGCAGCACCGGATGCGGCCGGTCGTCGTCCGGCCGGAAGATGTCCGCCGCCAGGGTCACGCCGTCGCTCATCGGGAGCCGGACGTCCCAGTCGATCCGCATGCCGTCGCGCACTTCGGAGTACGGTTCGTAGTGCTGTGTCATGGATTTCGTTCCTCTCTGTCCTTTGTGGTCAGTCGCGCGGCTTGCCCATCGCGGCCATCGCGATCAGGCCGACGGCCGGGATCGCGCACAGCTGGAGCACTCCGGCGGTGTGCCAGCCCAGGCCGGATTTGACGGCCGCGAAGAAATAGCCGGACACGCTCGCCGGGAGATACATGGCCGCGACGAAGAGCCCGCTCGCCCGGCCCGCCTTCGAGCCGGGCACCGAACGCTGCATGAGCGCGTTCGTGTTGGTGTAGACGATCCCGGTGAAGGCGATGCCCAGTACCAGCGAAAGCACGAGCTGCGCGGGATAGGCGTCGGCGAAGGCGAAGATCCCCGCCCCGCACGCTGCGATCGCGGCGAATCCGGCGACGTTGACCAGCCGCTGGTCGAGCCGGTCGGCGAACATCCCGCAGAAGACCGACGTGAGCGCACCGAGCCCGAACATCCCCGCGGCCACGGAGATCTGGCTGCCGGAGTAGCCGTGTGCATCGCGGAGGTAGGTGGGATACAGCCCGAGGTAGCCGTAGATGGCGAAGCCGGCGGCGACGGTCGCGATGGTGCAGCAGACGACGCGGCGGTTGAAGAACCGGACCTCGCTGCCCGGCACCGAGGCCGAGCGGGTTTCCTCTTGGCGACCGGCTTCCGTCACCGATCGCGGCACGGTGCACACCATCACGACCAGAATCACCAGGCCGAGCCCGCCGAACACCAGGAGCGGCACGCGCCAGTTGCCGGTCGAGGACAGCAGCGCCCCGCCCCAGAGCGGACCGGCGAACGCGCCAAGCCCGAACGCGGCGTTGATCGATCCGATCGCCACCGCGCGATTGCGGTGGAAGTACGCGCCGACGGCCGCGTACAGCGCCGCGTTCTGGGCTCCTTCGCCGACGCCGGACAGGATCCGCCACGCGGTCAGGTCGACGAGCCCGTGCGCCGTCGCCTGGAGCGCGCAGGTGATCGAGAACAGCAGCAGGCTCGCGACGATGACCCGTTTGCGCCCGATCCGGTCGGCAAGGTAGCCCGCCGGGATGCCGGCCAGCCCCATGCCGAGGGTGAAGATCGTGGACAGCGTCCCGGCCTGGGTGCCGGTGAGCAGGTAGGTCTGCTTGATGTCCGGCAGCAGGACGGCGAACACCTGCCGGTCCATCGCGTTGACGAGGTAGGTCAGGTCGAGGACGAGCAGGATCAGCAGGGTCCGGAACGTCCACGGCGAGGCGGAGCGCGAGGGGCGGCGGACGAGTTCGGGGGTGGTCATGGCGGGCTCCTCGGAGCGAGGCGGGGGTAGGGGCGGCGCTGGCGAACGGGCGGGCGTTCGCGCCGTCCTCTGAAGACTCTGAGGACGGCCGGGTGCTGCCGGAACGAGAAGTCAGTAGAGGGAAAGCAGGCGCAGTCCGCGCCGCACGTGGCCGAGCCGGTCGCGGCTCTCGCGGCGGGCGGCGACGGCCTGGTCGAGCGACACCGGCACGAAACGGACCGTGTCCGGTGCTTTGAGCTGGGCGAGCGCGTCGAGGTCGGCGCTCACGACGGTGCCGATGGTGGCGTAGCCGCCGCCGGTCACCGCGTCGCGCAGCAGGCAGATGGCTTCCTCGCCGTTGGGCACCTGCACCGATCCGACCGGGTAACCGAGGTCGACGACGTTGCTGGGGTTGTCGCCGGCGCCGAACGGGGCCTCGCGGTCCACGAACCGCAGCGCCGGGCCGATCAGCCGACGGCCGGTGCGGTCGGATTCGGCGGAGACGGTGAACGTCGAGGAGAAGAACTCGCGGACGCTCTCGTCGGTGAACCGGTACCGGCACAGCCCTTCGACCAGCCGCAGCGGCTGGTGCCCGCCGAGCGCGGGACGCAACCGGGAGTCGACGGTGCTGCCCTCGCCCGGACAGAACGGCTCGGTCTCGTCGCCGACCGGCACGGTGTCGCCGGCGGCAAGCGGACAGCCGATCGCCGAACTCTGGTAAGTGGATCGGCTGCCGAGGAACGGCTCGGTCGCGATCCCGCCGCGCACCGCGAGATAGGCGTGACAACCGGTGCGCAGAGTGCCGATCCGCAACACCTGACCGGCGTCCACCGACAACGTCTGCCAACCTTCCGCAGGCATTCCGTCGATGCTGATCTCGGCTTCGCCGCCGGTGATCGCCACGGTGGCCGGTTCGGCGAACCGCAGTTCCGGGCCGATCATCGTAACTTCCAGCGTCGCGGCGGTTTCGGTGTTGCCGACAAGCAAGTTGGCGCAACGATGCGAGTACTGGTCGAGCGCGCCGGACGGCGGCAGGCCGATCGCGTACTGCCCGGCGCGGCCGAGGTCTTGGACGAGCGTGCGGGCCCCCGGGGCAAGAACGGTCATCATGACAACACCGCCGTCAACGTGCTCGGATAGCCGACCGGGTCCGCGAGGAATTCGGCGAGCGCGAACCGCACCGGCGCGCGGCGGTAGCGGTATCGGCCCTCGCGCGAGTCGGTGCGGAGCTGCGCGTACTCGTCGCCGTGGATGGGGCGGAAGCTCAGCAAGGTGGAGATCGTGGCGAGCACCTTCGACGTCTCGAACCCAGGGGTCCGCTGCGCGAGATCGGCGACCGGGACCGGCGATCGGCCCAGCAGCTGGTACCCGCCGACGCCCGCGGTCGGATAGACGACGGTGAACGCGCCGCCGTGCGCGACCGCGCGCGCCGGGGTCTCCGTCCTCGGCCGCAGGTACTTCGGCGCTTGGAGCTGCCGTTCGCGCGGCACGAGCTGGACGCATTCGGTGTTGCCGGGTTTGAAGCACGGGAACGTGACGATGAACGGCGCCGACGAATGCGCGGCGACCAGCTCAGCCGAGGACAGCCCGTTGACGCGCGCGGTGTAGCCGAGGTCGGTCTCGTCCGCCGACTGGTGCCGGTCACGGAACTTCAGGCAGACCCGTTCGGTCTCCGGATCCCCGTACCAGACTGGGATTTCGACGATCTCCGTGTCCAGCGCGACCGAGCCCGCCTCCCCGAACCGTTCGTGCAGCCGGGCCAGCGTCCGCACCAGTTCGCGCGGGTGCAGCACGTCCGGGTCCGCGCGCACGAGGTAGCTGGCGTTGGCCGGGGCGACGTCGAGAACGCCGGGCAGCTCGCGCCGCGACAGCTCGCCGGTGATGGCCTGGATCCGCAGTGCCTGTGCGAGATCCATGCTTTCGCAGACTTCGACGAACACGAACTCGTCGCCGCCGAAACTGGCCCGGGAGCCGTCGGCGAAAACCTCATAGCTCATGTCGGCCGCCCCTCAGCACGAACCCCGCCGACTCCAGCCGCCGGCGCACCGCGGCCGCGATCGCCACCGCATTCGGCCGGTCGCCGTGCACGCACACCGAACGCACCGGCATCGGGATCACCGTTCCGTCCACCGTCTGGACCGTCCCGCGCGCCATCTCCAGCGCCCGCTCCGCGACCGCCGTCGGGTCCTTGGCCTGCGGGATCGGTTCGACGACGTTGATGCCGTCCTGGTCGAAGTCGAGGTCGGCCGCGTTTTCCGGGATGACCGGCAGTCCGGCCGCGACCACCGCGCGCATCGCCTCGGTGGGAGCGAACATGAGCGGCACTCCGGGCAGCACGGACTGCAGCTCTCGCGCGACCGTGACCGCCAGCTCCGGCGAACGGCAGATCCGGCCCATCAGCGCGCCGTGCGGTTTGACGTGCGTGAGCGGCACGTCCTCGGCCGCGGCGAGCCCGGCGAGCGCGCCGACCTGGTAGAGGATGTAGTCGACCACGTCGGAATCGGTCGCGGGCAGCGCGCGGCGGCCGAAGCCGAGCAGGTCCGGATAGCCGGGGTGGGCGCCGGCGGCGATCCCGGCGTTCCGCGCGCGGATCAGGGACGCGCGCATGGTCGCCGGATCGCCCGCGTGGTAGCCGCACGCGATGTTGGCGGTCGTGATGTGCTGGAACAGGGCGTCGTCGTCGCCGAGAGTCCAGCGGCCGAAGCTTTCGCCCGCGTCGGCGTTCAGGTCGATCGTCGGTGCGGTCATGCGCGCCTCCGGTCGGCCGCCGCCGCGAAACGCTCCAGCAGCAGCGCGGCGTCGGCGGCGGAGAACACCAGTGGCGGCCGGATCTTGATGACATTCCCCTGTGGACCCGAAGCCGACACGAGCACGAAGTGTTCCCGCAGATCGTCCACAAGAGACTGCGCGAGTGCCCGATCCGGCTCGGTGCTGTCCGGCTCGGTCACCTCGATGCCGAGAAACAGCCCCGCACCGCGCGCCTCGGCCAGCCAAGAATGTCCAGCGACGATCTCGGTGAAACCGCGCAGCAGTTGTCCGCCGATCTCCCGCGCGTTGTCGATCAGGCCCTCGCGTTCGATGGTGTCGAGCACCGCCGAGGCCGCGGCGATCGGGACATTGCTGCCGCCGAAAGTGTTGAAGTAACGGACGTTCCGGCCGAACTCCCGGCCGATCTCGTTCCTCAGCACGGTCGCGGCCACCGGAATACCGTTGCCCATCGGCTTTCCCAGCGTCACCAGGTCAGGCACGACGTCGTGCCGGCCGAAACCCCACCACCCGGCCCCAGTGCGACCGAACCCGGCTTGGACCTCGTCGGCGAGATAAACCCCGCCTGCCGTGCGGACTTCGGCGGCGAGAATGCCCAGCAGGTCCGTCGGAAACGGCTGCACACCGTCGGAAGAAAAGATGCTGTCCACCACGAGCGCGCACACACCGAACCCGTGCCGCTGCAGATCTTCGATCACCGACCGGATTTCGTCACGCAACATATCCGTCACCGAATCCCCGTGCCGCAACGGATCCGGGGCGCTGATCGTCCGCACGTGCGGTCCCAGCGGCGAAGTCGGCCCGAGGGACGGGGAAAACGCCGCGACCTCGGCGGTCACCCCGTGATACGCGTTGCGCGTGACGATGATCCCGGCGTTCCCGGTGTGCGCCCGAGCGATGCGCAAGGCGAGGTCGTTCGCTTCCGAACCGGTGCACGTGTAAGTGACCCGGTCGAGTTCCGCCGGGAACGTCGCGAGCAGCCGTTCGGAGAAATCGAGCAGATCTTCCTGCAGGTAACGGGTATTCGTCGTCAGTACCGAAAGCTGCCGGGCCACGGCCTCGACCACGGCGGGATGACAATGCCCGAGCGAGACGACGTTGTTGTAGGCGTCGAGGTACTCATTGCCCCCGGAGTCGTAAAGGTGCACACCCGAACCCCGGCTGACTTCGACCGGGTTCGAGTAGAACAGCTGATACCCCGGCCCCAGCACCTTCGCGCGCCGGTCGATCAAGCCCCGGATGTGCGGTGGCTGCGCGGAAAGATGCTCCTCGGTGAAGCCGTTGACCATTTCCGGACCGGTCATCGCCGCACCTCCAGCATTCGTTCGGCCACGGTGTCCAGATCGGCATAAACCGCCTGGGCAGTCGTCCAATCCCGGGCCGCGTGGGAAAGCACGTACGCCGCGCGAGCCGGATCCCGCTCGGCCCGCCACGCCGCGATGAGCGCACGCTGCACCAATCTCGCCGTGGCCAGCAACGGAAGCAGCCGGAGTTCTTCTTCGGCTACCGGCCGGATCCTGAGATAGCCCCGCAGCCACGCGAGCGGATCCGCCCACGGGTCCGGCGCGTCCGCGTCGAGGACGTTGGACAGCGCGATGGCAAGGTCGAAAACCACTGCGGTGCGGAGCACGTCGCCGAAGTCGAGGATTCCGGTCAGCTCTCCGCGCGAGTCGACGAGGAGGTTGTGCGGGCTCAGATCGTTGTGCACCAGCTGGGTTTCCAGCTCGTCGGGCCGGACGCGGGACGCGCACTCCGCCAGGATCTCCTGCGCGAGCGGGTCATCCGGGGCGAGCGCACCGAGGTGGCGCAGATCCCAGAGCAAAGTCCGCTCCCCGCCCCGAAAGTCGGCGAGCGCACGGATGAGCTGCCCGTGGGCACTGCCAAAGGACTCCAGGTCGCCCGCACGCTTGGCCAACGGCTCTCCCGGCAGATACGACAAGACCCGCAACAGCCTTCCGCCAGCGATGTCGTGCATCAACCCACCGTCCACACCGGACTTGACGACCGGAACCGGCAGCCCAGAGCCCGCAAGGTGCCGCAACACCGCCGTCTGCAACGCGAGGTCCTCCCGCGCTTCGCCACTCACCTTGACCAGGTACCGCGCGTCCGCCGAATGCAGGACGAACGTCTCGTCCTTCTCCGACGCAAGCCGCTCCAGCCGCCCGGACAAGCCGTGCAACTCCTGAAGCGCGGCAAGCACTACCGCCACATCGAGCGGTTCCGCGACAAGGTCGAGGCCGCTCGCGGCGACGAGTTCGCCAAACCTCACGACGCCACCCAGCCGCCGTCGATCAGCAGGCTGGCACCGTGGATATAGGACGCGGCAGGGGAAGCGAGGAACGCGACCGCGGGCGCGATGTCGCCGACCTCGCCGACACGGCCCGCCGGAGTGGAATCGAGCATCTGGCGTTCGTAGTCGGAATCCGCGAGCAGGTGCGCGTTGATGCTGGTGCGCACGTTGCCGGGGGCGACGGCGTTCACCCGGATGCCCTGCGGGGCGAACTCGGCGGTCAGCGATTTGACCAGCAGCTCCACCGCGCCCTTGGTGGCGCAGTAGGCGCTGGAGTTCGGAAACCCGACGTGCCCGCAGATCGACGAGACGAAAATGACGCTGCTGCCGTCGCCGAGGTGCTTGGCGGCCGCCCTGGTCAGCCGGAACGGTGCCCGGACGTTGGTCGCCCACTGCGCGTCGAGCTGCTCGTCGGTGGTGTCGGCGAACGGCGTCGGCAGGAAGACCCCGGCGGCGTGGACGAGCACGTCGATGCCGCCGAACCGAGCGACCGCGCGGTCCACGACCTCCTGCGGACCGGACTCGGTGGCCAGATCGGCGACGATCGGCTCGGCCGCCGCCAGCTCCCCCGCGACCGCCCCGAGCCGCCCCGAATCCCGCCCCACCAGGGCAACCTTGGCCCCGGCGGCACCGAGTTCGCGGGCGATCTGCGCCCCGATCCCGGAACTCGCCCCGGTGACGACGGCGATCCGGTCGCGAAGCGGGTGTGCGCTGCCGGCCATAGTGACTCCGCTCTTAACGTTAGAAAACTTGCACTAACGAGAAGTATGCGAAGAGGAGGCCACTAATGCAAGAGTTCCTGCAGTTAGATTTTTCAGCGGCCTCGCAGGCCTGGTCCACCACGGCCACCCGGGGCAATGCCAGGGACTCAAGACGGCGTTACGGGTGCGGCCCGAGCAGCGTCCGTCCAACCCGACACGACTGGCGGACACTGCTCGGCCTGCGTCCGGGCCAACGCGGGCGACCGGAGCCGGGTGCGTCGGTCGTGAGGGCCACCTTGAGGGAATCTGATTCCCCCAAGGTGGCCCTCACAGACCTGGAGAAACGGGTATTCCGGTGTCAATCGGGCATTTCACCGACGTTGGCGTCCTTTATGGACGGTCAGCAGGCTGAGCCGCCCGGCTCAGGAGGCACCCCCGCCAGGGCCGGACGTAGGGCTAGCGGTCCGTGAAGACATCCGCAACCGGCGGCAGCCCGCCCGCTCAGGCAGTAGCCAACGCCCGATCCACCAGCACAGCCAGCTCAGTATCCGGCGGCTCATACCCAAAGATCGCCCGCAGATAAATCGGCGCAAGCACAACATCGAACACATGCGCCACAGTCGGCGGCTTACCCCCCGCCGCAGCGACCCGATCCAGCGCCCGCTGCAGCTGCGCGGTGCGCTTCGCCAGATACCCGGCGGCATCGGCGGCGACCGGTTCGTCCGACCCGCCGCCGAGCGGGGACGTAGCCGCGGCGAGCGCGCGGAACAGCGCGAACCCCTCGCGCGTTTTCACCTGTCCGGCGACCGCGCGTGCCCAGTCGAGCAGGTCGCGGCGCAGGTCACCGCTGTCCGGGAACGGCGCTTCCTCGTTGAGCTGCGTGACCGCGACGTCGAGGACCAGCGATTCGATCCGCCCCCACCGCCGGTAGATCGTCACCTCGTGCACACCCGACCGTTCGGACACTTCCCGCACCGACGGCTGGTCGCGTCCCTCGGCGAACAGCTCGCGCACGGCGTTGTGCACTGCCGCGCGCGTACGGGCGGTACGGCCTCCAGGTCGAGTTTCTGCCATACGACCAAGGCTAGCGTTCGCGGTCCGGCTCAGCGGGCAACGGCAGCGGGCCGCTCCGGAACAGGAGTGCGGCCAGCACGGCGCTGCCGAGGAAGACCGCCGCCGCGATCCAGAACACCAGGTGATATCCGGCGAAGGTCGCTTCGGCGGCCGCGCCCGGGTGTGCGGCCAGGTATCCGGCGATCGCCGACGTGGCGAGCGAGCTGAACACCGCGGTCCCGATGGACCCGCCGATCTGCTGGGCCGTCGTCACCATCGCGGACGCCACCCCGGCGTCATGCGGCCGGACCCCGCTGGTCGCGGCGTTCTGCACCGGGCCGAAGATCAGCCCGAATCCCGCTCCGGTGACGAGCAGCGCGGGCAGGATGTCCGCGGCGTAGCTCGAATCCGCGCCGATTCCGGTCAGCAGCACCATGCCGATCGCGGCCAGCAGGCAGCCGGCCGGGACGAGCGGCCGGGGTCCGGTGCGCGGCAGGAGCACCGCGCCGGAGAACACCGCTCCCACCATGACCAGGCCGATCATCGGGAGGAACGCGACGCCGGTCTGCACCGGGCTGAACCCCAGCGTGTTCGCGAGGTAGAAGGTGAGGAACAGGAAGACCGCGAACATCCCGGTCCCGCAGATGCCCAAGGTCAGGTACGCCGCGCCGCGGACCCGGTCCAGCACCACCCGCAGCGGCAGCAGCGGATGCGCGACTCGGCGTTCGATGACCACGAACGCGACGACGAGCACGACACCCGCGAGCACCGGCCCGAACGTCCGGATGTCTTGCCAGCCATGCGTTTCCGCGGTGCCGAGGCCGAAGACGACGCCGATCAGCCCGAGCACGACGACGGCCGTTCCCGCGACGTCGAGCCGGACCCGCTGCGGCCGGTCGCCGTCGTGCAGGAGAACCAGCCCGCCGACGAACGCGACCGCGGCGATGATCAGGTTGGCGTAGAGGCACCACCGCCACGAAAGGCCTTGCGTGAGCACGCCGCCCAGCACCAGTCCCACCGCGCCGCCCGCGCCGGAGATCGCACCGAAGATCCCGAACGCGCGGCCGCGTTCCTTCGCGTCGTCGGCGAAAGTGATGGACAGCAACGACAATGCCGCCGGCGCGAGCATCGCGGCGAACGCGCCCTGGCCGATTCGCGCGGCCAGCAGCGTCGCGAAGTTCTCGGCGGCGCCGCCCACCGCGGAGGCGAGCGCGAACCCGCCGATGCCGATGAGGAACAGCCGCTTCCGGCCGAAGTAGTCGGACAGCCGGCCGCCGAGGAGCAGGAGGCTGCCGAATGCGAGCGCGTAGCCGGTCAGCACCCATTGCCGGTAGTCGGCCGGGAAACCGAGGTCGTGCTGCGCGGACGGGAGCGCGATGTTGACGATGGTCGAGTCGAGGATGTCCATCAGCTGGGCGAGGCTCAGTACGACGAGCGCGAGCCAGCGATGCTTGTGGCGCACGGCGTTTCCGGGCGCGTGAGGAGGAGCCGACGGGGCGGTCCCGGTCGGCGAGAGGTCAGGATTCATGAAGTTCTCTCGATTGAGTGAAGGGGCTCGTCAGCCGGGCAGCAGGACGAGCTTTCCGCGCACGCTCCCCGATTCGCCGACGCGGTGCGCTTCCGCGACGTCGGACAGCGGGAACGTCTGCCCGACGGGGAGGGTGAACCGGCCGGCTTCGACCAGTTCGCTGAGCTGGGACAGCACGTAAAGCGCGCGTCCCCCGTCGCCGCGGCTGAACCGCACGCCGTACTGCTGGGAGCCGGCGAAGTCGGCGACGGTGAGGACGTTCTCCGGGCCGCCCGCGAGCTGGATCAGCTCCGGCAGAACCCCGCTCCCGGCGACGTCCAGGGCCAGGTCGACGCCTTCGGGCGCGAGCGCGCGGACCCGGTCCGGCATCCCTGGCCCGTAAGCGATGGGTTCGGCGCCGAGGGAACGCAGAAAGTCATGTTTGGCCGGGCTTCCGGTGCCGATCACGCGCGCTCCCCGAGCCACCGCGAGTTGCACCGCCGCGCTGCCGATGCCGCCGGAGGCACCGCTGATCAGCACTGTCACGCCGCTCTCGACACCGAGCTGATCAAGCGCCCGCGCGGCGGTCTCGGCCGCGACCGGCAGCGCGGCCGCCTCGGCGAAACTGAGCGACGGCGGGATGGGCGCGTAGCAGAACAACACGGTCAATTCCGCTTGCGCGCCACCGGAAGCCTGGAAGCCGAAGACTCGATCGCCGACGGCGACGTCCGTGACGCCCTCGCCGAGTTCGTCCACAATGCCCGCCGCTTCGTACCCCATGGTCTGCGGAAGTTCCGGATCCATCAGGCCTTGGCGCTTCTTCCAGTCGCTCGCGTTGACCCCGGCCGCGCGCACCGCGATGCGGACCTCGCCGGGGCCGGGGTGCGGATCCGGCAGATCCACGATCTCGAGAACTTCCGGGCCGCCGAAGCTGCTGAACCGGACCGATTTCACGAGAGGCTCCCTTCACGGAGAGGCAGGCACGGGAAATCGTGCCCCGCCCAGAGGTTCGCGGACGCCTGTTCGGGGTAAGACCGCACGATCGGGTCGGCGTCGATCACCCAGGTCGTGCCGGTTTCGCCGAATTCGCCCCAACCCGGCCCCTCGCCGCGCGCGAAGGCGGTCCAGGCCGCCCGCATCGCCGCGGAAACCGCGATAAGTTCGGCATTGGGTTGCGGCCCCAGCATTTTCTCGGCCAACGGCCCGGTCAGATTCCCGAAAGTCAGCGCGACGTCCGCGCCGTGGCACGCGCCCAGCGCACCGCCGTTGCCGGGCGCTTCGAGGACGAATTCGTAGCAGAACGTGCGACCGGTGTGGTCCCGGGCGAGGTGCGCCGAAGGCATCCGGAACAGCCAGTCGGAATGGACCAGTTCGTACAGCTCCTCCGGCGTGGCTTCCGGGAAAGCCGCGCGGCACGCCTCGGCGTCGGGTGCCAACGCGGCGAGCGCGTCAGCCGCCATTTCCGCGGTCACCCGCCCTCGCAGTCCGCGCCCCGCGAGCATCTTCCGGAACTCGTCACGGGTGTGCCCGACGATCAGTTCGACGTCGCGGGAGGCACCGTCGCGGAGGGCTTGCCAAGGCGTGGCAGGAAGAACGTCGCCATCGACGACCGGCGCATACGGCGACACCCCGTACGCGAAGGTGCCCCAACGATCGACGTACTCGCGCAGATCGAGCTTGTCTACCGCCGCCGTGAGCGCAGCCGTCTCCGTGCCACCCGCTTTTGCCTCGATCGTGGCCAGGACATCCGCCGCCAGCTCGGGCGAGACAAAGGTGCCCGGCACGCTCTGCGCGATCGCCCGCTGGAACAGCCCTGCCGCACGCGGCATCGCGAGCAGCGCGGCGACCGCGCCCGCACCAGCGGACTGACCGAAGATCGTGACCTGCTCCGGGTCGCCCCCGAACGCGGCCGCGTTGTCCCGGACCCACTTCAGCGCCGCGACCTGGTCCAGCAGCCCGCGGTTCGCGGGCGCCCCGGCGAGCTGCCCGAACCCCTCGGCCCCGACGCGGTAGTTGAAGGTCACCACGACGACCTCCTCGGCCAGCGCCGCCCCGTCGTATCCCGGATCGGCCGAGCTGCCGGCCAGGTAGCCGCCGCCGTAGATCCACACCATCACCGGGCGACGGCCGGACAGGTCGCTGGTCCAGACATTCGCGGTGAGGCAGCCGCGCCCGTCGTCAGGCGGATTCGGCGGCGGAGCCACCGCGGACGACGGCACCTCCGCCTGGGCCGGAATCGGGCCGAAGGCCGAGGCGTCAAGCACGTCCGCCCACTCGCGTGGCGGCTGAGGCGCGGCGAAGCGCAGATCGCCTACGGGCGGCGCGGCGAAGGGGATGCCGCGGAACACCACGAGGTCGCCCTCGACGGTTCCACGCACCTGGCCGTGGGAGGTCGGCACCACCGGCCGTCGGTCTGTCAGTACTCGCACGAACACCGTTCTATCAACGAACAGTGTTCCTGTCAACGCGCAAGAAACCCCCGGAGACGTCTCCGGGGGTTTCCGGACGGTCTACCGGCGGGCGAGCCCGTCGATCATCAGCGCGAGCGAGAAGTCGAACCGATCATGCCCCTCGCCAGCCGTGAGCTGGGCAGCATGGCTTGCGGTATAAGGAAATTCCTCTGCGGGCAGCGACTCGAGCCGACGCTGCATCTCGTCCCGGCCGACGATCCACACCGCGTCCTTCTCCGCCACCCGCCGCCGCACGATCGACGCCTCCAGGCAGTACGCCGCCACGTAGAGCAGGAGCGTGTCGACCCCCCACGCCGCGGCCTGCGCCGGGACGCCCCCGGTGAGCAGGATCGCGAGCATCCCCTCGTTGAGCCGCGCGGTGTCGAGGTCGGTGGGCGCCACCGCGAACGCGGCACCGGAGATCCCGGGATAGGCCAGGTAGAGGTCGCGAAGCTGGACGCACACGTCGCCGATCTGATCGCGCCAGCGCGCCGGGTCCGGCTCGGGCAGGACGATCCTCGCGCACAGCCGCGCGATGAGCAGCTCGTCGAGATCGGTCTTGTTGACCACGTGCGCGTAGAGCGAGGCAGGCCCGGTGTTGAGCGCGTCGGCCACACGGCGCATGGACAACGCCTCGTACCCCTCGGTGGCGATGATCTCCAGCGCGGTGTCGACGACCTGCTCGACCGTGATCGGCACCGTCCGCCGCCGGGGTTTGGGACTGGCACCGGAGGCCGGCGACTGGTGCCGCGCGGCGCGTCGTTCTTTGGGATCCACGAGGGCAGCGTATCGCGAGTGTTCGTTCGGCGAACACTGTTCGTCACAGGTCGGGTCGGCGAAGGTCCGTGAAGGGAACCCCGACGGAATCAGAGTCCAATGCCAGGGACTTAAGGCGGCGCGGTAGATGCCGTCGCGGCCCGCCCGCCCGGATCGACGGAGCCGGCCAGAGCCGGTGCGGCTCTCCACCGGTCGGCAGGCCGGCGCGGGAGCGGTCTGGTCGTCCGTGCGGGGAACCTTCACAGACCCTGATTCCCTCAGGGTTCCCTTCACGGACGCCTCACCCCGCCCCCGTCGGCACCGGGGTGAGCAGCGACGAAGGCCCGGACCACGCCGAGGTTTGGCGCAGCTGGGCCGATCGCGCCTGGTTACTTCGTATTCGCCAGCCCGGTTCTGTCCGTCATCACTTTCGCCGCACCGGTTCGACCGGCATCTGCCCCGCTGCCTCCCCGGCCCCGTTGCCGCCGAAGAATGCCCTTACCGCCGCCCAAAAAGGGCCGCCGGGGAACCCAAGACCCGTCAGAAAATCGCCACTGGATTAACCGGCACCCCCGTCAACCCGAGGATCCGAGGCGGAGCCGCGACAAACAGAAAGCTATACCGTCCCAATTCAGCACAAACCGCGGCCAGTTCATCAGCGTCCACCGCGTCGATCAGCGGCATGCCCATCCGCGGCAACGCGACCCCGTGCATCGCCGGCGGGACGCCCGGCTGCACCGGCGGATACGCGTCCGAGAGATCCCCGGCATACAACGAAACCCCGCGATCATGCATCCACCGCACCGCGTCGACGGTCATGCCCGGCATCGGGTTGCCGCGGTACCGGGTCTGCACCCAGCCGAACCGCGCGACGAGCGCATCGCCGGATTCGACGCGGACACCGAAGCGTTCCTCCGCGGCGTCCAGGTCCCGCGCGGTGATCGCGTGGTCGGCGGGAACCGGGCCGTCGGCACCGAAATCGAGCAGGACTCCCCTGGTCACGATGCCGGCGGCGAAGGCTGTGGTCGATCCGTGCACGACGCCGCCCATCGTGACGCTCTCGTTCGCCGGGCGGCCGGGATAGACCTGGCCGTCCTGCGGGATGTGCGCCAGCGCGTCCAGGTGCGTGGACAGGACATGGTGATTGGTAACGGTCATCGCCTCCGCGTACGCGAGCGCGGGGCTTCCGGTGTACAGCATCATCTGCTGTACCGGTGACTCTTCGGCGGTCCGTGGTGGGAAGGGGCCGCTGAGCACGGGCAACGGCTGGATCGGCACGGCCAGGGAGACTGAGCGGCCGCTGCGCACTTCCCGGCCGGCTCGTTCGCGGACCTCGTCGGTGATCAGGTTCAGCGTGCCCAGTTCGTCGTCGGCGCCCCACCGGCCCCAGTTGCTCGGCAGTTCTTCCTCGCTCATGGCATTGAGCTTACTGATCTTCGGCGAACCGTTGCGCCACAGCGAATTACCGGTCGGGATCGTGGTCCGCCGCGTATGAACGGCCCCACGCAGCCATCGCGTTCAGCACCTTCTGCGCGTTTTCGCCCAATTCCGTCAGGCTGTATTCCACCTTCGGCGGCACCTGCGGGTACACCACGCGGCGCAGCAGCCCGTCGGCTTCCAGCTCGCGCAGCTGGCGGGTCAGGACGCGGTCGGTGAGACCCGACAGCAAGCGCGAGAGTTCGCCGAAGCGGAGCACGCCGTGGTCGGCCAGTTCGTGCAGGATGCTCGGTTTCCACGCGCCGCCCAGCACCATCGTCGTGATTTCGGCGGCGCACGTCGTCCGCCAGGTACGGACGGCCTTCTCGACCTGCGGGCGCATCCGGCCTCCTCACTATCCGTTTGGTTAGTACCGAACATCGAAGTCCGTACTTGTCGCGTGTGCGGGTGTCCGGACAAGATCGTCGCATGGCGTTGACCCGGGTGGAACCGCGACGCGGGCTGGTTGTGATTCCTCTTCTGGCTGGGGTGCTCGGCGGGAGTCTCGCGCTCAGCATGGTCAACACGGCGCTGCCGCGGATCGCCGCCGAACTGCAGGTGCCCGCGACGGCACGGGCGTGGATCGTCGACGTTTACCCGCTCGCGCTGGCGGTCTCGATGGTCGGGGCGGCCCGGGCGGGCGACCGGTACGGACGGCGACGGGTGCTGCTGATCGGCGCGAGCGCGCTGGCGGTGCTCAACGCCGTGGCCGCTGCCGCGACGAACGCGACGTTGCTCATTGTGTGCCGTGGGTTGCTCGGGGTGGCCAGTGCGCTGATTCTGGCCGGGGTCGTCGGCACGATCGGTTCGCTGTTCTCCGGCCGCGATCTCGCGTTCGCCAACGGGATGTGGATCACCACGCTGGGTGCCGGAAACGCGCTGGGTCCGGTCGCCGGCGGGCTGCTGACCGACGGGCCGGGCTGGCGCTGGGTTTTCCTCGCGCTGGTGCCGCTCGCGGTGCTGACGATCGGGCTGGCGCTGTGGTTACAGCCCGAGTCGGTCGGCCAGGCCGCTGCCGGATGGGAGATCCCGAGCCTGCTGTGGTCGGCGGCGGCGATCGGCGGGATTGTGTATGGACTGCAGGAAGCGACCGTCGCACCGGTGCGCGGGGTGCTGTGCATAGCGGCGGGGCTGGTCGCGGGGACGGTGTTCGTGCGCCGGCAGCTTCGGCTCCGCGAACCGTTGCTGCAGGTCCGGTTGTTTCGGCGGCCGGGGTTCGCGTCGGCGTTCGCGCGGATCGTCGTTTCCGCCGCGACGGCCGCGGCTTGTCTCTATCTTGTCAGCCTCGAACTCCAGCACTCGCAAGGACATACGCCGATCGAGGCGGGGTTCGCGCTGCTGCCGCAAGCCGTGGCCACTGCGGCCGGCGGGCTGGTCGCTCCGTTCAGCGTGAACTGGCTGCGCAGCCGGACGTCGACCTCCATCGCGTTGGTGATCCAAGCGGCCGGACTGATTGCGATTCCGTTGAGCCACACGGTTCTTCCGGTCGCGCTGGTCGGATTCGGATACGGCGCGATCGGCACCCTGGCGACCACCGCGCTGTTCGAAGCCGCGACCGCCGAGCACGCCGGGGCGGCGGGCGCGACGCAGGAGGTCGGCTTCGCCATCGGCGCGGGCGGCGGGGTCGCCGTGTTCAGCACGATCGCCAACCTCGGCGGCGGGACGGGATTCGCCGCCGCACTGCTCGCGGCGGGCGCGGTCACGCTGCTCACGGCGATTCGCTGACCTCCTCCACAGTATCCACAGTGGACCCGAGCCGCACCCACCGCGTCGCCCCGATAGACCGCAGAAACGAGAGGTCGTGGCTGACCACGATCAACGCACCGGCATAGGACGCCAACGCTTGCGACAGCTGCCGGACGCTGGCCAGGTCCAGATTGTTCGTCGGCTCGTCCAGCAACAACAGCTGCGGCGCCGGGTCCGCCAGCAGCAGGGTCGCCAGCGTCGCGCGGAAACGCTCGCCGCCGGAAAGGCTTCCGGCGGGCTGATCGGCCCGGCTGCCGCGCAACAGGAACCGCGCGAGTTGAGCGCGGATCTCGTTGTCCGAGGCCGAAGGAGCCGCGCGAGCCACGTTCTGCGCGGCCGACAGTGTGTCGTCCAGCAGGTCGAGCCGTTGCGGCAGCCAGCGCACCGGAACCGGGACCTTGACCGTCCCGGACCGCGGCTGGATCGCCCCGGTGATCGTTTGCAGCAGCGTGGTCTTCCCGGAACCGTTCGGCCCGACGAGCGCGATCCGCTCCGGACCGCGCAGCTCCATGCGCACCGCGAGCCCGTTGCGAAGCTCCACATCGGACAGCGTGAGCACTTCTTTTCCGGACGGCACCGAGGTTTCCGGCAGATCGATCCGGATCTCGTCGTCGGCGCGGACGGTCTCCGCCGCCTCCCGCAGCCGGTCCTTGGCCTCCGCGACCTTGCCGAGGTGCATCGTGCGGTGCTTGCCCGCGGCGATTTCCGCGTCCTCCTGCCGTTTCCGCATCCGGACCTTCGGCTCCCGCTTGTTCTCCCACTGCTTCCGGCCGTAACGGGCGCGCCGGTCCAGCTTCGTCCGCGCCTCGACCAGCTCGCGCTTCTGCCGCTTGAGATCCGACTCGGCCGCCCGCACCGTCCGCTCGGCCGCCTCCTGCTCGACCGCGACCGCCGCCTCGTAGTCCTCCAGATTCCCGCCGTAGAACGTCACCGTCCCGGAACGCAGATCGCCGATCCGGTCGACGTGGCGCAGCAGCTCCCGATCGTGCGAAACCAGCACCAGCACGCCTTTCCACGCCCGCACCGCCGCGCCGACCAGCCGCCGGGCGCGCCGGTCCAGGTTGTTCGTCGGCTCGTCGAGCACCAGCACGTCCGGCTGCTTCAGGAACTGCGCGGCGAGGCCGAGCAGGATCAGCTCGCCGCCGGACAGTTCGTCCGCCCGCGCGTCCAGTGCGACGTGCGCGAGGCCGAGCTGATCGAGCGTGGCGCGGGTGCGTTCCTCGACGTCCCACTGGTCGCCGACGGCCGCGAAATGGCGTTCGTCGGCGTCCCCGCGTTCGATCGCGGCCAGCGCGGCCCGGACCTCGGCCAGCCCGAGCACCTCGTCCACCCGGCGTTCGGACGCGAGGCTCAGGTTTTGCGGCAGGTAAGCGAGTTCGCCGGACACGCTGATCGAGCCCGCGTCCGGCGCCAGCTCGCCGGAGATGAGCCGGAGCAGGGTGGATTTCCCGGACCCGTTGACCCCGATCAGCCCGGTGCGGCCCTCGCTGATCGCGAGGGTGAACCGGTCGAAGACCACCTCGCCGTCCGGCCAGGCGAAACAGAGGTCATTGCACACAATGGACGAAGACATAGAGCTCCCTTGTTCGCGGTGGACGAGAACACGAAGACACCGCGGCACAGGGTGCGTACGAACAACCGGGATCAGCTGCCGTCCTCCGAGGCCAGACGCGCGCCGGGCGGGAAGCACCCAGGTCGCGGTGTCAATGCACCTCAGAAGATCAATGTCCCTCTTTCACAGAACGGCGGCAGCTGACCTCAGTCTAGGCGAACGGCCTCGCCCGGCGCGAGCGATTAACCCGCCGAGGGCGCGGCGCTGCCGGTGTACTCGCGGAGCCCGGCGACCAGTTCCGCGATGTCCGGCACGTTCTCGAACCTGCGCCGGTGGACGTCGGCGATCCTCGCGCCGATCT
This sequence comes from Amycolatopsis silviterrae, assembly GCF_042684085.1. Taxonomy (NCBI): domain Bacteria; kingdom Bacillati; phylum Actinomycetota; class Actinomycetes; order Pseudonocardiales; family Pseudonocardiaceae; genus Amycolatopsis; species Amycolatopsis silviterrae. Next base: position 279,421 of record NZ_JBHUKS010000015.1, read on the forward strand.
CCGGATCCGGATCGTCGGTGATGTCGAAGGACATGAACTTGTCGACCAGCGGCAGCCCGATCCGGTCCATGTCCAGGTGCACCGGATGGTTCATGTACTCGGTGTAGCCCTCGATGTCCTCGACCACGGTGACCGCGCCGTACTCGTACTCCCCGCCGAAATCCGGGCCGACGACGCGCGAAACGATGGCTGGGATCGTGGACTCGTGCTCGCCCATTTTCGCGAGAGCAGCTGCTCGTTCCTCCGGCGTGACCGAAGGCTTGAGGGTGAACCGGGTGCAGTGGTAGATCATCGGAATTCCCTTTCAGGCAGCGAAGTCGGCGGCGTAGTCGCGAGCGAAGTCGGTGACGTCGCGGGCGGGGTGTCCGGTGAGGTCGGCGACGGCGGTGTGCACCTCGGCGGCCTCGCCGCGGGCATAGTGGGCGTAGTCCTCGATGAGCCCCTCGACCTGCCAGGGCGGAAGGAATCCGGTCAGCGCGGCGGCGAACTGCTCGGCGGGCGCGTCGTGGAAGGCGATGTCCCGCCCGGTGGCCGCAGAGAGTGCCTCGGCGATCTGGGAGTGGGTCACGGCGCGCGGGCCAGTCAGGGTGTAGGTGCGGCCGGTGTGTCCGCCGCTGGTCAGCACGGCAGCAGCGGCGTCGGAGATGTCCCGGGTGTCGATGGCGCTGACGGCCGCGTCGCCGATGGGCGCGGCGAAGAATCCCTGCGCGATGGTGGCGGAGAAGCTGCGCAACGCCTGCAGGTACAGGTTGGGGCGGAGCACGGTGTAGTCGAGCCCGATTTTCTCGACGTGCGCTTCGACTTCGGCGTGCCAGCGCAGGAATCGCACCGGCGAATCGGCACGCGCCGCGTATTGGGAGAGCAGCACGAACCGGCTGACTCCGGCGTCGCGGGCGAGGTTCGCGAACTGGATCTGCAACTCCGCGGCGTCCGGTGCCGAGGGGCTGTTGAGGAAGACCGCGTCGACCCCCTTCAGCGCCGAGGCGACCGCGGCCGGGTCCTGCAGGTCGGCGACGACGGTCTCGGCACCGTCGACAGAACGGCCCCGGGTCATCGCCCGGACGGCCGCACCACGCGCTTGCAGAGCGGGGATCAGGGCGGAGCCGACCGTTCCGGTCGCGCCGGTGACGAGCACTGTGTTCATTGTGGATTGTCCTTTCCGGATTTCAGCGGGTGCCGCGGGTCTTGGCGACCAGCGACAGGGTCAAAGCGACGAGGACGAACGCGGCCTCGCCGAGGAACGCGGTGGTGAAGGAGATGTGGGTGCCGGTGAGGGCGATGCCGGCGAGCGCGGCGAGGCCGACCGCGCCGCCGAGCTGCTGTGCGGCGTTGACGAGCCCGCTGAGCAGTCCGGACTCGCCGTCCGCGCTGTCGCGGACCGCCATCGCGGTGGCGTTGACCGCGCCGAGCCCGAGCCCGGTGCCGATCAGCAGGAACGCGCCGAGCAGGCTGACCGAGAAGCCGCTGGTGGTCGGGTCCAGCGCCAGCCACACGAAGCCGGCGAGCAGCACGGCGAGGGCGATCGACAATGCCCGGGCCGGGCCAGCGCGCTTGGCCAGCAGCGGCGCGGCGGCGCTGCCCGCGATGATCATGAACGCGAGCGGCAGCTGGGCCATCCCCGTCGCGAGCGGGCTCATCCCGAGCACTTCCTGCTGGTACTGCGGCAGGAAGAAGAACAGGCTGGTCAGGGTGCCGCCGATCAGCACCATCACCAGGTTCGCCGTCACCACCGGCTTGCGGCGGAACACGCCGAGCGGGACCAGCGGACGGGCGGAACGCCGTTCGACGGACACGAACACCGCCAGCGCGACGAGGCCGACGACGAGACCGATGATCGTGCCGGGCGCGCTCCATCCGGCGTCGGCGGCGCTGACCATGCCCAGCGCGAGACCGGAGATGCCGGCGGTGATCGTGACGGCGCCCGCCGCGTCGAACCGGCCGGGCCTGCCCGCGACCGGCGGCACCGAACGCCACACGACGAGCACCCCGAGGACGCCGAACGGCACCGGGGTGACGAACACCGCCTGCCAGCCGAACACCTCGGTCAGCGTTCCGCCGAGAAAGACGCCGATGAGGCTGCCCGCACCCGCGACCGCGCCCCAGATGCCCATCGCGCGGGTGCGTTCCGCGGGCGTCGAGTAGAGCCCGAGCACGAGCGAGAGCGCGGACGGCATCAGGAGCGCGGCCCCGATCCCCTGCCCGATCCGCCCGGCGATCAGCATCCCGCCGTTGGCCGCCAGCGCGCAGAACGCCGACGCCGCGAGGTAGCACGCCATTCCGGCGAGGAACACCTTCCGGGCGCCGAGCACGTCGGCGAGCCGTCCGCCGAGGAGCAGCAGCCCGGCGAAGGTCACCAGGTAGCTGTCGACGACGACCGCGAGTTCCGCGGCGCTCAGCCCGAGGCTGCGGCGGATCGCGGACCCGGCGAGGTTGACCATCGAGGCGTCGAGGATGACCAGGAACATGGCAGTCGCCAAACCCACCAGCGCCACGCTGCGGGGCAACTGCTTGACAAGTGTCGTGTTGTCCGTCGGCATGCCACCACAATCGCCCCAACCGGACATCGTTCGCGTCGGTGACTTTCACCTACTTCGCCTACCGCTCTAAGGTTCAGACCATGCCCACGACGCCCTCCCGCTCCCTCGTCGGCCGGCACGACGAGGTCGACCGCCTGCTCGCCCTGGTCCGGGCGGCGGAACGGGGCGAAGGCGGGGCGCTCGTCCTGCGCGGCGAGCCGGGCATCGGCAAGAGCGCGCTGCTGGACCACGTCGAACAGGCGGCGGAAGGGTTCCAGCTGATCCGGGCGTCCGGGTCGGAGTTCGAGGGCGAGATGCCGTTCGCCGCGCTGCACCAGCTGTGCGTTCCAGTGCTCGCGCACCTCGACACGCTCTATCGCGACGCCCTCCTGGTCGCGTTCGGCCTTGCCGACGGCGCACCGGACCCGTTCCGCGTCAGTCTCGCCGCGCTGGACCTGCTGACGACCGCCGCCGCGGAACGTCCGCTGCTGTGCGTGATCGACGACGCGCACTGGCTGGACGCCGCCTCGGCGCGCGCGTTGACGTTCCTGGCCAGGCGCATCTCGGCCGAGCCGATCGCGATGGTGTTCGCCGCCCGCGACCAGGAGCCGGTCCCCGGGCTGGACGAGCTGCCCGGGCTGACCGTCGGCGGCCTGAGCGACGCGGAGGCGCGCGTCCTGCTGGCCGAGGAGAAGACCGTGACGCTGGACGAGCGGGTGCGCGACCGCCTGCTCGCCGAGGCGCGCGGCAACCCGCTGGCGCTGATCGAGCTGCCGAAAGCGGGCGGTTTCGCGCCGCCGGCCCCGTCGCCGATCGCGAGCCGGATCGAGCGGAGTTTTCGCACGCGGATGGCGGAACTGCCCCCGGACGCGCGGCTGCTGCTGATCCTCGCGAGCGCCGAACCGACCGGCGACCCGGCCGTGCTGTGGGCGGCCGCGCGGGAGCTCGACCTCGACGTACCCGCCGCGAGCGCCGCCGCCGAAGCGTCCGGGCTGATCGTCTTCGACACACGGGCGCGCTTCAGCCATCCGCTCGCCCGCTCGGCCGCCTACCGGGCCGCGGAGCCTGCCCAGCGGCGGACGGCGCATCGGGCGCTGGCCGACGCCACCGACCCGGTTACCGCCGGCGACCGGCGGGCCTGGCACCGCGCACAGGCCACCGCCGGACCGGACGAAGAGGTCGCGGCGGAGCTGGAACTGTCGGCGTCCCGCGCGGAAGCCCGTGGCGGCGTCGCGGCCGCCGCCGCATTCCTCGAACGTGCCGCCGCGCTGTCCCTCGACCCGGGCAAGCAGGTCGAACGCACTCTCGCCGCCGCGCGGGCGACGCTCGCGGCCGGCCGGTCCGAAGCCGCGGCAGACCTGGTGACCAGCATCGACACGTCGGTGCTGGAGGTCGCCCAGCACGCCTCGGCCGACCTGCTGCGCGGGCAGATCGCCTTCGTCCAGGGCGCGGGCAAGACCGGTCCGGAACTCATCCTGCAGGCCGCGCAGCGACTCGCCTCCAGCGATCCGGAACGGTCACGGGAGTTCCTGGTGGCCGCGGTGGAGATGGGACTCGTCGTCGGCCGGGCCGCCGGAGTACTGGACCGGGTGCTCGCCGCCGCTCCCCCGGCCGGGCCGCCGGATCTCCTCTCCGCCCTAGTGCGCCTGACCACCGAAGGACACCGCGCCGGGCTGCCCGCCATCCGGGAGGTCCTGACCGGCGACGACGCGGGCTGGACGCGCACCCCCGCGCTGGCCACCGTGCTCGCAGGCGAACTGTGGGACCTCGACCTGCACCGGACGATCGTCGACTGGCTGGCGAAGACTGGACAGTCCACGGGATCGCCGATGACGTTGCGGCTCGGCCGCTCGCAAGAGGCGATGTACGCGGTCTTCACCGGGAACTTCGGCCAAGCGATGGCCGCGATCGCCGAGGAGGAAGCGATCGCCGACGCCCTCGGCGACCCGCCGCAGCTCTACCCGAGGGTGCATCTGGCGGCGATGCGCGGGCGCCGGCAGGAGGTACTCGACCTGTTCGCCGAGGTCACGCGCCGACAGACCGGCCAGCTGACCGCGAACGCCTACTGGGCGACGTCCGTGCTGTACAACGGCCTCGGCGACTACCCGGCCGCCTTGACCGCCGCAACCCACGCGGTAGCGAGCGGCGATCTCTTCCTGACTGGCATCGCGCTGCCGGAACAGATCGAAGCCGCCGTCCGCTGCGGAGAGGACGCGGTCGCCCGGTCGGCTCTGACGTCGCTGCTCGAACGCACGGAACCAGCTGGCACCGACTTCGCACTCGGACTCGCGGCCGGTGCGCGGGCGATGGTCAACGACACGGAAGAGGACTACGTCGCGGCGCTCTCGCATCTGGCGGACAGCCCGCTTACCGTGCAGATCGCGCGGGCCCACCTGCGGTACGGGGAGTGGCTGCGCCGCGCGGGCCGTCGCCGGGATGCACGGGAGCAGCTGCGTACCGCGCATGAGCAGCTGTCGAAGATCGGGATGGAAGCGTTCACCCAACGGGCCGCCGACGAGCTGCGCGCGACCGGGGAGGTGGCGCGCAGCCGGTCGGAGCACACGTATGACCGGTTGACGATGCAGGAAATGCACATCGCCCGGGAGGTCGCGGCGGGGGCCACGTCGAAGGAGGTGGCTACGCGGCTGTTCCTCAGCCCGCGGACGGTGGACGCGCATTTGCGGAACATCTTCCGGAAGCTGGGGATTACCTCGCGGCGGCAGTTGCGGGGGATGCCGGATCTTCTCGATGCGGGATAGGCGCAGGGGCTACCGTTCCGCTCGTTCCGGAGAAGCGGCCCGCGCCGCCAGAAGGCCGCCGATTCCCGGGATCAGGGCCAGCAGCCACACCCGGTGACGGCCGCCCATCAGGAGCACCGCCGCGATCACCGTTGCCGTGTAAGCCAGTCCGTGCACCGGGCCGAGCACCCGCGAAACCTCCGGCAGATGCACAGTCGCCACATTTCCCAGCATCAACACCAGCGTAACCAACTCCACCGCACCAATGATCTCCAAAACCCGCCGCGGGCTCACAACCCGACCCCCGTCGTCGAGCCAGGGCGGTAGATCATCAAAACGACCACCACCGCCCAGAGCAGGTTGAAGATTCCGGTCAGCATTGCCAGCCGGGCCGCCACTCGGCGGTCGGATCCGCGCGCGTCGACAATGCGTTTCTGGCCGGGCAGGATAAAAGCAATAAGAATGGCTGCGGCCACAACGGTAAGGATCAGCGAGACAATCAGCCACGTGTCCCCCAGCACGCCCATGCTCGCGCCGGTCGCGATGCCGAAGACCGGGACCAGCACCCCGATCGCGGCGTAGACCCGGGTCGTGCGGTGGAGAACCTCCAGCGGGCCAACCTTTTCGGACCGGGCGGCGCTCGGGAACATGCTCGCGGCGACGGCAACCGGGCCGATCGCCAGAATGGCCGCTAGAACATGGATCGACAGCAGGAAAGCATTCACGCGCTGACTCGCTCCCCGATCACGCTGGCAATGATGTGCATACCCTTCCCTTTCACGATTGAGCAGCCAAAGCTTTCCAAGTAGTGCCGCGCCGCTCATACTCGAAAAGCTCCTCGACGGCATGCGCGGTCTGCGAACCGAAATCCCGCTCCAGCACGTAAAGCGCCACATCGAGGCCTGAAGTAACGCCCCCGCCGCTGATGAGGTCGCCGTCGTCCACGACGCGGGCGCGGACGGCGTTCACGCCAGCGGCACCGAGCCGGTCGACGCCAAACGCATGCGTGGTCGCGGTCCGGCCTTCGAGCAGACCCGCCATCGCCAGCGCCAGCGAACCGCCGCAGACAGTCACGACCGTGCTGTCGGCATTGTCGAACGCGCGCCGCATTAACGGCATCGCCGCACCCGAGGCGAAGCGCGACAACAGGACCGGGATGCTCTCGTCGCCCTCGAACGGGCCGGCCGCGCCCGGGACGAGGACGTAGCCGAGGGCATCCGGGTCGAATGCGGAGGTCGCGGTCAGGGTGAGGCCGGGGATGCCGGAGCGCACGACGCCGGGGCCATCGGCGCTCACGAGTTCCACCGCGAGCGAACCGCCGAGGAAGTCGCTTCCGGCCGTCAGCACCTCGAAGGGCGCGATGACGTCGAGCGGGTCGAACCCGTCGAAGAGCACGAACTGGGCCCGCAGCATGGGCGGCTCCTTTCACTGGACGCTTTCGTCCATCGAAGGCCACCCGCGATGATCAACACAATGGCGATATGGACAGCTTTCGCCGATATCTGGCCACATCACGGATAGCTTATCCTGCAGCGATGTACACCACAGCGGTGCTCGCGCTCCCGGATGCGATTGCCTTTGATCTGGCCACGCCCATCGAGACCTTCGGGCGCGTGCGGCTCCCGGACGGCCGCCCGGGGTACCGGACCGTCGTCGCCGGTCCGGAGCGCTCGGTCCAAGCGGGGCCGCTGCGGCTGGCGATCGACGAGGGGCTGGACGCGCTCCAGCGGGCCGACCTCATCGTCGTGCCCGGGCGGAACAACCCGCTGGAACCGACCCCGCCGGAAGTCCTCGATGCGTTGCGATCCGCCGCGGAACGCGGGACTCGGATCGCGTCGATCTGCGTCGGGGCATTCACACTCGCCGAAGCGGGATTGCTCGACGGCCGGGACGCGACGACACATTGGCTCTCCGCCGACGAATTCGCGCGGAAATACCCGGCCGTTCGCTTGAATCCCGACGTGCTTTACACCGATAACGGGAAAATCCTCACCTCCGCGGGCGCGGTGGCCGGAATTGATCTGTGCCTGCACCTCGTCCGGAATGATTACGGAACCGCAGTCGCGGCCGATGCCGCCCGGCTCGCCGTCGCGCCATTGCACCGGCCCGGCGGGCAAGCGCAGTACATCGTCCGCAATCGCGCGCCCAGCCGTCCGACCACGCTCGACCAGGTGCTGCCGTGGATCGAGGAGAACGCGTACCGGGACCTCTCGCTCGCCGACCTCGCCGACGCGGCCGGGCTGAGCGTGCGCACGCTGACCAGGCGATTCAAGGACGAAACCGGGCAAAGCCCCATGCAGTGGGTGGCCGGGGTGCGCCTCCGGCACGCGCAGGAACTGCTCGAAACCACCGACCACACCGTCGACCGGATCGCCGCGCAGACCGGATTCCCCACGACGAGCAACTTCCGCGCCCAATTCGGGCAGGTCGTCGGCGTCACGCCCGGCGCTTACCGCAAAGTGTTCCGTTCGGCGCGCTGACGTTCGCGGTCCGTGCGGGGAACCTTCACAGACTCAGAGTCCATGCCAGGGCCTTAAGCCGGGTGGCCTCAGCCTGCCAACCGTCCACAAAGGACCCATTCGTCGTCGAAATGCCCGATCAGCTCCATTATGCCCGTTTCTTCAAGTCCGTGAGGGGCACCCTGAGGGAATCAGATTCCCTCAGGGTGTCCCTCACGGACGACACGCTCAGCTCCCGTCGCCCGCATCGGCCGCGACGCGAGCCAACCCGGTCCGCCAGCCGTTTCAGCCTGGGTGGACACGCCTCGGCCGCACTCATAGCGCCGCCGTAAGTTCCCTGGCAGTGACCTAGAGATCAACGCCAGGGACTTGCGGCGGCGCTGTGGCTGCGGCCGACGCTCGCCCGCCCAGACCAAAGGGGCTGACCAGCGCCTGGCACCACTCTCTGCGGGCCGAGCGGGGCCGGTCGTCAGTGAAGGACTCCTTGAGGGAATCAGATTCCCTCAAGGAGTCCTTCACGGACCTCCGCCCCATTAGCCCATCTTATCGAATGCGATGCCGGTCTTCTTGCCGGAAAACCGGAACCTTCTCTAGTTTTTGCCGACAGTACGGCTAATCCGAGGGGGGTGGCCAGGTGTCCGAGCCCCATTCCGCACTGCCTGCCGCCACCGGTGCCCGATCAGAACCGGAGTACGGGCCGTGGCGGCGCGGGCTCCGGGCGCTGTGCCGCAGTCCCCGGGTCGTGACGTCGGCGGCGATCCTCGCCCTGGTCGTCGCGCTGTGCCTGCTCGCGCCGCTGTACGCCAGTCACGTGTCCGGCACCGATCCGTTCGTGGCCGATCCGGTCGGCACCACCGTGCTCGCCGACGGCCGCGTGGTCCCGCTGCTGCAGCCTGCGGCGCAAGGCGTCGGCGTACTGCCGATCGGGCCGACCGGGCAGGCGCATTTCCTGCTCGGCGCGGACGGGGACGGCCGCGACGTCGCCGCGCGGATCCTGTACGGCGGCCGGAACACCCTGGTGATCGGGGTGCTCGCCGGGCTGGTCGCGTGCGCCGGAGGCCTGGTGGTCGGGCTGATCGCGGGGTACGCCGGGGGCGTCGTCGATGGCGTGCTGTCCAGGATTCTCGACGTCGTGTGGGCGTTTCCGGTGCTGCTGCTGGCGATCTCGATTTCGGCGATCAGCTTCGCGTCCGGGATCAGCTTCGGCTTCGTCCGGGTCAGTTCCGGCAGCCTCGCGCTACCGGTCCTGATTATCGGGGTGGTGTACGTGCCTTATGTCGCCCGGCCGGTGCGCGGCGCGGTGCTGTCCGTGCGCGCCGCGGACTACGTCGGCGCGGCAACGTCCTACGGTGCCGGGCACGGCCGGATCATCCGCCGGGAAATCCTGCCGAACGTGCTGTCCCGGGTGCTCGTGCTGTTCCCGCTGATGACGGCGACCGCGATGCTGCTGGAGTCCGGGCTGTCCTTCCTCGGCATCGGCGTGCATCCGCCCGCCGCGAGCTGGGGCACGATCATCGAGGACGGCACGCAGCTGCTGCGCAACCGGCCGCTGATGGCGATCGTGCCCGGCGCGCTGCTCGCGATCACCGTATGCGTGCTGAACATCCTCGGCGACGCGATCCGGGACGCCTTCGACCCGAAGGCCGAGCTGCGGATGCGTGCCCGGTGATCGGCTACGCGGTGCGCCGGCTGTTCTCCGCCGCCGGGGTGCTGATCGCGGTGAGCGTCCTGGTGTTCCTGATCTTCTTCAAGACCCCGGGCGTCGACCCGGCCCGGCAGATGGCGGGCAAACAGGCGACGCCACAGGTGATCGCGCAGATCCGGGCCGACTTCGGCCTCGACAAACCGTTGCCGGCGCAGTACTTCGAGATGATGAAGCGCCTGGTCGTCGACCGGGACCTGGTTTCCTACACCGATCGCGGCCCGGTGCTTTCCCGGGTGGCCAAGACGATCCCGGTCACCCTGTCGCTGGTCGGCGGGGCGGCGGTGATCTGGGTGCTGCTCGCGCTCGGCGCGGGCACGCTCGCCGCGGTCTTCCGCGGCCGGGCGCTGGACCCGCTGCTGATGGGCCTCGGCCTGCTCGGCATGTCGCTGCCGGTGTACTGGCTCGGCGGCGTCATCAACCTACTCACCCAAGGCACCTTGCACCACAGTGTGTTCAGCTGGCTGCCGGAACTCGGCTACACGCCGATCAACGTCAACCCGCTGAAGTGGTTCGGGCAGCTGTTGTTCCCGTGGATCACGCTGGCGATCGGCACTGCCGGGCTCTACGCGCGCGTGCTGCGGGCCGATCTGATCGACGTCGACCGGTCCGATTTCGTGCTCACCGCCCGGGCGAAGGGGCTTTCCGAATCCCGGGTGCTGCTGCGGCACGTGCTGCGGAATTCGCTGATCCCGTTCGTCAGCCTGTTCGGCCTCGACCTCGGGGCCATGCTCGGCGGGGCCGCGGTGCTCACCGAGCAGGTGTTCGGCCTGCCCGGGGTCGGCAACCTGACCTTCCATTCGCTCAGCCGCTTCGACCTGCCGGTGCTGATGGCGGTCACGCTCTACGGCGCGTTCGCCGTCGTGCTCGTGAACCTCCTGGTCGACCTCGGGTACGCGGCGCTCGACCCGAGGATCCGAGTGCGATGACGACCTTGATCGCGGAAGGCCTCACCGTCGAGTTCCGCACGCCGGGCGGCCTGGTGCGGGTGGTGGACGACGTGTCGTTCGAGCTGCCGGCGGGCGAAACCCTCGGCGTGGTCGGCGAATCCGGCTCCGGCAAGTCGGTCGCCATGCTCGCGTTGCTCGGGCTGATCCGCGGCGACAACGCGATCGTCCGCGGCCGGGTCTTCTTCGACGGCCAGGACCTCCTCGCGTTGCCGCCGAAGCGGATGCGCGCCTACCGGGGCGAGAAGATCGCGATGATCTTCCAGGATCCGATGACGTCGCTGAACCCGGTGTACCGGGTGGGCTGGCAGATCGCCGAGCAGATCCGCCAGCACCGCCGGACGACCGCGCGGGCCGCCCGCCGCCGCGCGGTCGAACTGCTCGACCTGGTCGGCATTCCGGGCCCGGAGGCCAGGGCGCGGGACTATCCGCACCAGTTCTCCGGCGGCATGCGGCAGCGGGTAATGATCGCGATGGCGTTGTCCTGCGACCCCGACATCCTGATCGCCGACGAGCCGACCACCGCGCTGGACGTCTCGGTACAGGCGCAGATCCTGCGCCTCGTCCGCGACCTCAGCGCCCGGACCGGCACCAGCGTCATCCTGATCACGCACGATCTCGGCGTGCTGGCCGGGATCGCGTCGCGGGTGCAGGTGATGTACGCCGGGCGGATCGTCGAGCGGGCCCCGACCGCGCAGCTGTTCGCCCGGCCGCGGCATCCCTACACCGTCGGGCTGCTCGGCTCGATTCCCCGGCTGGACGCGCCCCGGCCCGCCCGGCTGCCCTCGATCGAAGGCCTGCCGCCGCTGGCCGCCGACGTCGGGCCGGGCTGTGCGTTCGCGCCGCGGTGCCCGTCTGCGGAGGCGATGTGCGTACAGCAGCGGCCGGTTCTGCTGCCGTCGGCCGCGGAGCATTTCGACGCTTGTCTGGTGCGGCAGGCGCAGCTGCCGGACGGAAAGAGGACGGCCTGATGCCTGCCCTGCTCAGCACCACCGACCTGGTCAAGTGGTTCCCCGTCCGCCGCGCCCGGCTGCGCGCCGTCGACGGAGTCTCCCTGTCCGTGCGCCACGGTGAAACACTCGGTCTCGTCGGCGAATCCGGCTGCGGCAAGTCCACCCTCGGCCGCTGCCTCGTCCGCCTGTACCAGCCCAACAGCGGGTCAATCGTGTTCGACGGCAACGACATCACCCGAACCGGCCGCCGCGGCTTGCGCCCAGTGCGCCGCTCGGTACAGATGATCTTCCAAGACCCGTACGCCAGTCTCAATCCACGCCGCCGGATCGGCGATTCGGTCGCCGAACCGCTGCGCGTGCACCGGCGGCCCGCGACCCGCGCGGACATCGCCGAACTCCTGGTTCTGACCGGGCTTTCCGCCGAACTCGCCGACCGGTTCCCGCACGAACTGTCCGGCGGGCAGCGGCAGCGCGCGGTGATCGCGCGGGCGCTGGCGCTGCGGCCGCGCGTGGTCGTCGCCGACGAACCGGTGTCCGCGCTGGACGTTTCGGTGCAGGCGCAGATCCTGAACCTGTTCGACGATCTCAAGGAACGCCTCGGCCTCACCTACGTGTTCATCGCGCACGACCTCGGCGTCGTCCGGCACACCTCCGACCGGGTCGCGGTGATGTATCTCGGCCGGATCGTCGAACAGGCGCCGGTCCGGGAGATCTTCGCGGCGCCGCGACATCCCTACACCGCGGCGCTGCTGGCGTCGGTGCCGATCCCGGATCCGGCGGCGGGCGCGGACTGGCGGGACACCACGCTGGCCGGGGACGTGCCCAGCCCGCTCGCCCCGCCGAGCGGCTGCCGTTTTCACCCGCGCTGCCCGCGCGCCACCAGCGTCTGCCGCACGACGGAACCCGCGCTGAACCGCGAACGCGCGGGCCACGAAGTCGCCTGCCACCACCCGCTCCAACCAGCGACCCCGCTGGCCCCCGCCAAACCGAAGGCCGCTCGCGATGACTAGCGCCGACACCGACCAATCCGCCCGCCCCACCCTGCCGCAACTCGCCGCATTGATCGCGATCTCCGCGACCGGCTCGTTCGCCGGCGCGGCAACCGCACTCGGCTGCACCCAGTCGGCGGTGAGCCAGCGCGTCGCGAGCCTCGAACGCGGGCTCGGCGTCCTGCTGGTGCACAGATCCCGCCAGCAGCGCCGGGTTTCGCTCACCGAGGCGGGCGACACCCTGCTCGCCGCCGCGGAGCAGGTCGGCGGGATCCTCTCGGCCGCGGTCAGCCAGGTGGAGACGATCCGCAAGGGGCTGAACGCGACCGTCCGGATCGGCTTGTTCACCAGCGCGAGCGAACGGGTGATCCCGCCGATGATGGCGCTGCTGCGGAGGCAGCCGGTCGACTACCGGATCGAGCTGATGGAACTGGACCAGCAGACCGAGGTGTCCCGGCTGGTGCGCAACGGGGACATCGACCTCGCCTTCGTGAAGCTGCCGCTCACCGACCCGGCCCTGCACACCGCCGAACTCCTCACCGACCCGTTCGTGCTGCTCGTGCCGCCGGACGCCGGCCCGGTCTCCCCCGGCCGGATCGCCGGGCTGCCGCTGATCGGCCTGCGCGGCCAGCTGGATCCGATGGAAGCCTGGGCCGCGTCCGCCGGCGCCGAGCTGAACTGGGTGCTGGAGATGGAAACCAACCACGCCGTCGAGGCGATGGTCGCGGCCGGCCTCGGGTACGGGGCCGTGCCCCGGCTCACCCTCGGCGGCCGGATTCCCGGCGTGCGAAGGGTTTCGCTCGCCGGCATCGTCCCGGCGCGGACCGTCGGCATCGCCTGGCGGCGCTATCACCCGAGGCTGGCGTTCATCCGCGGGGTCATCGACATCATCCAGCGGGTGTGCGCGCGGCCGGCGGAGATCCTGCCGCCGGTCGACGGCGAGAGGACGCACCGGTGAACCGCAAAGCCGTGCTCGCGGCGTGGGTGCTGCTCGGCGCGACCGGCTGCGCGGTGGACGACACGCTGGACCTGACGTCGGTCGCCCCCGGCGACAGCGGGCACCAGGGCGGGATCGAGGTTTTGCTGTCGTCGGGCAACATCGGCACCGCCGATCCGATGGTCAACTTCTCGACGTCGTCCTGGACGCTCTTCACCGCGACTTACGACGGCCTGACCGCGTTCACCAAATCCGGGCCGGACACCGGGCAGCACGTCGCCCCGGATCTCGTCACCGAAATCCCGAAGCCCACCGACGGCGGTCTCAAGTGGACATTCACGCTGCGCTCCGGCATCCGGTTCAGCGACGGCCGAGAACTCCGGCCTAAAGACGTCAAAGCGTCCTTCGAGCGGATGTTCAAGGTGCACGGCCCGACGACGTCCTCGCAGTTCGACGTCATCGCTGGCGCCAAGGACTGCCTGGACACGCCGGAAACCTGCGATCTGTCGAAGGGCATCGCGATCGACGAGGCGACCAACAAGCTCACCTTCACCCTGACCGAACCGGATCCCGAACTGCCGCAACAACTCGGCCAGCCACTGGCGTCGATCCTGCCCGCGGACACGCCGCCCGCCGACGTCGGCTCGGACGTCACGAAACTGCGTTCAACCGGCCCGTATTACTGGGCGAGTTACGATCCGACCGACCGGGTCGTGCTGAAACGCAATCCGTATTTCCGCTCGTGGTTGCCGCTCGCCGCGCCGGAGGGATATCCGGACCAGATCGTGCAGAAATTCGGCCTCGAACCGACCGACCAGATCACCGCGGTGATCAACGGGCAGGCCGATCTCGCGGTCGACCAGCCGCCGCCGGACCGGCTCACCGAGATCAGCGTCAACCATCCGGGCCAATTGCATCTCGACCAGCTCGGGCACGTCTGGTACTGGGCGCTGAACACCCGGATTCCGCCGTTCGACAACCTCAAGGCCAGACAGGCGCTGAATTACGCGTTCGACCGGAATTCGGCGATCCTGCAGGCGGGCGGCCCCGGACTGGCGACCACGACGTGCCAGGTGCTGGTGCCGAACATCCCCGGCTACCGGCAGTACTGCCCGTGGACGATCGACCCGGGGCCGGACGGGTTCGGGCCGTGGCGCGGGCCCGACCTCGCGAAAGCGAAACGGCTCGTCGCGGAATCCGGCACCGCCGGAGCCGCGGTTTCGGTGGTGCCCGGAAACAACCGGATGCACATCGCGATGGGCGAATACATGCAAACTTTACTGACCGATCTCGGCTACCATGCGACGCTGAAACCGATGGACGAAGGATTGCAGTACCCGTTCGTCCAGAATTCCGGAAACCGCGTCGAAGCCGCCCTGACCGACTGGTCGCAGGACTATCCGGCCCCGAGCGATTTCCTGAAAGTGCTCACCTCGTGCGCCGCGTTCGTGCCGAATTCGGACGCGAGCCCCAACATCGGCGGCTTCTGCGATCCGGCCGTCGACGCCCGGATGGCCGACGCCGCGCGGCTGGCCAACACCGACCCGGAAGCGGCGAACGCGGTGTGGGCCGAGGTCGACCGCGCGGTCACCGACCAGGCCCCGTGGGTCTCCATGTACGTGCCGAAGTGGATTGATTTCACCTCGGCGCGGCTCGGCAATTACCAGTTCAGCGCCCAGTTCGGGTTCCTGCCCGGCGTCGCCTGGCTGCGCTGACCCGTCCCGGAAAACCCCTGTCCCGCAAAGGAGTGGCATGCCGAACCCCGACGGTTCCTCGCTCTACGCACCGGACGCCGCCGCGTTGCGCCGACGTCTCCTGCTGCTGCTCGCCGCGCGCGGGCCCTCCGGCTACGAGGAAGAACCGGTGCGCGCCTGGCTGGAGGCGGCCGGGGAATTCGCGGACGTGCGCGTCGACCCGCTCGGCAGCGGGCACGCGGTCGTGAACCCGGGCGGCACCCCGCGGATCACGCTGATCGGGCACATCGACGAAATCGGGCTGAGCGTCAGCCACATCGACGACGCCGGGCGGCTGTGGGCAGTCAGCATCGGCTGCTGGGACGCCGCGATCCTGTACGGCCAGCACGTCGTGGTCCTCACCGAGAACGGCCGCGTGCCCGGCGTGATCGGAACCGCGCCGCCGCACCTGAACACCCAGGATTCGTCGCCGAAAATGGCCGACCTGTGGATCGACATCGGCGCCACCGGCCGGGCCGACGCGGAATCGGCGGTCACCGTCGGCGACCCGGTGGTGTTCGGCGCGCCTCCGGTCCGGCTGCGCAACGGCCGGATCGCCGCGCCGGCGCTGGACAACCGGCTCGGCGCGCTGGCCGTGCTCGAAGCGGCTCGCGCGGCCGCCGCGGCACAGGTCACCGCGGAGATCTCCGCGGTGGCGAGCGTGCGCGAGGAAACGAGCTACCACGGCGCGATGGGCGCGGTCTACGCGACGAAACCGGATTTCGCGCTCGCGGTGGACACCACGTTCGCCAGCGACATCCCGGAGGACGGCATCGAGCACCGGACCGGCGACCACCGGCTCGGCTCCGGACCGGCGATCGGCCGCGGCGCGGTCACCGACGAACGCATGGCGCGCTGCCTGCGCACGTTGGCCAAGGAGCACGGAATCCCGTACACCATCGAAGCGTACGGCGACGAAAGCGGCTCCGACGCCGACGCGATGGCCGCCGTCTCGGCTGGTATCCGGTGCGGCGTCCTCAACATCCCCCTCCGGCACATGCACAGCTCCGGCGAGGTGGCCGACCTCGCCGACCTGGCCAGCACCATCGACCTGGCCGCCGCGTTCTGCCTCGCCGGCGGCACGACATGACCGAGTTTCCCGGTGCGCGACGGGAACGCCTCAGCAAGGAGGTCAGTCCGTGATCGGTGTGGAACGACGGAACCGGCTCGGCCGGGTTTCCCTGGACGCCATCTGGTCGGACGGCGGCCGGCTCACCCTGCTGCAACTGAGAGCGCTGTACGCGGTCGCCAACGAGGGGTCGTTCGCGGCCGCCGCGGTGGCGCTCGGCTGCAGCCAGCCCGCGGTGAGCCAGCGCATCGCCTCGATCGAACGGCGGCTCGGCGTCGTGCTGGTCCGCCGGATGTCCGGGCAGCGGCAGGTGCGGCTCACCGACGCGGGCGCCGCGCTGGTCAACGCCGCCGAACAGGTGCAGGTCATCCTGCGCACCGCGACCAGGCACATCCAGGACATGCGGGACGGCCGCGAGCCGACCGTCCGGATCGGCGTGTTCTCCAGCGTCGCCGTGCGGGTGATGCCGCTGGTGCTGGCCGCGATGCGCACCCAGCACCTGCCGTGCCGGATCAAGCCCATCGAGGTCGACGACGACGTCCGCCTGCAGGAACTACTGCGGTTCGGCGAAATCGACATCGCGTTCGTGATCTTCCCGCTGCAAAGCGGCGAGGCACACGGGCTGGAGCTGTTCAGCGACCCGTTCATCCTGCTCGCGCCCCGGGAAACCCCGCTGACCTCGGTCGCCCGCATCCGCCCGGCGGACCTGCGAGGCCTCCCGATGGTGTGCCTGACCAGCGAACAGCTCGAGGTCGCCGCCGAACTCCGCCGCCAGGGCATCGAACCGAACTGGGTCTTCGGCACCGACAAGATCCACGTCGTCGAACCCCTGGTCGCGGCCGGGGTCGGGTATTCGATCGTGCCGCAGCTGGCGCTGGGCCAGCGGCAGCCCGGCGTCACGCGGTTCTCCCTCAGCGAGATCGTCTCACCCCGGGAAATCGGCATCGCCTGGCCACCGCACCACCCCCGGCTCGGCCTGCTCCTGCGAGTCGCCGACGTGATCCGCAGCGTATGCGCGGACTCCTCAGAGATTCTGCCCCCGATCGACGAACTGGGCCGCGCCCCGGGCACCCAGCGCATGCTCCGGCTTCAATGACCGACCGACACCACCCCGTGCCCGGAAAGATCCACCACCCGGGAACACCGCTCGGCCACCGCCGCGTCGTGCGTCGCCACCACGACCGTCTTGCCCGCCTCGTTCAGCTTCTGCAGGAGATCGAGCACACGGTCGCGGTTGCGGGCGTCGAGCGAGCCGGTCGGTTCGTCCGCCAGGATCAGGTCGCAGGGTTTCAGCAGGAGCCGCGCCACGGCGACGCGTTGCTGTTCGCCGCCGGAGAGCGAGTGGATCTTCCGGCGCTCCGCCCGGCGCAGCCCGACCTGGGCGAGCGCGTCCGTGATGCGGTCCGGCTTCGGGGTTCCGCGCTTCGCGTAGGTGAGCGCGACCTCTAGGTTGGCCGAGACGGTCTCGCTGTCGATGAGCGCGAAATTCTGGAACAGGTAGCCCAACCGGTTGCGGCGCAAGAGGTTCGCCGCCCGCGAGCGCGGCCGGGGCGCGTGCTCGCCGAAGAGGCGGACCTCACCGGCGTCCGGCGCTTCCAGCAGGCCGAGCAGGTTCAGCACGGTCAACTTCCCGGCTCCGCTCGCGCCGGTCAGCGCGGTGAATTCGCCGGCCTCGATGCTGAGGTCGAAGTCTTCCAGGACGGGGTGGCCGTCGTACTGTTTCCGGACTCCCCGGAGTTCGCACGAGAATTCCATGGGTCACAGCTCCTTCAAGCGCTTGACCGTGTTCCGGCGTTCCACGATGCGCGCGGTCACGACCACGAACAGCACCTCGATCGCCAGCGACAGCACTGATACGGCGGCAAGTTCCGGTATTCGGTCCCACGGGCTCGCCTCGGCGCCCGGCGGGGACAAGGTGTTCATCGCCAGTACTGCCAAGGCGATCCCGGCCAGCACCGTCTGGCCCAGCCACGTCCCGCCGAGCGCGAGCAGCAGTTCCCGGTACGAGCGGGTGAAGCCGATGCCGTGCAGTCTCCGTACGGTCAGCCGGCGGCGCAGCCGGTCGGAACCGACGATCACGATCGCCGCAGTCAACGCGACCAGAACGAACAGCGCCACGCCAGCGAACACGGTGACCTGCGTGATGCCGCCGCGCACCTCGTCGATCTGCGTGGCCATCGCCTGGTGCACGGTGACCAGATGCCGCAGGTTGTCGTCGAGCTTGAGTTCCTTCAGCTTCGGGCCGAGCGCCGCCAGCGTGGCCGCCGGATCGTCGCCTACGCGGACCTTCAGCCCGGTGTCCAGGCCGCCGGTGATCGCGTTGAGCCGGTCGACAGTGAGGCTGTTCGCCGGGGTCATGATCTCGACGATCGGGTCGGTGATCAGGTTGCCGTGCCCGGGATTGACCTGCGGGTCGTAGCTGAACACGCCCTGCCCGGAGGCCGTCCAGACGATCCGGACCTGCTGCGTCGAGAACCGCGGCCGGTCGCCGGTGATGCGCTGCTCCGCCTGCACCGCGCCGGTGATCCCCGGGCCGCCGGTGCGCGTTTCCTGAAGGAGTTCCCGGATTTGCGCTTCCCTCGGCTTGAACTGCTCCGGAACGGCGACGACCCACGCCGGATCGTTCGCGGCGACGGTGATCGGCTTCCGGGCGGCGTCGAGAATCGGGTACTGCGCAAGGTAATGCGTGTTCACCCGGATCGGCGGCACCGGCCAGCGCCCGGTCGGGTCCGGCGGCGTGTCCGGCGCGTAGTTGGCGGCGTCGACGAAGAGCGCGCCGGCCTGGTCCAGCACCGGATACAGGTCCCGGGCCTCCGCGACCGACGAGGCGTTGCCGCCGGTTTCCATTTCCTGCTGGTCGTTTCCGGTCAGGCGCGGGTAGAAAACGCCGTAGCCCTGGACTTTCTCCCACGGCGCCAGCAACTCCTGCTGCTTGGCCAGTTCGGAGAACTGCTGCCAGACCACCACGGCCAGCACCGCGAGGATCGCCCCGCACACAGCTTTCACGACGGCGGGCGCCGCGATCGCCAGGCCGAACGGTGAACGGTTTCGCGTCCGGTGATTCACTGCAAACTTCCTTTGACAAGGTCGGAAATGCGCACCCGGTTGACGACGAACAGCCCGAGACCGGCCGTTGCCGCGAATCCGGCGGCCATCACCGGTGCCACCGCGGCGGCCAGGGTGTACAGGAACGAAGTGTCCGCGCCAGGCACGGCGAGGACGACCGCGGCGCACGCGCCCAGCCCGGCAAGCACGGTGATGATCTGCGTTCTCCCCACCACCTCGTACCAGATCCGCGGCGCCGGATGCCCGATCAAGCGCAGCACACCGATCCGCTTTCCCTCGCGCAGCAAGCGAAACGCGATGACCACCGTGGCCGCTCCGGCCAGCAGATAAGCCAGAATGCGCAGCCCCGGCCCGGATTCCGGCGCGGTGCCGCCGTGGTCCGCCGTCAGGTCTCCGACGGTCAGCCCGGTAACGCCCGCGTCGACCAGCCGCTGGCTGACGATCGAGAGAAAGCGTTCGGTGGCTGGCCCTTCGACCACATAACGGCCGGAGGTGGGCAAGGCGTCGAAAGCCCGGCGCAACGGTGCGAAGGTGAGTTCGTATCGGTTCGCGAACACTGCGGGCGCCCCGACCCCGGACCGAGCCGACGACACCGTCGCCGAGCCGCCGCGCGTCTCCGCCGGGCTGAGCCAGCGGCCTCGCGCGAGACTGAATTCGTCGAACAGAGCCGTCCGGTCGCCGCCCATGAGGACGTAGTGCGTAATGCGTTTGCGGTCCGCCTGATCCGTCACGGCGGTGCGCACCACGGTGGTGCCGGTCGCCGCCGTCGCTTCGCCGAGAATGCGCAGCGTCGTCTCGGGATCGGCCGCCTGCGGACGGTCCGGCCAGGCAAACGACGTCCCGACGCGATCAGCGGCCGTCTCGCTTCGCGTTTCCTGCTCGAGGACGGCGTCCACGAGAACCACTGCCGGAATGGCGAGCAGGATTCCCGCGAAAAGCAGAGAGAGGATCAGGCGCACGATGGCTCGCTCTCGTCGCTGATGCGCTGTAGTGGAGACGCGGTGCCGGGACGCCGTTGCCCCGGCACCGCGTCGTCGCGTTCATGCCCGGGTTTTCAGGCCGCTATCACGCGTTCGGGTTGTAGTACGTGTAGCAGGTGTGGGCCCACCCGGCCTTGGCCCGAGCGTTGGACCACGACCCCGCGGAGTTGTACCGCTTGTCGTTGGCGCCCCCGATGGCCGCCGTCGAGCTGTGGTAATTGCGCGGGTGGTTGTAATTCGAGTAGCAGCCCTTCCAGATCCCGTCGGCGCCGGAACCGTGGCACCACGTTCCGCCGCCGGCGCTGCCGCAGCCCGCCGGAACAGCCGCGTGCGCCGGTGCGGCATTCGCGGCCGAAACAATCCCCGCGGACATCACGGCCGCGAGCGAAGCGACCGAAGCGGCCCTGGCGATCTTCAGAGACACAGACCCCATTGTCATGACTTCCCCATTCTTATTGCTATTTTCCCCTGCACGGACGTCCTCGTACCCGAACGAAAAACATTCAGGTTCACCCGGCACGGCAATGCCGGACGAGGACCGCCGTGTCCTCTCCCGCCGGCTCCCGACGCCGGCGGGACGCATGCGCCGGACCATTCCGGCGAACGGGCTCTGACCAGCGCGAACGCCAGCGCGCGCCGTCGGCGCGAGCCCGTGGACCTGCGATGAAAGCTACTCCGTCACGGAGTGCGGCGAGCACGCGTTCTCATGCGCGGCTCGAAGACAAGCGGTGAAAACACCTGGATCCCCCTAGCGCTTCGACTCCCCATCTGACGCTGGGAAAAACACTACCGAACGTACCCGCGCTCGGCCAAACGTCCCAGTGCGATGTCACCGAGATGGCGTAATAGCCTCGGGGTCTCCGGGCACGCGGAGCAAGCGGCACCGCCGAATGCAGCCGCTCGCATTCCGTCCGGAATTCCGCCGATATCCCCTGGTCGTTTCGGGATTATCGCGGCGCGCGGACTGGTAGAATCGCCGGACAATCGCGGACAGGAAGGACGCGCGGTGTCACGCGCTGCTGAGCCGGAAACGCTCGCCGAGCCGCCCGGCGCCTACCGGAGCCGTTTCACTCGCGCCCTGGAGTCGCTGCTGGCGGAGAAGCGGTTCCAGAAGGTCACGATCGGCGACCTCGTCGGCCGGGCGCACACGTCCCGCCGCGGCTTCTACGAGCATTTCGACTCCAAAGAGGCCTGTCTGCTCGCCCTGCTCGCGGAGGCGGCCGAGTCCGGGGCGGCACAGGTGTCCGCCGCGGTCGACCGCACCGCGCCCTGGCAGACGCAGATCCGCCAGCTCGTCACGGCCTGGATCGCCGTCGTGGACGCCCGGCCCGCCGTCATGCTCAGCCGCATCCGCGACCTGCCGCTGGTGGACACCAGCGCGGACGACGACGCTTACCGCACCGTCGTCCGCGCCGTCTCGGCCGGCAGCGAATTCCAGGCGTCCGGCGGCACCCCGCTCACGCGGATCCGCGCGCTGATTCTGGTGGGAGGGCTGGAAAAACTCGCGGAGGACGCGATCCGCAGCGGCAGGGAGCTGAGCGCGCACACCGAGGAGGCGGTGCGGGCCACGCTTCTCCTCACTCAGGCGGACACCGCGTCCACCAGCGTCTGACAGGCCCGAATCGTCGATCTACGTCGCCAATGGCGCTGGACGGCAAGTCTCGCGCGGCCGAGCAAGCAAAGTGACCACCGCCGCCGCCCCGATCACCGCCGCGGTGACCAGCACCGTCAACGCCCACCCGACCCGCTCGGCCGCCGCCGCGCCAAACGCCGTGCCAAGGCTTCCGCCAGCGAAATACACCACCATGTAAGCACTGTTGAACCGCGCGGGCGCATCCGGTTCAATCGCCAGCACCGTACTCTGGTTCGCGACCTGCGCAGCGAAAAGCCCCGCGTCGAACAACGCCAGGCAGACCAGCGTCGAAACCGTACTCGGCAATGCGACGGCAAGGACCGCACTCGCAAGACCAGCCAGGCTCAGCCCACCGAGGACGACCCGGCGAGCACCCACCCGGTCAGTCCACGATCCGGCGATTCGCGTAGCGAAAATCCCCAATATGCCAGCGAAAGCGTACAACCCGATGCGTTCGGCGGAATACGAAAAGGGCGGCTTCGACAGTGCCACCGCGAGCCCGGACCACACCGCGCAGAACGCGAAGAACCACAACGTGCCCCGAACCGCCGCGAGCCGCAGTACCGAGTATTGCCGGTACAGCCCGGGAATCGAGCGCAACGTCGCGAGATAGCCACGATCGTTCGCCCCAGCCGCCGAAGGAAGCACTAGCAGCACCGCCATCGCGACGACCGCGCATCCGCCCGCGAAAACGCCCAGCATCGCGCGCCAGCCGATGAGGTCGGCCAGCCAGCCGCCGACGATCCGGCCAGCCAGGATTCCCGCTGAAATCCCCGCGGTGACCACCCCCAGCGCAGTGGCCCGCCGGTCCGGGCTCGCCAGCCGCGCGGTCACCGAACTCAGCCCGGCCCCGACCGACGAGCACGCCCCGATCACCCCGAGCACCAGACCGAGCAACCACACCTGCCCGACGAGCGCGTTCAGCCCCAGCGCGACGGCGAGCGCACCGAACTGCGCGGAGAGAACGTAACGCGGCGGAAACTGGTCGACGAGCGGCACCAGCAGGGCGAGCCCGCACAGGTAGCCGACCGGCCCGCACGCGAGCGCGACGCCGACCGAGCCGAGCGATGCGCCGAGCGCACCACCGACCTCGGCGATCGCAGGCTGCAACGGATAAACGGCCGCGGTGCCCAGCGCGGCGGCGAGCGAGATGAACCCGACGATCTGGCCGCGAAGACGCGAATGATCTGTATGCACGAGGCGAGCGTAGGAAGCGCGGGATGCTGTGCGCTGGCGAGAAAACGCCATTACCCGTGCGAAGAACACCGCTGTTGTGGGATGATCGAGTTCCATGACGACGCGACCACAGCCCCGGGAGATCGACGTCAACCGCCTTCCCGAGGACGTCGTCGCGTTCCTCGACGCTGGCGAGAACCTGATCGTCACCCGGGACGGGGTCCCGATCGCGGCGGTTACCAGCGTCCAGCCCGACCCCGGACCGCCGCGCGAGGACTACGACGACGTGACCGTGGTCGCCACCGCTATGAAGCTTTCCGCCTCGGCCCGGATGTCGCTGTCGGCCGAACTCGGGCCGGACTATCTCGTGCTCGACCTGCATTCGGCCCCGGCCACCGCCGACGTGCTGCTCGTGCCGCCGGTCAGCCCGCAGCTGATCGGGGGTCTCCGGGCGAAGTTCCCGAAAGCGCGGGTCGTGCTCGCCGAGGTCGAGGACGCCGAGCTGGGGGTCAGCTACCACGGACCGGTCCGGCGGCTGCTCGACGCCGGCGCGGAGACCTACCTGACCTCGGCGAACGTCCCGCATCTGGCGAGACAGCTCGACCACGCCGTCACCCAGCGGCAGCAGCTCGAAGGCGGGGCCGCGACACCGTTGGAGATCGCTCCACCCTCGTGACCGGGCTGCCAATGCCAGGGATTAAGGCGGCGTTGTGGGTGCGGCTGAGGCGGCTGGCGGACCGTTGGCTTGCGTCGGGGGCGACGCGGGCGGAGGGAACTGGGCGTGTCGTCCGTGAGGGACTCCTTGAGGGAATCAGATTCCCTCAAGGGGCCCCTCACAGACTTGAAGAAACGGTCATACTCGCATTAATCGGGTATTTCGCTGACGTTTTCGTCCATTATGGACGGTCAGCAAGCTGAGGCCGCCCGGCTTAAGTCCCTGGCATTGGACCGGGCTACAAACCGACGCCACCGGACACGTCGACTTTCGTACCCGTGATCCAGCGCGCGTCCTCGGAGGCCAGAAAAGCGACCGCGTCCGCGATGTCCTCGACTTCCCCGATCCGGCCCAGCGCAGTCCGGCTGACATTGCCCGCCACGTTCTCCGGAACCTCAAGCAGCTCAGCGGTCATATCGGTGCGGGTATAGCCGACCCCGACGGAATTCACCGTGATCCCCCGGGGAGCCAGGTGCTTCGCCAGGGTCTGGCTGAACACGTCGAGCGCGCCCTTGGTCATCGGGTAGGCGATCCCGTTCGGCGCGGTGACGCGGGTGGCGACCGACGAGATCGCGATGATCCGCCCGCCGTCACGCAGGCGCGGCAGCAGGCGCTGGGTCAGGAAGAACGGCGCTTTGACGTTGACCGCGAACATCTTGTCGAACTCCTCAGAGGTGAGGACCTCGATCGGCCGCCGCAGGACATAGCGGCCGGCGTTGTGCACCAGGATGTCGAGGTGGGTGTCCAGTGCGGCGACGAGAGTGTCAACGTCGCCGGGAACACCCAGCTCGGCACCCACGGGAAAGGCTCGGCCACCGGCAGCGGCAATCGCCTCGACCGTCTCCCGCGCTGCGGCTTCGTTGCTGCCGTAATGCACGGCGACCAGGGCACCGTCCCGCGCCAGACGTTCGGCGATGGCTCGCCCGATGCCCCGGCTGGCACCGGTGACCAGGGCGACCTTGCCGTGCAGATCCCCCATCTCAGCGCTCCCGCCGATCGGCTACCTTGACGCACAGCTCGGTGCCGCCGTGCAACGGAAGCGAGACCGACACGAATCCGTTAGCCGGATCGTGGACATAAGCCAGAAAATCGGGTTCGGCGTTGTCGTTCAGCACATAGCCGCCGATCCGGACTTGCGGCGCGACGAACTCGATGACCTCCCGGGCGAGCGACGGTTCAGCGCCCAGCCACCCGTCGATCAGGGCGAAGTCGACCTGCCCGCCGAGGTCGCGCAAGGTGACCCGCGCGTCGCCTTCGCGGATTTCGGCGTAGTCGGCCAGCCCGGCCTCGGCGAGGTTGCGCCGGGCGGCGGCAATCTTGGCAGGGACTAGTTCCGCGCCGATCACCGTGCCTCCGCCGTTATCCCGAACGGCGGCAGCGGCGTACAGCGTCGACATACCGACCGACGTCGCGAACTCGACTGTCCGGGTAGCGCGGAGGCCCCGGCACAGCAGATAGATCAGGTCGCCCTGGTCCGGGGAAATGGAGAAGCCGTACTCACTGTATTCGTGCGGGTCGCGTTCACGGCCGGAACGCGGGTCCTTCGCCGGATACTGTTGTGCGGCAACGAGCTTGTCGATGACGGCGTTGACGGCTGGGTCGCGAAGCGGGGTCATGCGGAAGCTCCTGTCAGCCAGGCGTGGCCTTCTTCGATGATCTCCTGTTCCCGTTTGCTGAAACGGGTCGGGCAGTTGTCCGGCACCTGATGTCCGCTGTGCTCCAGCAGGTACGCCAACGCCGCGTACTCGCGCGGGTGCCGGAGCGGATCGAGGTCGTCCGTGCGCCGCATTCCGAAGGGATAGGTGAAACCGCCCATGTCGTAGACGGAATCCCGGCGCACGATCCGCCAAACGCCGTCGCGACGCTCGACCCGGTCGAGGAATCGGTTGTGGACAGTCACGCCGAGCTGCAATTCGAGGTGGTCGGCGACGAGCATCGCGTTGGTCTCCACAAAAGCGCGGTCGCCGACGACGTCCATCACCGGTGTGCCGATGAAGTGCTTGCTGTGCAACGGACCTCCGCTCATCCGCCGCGAGCCGTCGACGAAGTCCTTGGCCTTGCCGGAAAACCACAGGATCGTCAGGGTCGCGTCGTCGTGGAACAGGTCCGCCAGCGCGTCCCAGTCCTCGCGGTCACGATGGATCCAGCCGGTCATCACATCGTTGATTTCGTGCATGACAAGGAACCTCCTAGTTTCGAGTGGACACGAACAAGGCGGCGAGCGCGGCGACCACCGCGAAGGCCGCCAGGATGAGGAAAGCGACGGTGAATCCCGCTTCGCCCGGAACTCCGGAGATCACCGCGGCGGCGACCTGGGTGCCGATCGCACCGCCGATCATCCGGACAACGGTATTCATCCCGGTCGTTTCCGCGACGTTCTCGGCCGGAACGGAATGCACGCACACGGTCATCAACGTCGGGAAGGCAATGCTGAAGCCGAGGCCCATGAGCCCGAGGCTGATCATCATGTCGTAGGGATGCGCGTGCCAGGCAGCCATATAACCGAAGCCCGCCGCGGCGATCAGGGTGCCGAGAACGAGCGTGACGGTCGCGCCGATGCGGTCGGCCAGCCGTCCGGCGAAGGGGCTCACGACAATCGAGGGAAGCGACATGGGCAGGCAATACAAGCCACAGGCCAGAATCGTCGCGTGGTAACCGAATTCGGCAGACTGGGCGAAGATCGGATACACCGCGAAAGCGGCATACATGCCAGCACCGAAAAGGAAAGCGACGACGTTGGTCGTCCACACTCCGCGCAGCCGCATCAGCCGGACGTTGATCAGCGGGTTGCCGCTGGCCGCCTCGGCAAACCCCCAGAGCACGCACACCGCGACCCCGCCCGCGAGCAGGCCGAGCGTGCCGCCGGAAGACCAGCCCCACGTCCCGCCCTCGCTGATGCCCAGCACCACCGCCGTGACCCCGGCGACCAGCAACAGCGTGGTGAACCAGTTGATCCGGCCGCCGGGACGCACCGGCGATTCGCGCACCAGCAGCCAGGTCCCGGCGAACGTGACCAGCGTGATGACCAGCGGGATCCAGAACAGCCAATGCCAGCTCAACCGCGGCAGCAACAATCCGGGCAGGATGATCCCGACCGCGCCGATCCCGATGGTCGCGGTCACCGCCCCGATGCCCGCCGCGACGCGTTCGCGCGGAAACTCGTCCCGGATGATCCCGATCGCGAGCGGGAACAGCCCGCCCGCGAGCCCCTGGAGCGCGCGTCCGGCGATCTCCGGCGCGAGCGAATCCGACACGGCGCAGACGAGCTGGCCCACCGCCATCACGCACAGGACGATCAGCAGCATCCGCCGCTTCCCGAACATGTCCCCCAGCCGCCCGACCACCGCGGTCGCCGCCGCCGCGGCGAGGAAGTAGGCGGTCAGCAGCCAGGTCGCGCCGCTCTCGTTCGTGTGCAGATCCTGCTGCAGCAACGGCAAAGCCGGCACGACGACGGACCCCAGCACGCCGTAGGTCAGCGCGCCCAGCATCAACGGAGCCAGCACCAGCCCCACCTTGACGCCGCCCTCCGGCGGCCGCGTTTCCCTCGCCGTGATCGACATCCGGCTCCCCCTCAGGCACGTTGGTTAGGCTTGCCTAATCAGGATCACCGGCGGGAGAACGGCCCGCTACCGGCCGTCGGACAGCGGATACCGGTATCCCGCCAAGATCGCCCGCGGCCGATCGGCGGTATCCTGGAACCCGATGCCGAAACGCCGCCACATCTGCTGGTCCGGCGACGATCCCGTCCAGGGCCGGTGGGCACTGGTCCACGGCGAGGGGGTCGCCGCGCATCAGCATGCGCAAGGACAGCTGCTGTACGCGGCGAGCGGTCTGCTGGCCACCACCACCGAACGCGGCACCTGGGTCGCGCCGGCCGACCGCATCTCGTGGACCCCGCCCCGATTCGCGCACTGGCACCGCGCCTACGGCGAGACCGAGATCAGCATCCTCGAAGTGCCCGCCGAACTGTGCGCCGAGCTTCCCGCCACACCGACGGTGTTCGCCGTGTCCGCGCTGCTGCGGGCCGCGGTCCTGAAGCTGACCGGCGGCACCGCCGCGGCACCGGACGTCGGCGACCGGTTGCTCCGGGTGCTGGTCGACGAGCTGACCGAACTCCCGGAACAGCCGATGTACCTCCCCGCGCCCGCCGACGACCGGCTCCGCGCAATCACCGGCCTCCTGCGCGAGAACCCGGCCGAGTCCGCCACCCTCGGCGAACTCGGCCGGGCCGTGGGCGCCAGCGAGCGGACGCTCAGCCGGCTGTTCCGCGCCGAACTGGGGATGAGCTTCTCCCAATGGCGCTCTCAGCTGCGCATCCAGCACGCGTTGGTGTACCTCGGCCAAGGCCTTTCCGTCACTGATACCGCGCTGCGGTGCGGATGGGCCAACCCGACCAGCTTCATCGAAACCTTCTCGGCGATCCTCGGGCAGACTCCGGGAAGCTATCTGCGCCAGGTAAAAGTCGTCTCAACCGACGAAATGGTGCGGCTCGGACGCGGCCCAGCCCGGGTCGCCGGTCCGGGCGAACGCCACCCAAGCCGCATGAACCTCCGCCGCTAGCCCCGCCGGAGCGGAGTCCGGGCCGAGCAGCCCGGTGTCGCCGTGCAGCCATGGCTCGTCGGCGAGATCGAACACGAACGGCAGCTCGACGGTGTGCGCGGCACCGAGCCGCCCCTCCAGGGCCGTTGAGCGGTAGCCGAACGAATAGCCGTAGGTGCGGCCTGGCGCGATCTCCGCGTGCGCCTGCGCCATCCGGGCGGTGCCCGCGCCGAACAACCGCTCGCCTAGCTCATCCGCGGTGTCGGCCGGTTTTCCTTGTGGCACCAGGTAAAGCCGCCCCTCCTCGGTGTTCGTGCCGA
This sequence comes from Amycolatopsis silviterrae, assembly GCF_042684085.1. Lineage (NCBI taxonomy): Bacteria > Bacillati > Actinomycetota > Actinomycetes > Pseudonocardiales > Pseudonocardiaceae > Amycolatopsis > Amycolatopsis silviterrae. The sequence continues at coordinate 307,893 of NZ_JBHUKS010000015.1, forward strand.
TCAGCAGGTCGACGTCGCAGACCAGACTGTCGGCCGGTTGTCTGGGCAGCACCAGGCTGAACGGACTGAGCCCCGCCAGCGGGTCCGTCGCGGTGCTGGTCCGCAGGTCAAGCCCGGCCAGCGCGGGCAAGATCTCCAGGAACCGCGCGTCCGGGATCTCCGCGAACGCCGCGGCGGTCGGCTCGACGCCCAACGCCGCAGCGGCCGCCACGGTCACCCGCTGCGCCTGCTCCGGCGTGAACGCGCCCGTGCCGCTTCCACTTTGGACAATCGCCCGGCGGAACAGCCCCTTGGCCTCCGGCGTCGCGAGCAGCGCGCCGGTGAGCGTGGCACCCGCGGACTGCCCGAAGACCGTGACGTTCGCCGGATCGCCCCCGAACGCGGCGATCGAATCGCGCACCCACCGGAGCGCGGCGAGGACGTCGAGCAGCCCGCGATTGTCCGGAGCACCTTGCAGGGAAAGGAAACCGAGGATGCCGAGGCGGTAGTTCACCGTCACGAGGACGATGCCGTCGCGAGCGAAAGCGCTGCCGTCGTAGAGCGCGGCGCGCGTCGATCCGGTGACGAACCCGCCGCCGTGCACGAACACCATCACCGGCCGGTTGCCAGCGTCCGCGGCCGGGGTGCGGACGTCGACCGTCAGATATTCCTCGCCAGGCACCCATCCCGGCCCGAAATACGGGGTCAGGTCGAGCCGCCCGAAGTCACGGGCGGGCTGCGGCGCGGTCGGCGACGGCTGTGTCCCGTCACGGACCCCGGACCAGCCACTGTGCGGCACAGGCGGGGCAAACCGGCCCGGGCCGATCGGGGCCGCCGCGTAGGGAATGGCCCGATACAGCTCGCCCGCCTCGTCACGACGCCCGCGGACAGCGCCCGCCGCGGTCTCGACGACCGGATTTTCCTGCTGAGACATAGGAACCCTTTCAGGAGATCCGGGAGAACCCGGCCCACTTCTTGATCGCGAACTTCGTCCCGTCCCGCTCGACCTCCGCCGCGCCCGAGCCGGGAAAGTGCGCCGGGAACAGGAGCGCGTTGTCCTCGGCGGCCTGGCCGAGCAGGTTGCGCCGGGTGGCCCGGGCCTCGGCCGGGTCCTCGCAGAAACAGGAGTTGGTCGCCGGTTCCGCGATCTGCAGCGGGGTATGCACCAGATCGCCGACGAACAACGCCCGGTCGCCGCCGGAATCCAGCGTCAGCACGGACGAGCCGGGAGTGTGCCCCGGCGCGAGGTCGAGGCGCAGATTCCGGTCGATCCGATACGTCCCGTCCCACAGTTCGGCCTGCCCCGCCTGCCGCACCGGCACGACGCTGTCCTCGAAGACGTTCTGGTTCCCGCGCCCGAGCACCGTCTTGTTTCCGTTGGCCGGGTCCCAGAACTCGAAGTCCCGCAACGGCATCAGGTACTTGGCGTTCGGAAAGGTCGGCACCCACGCGCGGCCGTCGAGGCGGGTGTTCCAGCCGACGTGATCGATATGCAGATGGGTGTTGATGACGACGTCGACGTCCTCCGGCCGCACCCCGGCCGCCGCGAGATGGTCGAGGTAGCTGGTGTCGAGGCGGCTCCACACCGGCGCGTACGGCCGGTCCTTGTGGTTGCCGACGCCGGTGTCGACGAGGATCGTGCGCCCCTCGCTGCGCAGCAGCCAGGACTGGATCGCCGACTGGCACTCGCCGGTCTCCGGATCCCAGAAATCCGGCGCCAGCCAGCCGCGATGCTCGTCCCAGGCACCATCCGGGCTGTCCGGGAAGAACTGCTCAGGGCTCATCTCGACCGACCCGTAGAACTCCTTGACGCGGGTGACCGTGACGTCGCCCAACTTGATCTCGTCCATGCCCTCGACCCTGCGCTGACCTGCGATGCTGGACCACTCCCCGGTTTTCCTACCCCGCGCAGGGTGTGGCAGAGCGAGGACCCGCGGCGGATAGTGGACGCCATGACCGCTGGCCCGCTGGGAGACTTCCTGCACGCGCGACGAGCCCGGCTGCGCCCGGAGGACGTCGGCCTGCAAGACCTCGGCCCGCGCCGCCGGGTCGCCGGACTGCGCCGGGAGGAACTGGCGCAACTGGCCGGCGTCAGCGTGTCCTACTACACGCGGCTGGAGCAGGGCCTTTCCCGCGGCGCCTCCGCCGAGGTCCTCGACGCGATCGCCGGCGCCCTGCGCCTCGACGCCCACGAACGCGCCCATCTGGACCGCCTCGCCGACGCCGCCCGCCGCACACCCCAGCCGCGCCGCCCACGCCCGGAGAAGCTCGCCGACGAAACCCGCGACCTGCTGCGCGCGGTCGACAACGTCCCGGCGCTGGTCCTCGGCCGCCGGACGGACGTGCTGGCCTGGAACACCCTCGGCCACGCGCTGCTCGCCGGCCACCTGGACCTGACGCAACGCCCCAACCTGAGCCGGATGCTGTTCCTGGACCCGCACTGCCGCGAGCTGTACGCGGATTGGAAACGCAAGGCCCGCGCGGTGGTCGGCAACCTGCGCATCACCGTCGGAAAGCATCCGGACGACCCGCTGCTGGCCGAGCTGATCGGCGAGCTGACCATGAAGAGCCCCGAGTTCGTCTCGCTGTGGCGGGACCACCGCGTCGGACCGTGCGACGCCGACTCCTACGAACTGCGGCATCCGGTGGTCGGCAAGGTCACGGTGACCCAGCAGACGCTGTCGGTCGCCCGCTCGCCGGAGCAGGTGCTGATCGTGTGCACGACCCCGGCGGGATCGCCTTCGGAGGAGGCGTTGCGGCTGCTCCGGCAGGTCAGCGAACGGGAGTCGATTGTGGACGCTCCGGTGCGGGTGCCTCGGTAGACGGGCTTAGCCGGAGGTTTAACCCCAGGGCCGACTACGGCTCACCGCGATTTCCCGTTCCACCCGAGACAGTTTCTCCGGATTCCGCACGTGGTACGCGCCCGTGACCAGCCCGTCCTCGACCCGCACCGCCAGCACCCCGTCGACCTCCCCTTCAACACGGATCAGCAGCCCCGGACCCCCGTTGATCTGCACCCATTCCACCGACCGGCGCGCGCCGCGCCGCCACCAGCCGGTGGCCAGCAGCCTCGCCACGCTGTCCGCGCCGACAACCGGTCGCAGCAGGGCGTGCTTTACTCCGCCGCCGTCGCTCAGGGCCACGACATCCGGGGCGAGAATGTCCAACAAACTCTGCAAATCCCCGGTTTCCACCGCGGTCTGGAACGCTTTCAGCGCCGCCCGGTGCTGGTCCGGCGAACCGGTTCCGCGCGGTTTGCGTTCGGCCACCCGCAGCCGGGCGCGGTGCGCGATCTGCCGTACCGCTGCCGGGGTTTTCTCGACGGCTTCCGCGATTTCGTCGTAGTCGACCGCGAACACCTCCCGCAGCACGAACACCGCGCGCTCGGTCGGCGCGAGCGTCTCCAGCACCAGCAGCATCGCCATCGAGACACTCGCCGCCAGCTCGACGTCCTCGGCCACGTCGGGCGCGGTCAGCAACGGCTCAGGCAGCCACGGCCCGACGTACGACTCCTTGCGCCGGCCGAGGGTGCGCAGCCGCTTGAGCGCCTGCCGGGTGGTGATGCGGACCAGAAAGGCGCGCCCGTCCCGCACCGTCGCCAGGTCGACGCCCGCCCACCGCAGCCAGGTCTCCTGCAGGACGTCCTCGGCATCGGCGGCCGAGCCGAGCATCTCGTACGCCACGGTGAACAGCAGATTGCGGTGCACCACGAAGGTCTCGGTCCGGTCCATGTCCCTACGATCCCGGCCGCCCCCGCGTTGTGACGCCGAAGCACAGTGGCCTGCGCCACACCGGCGAGCGGTCACACGGCGCGGGCCGCCGGGATCTCTTGGTCAAGTCCAAACCCGACCGAGGAGAGTCCATGAGCACATTCGCGGTAGCCGGAGCGACCGGGCGGTTAGGCCGCCACGTCGCCGACGTCCTCCGGGAGCGAGGGCACGAGGTCGTGCCGATGTCCCGGGCGACCGGTGTCGACGTCATCACCGGCGAAGGCCTCGCCGACGCGCTCGCCGGGGCCGACGTCATCATCGACGTCGCCTCCTGGCATTCGTCCGATCAGGACGAGGCGACGGCGTTTTTCCGTACGTCCGCCCGGAATCTGCACAAGCACGGCGAGCGGGCGGGGGTCAGCCGGATCGTCGCGGCGTCCATCATCGGCGCGGACAAGGCCACCGCCGGTTTCCTCGCGGCCAAGAAGGAGCACGAGGAACTCCTCCTGGCCGGACCGCTGCCGGTCCGGTTCCTGCGAGCCGCGCAGTTCCACGAATTCGTCAGCGATCTCCTGGACCGCAGCGGCGAGGTCGCCTACTTCCCGGCCCTGCCCACCCAACTCGTGGCCTGCCGAACGGTCGCCGAGGAACTGGTCGACCTCGCCATCGCTCCATCCTCGCCCGCACCGATCCCGGAAATCGCCGGACCGCGCAAGGAAATCATGGCGGAGGCGGCACGGCTGCTCGGCGAACGCCGGGGCATCAAGGTCGTCGGCGTCGACGGAGCCGCCATTCCCGACGCCGGCCTCGCCGCGAAGGGCGCGTTCCTGCCCAGCCCGCACGCGAAACTGGCCGGACCGTCCTTTTCGGAATGGCTCGCCACCCAGTCGGAGTCCGGAAAGGACGAACGATGACTACCCCGCCGGAAGTACCGTTGCCCATGCGCCGCAACGGATTCGACCCGGTCCCGGAACTGGGCGAGATTCGCGACGGCGAGGGGATCGCCCGCGTCGACACCGCGTTCGGCATGTCCGCGTACCTGGTCTGCCGCTATGAAGACGTCCGCCAGGTGCTGTCCGATCCGGTCCGGTTCAGCAGTGCCCTTTCCCCGGCACCCGGGGCCGAGCACCTGTCGGCCGAAGAACAGGCCACGATGCAAGCCGGGCAATTCATCGCCTTCGACCCGCCCGAACATACGCGGTTGCGCCGCGTCCTCACGCCGGAATTCACGGTACGGCGGATGCGGCGGCTCGAACCACGGATCGCCGAGATCGCCGAGGCGGCACTGGACGATCTGGAACGCGCGGGCAAACCGGCCGACCTCGTCGAGCATTTCGCGCTGCCGGTGCCGTCTTTGGTGATCTGCGAACTGCTGGGCGTGCCGAAAGCGGACCGCGCGGAGTTCCACGAGCGATCCGTCCGCCTGCTGGACACCTCACTCCCGATGGAGCAGCGCGTCGCCGCGCAACGGGAAGACCGCGCCTACCTGGCCGGCCTCGTCGCCCGCGCGCAGGCCGAACCGGGCGACGACCTGCTGGGCACCCTGGCGCGCAACCACGACCTCAGCACCGACGAGCTGATCGGCATCGCCAGCCTCCTGCTCCTGGCCGGGCACGAGACGACCGCGAACATGCTCAGCCTCGGCACGCTGGCGCTGCTGCAGCACCCGGAGCAGCTGGCCAAGCTCCGCGACGACCCGGCGCAGGCCGAACCCGCGGTCGAGGAGTTGCTGCGGTGGCTGTCCGTGGTGCAGGCGGCGCCCCCGCGCACAACCACCGAGGACGTCAAGATCGCCGGGCACGCCATTCCCGCGGGCTCGCTGGTGAGCTTCTCGCTTCCGGCGGCCAACCGCGACCCTGGTTTGCTCCCCGATCCCGAAACCCTGGACATCAGCCGCGGCGCCGCCGGTCACCTCGCCTTCGGCCACGGCGTGCACCATTGCCTCGGCGCACCGCTGGCGCGGATGGAGATGCGGATCGCGTTTCCCTTGCTGCTACGGCGTTTTCCGCAGCTCAAACTCGCCGCGCCAGCGGATTTCCGAGCGTTCAGCGTCGTTTACGGCCTCCGGACGCTACCGGTGACCTGGTGAGACAGCGTCGATCCCGGCGAGCATCGCGGACTTGGCCGGCGCGTCCAAAAACGATGCACGCACCGCGTTCCTGGCCAGCTCCGCCACTTCCGCCTCGCGCAGGCCGAGCGTCGTAGCCACCGCGCGGTACTCGCCCTCCAGGGTCGCGCCGAACATCGGCGGATCGTCAGTGTTGAGGGTGACGACGACACCGTGGTCGAGCATGCGGCGGACCGGATGCGCGGCGATCGAGGACACCTGACGCGTCCGCACATTGGACGTCGGGCACACCTCGAGCGGGATCCGGTGTTCGGCGAGGTACGCCAGCAACGCCGGATCCGCCGCGCAACTGGTGCCGTGCCCGATCCGTTCCGCGCCGAGATCGTGCACGGCCGACCAGATCGTCGCCGGCCCGCTGGTCTCCCCGGCATGCGGCACGCTGTGCAAACCAGTCTCGCGCGCGGCGGTGAAGAACGGTTCGAACTGCGCCCGTCCGACGCCGACTTCCGGGCCGCCGAGCCCGAAACTGACCAGCCCGTCCGGCCGTTCCCGCAACGCGAACACCAGCGTCTCTCGCCCGGCCCGGACGCCCTTCTCCCCGGGAATGTCGAAGCACCAAGCCAATTCGACGCCGTGCTCGGCCTTCGCGGCACTGCGGCCCTCGGTGAGCCCGGCAAGCAGCTCGTCGCCCGGCATACCGTCGAGGAGGTGGTTGTACGGCGTGACCGTCACTTCGGCGTAGCGGACGTTCTGGCGCGCGAGTTCGGCGGCGAGGCCGACCACGAGCGTGCTGATGTCGTGGCGGTCTTTCAGCATTGACTGAACCGCCCAGTAGACCTTGAGAAAATGCTCGAAGTCGCGGAACACGAAAAACTGTTCCAGCTCCGCGCGATCGGCGGGCACCCCGGCCTCCGGATGACGGCGGGCGAGGGCGAGCACCGTGCCGACGTTCGCCGACCCGACGAGATGAATGTGCAGTTCGACCTTGGGCAGGGCATGGATGAAGGCGCGCAGGCTTTCGCCAGGCATGAGAAAGCTCCCTGAAGAGTGGAAGAGGTGACAGAGCAACGAAAACGGGACAACTCAGGGAGCGAGGTCGCCACGATCGAGGTCGGCTCCGTAGAGCGGCAGCTTGAACTCCGGCACGAAGGCACTGTAGCGGAGTTCGCTGTCCGGACGGAAGAAATCCGCCGGATCGAACCAGCTACCCTTGCCTCGACCGAGGGGGAAGACCGATGCACGACACTGCCGCGGAGAAGCCGGTTGCACCGCAAGACAAACCAGACCGGATGCGGCAGCTGCACACCATCCTGTACCAGTTGCTCGTCTTCGGCCCAGCGTTCACCACGCTGACTCTGATGGTCCTGCCGCCGACCATCGAGGAAAGGCAGATGCTCGCGGACAACGGAGTGTCCCGCGCGCAGCTGACGCGGGTCTTCTTGGCCACGTTCCGCCAGGCGAGCGCGGTGCTGCTCGGCGCGCTGGCACTGCTCGCCATGCTGATCGCGTTCCAGCTCGAATATCTGGAGAAGCCTCCCGCGCCGGTCGTGCGGCTCGTTCTCCCCTTCGCGCTGCTCGCCGCCGCGGGCTGCGCGGTGCTGTCCGTGGCGAGCCTGTCCCCGCGCACCCGGCTGCTGGTGTCGGCGGCACGGTGCGCTCGCCTGATTCTCCTTCTCGACCCGCGCGCCGCGCAGCAGCCGTTGCCGCGCGCGTTCGGCCCGCGCTTCGCGAACCCGGTGTTCCGCCGACGCCGCGTCGCGGGCGTGGCCTGGGCGGTCACCCGGGACAGCGCCCGGCTGACCGGAAAACCGGCGACCGACGGAATGACGGTCGGCGAACTCCTGCTCTGGTTCGCCGAGACTCCCGGCGATCGTCGGCGCCGGCCCGTGCTCGTCGGATACCTCGCCGAACTGACGGCCGCGGCCGCCGCCGGCGCACCGATCCCCGGTGCGCATTTCGCCCCCGCCGCCCGCTTCCGCACCCGGTCGCCCCGGGAGGCGGCGCTACGCCTGCTCCGCACTCTCGTCGGCGGCGCGCTGACGACGGGAATCGTGCTCGCCGTCCTCACCGCCTTGCTGCGCCTGTGGATCAAGTAGCTACCGGCGATGACTGGGCCGAGCAGAGCCGAACAGCACCGCGCTGCAGATCAGCACCAGCCCGGTGACCGCGACCCCGACCACCGGGCCGACCAGCAGCACCACCGTGCTGATCACGCTCGCCGCGAAGGCGTACTGCAGGCACGTCCACAACACCGGCGTCAGCCACGACAGCATCCCCGACGCCGCGCACACCCAGCGGCCGCGGGCGGCCGGCTTGCGGTGGCGTCCCGGGCCGCGGCGGGCGAAGACCTTCGTCGCGGCGGCCAGCATCTCGTCGCGGGTGGCGATGCGCCGTCCGCCGCGGGCCGGGGCGACCGCGGCCCCGAAATCGACGCGCCCCACCCTTCCGGCGCGGTCGTCGTCTAGCGGGTCCGTGTTCTCCAGCGGTAGAGTCATTTCGTCTGTTCCTTAGCCTCGAAGCGGGTTTCAGACATCTGCGTGGCCCCCTGTTGCCGCAGGGGGCCACGCCCTTCTCTCTCCCCGGGCGCGCGACCCAGTTCGACAGTTCCTATCTTGGTCGGGAGCCGCCGCAGACCTCGATACCCACTTACGGTCGTCTCGCTGAGCGGTCCGCACCCGTCGATTAACGGCTAAGTGACATGCCGAATTACCGTGCGCGATATCAGTCCGCCGGTTCAGACCGGCAGTCTCCTGGACTTCAGCGAAACAGATCGCCGCGGCCCAACTCCGCGTTGCACGCGTCCTCGCACCTTCCGACCCGCTCTCACCTGCGCGAAAAGCCGAATCAAGAACTGCACGTGCAGCAGCGCGAGCGCGCAAAGAACCCGGCACGGCGGCGGCAAGCAGGCAGTTTCTAGCGCATCACGGACCGCTTTTCATCACTCACACGAGTGGTAGCATAGGGCTGATTGAAAAAGATCACGAGGAACCGCCGCCGCCCGCGCCGACCAGCCGCACACAAAGTCCTGACCAGCAATTTTCCGACAGCGATCACGCCGAGGGGCACAAGTGACATTCGGACGGCCCACCGCGAAAACCCCCGCTTATCGCGCGCCCAGCGGCCTCTGCCGACTGGAATATGCATGCCTGCCCGGCCAGTTCAGAATATTCTGACATACCCCGCCGACACGGTTCGCGACACCCCGTGGCGCCGGAAATCTGTCGCCCAGCCAATAACAGTGGACAAATCCCGGCCAGGAAAAGGACACCGCGTTCGACACCGATCACCGCGAGACAACCGCCCCAAAGCCAAACAGGTGAAGCTATCGGTCCATCTCGGGAACTTGCAAGTCCGCGCCTTGCCATTGGCATATTCCATCCTCGATCCTGAGGTTTGAATATTCCAGCGCACACAATCGCCTTGACAAGGACGAAACCATGCAATCTTACAACCCGGACACCGTGAGTTCTTCGCTCGACGACGCCGCCTGGCAGCGGCCGGAGGCATGCGGCGGCAACGGCGGCGACTGCGTCGAGGTCAATCTCAGCGATCCGGACGTCGTCGCGGTGCGCGATTCCAAGATCACCCGCTCCCCAGCGCTCGTTTTCGACAACCGGGAATGGGCCGCGTTCGCCGGCGCGCTGCGCGAGGGGCAGTTCGACCGGTGACCGCGCACTGATCGTCAACCCCGGTCCCCCATCCGGAACCCGCCCGGACCAACCCGTCCGCCTTGGCCGGGCGTAATGCGAGGACTACTATGATTTCGTGTCCGGCACCGGTGTCGCCTCGTCCCCTGATCGGACGGCTTGTCCCTCGTGAGCAGGCTTTCCGTCGAGGCCCAGCTGGTCGAACTGGGCCGGATCCTCGTCGCGGCGCGCGTCGAGCGCGGGCTGACCCAGGGCGAACTCGGCGACGTCCTCGGCTACACGCAGCCGAACATCAGCAAGATGGAACGCGGCAAGACCCGCATCCACCCGCATCTGCTCGACAAGTGGATCGACGTCCTCGCGATCGAACCCGCCGCGGCGGCGACGATGCGGCACTACAACCAGGCCTCCCGCGCCGACCGGGTCTGGAACGCCCGCCGCCTCGCGGCCAGCCCGGCCTGGTTCCATCCGGTGTTCGAGGCCGAACAGGAAGCCGCCATCATCCTGAAATGGACGGGGGAACGCATCAGCGGAATTCTCCAGACCGAGGACTACATGATGGAGCAATTCCAGGCTTACGGCCGCACGGACGTGAACAACGCCGTGCACGAACGGAAGCTGCGGGCCAAGCTCCTCGAGGATTTCCCGGACCGCACCTACAAGTTCATTCTCAGCGAAAGCGCGGTCTACCGGCTGACCAGGGCACACACCGCCAATCCGTACGTCGCGCTCGGCCAGGTCCGGCATCTGCTCGACCTCGCGCGCAACCACCCCGGCGCGACGATCCGGTTCGTGCCGTTCGCGAAGGGCCCCTTGCACGTCGGCCCCGATTTCACCATCCTGCAGTTCGCCAACAACGCGCTCGACCGTTCGTTCGCCGAAACGTCCAACGGCGTCCAGGTGTTCAAGGCCGACACCGAAACCTACGAAACCGACCTGCAATCGTGGGAATCCCTTTCGAGTGTCGCCCTTTCGGCGGAGGAATCGGCAATTCTTCTGGAAGAGGCCGAAGCGGACCTGATCAGCTTCGCCGCGGCCGCCGCCGGAAGGCCCGGAGAACCGCTACGCTGACTCCCGCGCCGTCGACCACAAGGAGCATCCGGTGACAGGCCTTGACCAGGAGTCGTTTCCGCCGCCGGGGCTCGATCTCAGCCGCCCCAGCGTGGCCCGCGTCTACGATTATTACCTCGGCGGAACCGCCAACTGGGAAATCGACCGGCAGTTCGCCGAACGCATGATGCGCGATTATCCGATGGTGCGCCCGATCGCGTTGGCCAATCGCCGGTTCCTGCACCGCGTCGTCCGGTATCTGGTGCGCGCGGGAATCCGGCAAATCGTCGATCTCGGCTCCGGCGTCCCCACGATGGGGCACGCGCACGAAATCGCCGAGCAGATCGCGCCCGGCGAAGTGAAAGTCGCCTACGTGGACTGCGAACCGGTCGCCGTCGCGCATTCCACCAGCCTGCTGCGGGAAAACGGCGACCTCGCCCGGCACGTCGCCATCCACGCCGACCTGCGCGATCCGCGGCGGCTGTGGTCCCGGATCGCCGGCACCGGCGTGCTCGACCTCGACCGGCCGGTCGCGCTGCTGCTCATCTCGGTCCTGCACTTCCAGCAACCGCCCGCCCCCGGCAGCGGCGGCACCGAGGACCTCGGGCCCAGCCTGGTCGCCGCCTACCGCGAACTCCTCGCGCCCGGGTCGTGCCTGGCCCTGTCCCACGCGACCGACCGGGGCGTTCCGCCGGACTACGCACGCATGCTCGCCGACGCCAAGGAGCGGTACGCGGCCACGGGCAACGACCTCGTCTACCGCGACCGCACGGAAATCACCGCGCTGTTCGGCGATTTCACCCTGCTCGAACCCGGCGTCACCTGGACCCCGCTGTGGCATCCGGAGGAAGCCAGCCCGGACGACACCACCATCCGCGCGGACGCGCCCAACGAGTCGCTCCTGCTCGCCGGGGTGGCCCGCAAGGACTTCTGAGATGACGAATATTTGCGTCATCTCAGTTATTACGCTAACTTGAGTCGCATGGACGAGGATCTCGCGTTCGCCGACGACGCCGGCCGCCACTTCGCGCGGCAGTACGGCATGACGCCGATGACCGGGCGGGTGATCGGCTGGCTGCTGCTGTGCGAACCGCGGCAGCAGACGATCGCCGAACTCGCGACCGCGCTGCGGGCCAGCCGCAGCGCGGTCACCAGCGCGATCAGCGAACTCGAAGAATGGTCCTGGATCCAGCGCACGCGCACCGCCGGGGAACGCGTCGACCGCGTGCAGCTCGCTCCCGAGGTGTGGCTGCGCGTGCTCGACAACCAGTCCGAATACGCCTCGCTCGGCGCGCTGGCGCGGCGCGGCCTCGACCTGATGGCCGACCAGCCCGCCGAACGACGGGCGCGGCTGGAGGAACTGGCGGAGTTCACGAGGTTCCTCGCCGAGCGGATGCCCGAACTCGCCGTCGAATGGCGGGCCCGGCGAGAAGCCTTGCACCGCAAGTAAAACCGAGCTTCACCACGCGCCGGGCGAACCCGTCCGGCGATTTCATCCTGCCCGCAGGATTTCACTGGGGAGTACCAATGTCCTTCAACCATGCCCACTGGCAGCAGCGGTTCGACACTCTGCGCGCCACCCACGGCGTTCCCGGCGCCTCGCTCGCCGTACTGGCCGACGGCCAGGTGCACGAACTCGCGAGCGGCGTCCTGCACCGCGGAACCGGCGTCGAGGTCACCACTGACTCGGTGTTCCTGTCCGGTTCGCTCGCGAAGGCCTACACCGCCACCGTGGTGCTGAACCTGGTCGACGCGGGCGCCCTCGACCTCGACACCCCGGTCGTCCAGCTGCTGCCGGAATTCGCGACACCGGACCCGGCCGCCACCGAAGCGATCACCGTCCGGCAGCTGCTCAGCCACACCAGCGGTCTGACCTGCGACTTCACCTACGACTCCGGCCGCGGCGACGATTGCCTCGCCCGCTACGTCGAGGCCGCCGCCGGGGTGGCGCTGGACTGCCCGCCGGGCACGGCGCTGTCCTACAGCAGCGTCGGGTACGCCGTGCTGGGCCGGATCATCGAGGTCGTGACCGGCAAGACGTGGGACCAAGCGTTGAAAGACCTGCTGTTCACGCCGCTCGGGCTGACGCACTCGATGACGCTGCCCGAAGAGGCGCTGCGTTTCCGGGTAGCGATGAGCCACCTCGGCGAGGAACCGGCGCCGGTCTGGGACCTCATGCCGCGCTCGGCAGGTCCGTACGGCCGCGTCATCATCTCCGCTGGCGACGTCGCACGCTTCGCCAAGATGCACCTGGACGGCGGAGTCGCGGCCGATGGCGCCCGGGTGCTGTCCAGCGAGGCGGTCGAGCTGATGCAGCGCCGGGTGATCGACAGCCCGGACAAGTGGACGGTTTCCGCCGACGGCTGGAGCCTCGGCTGGACGCTCTACGACTGGAACGGCGTCGCCGGCTTCGGCCACGACGGCAGCTCCGTCGCCCAGCATTCGTTCTTGCGCATCGTGCCGCACGCCGGGGTCGCGATCGTGCTGCTGACCAACGGCGGCGACTACAACCGGCTCTACCACGACCTGTTCAGCGAACTGCTCGCCGAACTGGCCGACGTCCGGCTGCCCGCCCCGTTCGCCCCGCCGGCCAACCCGCCCGAGGTGGACATCACGCCGCTGCTCGGCACCTATGTGCGGGAAGGCGTGGTCACCACGATCAGCCGCGCGGACGACGGGTCGGCGCGGATCCGGTACGAGTTCGTCGACGGGATGAAGGACCTGTCGCCGCCGCTGGAGGCCGAGCTGGTGCCGGTGACCGACAAGGTGTTCGCCGCGTGCGGGGAGTCCTTCGGGGCGACCCCCGCCCCGGTGGTGTTCTCGGCGCTCGCCGACGGGAGCCCGTGCGTCTACATCGGGATGCGGGCCACGCCGAAGACCTCGTGACCACGGGCGGTGGTCACGGGTAATCCCACGACGGCCGGGTGCGGCAGGTAGGCTTCACCAGTGTTTCGCCAGGTGATGTGCCCAGTCTGATGGCAAATACCTTCCCCCCCCCCGGACTTTCGTCACGGAGAGTACCCGTGGATCCCGGATTTGACCGCTGGCTGACCATTGGTTTCGAGCGCCGGGTCCTGGTCGTAGTGCGGACCATGACGACGCTCAACCGGTTGCTGGACGTGCTGACGCTCTTCGGCGGCGACCACCGCGTCCAGACCGTCTTCACCTTCGACCGGGAGCGCCCGGCCATTCTCGGGGCGGGCGTTCCCGGACTGCTCGAACGCCTCGGTGCCGCAGTGATCCCCTGGCGGCAGGCGATCACGACCGAGTTCGACCTCGCGATCGCAGCCAGCGAGAACGACGATCTCCACCTGCTCCGCGCCCCGGTGGTCCTGCTGCCGCACGGGATCGGGCACCAAAAGTACTACCCCGGCAGCTCGGTCGTCGCCGGGCTCAACCCGCAGCGACTGGTGCACGAAGGCCGGGTCGTCCCAGCGCTGATCGCGGTCGCGCACGCCGAACAGCGCGACCAGCTGCACGCGGCGAGCCCGGAGGCGGCCGAGCGGGCGGAGGTGGTCGGCGACCCATGCCTGGACCGGCTCGTCGCCGGCGCGCACCGGGCCGCCGAGTACCGCACCGCGCTGGCCGGCCGGGGCAAACGCCTCGTGACGATCGCGTCCACCTGGGGCCCGTCGTCGGTGCTCGGACAGCATCCCGATCTCCCGCTCCGGCTCGTCGCGGAACTCCCAGTCGACACCACCGCGGTGTGCACGATCCTGCATCCGGGGATCGCCGCCGCGCACAGCTCCTGGCAGCTCGACGCCTGGCTCGCCGAAGCAAAAAAGGCTGGACTGCTGGTGATCCCGTCCGAAACCGGCTGGCAGACCGCGATCACCGCGTCCTCCTGCGTGATCGGAGACGAAAGTTCGGTCTCGCTCTACGCCGCGGCTTTGGACCTGCCGCTGCTGATGGCCGGAAGTCCTTCTCCCGCAACGGTCCCCGGTTCACCAGCCGCGATGCTGGCCGCCCGGGCCACCCCACTGGCCGCCGACCGCCCCCTGGCCGCGCAGATCGACGACGCGATCGACCGGCACGTGCCAGGAAGCTACGAACCCGTTGCCAAGCAAGCAGTCGCGGTCCCCGGACAGTCCGCCGAACTGCTGCGCGCCGCCTGCTACCGGTTGATGAACCTGCCGGAACCAAGCACCCCAGCGGAATTCACCAGCTATCCAGTCAATCCCGCTGCCCGCACCGAACCAGTCGCGTTCCTCGCCGGTATCCGCGAACACGGCAACACCGACGTACTCGTACGGCTGCCAGCAACCGAGGTGCCCCAGCGACTGCACCATCTCCACGTGCTCGCACACCACACCCGAGCCTCCCTGCGAGAACTGTCGGCAGCGGCCATCGTGTTCACCGACGACGCCGAGCTAGACTTCGCCGACTGGGCTCCCGTTGTCCTCAAACAGTGGCCAGACGCGCAATTCGCCGCCCTCCGCCTCGAGGACCGCTGCCTCGCGGCAGACCGAAGCGGACGACACTACGAACTGACCCCGGCTTCCCGCCAGGTCGATCCCTTGGCGGCGGTCTCAATGCTCTACTTAGGACGGTCCGAACTGGACTTCGGGCGACAGCGAGTCAGCTGTAGCGATTCAAGCTCGCTGATGTATTCATTCGTCCGGGGATGCCCGAGCCGCCACGCGTCCCAGATCAGCCGCCCCCACGCGGTACGCGCGGATTCCAGCTGACCTTCCGCGACGAAGATCCGCGCCTCGATTTCGCGGATCTCCCACTGGTACTGATCCGCACCAGCATCTTTCAGCTCGGCCCGGGCCCTGCTCCAGCATTCCCGGGCCCGCCCCGGATCGCCCAGCGCGAGGAAGACCCGCGCAGCCACCATGTCCAACCTGTTCAGGTTGCTCCCGGCAGCGTGCCGCCGGCCCTTCTCGATCTCCGACATCGCCTCCGCCGGACGACCGGCCTTGATCAGCACCGACGCAAGCATCCGATAGTGAATGCCGAGCGCGTAACCGTGGCCGAGCTGCTCGTCAAGCGCGATGGACTTCCGCAGCCAATCCTCCGCCTGGACCAGCAACCCGGCCCGCTCCGCCGCGTCCGTGTCCGCCCGTTCCTCGAAGAACCGCGCCCGAAACTCCGCCGCCGACGACCGCAGCCGATCCCGCCGCGCCGGCCGGATGTCGACCGCCTGGGCCAGCTCCCACGCCTGCCGGAGATCCGCGTCCGCCTGCTCGAACGAGCGAGCCAGGAACCAGACTTTGGCCCGCATCAGCAACGTCCGCGCGTGCAACGCCTGCGGCTCACCGTCCGCCAGCGCCGCGGCCGCGTGCACCGCGAGATCGCTGATTTCGGCGTACTCGCGCCACAACCAGCGCTTCGTGATCAGCACTTCCAGCGCACCAGCGAGCTGGCACACCTCCATGTGCCTCCCCCGCCGAGCCGCCGCCCGCACCACCTCGGTAATGAGCCCCCAATGCTGGTGCAACCACTCGAACCGATCCTCGGCAAGCGCCCACGGTTCGATGGACGGCACCACGTACTCCCGCAACCGGGTGGGGTCGCCCGCGAGATCAGCCGCGACCGCCCGGTCCCGGACATGGCTCAACAGCCGGGAAAACGCCGCTTCCCGATCCGCGGGAAGCTTCGCCGCATACTGCGCCACCAACGCGGTAAGCCGATACCACCCGCCCACCTTTTCGGTCATCATCGAGTCTTCGACGACCTTGAAGACCTGCCTGCCGTTCGGCATTCCCAGGTAGGCGATCGCGGTTTCCCGGTTGAACCAGTGGCCGGGGAACCCAGCCAGCAGCGCGACCGCTTCGCGAGTTTCCGGTTCTAGTGAAGAAAACGTCTGCTCAAGCGCGTCTTTGATGACCCCCTCGGCGTCCACGATGCCGTTCGCCTCGTAGTACGCGACCATTCCGCGGACCGGACGCGGTTCCCCGCTGTGCCGCGCGAGACTCAAGCCCACTTCACGAATCGCGGAGGGCATCCGCCCCGACATCTCCAGCAACGCGTCGGTCGCTTCGGGTTCCGCGTCGAGCCGGACCGCGCCGCAATAGTAGGCCAGCATCTCGCGCGCACCCTCGAGTTCGAGGCCGCCCAACAGGATCGGTGCCGGATCGAGCGCGTCGAGGTCCCGCGTGCGGACGGAAGCGGTCGCCAGCACGAGGTTCATCCGGGACAGGCGGAAGAGTTCGACCTCGCGCGCCGAAACGACGTTGTCGAGAATGACGGTGAACAACCGGGTCGCCAGCACCGAGTCGAACTGCTGGTCCAGGGTAGCGTCGTCGTAGGGGATCTGATCGGCCGGAATGCCCAGCTTCAGCAACGCCTGCCGCTTGACGAGCGCCAGATCCACCACCGCGCCCGTGCGCAGCTCCGCGACATCGATCTCGATCCAGCCGCTCGGGAACCGACCACGCATCAGCCCGGCGATCTGCCGGGCGAGTTCGGTCTTCCCCGACCCCGCCGGCCCGTAAATGAGGCGAAACCCCGACTCGCGCGGCTCCCGCAGATGTTCGGCATGATTGAAAAACGGCTCGACGCCCTCAGCCGCCAGCGGCCGTTGCCCAGTCGCGT
This sequence comes from Amycolatopsis silviterrae, assembly GCF_042684085.1. Taxonomy (NCBI): domain Bacteria; kingdom Bacillati; phylum Actinomycetota; class Actinomycetes; order Pseudonocardiales; family Pseudonocardiaceae; genus Amycolatopsis; species Amycolatopsis silviterrae. The sequence continues at coordinate 324,887 of NZ_JBHUKS010000015.1, forward strand.
TCAGCAGCGCGACCGCTTCCGTCAGCTCAGCGCGAAACACCGGATCACCCTGACAGGCGGTCAGCACCTGCTCGCGGAGATCAGCCACGGTGACCCCGCCGGAGCCGAACTTCGCCCCGAACTTGGCCCTGGCAACACCCGCCAGCCGCCCCAGCCCTTTGTCGACCCGCCCGACCAGGGCAGTGGCCAGCACTTTCGCCGCCTCAGTGGAAAACACCTCAACCGCGTCGATCAAGCCCCACCCCTAATTCCGCTACGCCCCAACAACGCTAGCAGCGCGCACCACACACGTCACCCCAAGTCACACCCACGCCCCGCCGACCGTGAGGGGAACCCTCACAGCCCCAGATTCCCGCAGGGTTCCCCTCACGACCCGCTCTGCCACCAGCGAAGTCCGTGAGGGGCCCCTTCACAGACCTGGATTCCCTCAAGGAGTCCTTCACGGACCGCCCCCGCCGCCGCTGTTGCGCCCCAATGTGGCGTTCGGTGCATCCCACGCACCCAATGTGGCGTTCGTTGCGTCAGACGCACCCAATGCCACATTGGGACGCAAGCCCCACCCCACCGCGAACCGCGACCAAAGCACCCAGCCCAGCGAGGCACTCAGCCCCCACCCCGCCACCGACGCACCCACCCAGCGAGGCACCCAGCCCCACCCTTGCACCCCGATACGAAGCCTCCCTGCGGTCGGTGGGTGCTTGTCAAGGCATCTTTCCCGCCTTGACAAGCACCCACCGACCGTCAGCACAATCGGGCTTCGGGGTGCCCCACGCCAACACCCCGGCGCAATGTCGCCGCCAGGCGACGAGCCCGCCCCCTCAAGACAACAACCGCTGCTCCTTAGCCACCGCAACAGCCCCAGCCCGGGTATCCACCCCCAACTTCTCATAAATCCGCCCCAAATGCGTCTTAACCGTAGCCTCGCTAATAAACAACCGCCGCGCAATCTCCCGATTCCCCACCCCCTGCGCAAGCTGCCCCAGAATATCCCTCTCCCGAGCAGTCAGCGAAGGCCGAGGAGCCCGCAACTGCGCCATCATCCGATCCGCCACCGGAGCCGACAACGCCGCCCTCCCCTCCGCCGCAGCCCGAATAGCCGCATACAATTCATCAGCAGACTCCGCCTTCAGCAAATACCCCGTAGCCCCAGCCTCAATAGACCGCGTGATATCCGCATCAGTGTCATAAGTAGTCAACACCAAAACCCGAGGCGGCGAAGAAAGCCCCAGAACCCGCCGAATAGCAGCGACCCCGTCCTCCCCGTCCCCCAGCTGCAAATCCATCAACACCACATCCGGCGCCAACGCGGCAGCCAGATCGACCGCCTCCCGCCCGGTAGCCGCCTCCCCCACCACCTCGATCCCACCAGCCCCAGCCAGCAACGCCCGCAACCCGGCACGAACCATCGCATGGTCATCACAAAGCACCACCCGGATAACCCGCTCCTCAGCCATGACCAGCCCCCAACGGAATCGCCACCGAAATAACCGTCCCCTGCCCAGGCGCCGATTCCACCGTCAACCGCCCGCCAAGCTGCAGCGCCCGCGCACGCATCGCGGGCAGTCCGTGACCACGCCCCTCGGCGCTAGGGACAGCGGCCGGATCAAACCCCCGGCCGTCATCAGTAATGTCCAGCACGACCTCATCGTCGAGGTAGGTCAGGGTCAGCGCCACTCCCGACGCACCCGCGTGTTCCCGCGCGTTGGCCAACGCCCCCTGCGCGATCCGCACCAAAGTGGACTGCACCCGCCCAGGCAACTGCCGCACCGGCCCGTCGACCCGAACTCGCACCGGCCGCGGTTCGCGTTCAGCGACGTTGCGCAGCGCCTCCTCAACCGAATGCCCGTCCAGATCAGCCGGGGACAGATCCTGCACCAGACCCCGGGCCTCAGCCAGATTCCGGACCCCGACCTGTTGTGCCGCATGCAAATGCTCGCGCGCCAGGTCCGGGTCGGCCCACGCTCGGTCCGCCGCTTGCAACAACATCGCCTGACTGGACAAACCCTGCGCCAACGCGTCGTGGATCTCCCGCGAAAGCCGTTGCCGTTCGTCCAGCATTCCCGCGCGCCGCTCCGTTTCCCGCAGCCGCACCGCCTGCCGCCGCAGGTACGTGATCACCGCGGCGGTCACGGCGGCGACGGCCACCGGCACGATCGTCAGGTTCGGGTCGAAGCCGGTCGAGAGCCGGTTCTGCGAGAGCACCACCAGTGCGGTCACGAGCGTCACGAGCACCAGCGCGGGTCCGGTCGGCAGCGTGCGAAGGCCGGTGACGAACAGCGGGACCGCGCACCAGGCGAAACTCGGCGCGAGCAGCACCAGCACCACCCACAGCACGGTCACGACGGTCAGCCAGGCCAGATACGGCACGGTCACCTGCTCCGGCCCGGTGATCCGCAGCAGCAGGCCGACCGCGTAGACCGCGGCGAGGCAGCCGGTCAGGGCGATCACCCAGGGCGCGGCCGGTTCGCCGTGGTGGTGGTCGAGAAAGCGCACGATCGACGCGACCAGCAGCAGGAAGAACGCCGTGTGCATGGTCGCGGCCAGCCACCGCGCGTCCCGATCGGTCATCGCCGCCCTCCGTTTGCCGTTCCGCTGTGGAGCCTGACCGGTGCGCATCCGGTCGACATCAGCCGATCGGATGACATGAGTGTCGGCCGTTCCTCGCCGCGAAGCGAGCCGAGACTCCGATCCGGTGAAGGGGCTCCCGGACGCACGATGAACGCATCAAGCCGGACAAGCCAAGGAGCCCCCCGATGAAGAACCTCACCGCCAAGACCCGCATCGCCACCGTCGTCGGCGGTCTCGTCGTGATCGGCGCCGCCACCACCGGCGCGCTGGTCGCCAACGCCGCTACTCCGGCCGCCGCCCCCGCCGCGGCTCCGGCTCAGGCCGCGCCGAAGGGCTTGGTCCAGACCACGCACCTGTCGATCGCCGCCGCGCAGAAGGCCGCGCAGGCCGCGTTGAGCGCAGCCGAGAAGGCAGGCCAGCACGTGTCGGTCGCGGTGGTCGACCGCGACGGCAACACCATCCTGACCCTGCGCGGCGACGGTGCCGGCCCGCAGTCGTACTCGTCGGCCGAGGAGAAGGCGTTCACCGCGGTTTCGTGGAACGCCAAGACCTCCGAGCTGACCGGCCGGCTCCAGCAGACGCCGACCCTGAAGGACATCAAGGGCACGCTGTTCCTCGCCGGCGCGGTCCCGGTGGACGCGAACAACACCCCGATCGCGGCGGTCGGCGTGGCCGGCGCCCCGTCCGGCACCCAGGACGAGAGCTTCGCCCAGGCCGGAGTGGACGCCCTCGGCAAGTAGCACCCGTCTGTGAAGGACTCCTTCCGGGAATCTGATTCCCTCAAGGAGTCCTTCACGGACCGGCCTGCTGCCCGGCCCCGAAGCGCAGTCCGTCCAGCAGGATCTCGGTGATCCGGACCGCCTCCTCCTCCCAGCCCTCCGCGAGCCGCATCCCGCAGATCCCGCCGAGGGCGCGCAGCACGGTCCGCCCGCCGACGTCAGCTCGGAGCTTCCCGGCTGCGGCACCGGCTTCGAGCAGCTGGTCGAGGGCACCGGCCATCTGGGCGCGGGCGTCGTCGAAGACCGGCGAATCCGTCGCCATGATGCTCTCCAGCGCGATCGCCATGCCCTTGCCCACGGCCGAATGTTCCACCAGCAGCAACAGAAAACGCCGCAATGCTTCATCAGGCGCGTGCCCCGCAAGGAGCTGCGCGGGGGCGGCGCACAACTGGTCGACTTCCTGCCGGTAGACCTCCTCCACCAGGGCTTCGCGCGTCTCGAAATGCCGGTAGAGCGTGCCGACCGCCACCCCGGCCCGCTTGGCGATTTCGTCGACATACGCGTCGGCCTCCCCGGCGAGGAACGCTTCCCGCGCTGCGGCCAGGAGCGCATCCCGGTTGCGCCGCGCGTCGGCGCGCAACGGACGTGGCACTTGCTACCTCCATAAGGTGAGTCCGGTTCAGCTTAGGCGTACAGTTTCCGGAGTCAGACTCACTTTACTGCAGGGAGCACCGTCATGACAGTTCCGGACGAGGGCCTCGCTGGCCTCCGTGTGCTGGTCACCGGGGGCAGCCGCGGCCTGGGAGCCGCAACGGTCCGCCGCTTCGCCGCCGCTGGCGCGACCGTGGTGACGGCTTCGCGCACCGCACCGCCGGACGATCTGCCCGCGACCTTCCTCCCCGCGGACCTCTCGACCGAAGCCGGCGCGGCGGACCTCGGCCGCCGGGTGATCGACCTCGTCGGCGGGATCGACGTCCTGGTCAACAACGCGGGCGCGGCGACCGGTCCGACACCGACGCTCAAGCGGGCCGACGAATCCTGGCTCACCGATCTGGAGATGAACCTCCTGAGCGCGGTTCGCCTCGACCGCGCACTGGTGCCGGGGATGGTCGAGCGCGGCTCCGGTGTGGTCGTGCACGTTTCGTCGATCGCGAGTCACCTGCCGCAGCGCGGCGAAGCTTCGTACGCGGCGGCGAAAGCAGCGCTCAACGTGTACAGCCGTTCGCTGGCGACTGAGGTCGGCACGCACGGCGTTCGGGTCGTGTGCGTGCTGCCGGGCTTCGTGACGACGGAGGGCGCGGTCACGCATCTCTCGAAGATGGCAGCGCAGGAAGGCGTTGGGGTGGACGAGATTCAGCAGCGGATCGTCGACCACCTGGACGTGCCGATGGGGCGGCCGGGCGATCCGTCGGACGTGGCGGAGATGATCGCGTTTCTCGCCTCCAGCCGGGCGAAATGGTTGACCGGGGCGGAATTCCGGGTCGATGGCGGAATCATCCCGGCGGTCTGAGGAGATGAACGTGAAACTTGGCGCGGTGATCATCGACGCGGCTTCGCTGGAGACGGAGAGCGCGTTCTGGCATC